>NZ_JBMAMH010000010.1:0-141652 GCF_058148645.1 Flexivirga sp. YIM B11880
GTCGACTGCACACCGCCGGGTCGCGCGGCCCGGCAGGTCTCGTAAACGTCCATCACGTCGGCCGATACACGGGACCAGTCGAACTCCCGGGCCCGTACGGCGCCCCGCGCCGCCAGCCTCGACCGCAGGGCCGGATCGCGCAGCACTGCGAGCACGGTGTGGGTCAGCGACGCCGGATCCCCGGTGCGGAAGAACGCCCCCGCGCTCCCACCGTCGAGGACGTCGCCGAAGGACGGCAGGTCGCTGGCCACCACCGGCGCGCCCGCGCTCATCGCCTCGACCAGGATGATGCCGAAGCTCTCGGCGCCGGTGTTGGGCGCGACATACACGTCGACCGACCGCAGCAGCGACGCCTTGGCCGGCTCGCTCACCATCCCGAGGAACTCGGTGGCCGCCCGCACGTGGTCCGCCGTATGCCGGAGGGCCTCCCCCGGATCACCCGGTCCGGCGATGAGCAGCCGGAGTCCGGGGATCGCGTCCAGCAGCCCTGGCATCGCGTCGAGCAGCACCGACAGTCCCTTGCGCGGCTCCTCCAACCGGCCGAGGAACGCGATCGTGGGCCGCTCCACACTCCCCTGCCAGTGCGGGACGAGGGGCGCCGACGCGAAGCGATCGACATACACCCCGTTGGGAATGATGACCGCGTCAGCGGCACCCTCGTGCCGATGGATGGTCCGCAACGCCTCGCGCGACACGGCGATCCGGCCGCTGAGTTTCTCCAGCTGGGGCTGCAGCAACGGCATGAGGGTCAGCAGCACACGCGACCGCATCGTGCTGGAGTGGAACGTGCCGACCACGGCACCGTCAGCGGCCATCATCGCCAGCATCGACACACTCGGCGAGAACGGCTCGTGCACGTGCAAGACATCGAACTCGCCGCGGTCGATCCACCGGCCGACCCTTGCGGCGGTGACCGGGCCGAAGAGCAGCCGCGCCACGGATCCGTTGTAGGGCACCGGCACCGCTCGGCCCGCCGAGTCGACGTAGGGCGGCAGTTCGGTCTCTTCGTCGGACGGCGCGAGGACCCGCACGTCGTGGCCCCGCGAGAGCAGGTGCTCGGCAAGATCCCGCACGTGGAACTGGACACCTCCGGGGACGTCGAAGGCGTAAGGGCTGACCATGCCGATCCTCACAGGAACACCCGCTGCATCATGTGCCAGTCCTGGGTGCGCTCGCTGATGGTCTCCGCCAGCGAGTCGACACACTGCTGGGTCATCGCCCGCACCCGGTCGGTCGCGCCGTCGGACGGCGGCACCACCTGCGGCCCGAAGCGCGCCACGACGCGGTGTGCCGCGCGGCCGGCGATCGGCTCGTAGCTGATCGCGAGCGGGAAGAGCGCCGCGCCGGTCTCCAGCGCCAGCCGCGCCGGCCCGACCGCCGCGCGGATGCGGTGCCCGCAGAGCGCGACTTCGACGCCCGTGCGGGTCAGGTCGCGGTCGGCGAGCAGCGGCACGAAACCACCTCGCGAAACCGCTTGGCGCAGTTGCAGATAGACGTCGTTGCTGCCGGTCAGCGGCAGGATCCGCATGCCCAGCGCCTCGCGGAACTCGACGAACGCGTCGAACACCGACTCGGGTTTGAGCCGCTCGGCCACGGTCGTCACAGGTGCGAAGTAATGGGTCGCCCAGGCCCCGCAGTGGTCCCAGTTGCCGAGGTGCCCGAGAAAGAGAATGAGCGGCTCACCGCGATCGATGATCGCCCGCGCCTCCGGGTAATGACCGGTCAGCCGGATCCGGTCGGTGAGCGTCTCCGGGGTCTCCCGGGGCAGCCGGAAGGCGTCGCACCAATAGCGCAGGTATGACGAAAGGCCCTCCAGCACCAGCGCATCCAGCGCCGCAGCGTCGAGCTCGGGCCGGACGGTGGCGTAGTTGGCACGCAGTTGCTCGACGGCGCGGCCACCGCGCCGGTGCATCGCCCGCGCGATCCGGTCGAACAACCCGTAGGCAACCGGCTCCGGCATCCGGCAGACCACCCGCCAGGCGGCCCGGTAGGCGAGACCCTCCGCGTGGTCGCGCAGCGTCACTGGGGAAGCTCTCCGGCTCCGCCCAGTGCTTGACGGCGCACGGTCAGCATGCGCTGCAGCACCGTGACGAAGCTGGCGATCGCGATCAG
Source organism: Flexivirga sp. YIM B11880 (assembly GCF_058148645.1). Lineage (NCBI taxonomy): Bacteria > Bacillati > Actinomycetota > Actinomycetes > Micrococcales > Dermacoccaceae > Flexivirga > Flexivirga sp. YIM B11880. The sequence continues at coordinate 2,113 of NZ_JBMAMH010000010.1, forward strand.
CGCGAGCACGACGCCGAGCACCGCGGTGGGCAGGTGCAGCCACGGGATGCCGACCAGCCCGGTCGTCACCAGCACCGCGACGAGTCGTTCGGACCGCTCGGCGATCCCGACGTTGGCGGTCATCCCCAGGCCCTCGGCGCGCGCTTTGGAGTAGGACACCACCATGCCGAGGATCAGGCAGGCCAGGGCCAGCCCGGCCATCACCAGGTTGTCGCCGTCCCCGGCATACCAGAGCACCAGGGCCCCGAAGATCGCCGCGTCGCCGACCCGGTCGAGAGTCGAGTCGAGGTAGGCGCCCCAGACGCTGGAGCGGCCCGACATACGCGCCATGTTGCCGTCGAGCGTGTCGGAGAAGATGAACAGCGTGATGACGACCGTGCCCCAGAAGAACGCGCCACGCGGGTAGAACGCGAGCGCGCCGGCGCACACGCCGAGGGTGCCGACGACGGTGACGATGTCGGGCGAGATGCCCAGCCGGAGCAGCAGCTTGGCCAGTGGCGCGAAGAATTTGGTGATCGCCGCCCGGGCGTAACGGTTGAGCATGGTGCCGCCAGGTTACCGGTGGGTCGGCCTCAGTCCTCGGGCCAGGCGTCGGCGAGCCGCTCGCGAGTGTCCTCCAGCAGCACCGGCAGTGCCTTGGTCTGGCCGATGATCGGCAGGAAGTTGGAGTCGCCGGCCCACCGCGGCACGATGTGCTGGTGCAGGTGCGCGGCCACTCCGGCGCCCGCGACCTCGCCCTGGTTCATGCCGAGGTTGAACCCGTGCGGCTCCGACGCCGTTCTGAGCGCCCGGATCGCCTGTTTGGTGAGCGCGGTGAACTCGGCGGTCTCCTCGTCGGTGAGGTCGAGGTATGCCGGGATGTGCCGGTTGGGACAGACCAGCAGATGTCCCGGGTTGTAGGGGAACAGATTGAGAATCACGTAGCACGTGCGTCCCCGGTGGACGATGAGCGCTGCCTTGTCGGTTCTGGCCTGCGCGGCGCAGAAGGGGCACGCCCCGTTGTCGCTGTCCTCGGGTTTGTCGGCCTGGATGTAGGCCATCCGGTGGGGTGTCCACAGGCGCTGGAAACCATCGGGCACCCGGGCGAAGTCGGCTTCCGGCTCGATCTGCGGCATACCGGCGATCGTAGGCGGTGCCGACGGAACAACCGCCGTCCGCCGGTGGTTGCCTTCGATGACAGCGCTCGACACAGCGAGGAGAAGACATGCCGTTGCAGGGTGAATACGCCGAGGAGAAGACCGGTTGGGTCAAGGACCAGCTCGCGAAGATCGACGAGACCGGCACCACGGATTCCGTTCACATCCAGGGCAGGCCGGTGGTCGTGTTCACGATGCGCGGCGCCAAGTCGGGCAAGCTACGTCGGGTGCCGCTGATGCGGGTCGAGCACGACGGCGTGTACACCGCGGTGGCCTCGAAGGGCGGATCGCCCGAGCACCCTGCGTGGTACTACAACCTCAAGGCCAACCCTGAGGTCGAGGTTCAGGACGGGACCACCCGGCACGACGGCGTCGCTCGTGAGATCAGTGGCGCCGAGCGCGAGGAGTGGTGGGAGCGCGCTGTCGCGGCCTTCCCGCCCTACGCCGAATATCAGACCAAGACCGACCGGCAGATCCCAGTCTTCCTCATTGAACCCGCGGTCAACTCGTAGGCAGCCGGTCGGTCAGCACCAGCTGCATGAGCGTGTCCTGAGGGCTGCCGAAGCCGGCCCGCCGGTAGAAGGCGCGCGCCTGATCGGTTGCGTTGAGCTGCACCCGGTAGAGCCGGTGTCCGGTCGCCCAGTCGACGACCTCCCGCATCAGCCGCTCGCCCAGCCCGCGACCGCGCAGGTCGGGCACGACGTAGAAGCCGCTGATGTGCAGCCAGCCGCCGGTCGGGCGGCGCAGGCTCGGCAGACTGGTGGCCAGAATGCCGAGCACGAACCCGACCGGGTCCCCGTTGGAGCGCCGGGCGATCCACGCCGGTCGCGCGTCGCCCTGCGCGAGCCAGGCCGAGGCGAATTCGTCGAGGAAGCCGGGCCGGTTCGGTGCTCCGGTTTCCAGGTCCCAGCGCAGCGTCATCCCGGCGAGCACCAACGCGTCCTCTGCGGTCGCGCGCTCGATGCGGACGTCGTCCAGGTCGTCGCTCACGAGTGCGAGTCTCGCAGACTCCGCCGCGCCGAGGTGGAAGCCGCCCACAGTGATACGGATCGTTACGGATGGGCCGAAACGTATCGATCCGTATGCCGGCTCACAGCTCCAGCGGGATCCCGGCGTAGTTCTCGGCGAGCCCGGCCGCCCCGGCGGAACTGTTGACCACCCAACGCAATTGGGACAACTGCAGCTGCGCGTCGAAGTCGTCGCCCGCGCGGTGCAGCATGGTGGTCATCCACCAGCTGAAGTGCGTGCAGCGCCATACCCGCTCCAAGGCCCGGTCCGAGTAGCTGTCCGCCCGCCGCTCGTCCCCGGCCACCAGGTCGGCGAGCGCGGGGGCGAGCAGACTGACGTCCGCGATCGCCAGGTTCAGTCCCTTGGCACCGGTCGGCGGCACGATGTGCGCCGCGTCGCCGGCCAGGAAGAGCCGTCCGGACCGCATCGGTGACGCCACGAAGCTGCGCATCGGCAGCACGCTGCGGTCGGTGATCGGTCCGGTCGCCAGTGACCAGTCGACACCGTCGCCGAGTCGCGTCGCCAGCGCCGTCCAGATCCGGTCGTCGGACCAGACGGCCAGGTCCTCGCCCGGTTCGACCTGCAGGTAGAAGCGGCTGACCTTCGGCGAGCGCATCGAGTGCAACGCGAAACCGTCGGGGTGCCAGGCGTAGATGAGCTCGTCCGTGGACGGCGCGACGTCGGCCAGCACCCCCAGCCACGCATAGGGATACGTGCGGGCCCAGGTGACACGCTCGGACTCGGGGATGGCGTGCCGGCTCGGCCCGAACGAGCCGTCGCAGCCCACCACGACGTCGGCCTCGATCCGTTGCGCGGCGCCTGCCTCGTCGGTGAAGGTGACGCTGGGCCGCTCGGTGTGGATGTCGTGCACGGCGGTGTCGGTGATCCCGTAGATCAGCTGCTGTCCGGCGGCCTCCCGTGCTGCCACCAGATCGTGAGTCACCTCGGTCTGTCCGTAGACGTAGACGTGCCGGCCGACCAGGTCGACGAAATCCAGTTGGTGCCGCTCCCCCGGCCACTGCAGGTGTATGCCGCGGTGCGGCAGCGCTTCGGCGTCGAGCCGCCCGCTCAGGCCGGCGGCGCGCAGCACATCGACCGACGACTGCTCGAGGATGCCGGCCCGGATGCGGGCCAACACGTAGTCCTGGGAACGGGTTTCGATGACGATCGACTCGACCCCGCGCCCGGCGAGCACATGGGACAACAGCAGGCCGGCCGGGCCCGCGCCGATGATGGCGACCTGGGTTCGCATGCGGCAGATTGTGCTCGCGAGCCGCGTCCGGCGACAGCCGTAGCTTCCGCTGAGCGGAACCAGGCGGTGCTCAGAGACTACGCCGGATGCCCTGCGCCGCGACTTTCAGCGCGGCGACCAGCTGCGGCTTGTCCCGGCTGCGCGGCGGCACCACCACACCGAGCGCCGCCACCACCCGCTCGTTGCGGCTCAGCACGGGGACCGCGACCGAGGCCGCCCCCATGCTCATCTCCTCGCTGGTGACAGCGAACCCCTCCTCGCGCACGCGAGCCAGCTGCCGGTGGATGCGCCCGGGCTCGGTGATCGTGTGCGGGGTGATGCGGGTCAGATCGGACAGCACCCGGCGCTGGATGTCCTCGGGTGCGTAGGCGAGCAGCACTTTGCCCACGCCGGTCGCGTGCATCGGCAGCCGGGAGCCGATCGTGCTGACCACCGGCACCGAGGAATGGCCGCCCAACCGGTCGATGTAGAGCACCTGGTCGTCGGCGCGCACCGCCAGATGAACGGTGGCGAGCGTCGCGGCATACAGGTCGTGCAGGAACGGCGAGGCGACCTCCTGCAGGTCGGCCTGCACGGCGGCGAGCATGCCGAGGTCCCAGAGCCGCCGGCCGATCCGGTAGCGACCGTCCGGTCGACGGCTCAGCGCACCCCACTCGGTCAGCTCGGCCACCAGACGATGGGCCGTCGGCACCGGCAGGCCCGCCCGCGTCGCCAGTTCGCTCAGCCGCAGCACCCGATGGTGCTCGTCGAAGGCAGCCAGCAACGCCAGCGCGCGTGAGGTCACGCTCGCGCCGGCGGTGGACGTGCCTCCGGCCATCGCCCACTCCGTTCAGGTCAGTGCGGTTCTTTCACTCAGTGAAAGCGTAGGCTGCCATCCTGGGCGGTGTGCGCCATACGGTGAATTTCGACCGACCGACTGCACACCGGGGAGCTCCACCAGATGACCGAGGCCCGCAACGTCGCCGAGACCGACGCCGAGCGAGAAGTGCTGGATGCCGCGCAGGCCAGCCAGGAGCAGATCTCCGCAGAGATCGCGCACGGCCGCGCCGACTATGCGGCGGCGGGTGTGGCGGAGGTGCAACCGCGGCTCGACTACGCGCCATACCGGTCCAGCCTCCTGCGGCACCCGACCAAGGACCTGCGGCACGCCGACCCGGAGGGCGTCGAGATCTACGCTCCGTGCTTCGGTCCGCAGGACGTGGCTCCGCTCGAGGCCGACCTCACCATCCAGCACGGCGGCGACCCCATCGGCGAACGGATCGTCGTCACCGGACGCGTCCTGGACGGCGACGGGCGTCCCGTCGCCGGACAGCTCGTGGAGGTGTGGCAGGCGAACGCCGCCGGGCGCTACATCCACCAGCGCGACCAGCATCACGCGCCGATCGACCCGAACTTCACCGGTGTCGGGCGCTGCCTGACCGGCCCGGACGGCAGCTACCGGTTCCAGACGATCAAGCCGGGGCCCTACCCGTGGAAGAACCACCGCAACGCCTGGCGGCCCGCGCACATCCACTTCTCGCTCTTCGGGACCGATTTCACGCAGCGGATGATCACCCAGATGTACTTCCCCGGCGACCCGCTCTTCGATCTCGACCCGATCTACCAGTCGGTCCGCGACGAGGCGGCGCGCGGGCGGCTGATCGCCACCTATGACCACAATGTCACCAGTCACGAGTGGAACACCGGCTACCGGTGGGACATCGTGCTGACCGGCTCGCAGCAGACGCAGCTCGAGGAGAACGCATGACGCAGCACACCGTGACGGCACTGTCCGCCGCGTCGCCGAAGGCGTTGCCGCCGACCGCCGGCCAGACGGTCGGGCCGTTCTTCGGCTACGCCCTGCCCTTCGACGGCGGTCCCGAGCTGGTGCCGTTCGGCCATCCCGGCGCGGTGCGGTTGACCGGCCGGGTGCTGGACGGCAGGGGCAATCCGGTGCCGGACGCCCTGGTCGAGATCTGGCAGGCCGACGCCGGCGGTGCGGTCGTCCAGCGGCCCGGCTCGCTGCACCGCAACCCGCACGAGTTCACCGGCTGGGGTCGCTGCCCGACCGACGCGACCGGCGCCTACAGCTTCACCACCGTGCAGCCCGGCGGTGACGCGAAGTTCTTCGCGATCGCCGTCTTCGCGCGCGGCCTGCTCAACCGGCTCTTCACCCGGGCCTACCTGCCCGGTGCGTCGGACGACTTCCTGACCTCCCTTCCCGAGGCCGAGCGGGCGACGCTGGTCGCGCGGGAGGACGGCGGCGCCCTGCGCTTCGACATCGTGCTGCAGGGCGAACGCGAGACGGTCTTCCTGTCCTACCCGGGCCACCAGGCGTGACACTGCTCGATCCGGGCGCGGAGCGCGCGGGTGCCGCCATGACCGATCGCGCCCTGCTCGCGGCCATGGTCCGGGTCGAGGACGGCTGGCTGGTCGTGCGCGGCCGCCGGCCGTCCGGAATGGCGGAACACGTGTCCGATGACTGGATCTCCGCGATCGCCGCGCGTGCCGAGGAGGCCGGCAACCCCGTGGTGCCGCTCGTCGGACTGCTGCGGCACCGGCTGGAAGCGGCCGGTGACGCCGAGACGGCGCACGCCATACATCGGGGGCTGACGTCGCAGGACGTGCTGGACACCGCGTTGATGCTGTGCGCCCGCGATGCTGTCGCCGACGCGGAGCACGGTGCGCGGCGGGCGATCGGTCGGCTGGCGGAGCTCGCACGCACGCACCGCGATGACGTGCGCACAGGGCGCACGCTGACTCAGCCGGCCGTCCCGACCACCTTCGGGCTCGTCGCTTCGACCTGGCTGCAGGGCTTGCTCGATGCGGCCACTCGACTGGCGCAGCAGCGCCGCGCGTTGCCGGTGCAGCTGGGTGGTGCCGCGGGGACGCTCGCCGGCCCGAGCACCCAGGATGTTGCGGACCCGGGCGGTGCGCTCGCCGACCAGCTCGGATTGGCGAACGCCTTGCCTTGGCACACGACTCGCGCACCGGTGACCCGGCTCGGCGACGCGCTGGTCGAGGTGCACGACGCGTGCGGGCACATTGCCCGGGACGTGCTCACCGCGAGCCGGCCGGAGATCGGCGAACTGCGCGAGGGCACCGGCGGCGGGTCCTCGACCATGCCGCACAAGCACAACCCGGTGCTGTCCGTGCTGATCCACGCCGCTGCCCTCGCGGCGCCGGCGTATGGCGCAACGCTGCACACGGCCGCGGCTGCCCAGATGGATCAGCGCGCCGACGGCGGCTGGCACGCGGAATGGCCTGCCCTTGCGCAGCTTTCCCGTTCCGCGATCGCGACGACCTCGCGCACCGCCGACCTGCTCGACCAGCTGCTCGTCGACGGTCCGCGGATGCGCGTCAACGCCGAAGCGCACGCGGGCGACCTGCTGGCCGAGGCCGGCAAGCTCGGTGCCAGGGCGGAAACGCTCGGCCAATACCTCGGCTCCTCCGGCCGACTCGTCGACGCGACCGTCAGCCGCGCCGAGCGATTCCTGGAGGAGCAGCAATGACTGTGCCCGAGCTCAGCTGGACCGACTTCGGTGGAGCGCCCGACGCACCGCTGCTCGTCGCCGGGCCCAGCCTCGGCACCGACGTGCGCACCCTGTGGGCGGAGACAGCGGCTCAGCTGACCGACGTGCGCCACGTCGTCGGTTGGGACCTGCCCGGACACGGATCATCCGCTCCGGCAACTGGTTTCACGCTCTCCGAGCTGGCCGACGCGATCGCGGCGGATGCTCCCGGCGCTGAATTCGACTATGCCGGGGACTCGGTCGGCGGAGCCGTCGGCCTGGAGTTGCTGCTGCGTCATCCGTCCCGGGTCCGCACCGCAACCTTGCTGGCGACCGGCGCCGTCATCGGCACGCCGGACGGCTGGCACGACCGCGCGACGCTGGTCCGCGCCGAGGGCACCCAGGCATTGATCCCCGCCACTCCTGGACGGTGGTTCTTCGAGCCGGAGGTCCTCACCACGGCACAGGCCCGGCTGGTCGAGACGTTGGCGGGGATCGACGACGCGTCATACGCGGCCGTCTGCGAGGCACTCGCCCGGCATGACACCCGTGCCGAGCTGGCCCGCATCACGGCACCGGTCCTGGCGATTGCCGGGGTCGCCGATCAGGTCACCTCGCCCGCATCGCTGCGGGCGATCGCCGACGGGGTGCAACACGGCCGGCTGGTGGTGCTCGAGCGGTCCGCGCACCTTCCGCCCGTCGAACAGCCCACGGAGACAGCCGAACTCATCCGCGGTCAGCTGAGTCGAACTGCCACGCCGCGGACGGACCCCCGCGCCGCCGGCATGCGCGTGCGCCGGGAAGTCCTCGGGGACGACCACGTGGAGCGCGCCTCGGCGGCCATTACCGAGTTGACCGCGGACTTCCAGGAGTTCATCACCCGCTACGCCTGGGGCGAGATCTGGACCCGGCCACAGCTCGACCGCCGGAGCCGGTCGATGATCACGCTCACCGCCCTCATCGCGCTCGGTCATCACGACGAGTTCGCCATGCATGTGCGCGCCGCGCGGACCAACGGGCTCACCGTCGAGGAGATCCGCGAAGTCATCCTGAACGCCGCCATCTACTGCGGCGTGCCGGCCGCCAACACCGCCTACAAGATCGCGGCGCAGGTCCTGCAGCAGGAGCTGTAACCGTCGACCGCCGCCCTTGTCGGCGCTGCCGCCGACTGGTTTAATAGACAGGAAACCTGTTTATTAGGAGCTCACGGTGGCGCTGCCCGACATGTCCGACCTGCCCGACACCCTGTCCGCCACGCTGCACGACAGTGTCGCGGTCCTCACGCTGAACCGCCCGGCCAAGCGGAACGCTCTCGACGACGAGACGGTGCTGGGCATCGAGCGCTTCTTCACGCACCTGCCGCCCGACGTGCGCGCCGTCGTGCTCGACGCGGCCGGCGACCACTTCTGCGCCGGCCTCGACCTCGGTGAGCTGACCGAACGGAACACCGTTGAGGGACTGCAGCATTCGCGGATGTGGCACCGCGCGTTCGACGCCATCGCGTTCGGACCGGTGCCGGTGGTGGCGGCGCTGAAGGGCGCGGTCATCGGTGGCGGCCTCGAGCTCGCCGCCACCGCGCACATCCGGGTCGCCGAACGGTCGACGTTCTATGCCTTCCCGGAGGGGATGCGTGGCATCTTCGTCGGTGGCGGCGGGTCGGTGCGCGTGCCCCGCCTCATGGGCGTCGCCCGGATGGCCGATCTGATGCTCACCGGTCGCCGGTACGACGCCACCGAAGGCCTCGCCGCGGGGCTCTCGCAATATGTGGTCGACGACGGCACCGGCGCCGCGAAGGCGCTCGAACTGGCCCGGCAGATCGCGACCAACGCCCCGACCAGCAACTACGCGATCATCCAGGCGCTGCCGCGAATCGCCGAGGCGAACCCCCGGGAGGGCTACTTCATGGAGGCGATGATGGCGGCCATCGCGCAGGGCAGCGACGACGCGAAGGCGCGCATGCGCGCCTTCCTCGACGGCCGGGCGGAGAAGGTGACGGACCGATGACCGAAACTCCCGCTGTCGCAAGGCAAACCGGCGGCATCGACACCGGTGAGGTCGTATGGCGCCCGCCGGCGGACGTCCTCGACAGCACCCGGGTCGGCGCCTTCCTGCACTGGCTGCGCACCGAGCGCGGTGTCGAGCTGGCCGGCCACGACGAGTTGTGGCGCTGGTCGGTGGACGAGCTCGAGGCGTTCTGGGCCGCCATCTGGGAGTTCTTCGACGTGACCGACCACGGCTGCCGGGAGGCGGTCCTGGAGCAGCGGGTGATGCCCGGCGCGAAGTGGTTCACCGGCTCCCGGCTCAACTACGCCGAGCAGGCGCTGAAGGGCCCCAGCGCGGACGACGCGCCCGCCATACTCGGGCGGTCGCAGACCCGCGGCGACCTCGACCTCACCTGGCAGGAGCTGCGCGACCAGGTCGCCCGTGCCCGACGTGTGCTGCACGACCTCGGCGTCGGTCTCGGCGACCGGGTGGCGGGCTATCTGCCCAACACACCGGAGGCCGTCGTCGCCTTCCTCGCCGCCGCCGGGCTCGGGGCCATCTGGACGAGCTGCGCCATCGAGTTCGGGCCGCGCAGTGTCATCGACCGGTTCGGGCAGGTCGAGCCGACGGTGCTCCTGGTCGCCGGCGGCTACTCCTACGGCGCCAAGCCGATCGACCGCAGGGACCAGATCGCGGCCATCAGAGCGGAACTGCCAAGCGTCCGAACGGTTCTCGACATCGAGTATGGCGACTGGCGCGTACCCGACACGCAGTCGTGGTCCGACGCGATCGCCGCGGTGACCGAGCCGATCCCCGACACCGCGCCTGTTCCCTTCGACCATCCACTGTGCGTGCTCTTCTCCTCCGGCACCACCGGCAAGCCGAAGGCGATCGTGCACGGCCACGGCGGCATCGTGCTCGAGCACCTCAAGAACCATGCGCTCTCCTGGGATCTCGGTCCCGGCGACGTGATGCTGTGGTACTCCACCACCGCCTGGATGATGTGGAACGCGCTCGTCTCCGGGCTGCTCGTCGGCGCCACCATCGTGCTGCTCGACGGCGATCCCGGCCACCCGGACCTCGCCTGGCAGTGGCGGCTCGCCGAGCAGACCGGAGCGACGCTCATGGGTGCCAGCCCCGGCTTCGTGATGGCCTGCCGCGCCGCCGGCGTGGACCTGACCGCACTGGACCTGAAGATCCGCACCGTCGGGTCGGCCGGCGCCCCGCTCCCGCCCGAGGGCTACGGCTGGATCCGCGACCAGCTCGGCGACAGAGTGCAGCTCAACGTGGGCAGCGGCGGCACCGACGTGTGCAGCGGCCTGGTCCAGAACAACCCCCTTCTGCCGGTGCGCGCGGGCATGATCTCCGGCCGCGCGCTCGGCGTCGACGTGCACGCCTTCGACCTCGACGGAGACGAAGTCGTCGGCGAACCCGGCGAACTCGTCATCCTCTCCCCCATGCCGTCGATGCCGGTCGGCTTCTGGGGTGATGACGGAAGCCGCCTGCGCGCAACCTATTTCGACACGTACCCAGGGGTATGGCGCCACGGCGACTGGATCGTCTTCCAGCCCGACGGCAGTTGCATCGTCACCGGTCGCAGCGACTCCACGCTCAATCGCGGCGGTGTCCGGCTCGGCACCGCCGAGTTCTACCGCGTGGTCGAGGAACTGCCCGAGGTGCGCGACAGCCTCGTCATCCACCTCGAGGACCCGGCGGGCGGGAACGGCGAGCTGATCCTCTTCGTGACCACCACGCAGTCCGTGCCGGCCGACGAGCTCCGTCGGCGTGTGTCCGGCGCACTGCGGACCGCGCTCAGCCCCCGGCACGTGCCCGACCGGGTCGTCGAGGTCCCGTCGATCCCTCGCAACCTCACCGGCAAGAAGCTCGAGGTCCCGGTCAAGCGCATTCTGCAGGGGTCGGCCGCAACGGACGTGGTCAGCCCGGACGCACTGGCCGACCCGAGCTCGATCGACGCGTATGTCGACTACGCGGCCGCACGCCGCGAGGCAAACCCATGAGGGGCGATCTCGGCACGATCGCGGTCGTCGGCGCCGGCTCGATCGGCTGCAGCTGGGCGGCCCTGGCCCTGGCGCACGGGGTAGGCGTGCGGCTCGTGGATCCCAGTGCGCCGGCTCGGGATCGGGCCGCCCACACGGTCGCGGCATACCTCGCCGATCTCGATGCACCGCACGGTGCCGCGGACCGACTGACGGTGCACGATGACGCCGTCGCCGCGGCCCCCGGTGCAGACCTGGTGCTCGAGGCCGGCCCGGAGCGGCTCGACTTCAAGCGCGAACTCTTCGCCGCGTTGGATGCCGCCACTGATTCGGATGTCGTATTGGCAAGCAGCAGTTCGGGATTCGGCCCGAGCAGCTTCCAGGGCGCCTGCCACCATCCCGAGCGCGTGCTCGTGGCGCACCCGTTCAACCCGCCGCACCTGGTTCCGCTCGTCGAGGTCGTCGGTGGCAGGTCGACCAGCCAGGAAGCCGTCGACACCGCGATGACGGCGTTGCGCGGTCTGGGCCGCCGGCCGATCCAGGTCCACGCGGAACTGCCCGGGCACGTCGTGAACCGGCTGCAGGCGGCGCTCTGGCGGGAGGCCTACGACCTGGTCGGTCGCGGTGCGATCAGCGTCGCCGACCTCGACCTGGCGGTGTCCAACGGTCCGGGACTGCGTTGGGCGCTGCTCGGCCCGATCGCCACGCAGCATCTCTCCGGCGGACCGGACGGTATGGCGCACGTCCTCGAACACCTCGGCCCGCCGATGGTGGACTGGTGGGCCGACCTGGGCGAGCCCGAACTCAGCCCTCAGCTCTCCGAGCAGCTCGTCACCGGCGTCCACGCCGAGCTGGGCGGCCAGGAGGACGAGGTGCGGCGGCGCCGGGACCAGGCGTTGCGGCAGCTGCTGGCGCTCAAGGACCGGCTCGGACTCGGCAGCACCGGTGATGCCCGATGAAGGACCAGGGACTCGGCTCGTGGCCCCGGCGACGCGCTCGGATGACGCCGGACAAGACCGCTCTGGTGCAGGACGGGCAACGGGTGTCCTACCGGCAGCTGGACCTGCAGGTGACCCGACTGACGCACGGGCTCGTCGCACGAGGAGTCGCACGCGGCGACCGGGTGGCCTTTCTCGGGCTCAACTCGGTCGAGCTGGTGGCGGCGATGTTCGCGACCGCCGCAGTCGGCGGGATCTTCGTGCCGTTGAACACCCGGCTCGCCGCCCCCGAGCTGCGCTATGTGCTGAGCAACAGCGCGCCAGCACTCGTCATCGTCGAGGACACGCTCGCCTCGGACGATGCGATGGCCATGATCACCGAGCTGGCCCTGCCCGCAAAAGTGTTCACGCGCACTGCGGGCGCCGGCCTGACCGCCCTCGAAGCGGTCGACGAGACACCGGTCGACGAGTCGATCGGGCATGACGACCTCTTCATGATCCAGTACACCTCCGGCACGAGCGGCCGCCCGAAAGGCGTCCAACTCACCCACGGCAACGTCATCTGGAACGTCGCCAACCTGCTCGTCGACGTCGATCTCGGCAGCGACGAGATCGCACTGGTCACCGCGCCGCTGTTCCATACCGCCGCGCTCAACCAGGTGCTCTTCCCGACGATCCTCAAGGGCGGCACCGCGCTGCTCGAGGCCCGATTCGACCCGACCCGTGCGATCGACTTGATCGAATCCGAAAGGGTGACACTGCTGTTCGGTGTCACGTCGATGTATCTCGCACTCTCGCAACAGCCGCGCTTCGAGGCTGCCGATCTCGGCAGCCTGCGCAGCGCACTCAGCGGTGGGTCGCCGATCCCCGAGTCACTGCTGCACACCTGGCTGGACCGTGGCTTGATGATCGTGCAGGGCTACGGCCTCACCGAGGCGTCGCCGGGCACCACCATGCTGCGTGCCGCAGACGGTGTCCGCAAACTGGGATCCGCAGGAACGGCATGCTTTTTCAGCGACGTGCGGATCGTCGACCCCCTCGGGGTCGAGGTGCCGCCCGGGACGCCGGGTGAGGTGCAGGTCAGCGGACCCAACGTGACACCCGGCTACTGGCGCGACGAGCGGTCCACCCAGGCGGCGTTCGCCGACGACTGGCTGCACACCGGTGACCTCGCGACCGTCGATGCGGAGGGTTACCTGCGCATCGTCGGCCGCCTGAAGGACATGTACATCTCCGGCGGCGAGAATGTCTATCCGGCGGAAGTCGAGGGCGCCTTGCACGAGCACCCGGACGTCGTCGAGGCGGCGGTCATCGGCATACCGGACCCGACGTGGGGTGAGGTCGGGCGTGCATTCGTCGTCCTTCGGCCCGGCGCGAGCGCCGATGAGGAGTCGATCGTGCAGCACCTGGCGGGGCTGCTCGCCCGCTACAAACTGCCCAAGTCGGTCGTGTTCCTGCCCGAGCTGCCGCACAACGCGTCCGGTAAGTTGCTCAAATCCGCATTGCGAGAGGTGAATCCGTGACCCGCTACCAGCCCGCCATCGACCTGGACGCGATCACGGCACTCGACGTGCACGTGCACGTCGAAGCCGACGGTCACGGTCACTTCTCACTCGATCAGGAGCTGCTGGACGCGTCGGCCGCCTACTTCAAGGGTGACGAACCGCGCACGCCCACCGTGGCGGATCTCGCCGGGCGCTACCGCCGGGCGGGTATGGCGGCCGTCGTCTTCACCGTCGACGCGACGACCGCGACCGGTCATCCGGCACTCTCCAGCGAGGAGATCGCGCAGGAGGCCGCCGCGCATGCGGACGTGCTGATCCCGTTCGGTTCGGTGGACCCCCTGCAGGGCGCCGCCGCTGTCCAGCGCGCGCGGCTGCTCGTCGAGGAGTATGGCGTGCGGGGTTTCAAGTTCCACCCGTCGCTGCAGGGCTTCTCGCCGGACGACCCGGCATACCGGCCGCTCTGGGCAGCGCTGGAGCAGCTGGGCGTGCCGGCGTTGTTCCACACCGGCCAGAACGGCATCGGGGCCGGTCTGCCGGGCGGACGCGGGCTGAAGCTGCGCTACTCCAATCCGCTGCTGCTCGACGACGTCGCCGCCGAATTCCCTGAGCTCACCGTCATTCTCGCGCACCCGTCGGTCCCCTGGCAGGCCGAGGCGATCTCGATGGCCACCCACAAGGCCAACGTCTTCATCGACCTCTCCGGCTGGCGGCCGAAGTACCTCCCGGCGGAGCTGGTCCACGCAGCCGGCCGGATGCTGCGGCAGAAGGTGCTCTTCGGCAGCGACTATCCGCTCCTGACGCCGGAGCAGTGGATCGCCGACTTCGAGCAACTGGGCGTCGACCCGTCGGTGCTGCCCGGCATCCTGAAGGACAACGCGATCCGCGTGCTGGGTCTGGGTTCGCGATGAGCAAGCGCACGCCGGAGCCGCCGACCCTGCTCTACCTCATCAAGCAGGTGGAACTCGCCGTGCGCGCCGGCCTCGACGAGCTGACGCGGCCGGAGGGCCTCACCGCGCTGCAATACACGTCGTTGACGGTGCTCGAGCGGCATCCCGACCTCACGGCCGCACACCTGGCACGCAACTCCTTCGTCACCGCACAGAGCATGGCCGACATGGTCACCGCGTTGCTGGACCGTGGGTTGATCGAGCGGCATCGCGATCCGAACGACCGACGCCGGCTGGTCATCGCGCTCACCGACGAGGGGCGACGGCTGCTGGACCGGCTGCGTCCCCGGGTCGCGGACCTGGAAACCCGCATGCTGGCGACCGTGCCGGACCAGGACGCGGCCGGCCTGCGGCATACCCTTGAGGCGTGCCGGCGCGGACTGGCTCAGGACGCTGCGGGCTGGGCGACCGGCTGACCGGCGTCCCCCAGGAGCGACTCGGCCGCGTCGTATGCCGCCTCGACGCCGATCTCGTCGAGGAACGACTCGTTGTGCGGGCACCGCGACCCGATCTGCGGATCTCCGCAGACCGGGCACGTCACCCGACCGGCGATCAGGACCTCGTCACAGGTGCCCACGAGCGGGCCGAAGCTGGGCACGTTCCCGATCCAGAAGAACCCCACCGTCGGCGTCCCCGCCGCGATGGCCAGGTGCCGCACTCCGGAGTCGTTGCCCACCAGGAGGGCACTGCGACGCAGCGCACCCAGCGTCCCGGACAACGACAGCCGCCCGGTCAGGTCTTCGACCTCCACTGGACACATCGCCCGCACCTTGGCGGACTGTTCCACGTCCTCGGGACCACCGACCAGGACGACGTCCATGTTCCGCCGTTCGACCAGCCGGGCAGCCAGCTGCGCGAACTTCTCCGCGGGCCACCGCCGCCGGGGGTCACGAGCTCCAGCATGTATGGCGATGAACGGATCCCGGTCCGCGTCGATCCCCGACGCGGCGAGGTCGGCGTCGGTGACAGTCAGCCGCGGCCGCAGCTCGGCCAGCTCGGCAGGTCCGGAGGCGCCGATCAGGCGGACCGCCTCGAGCCAGCGGAGGACCTCCGGCCGGCCCGGGAGGTAGCCGATCGACCGATCGAGCGGTGCCGCATCGGGAGTGCGGGCGCCCGCGCTGACCCGGGGCTGCAGCAGCCGGACGAACCGGTTGCTGGTGGCGCCGCCTCCGTGCAGCTGCAGCAGCACGTCGTACCGGCCGGCGTGCTGGTCCAGGAACGGCGGCAGGTCCTCCCCCGGCTCCTGGTCGGTGGGGATCCCCCGGAGCCCGGGGAAGTGCGGCACGACCACCACCTCGTCCCACGGCCCGGGACGCCCGCGCAGGAGCGCCGGCAGCCACTGGTCGCCGAGCACGGTCAGCCGCGCCTCGGGGTAGGTGCGCCGGACGGCATCCAGGGCGGGCACGATCATCAGGAAGTCCCCGATGCCGTTGGCGCGTAGCACCCCGATACGGCGCGCCTCCGGTATGACGCCCTGCGGCCTGCCGCTCACCGCGGCTGCCCCGCCTGAATCCGCCCGACCAGTTCAGTGGTCGAATGGTTCGGCAGATAGCCGACGGTCACGACCTCACCGCCGAGGCGATCCATCAGCTCCGCCTCGGACAGCATCTCCGGGGTGTAGTCGCCGCCCTTCACGTAGACGTCGGGACGGAGCCGCTCGATGAGCTCGCCCGCTGTCGGCGCGTCGAAAATGGTGACCAGGTCGACCATTTCGAGCGCGGCCAGCAGGGAGGCGCGCTCCCATTCGCCGACGACCGGCCGGCCCGGACCCTTCAGCCGGGTCACGCTGTCGTCGCTGTTCACCCCCACGACCACCACGTCGCCGAGCCGGCGAGCCTCGCGGAGATACTCGACGTGCCCGAGATGCAGCACATCGAAGCAGCCATTGGTGAAGACGATCCGGCGGCCGGCGGCGTGCTCCTCCGCCACCAGCCGTGCCAGCGCATCGTGGTCACGGACCACGCCGGTGCGCGTGGCGAACCGCGCGCTCAGCGCCGCCGGGGTGCAGCAGCCCGTCCCCGGCTGCCGCACCACCACATCCGCCGCGCACTGCGCGAGGTCGGCGGCCACGGTGGCGTCCGCACCGGCGGCCAAGGAGAGCGCGAAGACCGTCGTGTAGGTGTCTCCGGCACCGCACGGGTGCGGCGTCGCCACCTCCGCGGGCCGAGTCCGGTGCGGCCCACGGCCGGGCCGGACCAGCATCGTGCCGGCGGCGTCCAGGGTGGTCACGACCATTTCCGAGCCGGCACGGGTGGTGAGCTCGTCGGCGCACTGCTGCAGCGCCACCACCGCCCGGTCGGTCTCGGCCGGCAGGTCCGCGAGCGCCGCAGCCTCGGCGAGGCTGGGTGTGATCGCCGTCGGCCGGCACACGCGCCATCGGGCGAACTCGTGGCCGTCGACGACGACCGGACCGCAGATCGAGTCGCGCAGCCTTCGCAGCAGCTGCGGGAAGGGATCTGCCAGGGCCCCACCGCCGTAGTCGGCGACGACCACGACATCGGCGTCCCGGACGGCGGCGCCGAAGGCATCGCGCAGGGCGGCCAGACGGGGCTCGGGCCAGCGGCCGGGTGTGGAGTCGAAACGGGCGATCATGTGCTCTCCGCACATGATTCGCCGCTTGGTCAGGGTGGTCCCGCCCCGGTGCACGATGAGGCCGTCGGTCCGCACGCCCCGTCGCGCCAGGATGCTGCCGAGCGCGTCGCCCGCCCAGTCGTCCCCGACGAGGCCGACATACTGCACGTTCGCGCCGAGCGCTGCGGCGTTCGCGGCACAGTTGGCGGCGGCGCCGGGCGCGAGGTCGACGTTGCCGACCTCGACCACGGGAACGGGCGCTTCGCGGCACAGCCGGTTCGTCGCGCCATACATCCACAGGTCCAGCACGGCGTCGCCGACGACGACCATGCGCAACTCGGCGAACCGGCGCAAGACCGACTGCGGCAGCTCGTCGCGGCTCACCTCGCCGGCGAATTCTTCTGTGCTCATTGCCATCCCACCGCGTCGTAGCATTCGACCTCGCGGTTGGTCACCGTGGTCGGCAGTTCCAGGTGCACGGCGCCGCTGGGCAACAGCCCGGCACCTCCGCGACGTTCCATCACCCGCAGCTGCGCAACGACGTCCTCCCCCGCGTGCTCGCTCGGCAGCTCGGTCCAGAAAGTGAATCCACCGGTGTCCTCCAGCACCTGCCGGTCGTAGAGGACGCAGCCGCCGATCCACGCGACCTTGTAGGCGCACCACTCATCGTCTGCGAGCGCCAATCGCTGCGCGAGGTGGGTGGGGTTGGCGGCGTTGTGCAGGCGGTAACGATCCCAGGCCGGGTCTCCTCGGCGGATCCGTTCGGGCCGTACGCCGTCCCGCCATACCTCGAAGGACGCCAGCTCGTGCGGGCGGTGGTCGGCGAGGTAGGACAGGCCCTGCACGGCGAATCCCACGAAGCCACAGCCGGTCTCGTCGATCGCTGTCTGGAGACGGTGCAGCGCCCACGGCTCCAGCCACACGTCGTCGTCCAGGCAGAGGACCAACGGCGCGTCGGCCAGCTCGAGCAGGTGTTGCCGGTTCTCGGCCACTCCGCGCCGCGGCAGATGATGGTCGAAGTCGGTCGGTATGCCGTGCTGGCCGAGGACCCGGGTCATCGCCAGGACGAGCGGGTGGTCCTGCACCGGCCGGGGCGACTGGTCGCTGACGACGACACGGAACGAACGATGCTCCTGGGCAGCCAGGCCGGACAGGGTGACCGCCAGGGCGTCGGGACGCGTGAAGGTCGGGATCAGGACATCCATCGCGTTCTCCGTCGTGCGCCGGTGCGGAGAGCGGGTGGCACGGGCGTCGGGCATGGAGAGCCCGTACCCGTCCGGGCTGCCGGCCTAACCCGCTGCAGAGCGCCATACGCACATCGACAGGAAACTTTACCGATTCTTCCGGCCAGTGGAACGTGAGTGATGCAGGCGACACGTCGCCGGTGGTTCGCTCCTGGGATGAGCGAGACCTCCACCCCTTCATCGCTGCCGAAACTGACCGCGGGCACGCTGATCGCCGCGATCACGGCATGTTTCCTGGCGCAGGTCGGCGTCAGCATCCCGGCCGTCATCAACGGCTACATCAACCAGGACCTGCACACCTCGTCCACCACGCTCACGTGGGTCTCGGACGCGTTCATGGTCCCGGTCACCTTGCTGGAGCTGTCCTTCGGCGTCGTCGGCGACCTCTTCGGTCGCAAGCGGCTGCTCGCCATCGGGTCGGTGCTCGTCCTGATCGGCGGCCTGCTGTCGTTCTTCACGCCCGAGGGCAAGACCGGTGTGCTGCTCACCGGGCAGGTGATCGCCGGCACCGGTGCGGCGGCGATCTTCCCCACCTCGGTGGCCATGCTGGCCGCGGGCACGCACACCGTGCACGATCGCGCACACGCCATCTCGATCTGGGCAGCGGCACTCACCGCCGGCGGTTTCATGTCACCGCTGATCGGTGGCCTGCTGGCCAAGATCCACCACTCCGGCGGCGAATTCGCCAGCTGGCGCTACGCATTCCTCGCCATGGCGGTCCTGGCGATCATCAGCACCGTCGTCACGCTGACCGCCGCCCAGGAGTCGTCGTCGCCGGCCGGTCGCTCGCTGGACTGGCCCGGTCAGATCACCGTGGCGATCGGCATCTTCGCGTTGTTGTTCGGCGTCATCCAGGGCGCCGAGGACGGCTGGGCGAGCGCCCAGGTCGTCGGTGCGTTCGTGCTCGCCGTGATCTTCCTGGCGATCTTCGTGGTCGTCGAGTTCCGTGTCGACAAGCCGCTGATCCGCCTGGAACTGTTCAGCAGTCGCATGTTCACGGTGTCCGCGATCGTCACGGTGCTCGGCATGTTCGCCTACCTCGGGACGGCATACGCGACCAGCATCCGGCTGTCCGCGATCCAGGACTACTCGCCGCTCAAGACCTCGATCGGGTTCATCCTGCTCAACATCATGGGCGTGGTGCTCTTCCCGGTGAGCACCAAGATGCTGCAGCGGATCAACCCCGGCTGGGTGCTGGCCGGTGGTATGGCGCTGATCGGCATCGGCGATCTGGCGCTGGCCGCCATACCCGCCACCCATCTCGGGATCGCCGCCGTCGCCGTGCCGCTGCTCGTAGTCGGTGCAGGGTTCAAGACCGCCGTCACGGCCATCACCGTCGTCGCGGTCAACACCGTGCCCACGTCGAAGGCCGGTATGGCGAGCGGTGCCACCAGCATGCTGCGCGACTTCGGCCTGACCCTCGGCCCCGCCATCGTCGGCGCCATCGCGTTGACCAGTGCGGCCAACGGGATCAGCGCGAAGATCGCGGCGTCGCCCAGCCTGCAGAAGTCCCTCGCGGCCTTCTACGCCGCGCCGCAGCACGTGCCTGCGCAGCAGCGGCCGGCAGTCGAGGCCGCGGTCGGTGCGGTCAAGTCCGGACCGCTCGGGCAGAACGCCGTGCCCGCGCAAGTGCCGGGGGCGGACGGCAAGCTGCAGCCGTTCAACCCGCTGAAAGACGTTGCGTTCCATGCGTTGTCGCACGGTTACGCCATCGGCTACCTGGTGTGCGGCATATCCGCGCTGGCCGCGGCCGTCATCGCGGCCGTCCTGCTCGGCGGACGCACTCACCAGCACGCCCTCGGGGTGAACGAGGACGCCGACCCGCAGGCAGTCGTCGCGGAGGTCTGAGCCTTCCCCTCAGCACCGTTGTCGGTGTGCACTGGTGTCCTGGAGTGGCGGCCGGCCCGGCCGCCACTCTTCACCGATGAAGGAGCCGCCGATGACCGTCCAGCTCAACCCCTACCTCAACTTCCGTGGCGATGCCCGCGCGGCGATGCAGTTCTACCAGGAGGTGTTCGGGGGCGATCTGCACCTCAACACGTTCGCCGAGTTCAATCCGGTCGATCAGCAGATCGACCCGGCGGACGCGGAGCACATCATGCACGCCCAGCTGAGCGCACCGGACGGCATCGAACTGATGGCGGCCGATGCCCCGCAGGCGATGCAGCCCTCCCCCAACGGCACGCTCAGCCTGTCCGGTGACGACGCGCAGAGGCTGCGCGGCTACTGGGACCGGCTCAGCGACGGCGGCAACGTCCCGATGCCGCTGGAGAGGCAGGCATGGGGCGACGAATTCGGCATGCTGGTGGACCGTTTCGGTGTTTCCTGGATGGTCGACATCGCGCCGAGCTGAGGTTCGCACGATACGGATGGTTACGGACCGCGGCATACGTAACCGTCCGTATCGGCGCCCGTTCGGCTCAGGCCGGAGGCCGAGCTAGCGTCGGCAGACACCCCACAACCGGCGGTCACCCATGACTTTCCCGCCCCGACGCACGTTGCGATGACCTGGATGCGAGCACGCGTTGGTACTCGCGGCTTTCGGGTCGGATGCGGTGCTCGACGGGGATGAGGAGTCAGCCGCTCCGCGTGACGGATTCACGGCGCGCGCGGTGCGGCCAGGTCCCGCCGGCTGGCAATCAGCAGATCCCGCAACTGCCGGCGCTCTTCCGGGCCGAAACCGGCGAGCATCTCGTCCTCCAGCATGCTCACCTGCGGGTCGTATGTCGCCAGGAACGCCCGTCCCGCGTCGGTCATCGCGATGACCAGCCGGCGACGATTGTCCGGATCGACCTGGCGTTCGATCAGCCCGCGCCGCTCCAGGGCGCCCACCAGGTCGGCCGTCGACTGCGCCCGCACGAACGACACGCGCCAGGTGGGCCGACGACATGGTGGGCGTCCGCTCGCGCACGCTAAGGGCGGTGTACTGCAGCGCGGTCACGCCGTAACCCTTCAGCACCGCATCGAGCCGGACCGGCTGACGAGCTCGAGTTGCTTGATGACATACAACAGCAGGGCTGGCGGCGGCTCGGGATCGTGGTGGGTCAGAGCCGCATTGAACCACCCGGCCGGCTCGAGGCCGCGCCCGACAATGCAGGAATGTGCAAGCTTCAGGACTTCCGTCGCTTCAGGTAGGCGGCGAGTTCGTCGTACAGCCCCGAGTCGTTGCTGTAGAGCGCGTAGTTCCTCGCCGTCTCAAGCCATTCGCTGATGCTCGGGCGATTCTGGCCGATCGCGTCGAGGAGGTCACGTTGGGTGATCGGGCGCAAAGTGCCGGACTCCAGGGACGCGTCCATGGCGCTCTCAGTCGCCTGCTCACAGACCAGTGCCAGGTCGGCGCCGGAGAAGCCGCTGGTGGTACGGGCCAGTTTCCCAAAATCCACCCGGTCCTGAGGCTTGTCCCGCAGGTGTAGACGCAGGATCGCTTCTCGCGCCTCCAGATCGGGTGGTAACACCAACACCCGACGATCGAAGCGGCCAGGTCGCACCAGCGCTGAGTCGACGTCCCACGGATGGTTGCTCGCCGCGAGAACAAACAAACCGTCGTTCGTCGTCGACGCGCCGTCGAGCTCGGTCAGCAGCTGGTTGACGACTCCGCGCATCCCGCCGCTGTGGCGCAGTTGCGAGCGCTTCTGGCCCAGCGCGTCGATCTCGTCGAAGAACAACACACAAGGAGAGTTCCGGCGGGCGTACTCGAAGATTCCGTGCAGATTGCGCTCGCTGTTGCCGAGATACATATCGAGGACGTCGGCGAGGCCGACCTCGTAGAAGTTGGCACCCAGCTCTCCGGCGAGTGCCCGGGCGATGAACGTCTTTCCGCAGCCCGGCGGCCCCCACAGCAGGAGGCCGCCCCGCAGGGATTTGCCGAATTGCGTTCGGACCTCCGGATTTTGCATCGGTGCCAGGAACGACAGACGCAACCGCTTCTTGACCTCGGCGAGGCCGCCGACGTCCTGCAACGTGAGTCGCGCCCGGCTGAACTCGCCGAACGTCGGTTCCTCGACGGCGTCGGTGTCCTGCCAGCCGTCGATCATCTCGGCCGCGGTGTCGGGCACCACGGCCGCCGTGTCGTCATCCGGCGGCGGCCCGGACGCCAATGCGGTGGGTGCCGTGACCGGTGGATCGAGCACGTCGACGAGCCGCCGGTATGCCGCCGCCCGTTCAACCTCGCCCGCGGCCTCCGCAGCCGCCATCGCCAGGCGCAGCATCGGCACGTCGGCGGGTGTCGCGGCCAACACGGTCCCGGCCTCGGCCAGCGCCTCTGCCGGCCGCCCTTCGTCGAGCAGCAATTTCGCCAGGTGACTTCGCACGGCGTTGTTCCGCGGGTCCGCGGCAAGCGTCGCACGCAGGGCCTCGATCACTGCATCCATCGACACGCTGCAACCGTAGCCGGTGGGAGTTCGACGGAACTCGCAAATCGCTGCAACCGTCGCGATAATCTGTCTTCGGCAGAAGGGGGGCGGTATGACGCACTGCGACAGCGTCCTGCAGCGGACGAACGCGCTGCTCACTCTCGGCAGGCCCAAGGAAGCCGAGACCATGTTGCGCGCCGCCCTCCTGCGTGCCGCGGACGACCCTCGCCTGCATCGCCAACTGGCGCGGGCGCTGTTGCAGCAGAAACGGCACGAGGACGCTCGCGACGAGGCGAAGCGCTCCTTGGCCCTCGAGCCCGACAACCTGGTCGCGCTGCTGCACCTCAGCGCCGCGCTCGTCGGTCTCGGTGACCACCCTGGTGCGATTGGTCCGGCGCGTCGCGCGGTCGCTGTCGCCCCGGGCAGTGCCGACGCTCATGGCCAGCTCGGACTCGTCCTCCTCAACCGAGGCCAGGTCGCTGAGTCGATGCAGGAACTTCACAAGTCACGCGAGCTGAACCCGAGCTACATCCGTCCGCTGACAGCTCTGGCGATAGCCCACCTGCGGCTACGGCAGCATTCCGAGGCTCGAGAGTTGGTCACCCAAGCCCTCCGACTCGACCCGAACGACGCCGAGGCGCATCGAGTCGCCGGCCTGCTCGAGTCCGCCGATGGCCGGTCTCAGCAGGCAGTCGCGTCGAGCCGGGAGGCGATGCGGCTGAGGCCGCTCGATGCGCGCAATCGCGCCGCCTACGCACAGGTGCTCAAGTCCCGAAACCCTATCTATCGCTGGCTGATCCGCAGCATCCGAACTCGTAACATCCGGGATCGGCGCATCACATTGCTCTGGCGGACATGGCCACTGATTGGTCTGCTGCTCGTCGTCTCCGTAGCGCCCGGCGCCACTACCGAGGCAGAGATCGGGATCGTCGCCATATTCTTCGCCACGTGGTCGATCGACCCGATCATGAACCTCCTCGTCTGTATGGACGGCCACCGAGATTTGCTGCCGTCCGTCGTGCGCCGATCAGCGACCGGGTACGCGGCATACCTCGCCGTGATCGTCAGCTGTGTGGTGTGGGGCCTCGCCGCGCACCGCACGGAACCGTTGTGGTGCGCGGTCGTTGCGATCTGCTGGGGCATCGCTGCCGGCCACGCCCACCGCGCGCTACCGGTGCTGCGGACGTGGGTGGTTGCCGCGCACGGGGCCGGCGTTCTCCTCGTGGCCGCCGCATGCTGGTCGGCCTTCCTCAGCAGCGCGTTCTTCGCCGACGTCGCAGTCGTCGGCGCACTTGTCGGCGCCGCGTGCTGGCTCGCGGAGGTGTTGCGGTGGAAGGCGATCGCGGCCGCCTAGGCCGCGACGTGGCGCAGCCCCCAGGGCCTCGAGTCCTTGGGGGCTGCAGTCGGTCCAACTCGCCGGGCTGTCAGGAAGTTCCCAGCTCAGACCTGCCGCTTGTCGCGAATGGCTTCTTCGATCTCGGCGATGGCGTCGGCGACCGGCACCCCGTTGCGCTGCGAGCCGTCGCGGAAGCGGAACGACACCGCACCGGCGGAGCGGTCGTCCTCCCCCGCGATCAGCACGTAGGGCACCTTGGACTTGCTGGCGTTGCGGATCTTCTTCGGGAAGCGGTCGTCGGATTCGTCGAGCTCGACGCGAACACCTCTGGCGCGCAACTGGTCCAGCACACCGGAGAGGTATGGCGCGAACTCCTCGGCCACCGGCACGCCGAGCACCTGCACGGGTGACAACCACACCGGGAACGCACCCGCGTAGTGCTCGACCAGCACCCCGAGGAAACGCTCGATCGACCCGAACTTCGCCGAGTGGATCATCACCGGCTCCTGCCGGCTGCCGTCCGCGGCCTGGTACTCCAGGCCGAACCGGTGCGGCTGGTTGAAGTCGTACTGAATGGTCGACATCTGCCAGGTCCGGCCGATGGCGTCGCGCGCCTGCACGGAGATCTTCGGTCCGTAGAACGCGGCGCCGCCCGGGTCGGGAACCAGCTCCAGCCCCGACTCGGTGGCCACCTGCTCCAGGATTGCGGTGGCGGTCTCCCACTGCTCGTCGGACCCGATGAACTTGTCCTTCTTGTCGCCTTCGGTGTCGCGTGTGGACAGCTCCAGGTAGAAGTCGTCCAGCCCGAAGTCGCGCAGCAGCGACAGCACGAAGTTCAGCAGGTGGCGGATCTCGTCAGGCGCCTGCTCGGCCGTCACGTAGGAGTGCGAGTCGTCCTGCGTCATACCGCGCACCCGGGTGAGCCCGTGCACGACGCCGGACTTCTCGTAGCGGTAGACCGAGCCGAATTCGAAGAAGCGCAAAGGCAGTTCGCGGTAGGAGCGGCCGCGCGACTTGAAGATCAGGTTGTGCATCGGGCAGTTCATCGCCTTCAGGCGATACTCCGCTCCCTCCAGCGACATGCCCGGGAACATCGTGTCCGCGTAGTAGGGCAGGTGGCCGCTGGTGTGGAAGAGCCCGTCCTTGGAGATGTGCGGCGTCCCGACGTACTGGAAGCCCTCCTCGATGTGCCGACGGCGGACGTAATCCTCCATCTCCCGCTTGATGACCCCGCCCTTGGGATGAAACACCGGCAGGCCCGACCCGAGCTCCTCGGGGAAGCTGAACAGGTCGAGTTCGGCGCCTAACTTGCGGTGGTCGCGCTTCTCCGCCTCGGCCAGCCGGTCGAGGTAGGACTTCAGCTCGGCCTTGCTCGGCCACGCGGTGCCGTAGATGCGCTGCAACTGCGGATTCTTTTCCGAGCCGCGCCAGTAGGCGGCCGCCGAGCGCATGATCTTGTAGGCGTTGCCGATCAGCTTGGTCGACGGCAGGTGCGGCCCCCGGCACAGGTCGCCCCAGGCGACCGTGCCGTCGCGCCGCACGTTGTCGTAGATCGTCAGCCCGCCCTCGCCGACCTCGGCGTCCGCGCCCTCGGCTGCATCGCCGGCCTTGGACTTCAGCCCGATGAGCTCCAACTTGTAGGGCTCGGAGGCGAGTTCGGCCCTGGCGTCGTCGTCGCTCACCTCGCGGCGCTGGAACGTCTGGCCCTCGTTGATGATCTTCTGCATCGTCTTCTCGAGGGCCTTGAGGTCCTCCGGCGTGAACGGGGTGTCGACGTCGAAGTCGTAGTAGAACCCGTCGGTGATCGGCGGGCCGATGCCCAGTTTGGCGTCCGGGTTGAGCTGCTGCACCGCCTGGGCCAGCACGTGTGCGGTCGAGTGCCGCAGCACATTGAGGCCGTCGGGCGAGTCGACCGGCACCGGCTCGACCAGCGCGCCGGCCGGGATCTCGCGGAAGAGGTCCTGCAGTTCCCCGTCGACCTTCATCGCCACGATGCCCCGATCGTCGCTGAAGAGTTCGGTGCCCGTCGTGGCCTGCTCGACCCGTCGGCCTACGGCGGCGGTGGGTGCGGCGTGACCTACTGACACGGGTGTTCTCCTTCGGTATGGCGAGCGCCCGGCGACACACGCCGGGCTGCGTCAGGTTATCGCTTGACCCTCACGCGACGTCAGGCCGCATCGTCGTGCCCGGCTGGCGCGAATCGCCAGGAAGCGCTCAGCTGACCGCCACCGCCCAGGCGATCACACCGACGCAGAGCAGCCCCATGAACGCGGCGATCACCCACAGGGCGCGGGGTGAAGTGCTTTGCCGCTGTGGCCGATTCGGCTGCGGAACGCTCGGGAGCGCGGTGCGCGCGACCGGGCGGGGTGGCGGCGCCGGGGTCACGGACGAGCGCGCCTGGTGCATGGCGGAGCGGGCCGCGTCCATCAGCTGCGGCGCCGTCGCGGGCCGCTGCGCCGGGTCTTTCGCCATACCGGAGCGAACCACCCGGTCCAGCGCGTCCGGCAGATCACTCCGGTGGCGCCGCAGCGAGGGCGGCGGCTCGTGCAGGTGCGCGGCGACCAGCTGCAGCTGCTCGTCCGCGACGAACGGCTTGCTGCCGGTGAGCGCCTGATAGAGCACGCACGCCAGTGAATAGACGTCGCTGCGCGAGTCCGGCGGCGGACCGGGCCGCAGCCGCTCCGGCGCCATGTATGACGCACTGCCCACCACCTGACCGGCCGTCGTGAGATCCTGCTGCGTCGTGCTCGCCGCGATGCCGAAGTCGACCAGGTAGGCGAACCCCTTCGGGTCGACGAGGATGTTGGACGGCTTCACGTCCCGGTGCACGAGGCCCGCCCGATGCGCCGAATCGAGCGCGTCGCCGATCTGACTCAGCAGGTCGAGCGTGCGCGACACCTCGAGTTGTCCACGCTCGAGCAGCTGCGCCAGGTTGCGGCCTTCGACCAGCCGCATGTCCAGATAGAGCCGGCCGTCGATCTCGCCGTAGCCGTGGATCGGGATGACGTGCGGGTCGGTGAGCCGCGCGACGATCGCCGCCTCCCGCTGGAAGCGCGCGCGGTATTCGTCGTCCGTGGCGGTCGACGGATGCATCACCTTCAGCGCGACGTCGCGGCCCAGCCGGGTGTCGGTGGCGCGAGCCACCTGTCCCATCCCGCCGGTGCCGATCACCTCGTGCAGCAGGTAATGCCCGAACCGTGGTTGGGCATCCGCGCCCGACTGGGCTCCAACGATCACGTCGGACAGATTAACCGCCGGGCTGCCGCAGTGTGCGCGCGCCGCGGGCGCACCGCGCTACTTGTCGGTTACCGTTGAGGACTGAACGGCGTGAGCCCACTACTGTGTGGTGGCTCCGCGCGGGCTCAGGCATCCGTCGCATGGGCTCGCCCTACACACTCGGGAGACGAACCACGGTGAACGCGACGACCTCGATCCGTCGATGGGTTGCGCAACGTCTGATGTCGACGGCCGCCGCCGGCCGGTCCTCCGGGCTCGCCGGCCTGCCCGTGCTTCCTAAGAAGCTCACGATGCCGCTGCGGCGCGACGGGATGGGCCCGCTGCCGGCCCTCGGACAGCTGCGCGAGGAGGAGCCGGTTCACCGGATGCGGCGCATCTTCGGCATCAATGTGTGGTTGGTGGCCGGGTATGACGAAGCCAAGACCGTCCTCGCCGACACCACGAGCTACAGCACCGACATCCGCCCGATGCTCGGCATGGGCAGCGACGTCACCATCGGCGGGCTCGGGTTCACCGACCCACCCGAGCACACCCGGCTGCGCAAGATACTCACCCCCGAGTTCACCGTGCGTCGCCTCACCCGGCTGCAGCCGGTGATCGACCGAGTCGTCCAGGAGCGCCTCGACGCGATGGAGGCAGCCGGCCCGGTGGTCGACATGGTCACCGAGTTCGCGTTCCCGATCCCGTTCCTGGTGATCTGCGAGCTGCTCGGTCTGCCGGTCGAGGATCGTGAGCCGTTCCGCAAGCTCGGGCACGCCCGGTTCGACATCTCGACCGGGGGTGCGGGCGTGTTCGGCGCGATGTCGGAGTCGCGCGCCTTCCTGCAGGAGTCGGTCGGCCGGCAGCGCCGAGAGCCGGGCGAGGGGCTCATCGGGCAGATCATCCGCGAGCTCGGCGACGAGGTGACCGACGAGGACCTGGGCGGACTCGCCGACGGCGTGTTCACCGGCGGCTACGAGACGTCGGCAAGCATGCTGTCCCTCGGCACGCTGGCGCTGCTGCGCGACCCCGACAGCTATGCCCTTGCGGGACAGCGCGACCACGTGGATGCGGTCGTGGCCGAGCTGTTGCGCTATCTGTCGGTCGTGCAGATCACCTTCCCCCGCTTCGCCAAGCACGACATGGAGCTCTACGGCAAGCAGATCAAGCAGGGTGACGTGCTGATCGTGTCTCTCTCCGGCGCCAACCGCGACGGCGCGCTGGGAGCGGACACGGAGACGCTCAACCCCCACGTCGAGCGGCCGACGCATCTGGGCTTCGGGCACGGGTTCCATCGCTGTGTCGGTGCCGAGCTCGCCCGGATGGAGCTGCGCGCCGCGTTCCTCGGCCTCGTCGAGCGGTTCCCGGAGTTGGCGCTCGCCATACCTCCTGAGCAGTTGGCGTTCCGTGACCTGTCGATCGTCTACGGCGTGGAGTCACTCCCCGTCCGACTGCGCCCGGGGTCCGCAGGTCAAGACGTCGCATGAGCACCACCCCGCTGAGGATTGTCCACGCGGCCGATTCCTTCGCACCGGACGTCGGCGGCATCGAGCGTCAGGTAGAGGCGCTGGCCCAGGCGCAGCGCGCCGACGGGCACGACGTGTCGATCATCACCGCCGTCAACAAGGACGGCGAGCAGGGCGGTGACCTCGACGTACACCGCGGCCTGCGCACGCGGTGGATGACGATCGCCTTCCCGTCGTTCAATCACACGATGGTGGCCGAGGTCCTCGATCGCGGAGACGTCGACGTGGTGCACGCCCACTTCACCGTCGCTTCCCCCATCGCGATCTATGTCGCGCGAGCCGCGAGCCGTCGCGGCATACCGGTGGCGGTCACCGTCCACTCGGTGTGGTGGAAGGTTGCAGCCGCACACCGTTTCGTGAGCGGCGTCTTCTTCGGGCCGAGCCTGCTGCGGGTCGCCTACTCCGGGGTGAGCACGATGATCGCCGGGCACATCAAGCGCGTCTATCCACGCTGCGGGGACGTGTCGGTGGTGCCCAACCTGGTCGACACCGATTGGTGGGCGCCGGTCGCTCCGTCGCTGCACCGAGCCGGTGACCCGGACTTCCGGGTGGTGCTCGTGGGGCGACTGAAGAAGCGCAAGCACATCGACGAATTCATCGAGATCCTCGCCCGTGTCAAGGCGAAGGTGCCGGTCGGCACCCCGGTGTCGGTGTCGATCGTCGGTGCCGGACCGCGGCACGACGAGCTGCAGCGACAGATCGACGAGCTCGGTCTCGGGTCCTGGGTCGACCTGCTCGGTCACCGGACCCCCGAGCAGATCCGTGCGCTGTTGCACGAGTCGGACCTCTTCGTGGCTCCGTCCCGGCAGGAGGCATTCGGCATCGCGGCGCTGGAGGCCCGCAGTGCCGGAGTGCCGGTCGTCGGTTACACCTTCACCGGACTCGCCGACTTCGTGGAGACGGGGGTCGAGGGACTGCTCGTCGACGACGCCGACGACATGGTCGACAACCTGGCCAAGCTGCTGGTCGACGCAGACCGGGTCGAACGGCTCAAGGCGAGCACCCGGGCGCGTCGCCCGGCCGTGACGTTCGACGACGCGATGCGCGCCACCTACGACTTCTACGAACGCGCCCGGCGCGAGCTCGGCGGCCGCCGGCGGCGGCGTCGCCACCACGACTGAGCACCTTCCCGCCGATGCCGGCTGGCGAGCTGCCCGCGCTACGGTGGAAAGACCCGATCAGGCCGAGCGCCTCCATTCGGCCGGCCGGAGAGGAGCGTCATGGCGCTCAACGTCGCACAGAAGCTGATCCGTGACCACCTCCTGGACGGCGATCTCACGCCCGGTGCCGAGGTCGCGTTGCGCGTCGATCAAGCGCTCGTGCAGGACGCGACAGGGACCATGGTGATGCTGGAGCTCGAAGCGCTCGATCTGGACCGGGTGCAGACCGAGGTCGCGGTGCAGTATGTCGATCACAACCTCCTGCAGGAGGACGCGCGCAATCCCGACGACCACGCCTTCCTGCGCTCGGCCGCCCAGCGTTTCGGGCTGTGGTTCTCCGGCCCGGGCAACGGCGTCTCGCACCCGACGCACCAGCAACGCTTCGGCCGGCCGGGGGCCACGATGGCGGGGGCCGATTCACACACCTGCGCGGCCGGCGCGATCGGCATGCTCGCGGTCGGCGTGGGCGGGCTGGACGTCGCCATGGCGCTCGCCGGCGAGCCGCTCTTTCTGCGGATGCCGGAGATCTGGGGCATCGAGCTGACCGGTGAGTTGCCGGACTGGGTGTCAGCCAAGGACGTCGTGCTGGAGATGCTCCGCCGGCACGACGTGAAGGGCGGCGTCAACCGGATCGTCGAATACCACGGTGCGGGCCTGGCGCACTTGACGGCGATGGACCGTCACGTCATCGCCAACATGGGAGCCGAACTCGGTGCAACCACAACGGTTTTCCCCTCCGACGACGAGGTGCGCAGGTTCCTGGCAGCCGAGGACAGGGAAGACGTGTGGCGTGAGATCGTCGCCGACGACGGGGCGTCATACGACATCGAGGAGCAGATCGACCTGTCCGCCCTGGAGCCGCTGATCGCCCGGCCGTCCTCCCCCGGCAACGTGGTGCCGGTGCGCGAGGTCGCCGGCGAGCCGGTGTCGCAGGTGGTGGTCGGATCCTCGGCCAACCCGGGTCTGCGGGATTTCGCCGTGGTCGCCGAGACCCTGAAAGGCCGGTATGCCGAGCCGGCCGTCTCGGTCGACATCAACCCGACGTCGCGGGAAATCCTGCAGGGCCTGACCAAGGGCGGCTGGCTGTTCGACCTGATCAGCGCCGGCGCACGGGTGCACCAGTCCGGTTGCCTTGGCTGCATCGGGATGGGTCAGGCTCCCGCGACCGGGCGCAACAGCCTCCGCACCATGCCGCGCAACTTCCCCGGCCGGTCCGGCACCCCGGAGGACTCGGTATGGCTGTGCTCCCCCGAGACGGCGGCCGCTGCCGCGCTCACCGGGGTGATCACCGACCCGCGAGACCTCAGCAAGGACAAGGGGATCGACTACCCGCACCCGAAGCTGCCCGAGCACGCGAGCGTCAACACCGCGATGCTCGTCGAGCCGCTGCCGGTGGAGCAGGCGCGTGAGGTGGAACTGGTCAAGGGACCGAACATCTCCACGCTGCCCGACTTCGACGGACTGCCCGACCGGATCGAGGCGCAGGTCGGCCTGGTGGTCGGCGACAACATCTCCACCGACGAGATCCTGCCGGCCGGCGCCAAGGTGCTCCCCTATCGCAGCAACATCCCGAAGATCTCCGAATTCGTCTACCACGCAGTCGATCCCGAGTATGTCGAGCGGGCCACGGCGCTGCGTGACGAGGGCGGCCACATCATCGTCGGCGGCGAGAACTACGGTCAGGGCTCGTCCCGCGAGCACGCCGTCATCGCGCCGCGTTACCTCGGCCTGCGCGTGGTGATTGCGAAGTCGTTCGCGCGGATCCACTGGCAGAACCTCGCGAACTTCGGGATCCTCGCCCTGGAGTTCGCCGACGCCGGCGACTACGACGACGTGCAGTTGGGTGACACGCTGGTCCTGGACGGACTGCACGACGCACTGTCGGCCGGGGACACGGTCGAGGCGGTCAATTCCAGAAGCGGCACGTCATACCAGCTGCGGCACCGGTTGTCGCCGCGGCAGGTCGACATGGTGCTCGCCGGTGGCCGGATCCCGTTGCGGCGTCAGCAGATTCATTGACATCAAGGGGTGCGCTGAGCTCACTGCTGATGCGGGCGGATGTTCTGGTTGGCCCGGAAGACGTTGCCGGGGTCGTAGGTGTCCTTGACCTCGACGAGCCGGTCGTAGTTGACGCCGTAGCCGGCTCGGACCCGGTCCTGTCCCTCGTCCATCATGAAGTTCACATAGCCGCCGCCCGCCGAGTAGGGATGGACGGCGTCGTGGTAATCCTTCGCCCACGTGCTGATCGCGGCGGCATTCTCCGGGTCGGGGTCGACGCCGACGACCACCTGGGAAAAGTTCACATCGCGGTGACCCCACGCCGTGTCGGCGGCGCCCACCCGGTGCACGGCACCGTCCACCGGGTACAGGTGCATCTGCGACAGCGGCGTCGGCGCCTCCTCGCCGAACCGGCTGTGCAACTCCACCGCCTCGTCGGGGATGTCCCGGAAGAAGTCGCCGCGCCAGTACCACTGCAGCCCAGGTGGAAACAGTCCGTCGAAGGTCGCTTGCAATGCTGTGTACGGCGCCGTGCCGGTGCCGTCCCACGCCGGCTGCAACTCGCGGACCGGTGCCAGGGCGTCGGCCGCGTCCGCCGGATCGCCGGTGAAGCACCAGACGATCGCGCATGCCTTGTGCAGGTGAAAGGGCTCGGGAAACGGCGCGACCGGCGGCACCGTCAGGGTTGCGAAGAAGCCGTAGAGGTCCTCGTGCGCGTCAGGCAGGAAGTCCCGGTACCACCGCAGGACGTCGGCCGTGGCCGCGGCCGGCCACGCGGTGGGTCCGCAGACGACTTCGGTGACCGGGTGCAGCCGCAGGGTGAACGACGTGACGATCCCGAAGTTGCCTCCCCCGCCTCGGATCGCCCAGAACAGGTCGGGGTGTTCGTCTTCCGAAGCGGTCACCTCGCGACCGTCGGCCAGCACGAGCTGGGCGGACAGCAGATTGTCGATGGTCAGTCCGTATTTGCGGGAGAGGTAACCGTGCCCGCCACCCAGCGTCAGTCCGCCGATGCCGGTCGAACCGACCACACCGGTCGGTGTCGCCAGACCGTGCGCCGCCGTCGCCGCGTCGAACGAGCTCAGGGTGACCCCGCCCTGCACCACGGCGGTCCGGGCACCGGCATCGACCTGGATCCCGGACATCGGGGCCAGGTCGATCACCATCCCGTCGTCGATGGTGCCCCAGCCCGGACCCGAGTGGCCGCCGCCGCGCACCGCCACCGGGAGCCCGGACCGACGAGCGTCGGCGAGCGCGGCCTGGACGTCGGCAACATTGCGGCAGTAGGCGATTGCCGCCGGATGACGGTCGATCATCGCGTTGTAGACGCTGCGCGCCGCGTCGTAGTCGGGGTCATCGCGGTGTACGACGCCTCCCGCCGTCCTCAGGTCCGGAATCGTGGTCATGAGCGCGCTCCTTACTCGTCGTCGTGCAGTGCTCGACCTCCAGAGTCGCCGCTGCGACAACCCTTGTCATGACCTGAACTGGCCCATTTGCGGCCGTTCCCCGGTAGTCAGATCTGACCAGGTGCCCGCCGTCGGCGGCGGTAGCATCAGGGATGGAGTGGTCTTCGGCACCGCTGCCACGACGCTTCCAGGTGGCGCGTCGGTCCCGGCTGGTCGGGCGACGTCACGACCTCGAAGAGCTCGAGCGGATCTGGTCGCGGGTGGAGGAGGGCGACGGTCAGGTCGTGCTCCTCGGCGGAGAGCCGGGCGCCGGTAAGACCCGTCTCGCAACCGAGGTCGCGGGTGCGCTGCACGACCACGGCATCCCGGTGCTGATCGCGGCCGCCGGCAAGGACGCAGGGGTGCCCTACCAGCCCGTGGTGGAGATGCTGGACCACCTCTTCGAGCACGCGCCGTGCTGTGCCGGCATACACCCCGACGAGGAGCCGTCCGATTGCAGCGACCAGGTCTGTCCACTGCTCGCGGGACTCCCCTACGACATCAGCAGACTCTCGGTGCAGGCCGCCCGGCACCGGTCGCCGAAAGTGTCGGATACCTCCGGGGATGTACGACGCGAGCTGTTCGACGCATTGGCGATGCTGCTGCGACGGCTCGCGGAGGAGGGACCACTGGCCGTCATACTCGACGATCTGCACTGGGCGACGCAGCCGACCGTCGCACTGCTGAAGCACGTGGCGAACGCCACCGTCGACACTCGCCTGTTGCTGATGGCGACCTTCCGGACCACGGCTCCGGACCGCTCGGCCGAGCTGAGCGAGCACCTGGCCGATCTGCATCGACTCGAGGGCGTGCACCGGCTGGATCTGGGCGGCCTCGACACCGCCGCAATCGCCGACTTCGTCAGCGAGCGCACAGGGATCTCACCGGGAGCGGCACGGCAGCCGGCGTCCATCCTGCGTGATCGCACGGGCGGCAACCCATTCTTCCTCCATGAGCTGTGGACCGATGTGCAGCGCCGTGGCGGCGTGGCCGCGCTGCGCGACGGTCGCGGCGTGCCGGCATCCATCGCCGACACCATCAGCGCGCGACTGGCCGGCCTGAGCCGGCAGGTGCACGAGACCGTCCAGGTGGCAGCGGTTCTCGGAGACACCTTCGACATTGCAACGCTCGTGACGGCCGGTGTCCTCGACCACACTCGC
Organism: Flexivirga sp. YIM B11880; assembly: GCF_058148645.1. NCBI lineage: Bacteria > Bacillati > Actinomycetota > Actinomycetes > Micrococcales > Dermacoccaceae > Flexivirga > Flexivirga sp. YIM B11880. Next base: position 36,378 of record NZ_JBMAMH010000010.1, read on the forward strand.
AGTGTCGACGCGCTCGATGCCGCCGTCTCGGCGGGCTTGATCGAGCTGCTGGACGAGCCGGCGACGTGGTACGGATTCACCCATTCGTTGACTCGTCAGGTCCTCCTCGACCGCCTGCCCGCGGCCCGCCTCGAAATGTTGCACGCCCAGGCCGCACGGGCGCTGGACCGGGGCGTGGAGACCATGCCGGACCGCTATCCGCGACTGGCGAACCATTACCTTCGCGCGCACCTGCTCGGCTATCGCGACCAGGCGTACCGCTACGCCACCCTCGCCGCCCGGCAGGCTGCCCACAGCCTCGCCTACGAGGACGCGGCCGGATGGTTCGAGCGGGCCGCCGGGCTGCCAGGCACCAGCCCCGACGAGGTGGCAGCGGCCCTCTTCGACGCGGCGCGAAACTATGTCCGGGCAAGCGAATTCGCACGTGCCAGGGAGATTTACGACCGCCTGGCCGGTATGCCGGACCCCCTCACCCGGTTGCAGGCCGCGATGGGGTTCGAGGAGACCAACTGGCGTCCGGGGTCCATCGATGCACGGGCCGCCGAGCTGCTCTCCGCGGCGCTCGCCGACTCCGGCCTCGCGGACGACGACGTCCGACGCGTGTGCGCGACCGGATCACTGGCCCGCGCACTGGCCTTCGCCGGACAGCATGACCGGGCCGAGTCGCTCGGTGAGCACGCCATGGTGATGGCGCGTCGCACCGGCGATCGAGCAACGATCGTGCACACGTTGCGGACCGGTCTGTGGCACGGTCTACTGCCCGGCACTGTCGATCGGCAGCTGGCTCGGGTCGGTGAACTGACCGCGCTGGCGCGGGAGGCCGGCGACCACGAATCACTAGCCGAGGCAGCGCATTTCGGCGCGTTGGCAAGCTACCTTGCCGGGCGGCCGGCCGATCTGGAGGGATACGTCAGGCAGGAGCAAGCCGCTGCCACCTCGGGCCGGCAGCCGTTCATGGACTACACGGCGACCTGCATGATGCAGAGCCGTGCCTTCCGTCGCGGTGACTTCGAGGAGGCCGAGCGGCTGGCCGACACCGCGCTGCAGATCGGCGAGTTCGACAGCGAGTCGATGGACGGACCGCACAGCGTGCAGCTCTTCATGATCCGCCGGGAGAGCGGCCGGCTGGAGGCGGTGCGTCCGCTGATCACCGGGCGGGAGCGGTATGCCGGCCACTGGTTGCCCGGACTGCTTGCCCTCTACACCGAGTTCGGTCTGCTCGACGGGATGCGTCGTACCCTGCACACCCTCCTCGAGCGCGATGTCGAGTCGTATGCCGCCGACGCCCGCTTCCCGATCGAGCTGGCCTTCATGGCGGACGCCGCCGCCGACCTCGGCGACAGCGACGCAATGCGTGCGCTGACACCGGCGCTGCGCCGGTATGCGGGTGGGAACATCGTCGCCGGCCAGTTCGTCGCGGCGTTCGGCTGCGCGGACCGCTATCTCGCGCGCTTCGCCGAAGCCATGGGGGAACGGGCCGAGGCGGATCGCCTCTTCGGCTCGGCGGTCAGCATGGATCGGCGGATGCGCTCGACGGTGCATGTCGCCGAGACCCTCGCCCGGCACGCGGTGGCGCTTCACGGGCGCCGGGACGACCCGGTGCGCGCCGCTCGGCTCGCAGCAGAGGCGCGAGAACTCGCCATGCCGATCGGCCAACTGCGAGTGCTGCGTTGGCTGGAGGCCGTTCCGGGCGACGCGCCGCACGACGGACTGACCTCCCGGGAGCTCGACGTACTTCGGCTCGTCGCGGCGGGACTGAGCAACCGCGAGATCGGCTCGCGACTTTTCATCAGCGCGAACACGGCGGCGAACCATGTGCGCAGCATCCTGACCAAGACGGGCGCGGCGAACCGCACCCAGGCGGCTCGTTACGCCGCCGATCACCACCTGATCTAGCGGATCGAGGCGAGGCTGGCGTCGGGCAGGATCCGGTCGGTCACCTCGACGATCTGGTCCGCCGGAATCCCTGCTCGGGTCGCAGCGCGCCGGATCGCCTCGGGCGACGGCGCCTCATAGAGGCAGTAGGTCTTGCGCTTGTCCGCGGACAGGAAGGAATACAGCCAGCGGACGTCCTCGTCGAGGTTGATCCGATTGATGCCGTCCGCACCGGCGGAGTCGAGGTCCAGTTCCTCAGCGAAGCGCCGCTCCACCATGAAGATCGGCATGGCGCACCTCCAACATCTCGAACGGTCCATCCAGCGTAGCCACCCACGCCGGACCGCGTGCCGCAATCGCGGACAGTGCGGGGCAGGGCTCAGCGCCGGGTCGGATCTTCGCTCACCTGCACGAGCAGCTTGCCGACGTTGCGGCCGGTCAGCAGGCCGCGGAACGCTTCGGGGGCGTTCTGCAGTCCGTCGACGATGTCCTCGACGTAATGAACCTTGCCATCGCGCATCCAGCCGGACATGTCACGCTCGAAGGCTGCGTAATGCGTTGGGACGAACTCGGATTGGATGAACCCGCGCACCGAGAGACTGAGGGTGAGAACTTTGCGCAGGAACCTGGGCAACTGGTCCGGACCGGGCGGCGGCTCGGTTGCGTTGTATCCGGCGACCTGCCCGCAGACCGGCATTCGCGCGTAGAGGTTGAGCCGCTCGATGACCGCCTCGGTCACCGCGCCGCCGACATTCTCGAAGTAGACGTCGATCCCGTCGGGAGTCGCCGCGGCCAGATCGTCCACGAAGGTGGGTGACCGGTGGTCGACCGCAGCGTCGAAACCACACGTTTCCAGGAGGATTCGGCACTTCTCCGGGCCACCGGCAATGCCGACTGCGTGGGCGCCCTTGATCCGAGCGATCTGCCCGACCGCCGAGCCGACCGGACCGGCGGCGGCAGCGACGACCACGGTCTCCCCCGGCTTCGGTCGCCCCAGCTCCAGCAGGCCCGCGTATGCCGTGAAGCCCGGCATACCGAGCACACCGACCGCCGTCGAGATCGGTGCCTGCGCCGGGTCCAGCCGGCGCAGCTGCGTGGCGTCTGCGACGGCGTGGGTCTGCCAGCCGGTGTAGGCGAGCACCAAGTCCCCGGCCGTCAAGCCCTCCGATCGCGACTCCAGCACCTCGCACACCGTGCCGCCCAGAACGACGTCCCCGAGTTCCAGCGACGCGGCATACGACTTGGCGGTGCTCATCCGCCCCCGCATGTAGGGGTCGAGCGACAGATAGATCGTCCGCAGCAGCACCTGGCCATCGGCAAGGGCCGGCAGGTCGACCGTCACCGTCTCGAAGTCGCTGTCCTGCGGCATTCCGACCGGGTATGCCGCCAGCCGGATCTGCGTCGAAGTGGTCATCTGCGTCCTCAATCCAGTTGTGCCCGACACGTCGCGGCGACGCACGCCGAGCCTAACCAGCACGTCTGTACGCGCTCAGGCTCGCGGGGTTCGCAGCGTTGACTCAGGCCCATTCGTCCGATCATTGCCGGGCGGGGAGCGGGTTGCTACGTTGAGCTTCGGGTGCCAACGGTGCCTGCTGGCCCGGGGCGAGCGGTCGGCTCGTGGCTGTTCCCGGACACCGGAGTTCATGATGCGTCGCATTGCCAGCGTTGTTGCAGCAACCTTCTTCGCCACGGCCGTGGGGGTCGGCGTTGCCGTCCCTGCCTCGGCGAAGGTAACGCCACCGACCGCGAATCGACACGCGATCAAGACATCGCCATACGTGGCGTTGGGTGACAGCTACTCCTCCGCAGCCGGGGTGACACCGCTCGTCGCGACCGCCCCGCCGACGTGCGGCCGGTCCACGCTCAACTACGCGCACGACATCGCTGCACGGACGAAGCCGTCGTCGTTCACCGACGTGACGTGCAGCGGCGCGAAGACGTCTGACTTCTTCTCCTCGCAGGCGCCGGGTGTCGCCCCGCAGCTCGACGCGGTCACCAAGCACACTCGCTTGGTCACCATGACGATCGGCGGGAATGACGAAAACGTCTTCGTCGACTCGTTCTTCGGCTGCGCCACCATCTCTTCCTCCGACATCATGGGTAACCCGTGCGAGCAGAAATACGGCAGCACCTTCACCGACGAGATCGCCAACCAGACGTATCCCCACCTCGTCGCCGCGCTGACCGCGGTGCGTCAGAAGGCCCCGGCCGCGACGGTCGTGATCTTGGGTTACCCGCAGATCCTGCCCCCTGTCGGCGAGCTGGCGTGCTACCCGTCCATGCCGATCGCGATGGGTGACGTCCCCTGGCTGAATCACGAGGAGAGCGTGCTCAACGCCACGGTCCGCCAGGCTGCCCAGCGGACCGGCGCGCGGTACATCGACATGTCGGCCAGCTCCGTCGGCCACGATGCCTGTGAGCCGGAGAATACGCGGTGGATCGAGCCGGCAGTCGGGCCGATCAACGCATTCCCGGTCCACCCGAACGCAACCGGCGAGGCAGCCATGGCCACGCAGGCTCTGCGTCAGCTCCACCACTGACACGTGCTCCCACCGGCGGGTCGTGGTCACGTCAGCGCATGGGTGTCAGGGGACGCACCGCACCATCGGGGCCGCTCGGCTGCGCTTCGTTCCATGACTGCAAGTGTTAAAAGGGTGTCATGCAGAGACACGGAGCACTTGTGCTCTTGGGGATCGCGATGGTGGTCGTCATCGTCGCCCTGGACGTCCTGATCTTCAGGCACCACTTCTGGCCACGGCTGATGGTCAACGTCGGAGTCGTCCTTGTATTTGCTGCCGTCTACTTGAGATTTCGTGGACGGCTCTGACGGGGCCCAACCGGGGGCTGAGGACGTGCCGCACATCGCCACGTTCGCACACTGAAGTTCGTGTTGTGGACGACGACGACCGGCACCGGTTAGCCGGAGCGATCCACTTCAACCGGGAAGACAAGCGCGTTGTGGCTCTTTCAGTTACCCGGGCCCTTCTCAATCATCCGCTCGACGACGGCGAGATCGATGTCGAACGGGCCGATCCGGGTCAACACCCATGACGCGCCGCGGTCCAGCCACGGGGCAGGATCCTGCTCGGGCCGAAGGTCGAGCACGACGTCGAAGCCCTGAGCCGGGTCGTGGTCCGCGAGCGCAGCTGTCACTTCGTCCAGGTCGTCGGGAGTTTCCAAGCCGATGACGAAGAAGCCGTCATACTTCGCGGCCCGGCGCATCGGCGCGCGATTGCCGAACCGTCCGGCCAGCCAGATCGGCACCGCAGGTGCTGGGAGGAAGCGGGCGTTCCGGGCGACGTAATGAGCTCCTACATGGTCAACAGGGCTGCCGCTCAGCAGCGAGGTGAGAACCTCGAGACCTTCGTCAAGCATTCGTCCGCGCACGCGCGGGTCCGCCTCGTCGCCGAACGAGCTGAACTCGCCCACCCAGTCGTCGCCCAAGCCCAGGCCCAGCACGAACCGGCCGTCGGACAGCACCGCCAGGCTCGCCGCCTGCCGGGCCAGCACCTGCGGTCGACGTCGCGGCAGCGGCGTCACCATCGGACCGAACAGCAACCGCTCGGTCCGCATGGCGACAGCAGCGCAGCAGGTCCACACGTCCGCGATCGCATCCACCCGGTCGCCGTACTGCAGGTGGTCCCAGATGAAGAACCCGTCCCACCCGGCCGCCTCGGCCGTGGCGGCCAGGTCGCCGACGACCCGCGGGTCGGCAAGGACATCGAACGGTGCAACGAAGAGTCCGCGGCGCGTGTGCATGTCACCATCATGTCCCGGAAACCTCTATCGCTCAGGTGTTTTCGCCGCGGAGGTTGTCGGTGGTCACCTCTAGAATCGAGCACATCAAGGAACGACCGCGGGATGGGAGGTGACCGGAGATGTGTTCCGACGCGAATGCCGCCATGGCCGGTGACGGCGGGCGGTTGGTCGATGTGTCCGGGTTGCCGGACACCGTCATCGCCGCGATCACCGACCTCGCCGAGCAAGCCCGGCGTACCTCCTTGAGCGACGTGTCCCGAGAGCGCCTGGGCGACCTGGTCCAGGCAGCCGAGACGGTCAAGGGATTCGCAGACGCGTCCTCGTTGGAGGCGACGGGGGCCTTGGTCGAGGACGTCGCCGCCGACCATGGCGTCGACCGCGACGACCCGCGCTACGCGCAAAAGGTGGCCGCGCACCGCAGGGCCGCGTGCCGCGCAGTGGTGCACGAAATCCAGTTGCTGACCGGCTCCACACTGACGGCGGCCCGAGACCGGGTCCGCTTCGCCACCGCGATGCGCGAACGCGTCGGCTCGGCGCACCGTCTGCTCCGCGCCGGCGGCTGCACCTGGCAGCGGGCGCGGATCGCGTATGCCGAGACCGCGCACCTCGATCCGGTGCTGGCCGGGCGGGTCATCGGGCGACTCCTCGCGCCGCCGGACCGGACGACGTCCGCCGACGGCGGCCTGGCCGGTGTCCCGTTGTCGCATGCCGGTTTTCGCGCCAGGGTCCGACGCCAACTCGCCCTGGTGGACGGTGCCGCCGCCGACCGCCAACGCAAACACCGCGAGGCCGTGGACGCACGGGATGCGTGCACCTTCCCCGGGCGCGACGGCACAGCGACCCTCCAGGCATCCGGCGACGCCACACGCGTCTTCGCCGCCCAACAACGCGTCGCCAACCTAGCCAAGGCAGCCCGGGCCGCCGGGGACAAACGGTCACTGGCTCAACTACGCGCCGACATCGCGATCGACCTCCTCATCGCCGGCACCATCCCCGGCCACGAACACCTGGGTGATGCGCCGGCCGGCCGGTTGCACGTGATCGTTCCCTTGGCCGCGCTGCTGCCCGACGACGTCGTGCAACAGCACGCGGGCGCTGCCGGGTGCGGTGCGGCATTCGGCCTCGCCGAAGTGCCCGGCCTGGGTTTCCTGACGCCCGAGCAGATCCGCGCCGTGGCGGTGCGAGCCGGGTCGACCTGGGCGCGCCTGGTCACCGACCCCGTCAGCGGCCAGGTGATCGACGCCGCACGCACCTATCGCGCACCGGCACGTATGGCGCGGCTGGTGCAGGGCCGCGATCACACCTGCCGGGCACCTGGCGACTGCGGCGTCTCCGCGTACGAAGCCGACCTGGACCACGACGTCGAGCACCAACCCGGCGCCATGCGTCCGGCCGACGGTGCCACGCACCCCGACAACCTGCACGCCTTGCACCGCGGTCATCACAACCCCAAGACCGGCCGGTTCTGGACCAGCCGACAACACGACGATGCCTCCATCACCTGGCACACGCTGACCCGACGGTTACGCACCACCGCGTTCGACCACCACCGACCGGACGACCACTGCCCGCCATGGGTCAGCCGCGCAGAGCAGCAGTTCGGCATCCGCCTGGCCCTCTGCCGGGAACACGACGTCATACCCAATGTGTTCACCGACCTCGAGGACCTGCAACTCCTCCAGGACGAGCATCGAGACCGGGCCATCGAACGACGCGCAGGCGGCAATCTCCGGATCTACCGGTTCCCGGGCGACATACGCGTGGAACTCCCTGGCCCCAAGCCACCGTTCTGACCGACCTCGGACGATGCACCGCCCGAATCCACTGGCCGACCCTTGCCGGCGGCCGGATCCAGTTGCGGCGTCAACAAACCAGTGACGACGACTCAACTCCAGATGCCGGTGATCGGGGCAGCGTCGGCGCTGGCGCCCAGCCGCGGTAGGTGGTACATGTCCTCCAGAAGCCGAAGCAGTGAGTAGAGGGTGTACTGGCCGCCGTACTGCCCTGATCTGACGCCCGCTCCGCTGATGATCGCGGGGATCTGGTTACCGGCGCTGCCGTCGTCCTCGTCCGCGGTGACGACCAGCAGGCTGTCGTGTGATGCTGCCCAGTCCGCGTACCCCCGACAGATGCTCTCGAAGCCAGTGGTCGGCCTGTGCCGGTGTGCCGTCGTGCATGTCGTGCTGGAGGTTCGGGATGACGAAAGAGACCGTGGGTAGCGACGCGTAGTTGCTCGGGAACGATGCCATCGGCTGACTCACATCGGCCGGCAGATCGGTGAAGCTGATCCAGGGACAGTGCCGCTGCACGTAGTCACCGTTGCGGCAGCCGGTGAACCCGGACCCCGGCAGGTCCTCGGCATACCCGATGAAGGTCTTGCCGGCGTCGAGCAGCGAGCGTGCCAGGTTCGGGCCGGCGTAGCGCACCGGACACGCGTCGCTGGACAGTCCTTGCGTCGATCCGGAGAAGAGCGCGAGGTAGTTCGGCTCGCTGGGATGCCTGATCGCATAGAACTGCGTGAGGCTGGCACCGTGCGCGGCCACACGGTTCAAGAAGGGCGCCTCCGGGTTGCCCAGCACCTCGCCGAACGCGTGGTTCTCCAGCACGACGATGACCACGTGTGCGGGTTCCGGCGTCCTCGACATCGCACCGGGCGAGGTCGGAAGTGACGAGGATGTCGACCGCGGCGGGCTCGGTGACTGCGCCGCTGGATGGGGCGAGGTGCAGCCGGTCAGCGCAGCCACCACCGCGAGTCCGATCGCCGCCGCTACAGCCTTCATCCGACAAGCATGCCGCGCGCTGCGATGTGCCACCAGGAGCCACCCTGAGGGGTTTTCTGGAGTTCGTCAACGATGTCCTCGAGGTCACGCTGCTGACCGACTCCCGGCGCGGACGTCAGCTCAGCCCGGCTCGACGGCGCAGGATCGCGCGTTCGCCGTCGTTCTTGGTCCGCCCGGCAGCCTCGAAGAACGCCTCGCGTGCCTGTTCCCGCAGGCCGGCCCGCTCGAGCAGGTCGCCGCGCACGCTGGGCACCAGGGGCGAGTCGCCGAGCGCGTCCGCCGGCAGTGCGTCCAGAACTGCCAGGCCTGCATCCGGTCCGAACGCCCGGCCGTGCGCGACAGCCCGGTTCACTTCGACCACCGGACCGGGCGCCGCGGTCGCGAGGACGTCATACAGCGCAGCGATCCGACGCCAGTCGGTGTCCTCAGCACGCTGGGCACGAGCGTGCTGTACGGCGATGGATGCTTGCAGGAAGTACCGCCCGACCGCCTTCCCCTGCCTCGCCAGCTGTTCCGCCTGATGCAGGGCCACAAGCCCGCGCCGGATCAGCAACTGATCCCAGCGTCGACGGTCCTGCGCCTCGAGCAGCACCGGACTGCCGTCATCATCCAGCCGAGCCGGCATCCGCGAACCCTGGATCTCGAGCAGCGCCTGCAGACCGAGCACTTCCGGCTCGTCCGGAGCGAGTGTCGCCAGCATGCGCGCCAGTCGCATCGCCTCGTTCGCCAGTTCGGGCCGCATCCAGTCGGCGCCGGCGGTGGCGGCATACCCCTCATTGAAGACGAGGTAGATGACCGCCATGACGTCATCGAGACGCTTGGTCCGCTCCGACCCGGTGGGCAGCTCGAACTCGGCGCGCGATTGCGCCAGCGTTTTCTTGGCGCGTGAAATGCGCTGTCCCATGGTCGATTCCGAGACGAGGAAGCCACGGGCGATCTCGGCGGTCGTGAGCCCGCCAACCAACCGCAGCGTGAGGGCAGCCCGCGACTCGGGGCTCAGGGACGGGTGGCAGGACAGGAAGATGAGCCGCAGCGCGTCATCCTCGATGTGGTCGACCTGGTCGTCGAGGTCGGGCATCGTGCCCTCCTCTCCGGCACCGGCGTAGCCCAGCTCCGTGACTTTGCGGCGATGAACGTCGGCGCGGCGGAAGTGGTCGATGCCCCGCCGCTTCGCGGTCGTCATCAACCACGCGCCCGGGTTGTCGGGCACGCCGGTGTCCGGCCACTGCTCGAGCGCGGCCACGAGTGCGTCCTGCGCCAGATCCTCGGCGAGCTCGAGGTCACGGGTCATGCGGGTGAGAGCGCCGACGAGGCGGGCCGATTCGGCCCGCCACGCGGCGACTATCACCTCGTGTGGATCGTCCGTTCGGATCTCTGCCGGCACGCGGCCAGCGTAGTGACGGTGGCTCAGTCGGCGGGGGCGTCCGGCCCGTCGGAGATCTGTCGCAGGGTGGAGATCACGGTGACCTCCGGCCAGTGCTTCGCGTGCAGTTCGGCGAACTCCTGCTGGTCGGCGACCGCGTCCTCGATGCTGTCGTACTGCATGATCGCCCACCCGCCGACGACCTCCTTCGCCTCGGCATACGGGCCGTTCACTCGGCTGACCTCACCCTCGCGGGAGATGAAGTTGACAGCGTCCTCGGTGCCGAACAACCCTCCGCCGTCAAGGAATACGCCCTTGGCGGCCTGCTCCCCGATGTAGACGTCCATCGCGTCGAACAGTGCCTTCGGCGGCGTTCCGACGCCTTCTTCCATCCGCACGAATCCCATGAAACGCGGCATTTCGATCACTCCCACTTGGTTGGCCGGTCTTGCTTGTCACAGGTACGTCGAACGATGATCGCGCTCTTCGACATCGGCAGCTCGAGAATTTTTGGGATCATGTCGAAGACATTCCGGCGAAGTCGTCGAGGTCTTGCCCCGCTGCCCCCGGATCGCGAAGATAGAACGTTACCCGCGTCCACGCCGGGCCGGCTTCGAGGAAGAGGCACGCTGATGTCCGACACACCCATCCACCTGTTGGTGGGCACCACCAAGGGCACCTTCATCCTGGACGGCGATGCCGCTCGCGCGAACTGGGCCGTCCGCGGGCCCTACTGCGACGGCTGGCCGATCAACCACGTCGTCGGCGACCCCGACACCGGCACGATCTGGGCCGGTGGCGGTGGCGACTGGACCGGCGCAGGTGTATGGCGCTCCGAGGACGCCGGACACACCTGGAACGTCACCAAACTCACCACCGGACAGGTCGACGAATGGGCCGCGAGTGACCCTGAGTTCGCGGCGTCGATCGGCTGGACGGAGACGCCGACACCGTTCGGCGACAACTTCTCCCAGGTGTGGTCGCTCGGCCGCGGCGGCGGGAAGCTGTATGCCGGGACCAAGCCGGCGACTCTCCTGGTCAGCGACGACGACGGCGAGACCTGGGAGACGGTCAAGGGCCTCACCGATCACCCGTCCGCACCGGACTGGGGTCCGGGCGCCGCAGGACTCGTCCTCCACACCATCGTCGTCGACCCGGAGAACCCCGAGAAGATGTGGGTCGGCATCTCCGCAGCCGGCGTCTTCGCCACCGAGGACGGTGGCGTCACCTGGGAACGGCGCAACGACCTCGCTGACCCCACGGACGGCGAGGGCAACACCCACCCGGCGGCCGCCTCCGAGGGACACACCGGGTTCTGTGTCCACCACATCGAGCGCGCCACCGGCGATTCGCTCTACCAGCAGAACCACCACGGCGTATGGCGTTCGGCGGACGGCGGTCATACCTGGCACAACATCACCGCCGGCCTACCGTCCACCTTCGGCTTCCCGCTCTGGACACACCCGCGCGACGAGCGCACGCTCTGGACCGTGCCGCTCAACGACGACTCCGCGGGCCGCTTCCCGCCCGACGCGGCCGCAGCCGTATGGCGCTCCCGGGACGCCGGCGCGTCCTGGGAGGCGCAGCGCGCAGGCCTCCCCCAGCAGGCGTGCTTCTTCACGGTGCTGCGCCAAGGAATGAGCGGCGACCACCAGGACCCGGCAGGCGTCTACTTCGGAACGAACACCGGGTCGGTCTTCGCCAGCCGCGACGAGGGCGATACCTGGCAGGAGATCGCCCGGCATCTGCCGACGGTCCTTGCGGTCGAAGTCCTCGACTCAGCCGGCGGGTGACCTCCACCCGGCACTACGACGACTGGTCGAGCCGAGCCTCGTCGATGGTCGGTTGAAAGAGTTCCACCGGGTTGCCGGAGGGGTCCTCGGCGATGATCTGCCGGCCACCCACGCCGTCGACGATGTCATTGCGGAACCGCACACCGCCGGATCGCAACCGGTCGACGAGCGCGTCGAGGTCGTCGACCTCGAGGGCGAAACGGTTCCAGCCGCCAGGGATCGGGGTCGTTCCGTCCGGCATGACCTGTCCACCACCGGGTCCGCCACCCGGAGCCGAGAGCACCAGCCGCAGGTCGCCCCGCGCGAGCATCGCGAAGGCGGGCGCCGGGTGCATGACCTCGGCGAAGTCGAGCGCCTCGGTATAGAACCGGATCGCCTCGTCGACATCGTGGACGATGTATCGCACGCTCACCGAAGGCATCGGAGACCTCACTCTCGTCGGTCACGAACAGCGAAGAGAGCGACGCCGAGCGATCATTGCTTGGCACCGAAATCGGTTGTACCGCTGTATGCCGATGAATGGAACGTTCACGATGATCCCATAACCGACCAACAGTGCGGCAGGGAAAGGCGGGTTCCACAGCACGAAGAGCGGGCCACAGGCCAATGCCCACCAGTGTGCGAGTTCGGCACGGCGCGTTTCCCGGACGAAGAGCACCAGACCACCGTCAGCCGGTGCGGGAATGCGGGACTTGCTGACACCTCCCTCGAAGAACCCGCCCGCCTCGGGCAGCCGATCCTTCCACCGGTCGATGCGCCACCTGCGGCGATACCAACGGCCTTCGTCCTCGAAGGCCCGTTGCCTCAGGAGCCATCCGTCATCCCTGAGATGGTTCTCGCTCAGGCGGTGAGCGGCATACCCGGTTCCGGCGTGGAAGACCGCCCACGCCGCCACGTCGACGGCGACCGTGACCGACCGGGGCATCACGAAGGTGAGCATCAGCGGTCGTCCTCGACGGGGCACTCGTGGGTCAACGCCACGGTCCGGCCACGCCAGCCCACGGATCGACGCCCGTGCGTCAGCAGCGCCGAGCGCAGGAACAACAGACCGAAGGCGATCAGCGGGAGCGGGAACAGCGCCCAGGTCCACCACCGGAACGAGCCGATGCGACGCACCATGGTCCGCAGCTGCAGTGCGACGGCGAGCCATGCGACAGGCCAGAACCACCCCGGTCCGGTGCCGGCCCACCGGCCGGTGCCGACGAGGTGCAGCACCGCGACCGCCGAGCCGGCGGCGACCGCGAAGTGAGCGGCAACCCAGACGGTGGCCGCCACGGCTGCCCGGCGATCGGCCTGCTGAGCACCCGACGCGATGTTCTTGGTCCAGCCTTCGACCAGTTGTCTCGCGCCCCGCGGATACATTCGCATCCGCACCGCCGCCTCCCCCACGGCGCACCCCACCGGCAGTCCGAGCCGCGCGTATGCGCCGGCCAGACCGACATCGTCCAGGATGTTCGTCCGGACTGCGGCGTGGCCGCCGACGCGTTCGTAATCGGTGCGCCCGGTGAACAGACACGGCCCGAACGCCGCGGGCCGCGTCGTGGTACGCCGCCCGAATGCCCCTCCGCCCATCATCGAGACGATGTTGAAGTATGCCGAAAGCTGTTCGTAGGCGGTCGGCACCTCGTGATACGGCTGCACCGACACCAGGCCGCCCGTTTCGGCATACCTGACAAGTAACCGGTCGACGGCATCCGGTGCCAAGACCGTGTCAGCGTCCAGAAAGAGCAGCAGCCGACCGTCGGCGATGTCGGCGCCTACTTGACAGGCCCACGCCTTACCGGTCCATCCCGGCGGGACGCGAGTGGTGACGGCTTTCGCGCCGCCGGCCAGCGCAACCTCGTAGGTGCCGTCCCGGGAGTCATCGTCGACCAGGATGATCTCGAGCACTGGTGAAGCGAGTGAGCGCAAGGAGGTGAGCAGGGGCGGCAGGTTCGTCGCCTCGTCACGCGCAGGAATGATGACCGAGACCTCGGAAGCGACGGGTGCGGTCCCGGAACGGAGAGGGAGCGACCGCAGTTCCCTCCACTGCGACCGGCCCGTCAGCAACGCACACAGCAGTGCGGTCATCAGGACGAGGGCGATCATGAGCGGCCTGCCACCGGGATCAACTGCAGCGGCATGCCGCCGGCGGGACGGACGGCAACGTCCGCCTGAGGGCTGGGGCGGGTCCAGCCGGCCGGCAGTTCGACACGGAACTCCGACACAACCCTGCTCAGCACGATCGCCATTTCGCCCAACGCGAACTCCCGACCGATACACAGGCGGGGTCCGGCACCGAAGGGCAGATAATCTGCACGAGAGACACCGTCAGCCATGAAGCGCCGGGGCTCAAACTCCTCCGCGCTGGGCCAGGCGTCGGCCCGGCGGTGCATCACCCACGGGCTGATGATGGCAGTGGTTCCGGCCGGAACGTCGCGCCCGCCGATCACATCGGGCTCCCGCGACCTTCGCGAGATCACCCAAGCCGGTGGGTACAGGCGCAGCGATTCGTCGATGACGGCCCGGGTCCACGGCACAGCCGAGCGGGTGCCGATCATCGGCACTGGACCCGTGAGTCGGCCGACCTCGCTGCGCACCCGGTCCTGGGCCGACGGGTTCTCGGCGAGGAGCATCAGCGTCCAGGACAGCGCGGCCGCGGTCGTTTCGTGTCCCGCGATGATCATGGTCACCAGTTCGTCGCGGATCGCCTGGTCCGACAGTCCGCCGTCGATGAGCAAGCCGACCAGGTCCGCACCATGCGAACCTGCAGTGCGACGGGCGTCGACCAGCTCGAAACACAGGACGTCGAGCTTGCGCCGGGTCGCGGCGAGCCGGCGGTTCACCACGGATGGGACCCGCTCGGGAAGGATCGACTGTCCCAGCCGGACCACGAGTCGGGACGCCGTGTCGGTTGCCTCCAGCAATCGGTGGGCCGTTTCGGAAAGATCAGCGGAGAGGATGGCATCACCCACCACCTCCAGCGCGATGCGTTGGCAGATGTCGGCCACATCGACGGTCTGTGGTCCGCGACCGGATCCGAGGTGGTGGCCCAGGAGGCGGTCGGTCGCGTCCGTCACCTTGGCCGACAGCTCGTGCAGCCGCTGGTGGTGAAACGCGGGCGCGGCCAATCGACGATGTGTCAGCCAGTTCGGCTGTGCGGAGGCGAGCAATCCCGGGCCGGTCACCCGCGCAAGAGCCCGATACTGGATGGTGTCCTTGCCCCACGTTCGCGCCCCTGTCTGCAGCACCCGGCGAACATCGGCCGGATCGCTGATGAGCAGGGCCGGCGGGCCGGGCACGGGGAAAGCGACGAGGTCGCCATACCGTTCGCGAGCCCGGCACAGGAAGCCCAGCGGGTCAGCCCTGATCGACCGGAACCCGGTCATCATCTGCCTGGTCGTGGGGCCCGGAACACCGACGTCGACCGGTCCCTGCAGCAGCCTCGCCCCCATGCCGCTCACGATGCCTCGCAGGAGCGTCGGTGGTGCGGCCGCAACCTGTCCCACACGGCGCAAGTGACCAGGACGAGGCCGAAGCCGAAGCCGAGATCTTCGACAGGTGCCCAGAACACCCGACCATCGCCCCACCAACGGACTCGTGCTCCACCGATGATCGCGCCGGCGTCATAGCGGACGATGCCGCGTCCGGTCAGCCACGCGTTCGTGATCAGCTGGAAGGCCAGCAGAATGCCGTACGCCGTCCACCAGTTCCTGGAGGAGGTCAGTCGGCTGCGCACCAGCCAGCGGTCGACGCACACGGATGCGAGCACGGCGATGACGGCGAGCGCCGTGTAGGTCACCGCGACTCCTTCCTGGGTCGCGTCGTGCCTCGCTGCTGGCGAGCGCTCAGCAGGCACACGGCCTCATACGTCAAGATCGCAGCAAGCGGGATGACGACGAAGAACGCGATCTCTTCGAGGGGGAGGCCGGCGACCCGCCATGGCAAGGTCTGTCGCCGGTCGAAACGCCACTGCCCGACATGCGTGGCCCAGACGTCCCAGGCGAGGAAAGGGATGGCCGCCACGACGATGGCCGTCGCCAGCCGCACCGGTCGGCGCAGCACACCCAACCCATAGCCGATGTCGAGTGGAACGGTGCCGAGGAGGCAGAACGCCAGCATGCCGGCGTAGGACAGGTGCCGCGGGCTCATCCGAGCCTCCGCCGGCGGAGCGGAACCCACTGGCTGCGGCCCGGCGTGGCCGGCATGGCTTCCGTTCGCAACGGCAGCGGCGTCGGCAGCGGGCCCGTGGAGTCGTCGCCGCGGACCGCCTTGAGCAGGATCTCCGCACTGATCAGGCACATGGGCAGACCGATGCCGGGCAGGGTGCTGTGGCCCGCGTAGAACAGACCAGCCACCCGTCGCGACCTGTTGCGCGCCCGGAAGAACGCCGACTGCCGGGCGGTGTGTGCCAGACCGAGTGCACCGCCGCACCACGCGTTGACGTCGTCCGCGAAGTCCCGGGGCCCGATCGTACGGCGTACGACGATCCGGTCGGCCAGGTCGGGCACTCCGGCCCACGTAGCGACCTGATGAATCGCGGCGTCGGCGACTCGTTCGACCGCGGCGTCGCCGCCGCCGTCGACACCACCACGTCCCATCCCCAATTCGGCGGGCACCGGGATGAGGATGAAAAGACTCTCGTGGTCTTCGGGCGCCATGGCCGGGTCACTGGCGGTGGTTCGACTCAGATAGATCGATGCCGGGTCGGGAATGGCCTGACCCGGTCGCCGGATGGCGTCGAAGTGCTTCTCCCAATCCCGAGTGAAGAACAACGAATGGTGGGCAAACTGCGGCAGTGGCCCCTGGGCCCCGAGCAGCACCAGAACCGCTCCCGGTCCCGGATCACGCCTGGCCCACCACGCCGAGGGACGACTGCGCGCGGCACCGGTCAGGAGTTCGGTCTCCAGATGATGCAGATCTGCAGCGCCCACCACGATGTCGGCATCGACGGTGACCGGACCGTCCGCGGCGGCGAAACTCACTCCCTGCACCTCGAGCGCGCGCCGATCGCCACTGCCCCGGCGACGTTGGCGCGCTCGGGTCTGGATCTCAGTGGCTCGCGAGGAGGTGTGGATCTTGACGCCTTCTGCCTGCGCGAGTGCGGTCAGCGATTCGACCAGCGTGCGGAAGCCACCCTGCGGGTAGAACACCCCGTCCACGAGGTCGAGATGGCTCATCAGGTGATAAATGCTGGGCGCGCAGGACGGCGACGTTCCGAGGAAGACGGCCGGGTAACCGAGGATCTGCGCCAGCCGATGGTCCTGGACGTAACCGGCGATGAAGCGGTCGAGCGGTTGCACCAGCAGCCGAGCGAGCTGACCGAGCCGGCTCACGACGTCGCGGCGTAGCAACGGCAGGATCGAGCCGTAGGTCGTGTAGAGGAAGCGCCGGATGGCCAGATCGTAGGTCGCCTCGGCGGACTCCAGATATGCGCAGATCCGGCGACCCGATCCTGGCTCGATCTTGTCGAAGGCTGCCGAGACCGCAGCCGTTCCGGAGTGCACATCGAGCGGCTGCGGATCGCCTTCGAAGAACACTCGGTATGCCGGATCCAACCGCCTGAGCATCATCTGCTCGTCCACGGTTGAGCCGAGCAGCCGGAAGAAGTGCTCGAAGACCTCCGGCATCAGATACCAGGAGGGGCCGGTGTCGAAGTGGAATCCGTCCCGGGTCCAGCTGCCGACCCGGCCGCCCAGCGTTGCGTTCTTCTCGTGCAATTCGACGTCGAACCCTGCGCGGGCCAGCAACGCCGCAGATGCCAGGCCCGCGACGCCACCGCCGATGACGACGACCTTGCGCGGCCTGGTCACCTGCGCCCCTGCCGAGCGCCCGCCACGAGTGCGAGTCGCAGCTTGGTGGGGCCGGACACTCGAACCCGCCGTCGGATGAGTTGCTCCGCAGGTGTCGTGCGCAGCCGGTGAGACAGCTCGGCGAACACGGCGTGGGCGGCGGCCACACCTCGACGGCTGCTGGTGGGCAGCTGACGGATGGCGGTCGCTGCCTGGTCCAGATCGGCGTCGATGTCATCCAGGATGCGCTGCTTGTCGGCTTCGGCGAGGTGTTGCGGATCGATGCCCGGGAAATAGCTTCGTCCGCGCAGGAAGTAGTCATCGCCCAGGTCGCGCAGAAAATTGACCTTCTGAAACGCGGCGCCGAGCCGGCGTGCTCCGTCCGAGAGTTCGTCATACGAAGGGACGGCGACGAGATCAGCGACCGACGAACGAGCCTGTGCCGACGGCGCGAGGAAGACCCGCAAACACATCAGACCGACGACTTCCGCCGAGCCGTACACGTAGCTCCCGAAGCTGTCGGCGTCGTGCTCGCGGACCGACAGATCGGTCCGCATCGACCCGAAGAAGGGTGAGATCAGGGTGGTCTGGATGCCGCACTGCCGCGCGGTGCAAGCGAACGCGTGCACGATCAGGTTGGTGCTGTAGCCGCAGCTCAGGGCATCCTCGGTGTCGGCCTGCAGCCGGTCCAGCAGGACGCGGGCATGCTCGGGACAATCCACCCCGGTCGGCCCGTCCACCACCTCGTCGGCGAGGCGGACCAGGGCGTAGATGTTGCGCACGTGGGCTCGCACCGGTGACTTCAGGAGCCTCGAAGCCATGCCGAACGACGATGAGTAGGCGTTGATGATGCGCGCGGCGGCGTCCTGCGCCACCGCATCGTAAATTCGCCGCTCAGCGGAATCCGCTGCGCGCGCGACTCGTGCTTCCCCGTGCTGCATCAGCTCCCACATGGTGGCCGCCTGCCTCATGCGGCGGTGCTCCGCATGATTCGTCGACTGAGCCGACCGAGCTCGGCCAGCAGCGGCGCATCGAGGCCGATGCGCTCCGCGGTGTCCAAAGCCTGCCGAAGGGAGTCCTCGGCCAGGTCTTCGACGAAGCGCCGTGACCCGCACGTTTCGAGCAGGTGACGTACGGTCGCTGCGGCGGCCGGGGTCAGCGCCGGGTCCCCGATGTGAGCGGACATCGCGTCCCACGCGGTGGTGGTTCGAGCGTGTGCAATGAGCGCAGTAGCCTTCCCCTCGCGCAGGTCGCCCAGCGCGCTCTTGCCGGTGTCGGCCTCGTCGCCGAACACACCGCGCAGGTCGTCGGCGAGCTGGAACGCGATTCCGGCGAGCCGGCCGACCGTCGCCAACTGGTCGACGATCTCCTTCGGGGCACCAGCAAGGACGGCGCCCGCCTGCAGCGGGAGTCGGAAGGAATACCACGCAGTCTTCTGCTCGGCGACAGCCAAGATCTGTTCCAGGGTGACCGTGAACGTACGGCAGACACTCGTGGCCACGTCGTCCAGTTCGCCGGCGGCGCTGACCCGGACGGCGTCTTCCACGAGGGCCAGTAGCTTCCGAGTTGTCTCCACATCTGTCCCGCAGAGTGCCACCTGCTGTATTGCCCGGGCGAGGGCGAGGTCGCCGGCGAGTACCCCGGCGGCCATGCCGAGGGTGACCGCACCGTCCTCGGTAGCTCCGCGAGTGCGCCCTTGATCGGCGAAAGCGCCCGACACGTTGCTCGATCCTCGGCGTACGACGTCCCGGTCGATGACATCGTCATGGATCACCAATGCCGTGTGCAGCAACTCCACAGCTGCGCCGATCCGGCATACGACGTCGAGATCCTGGCCTCCGCAGCAGTCGTAGGCTGCGAAGAGGAGTGCCGAGCGAAGCTTCTTGCCGCCACGGCAGGCGTGACCGAGTTGACGCCACAACTCTTGTGTGTCGGCGCTGTGCCCGGCAGCGCCTACGAGGCCATCGGCAACGAACCGGTCCAGCTCGTCGTCGAGGCGGCCGCGTCGACGCGTGCTCGCCGCTGTCGCACGTTCGCCTGGTTCACGATTCACTGCTGTGCCTCCTCGCGGCTTTCCACATCCATGGTGTCGGTCAACTGATGAGCGGACGGCTCGGATGCTCGGGATCTGCAGCCGAGCCTCGTCGTTCCGGCACGCCCACGACGCCGTCCTTTTGCGCGAGAAGGACACCGCCTGTCGTCGCGATGTCCAGCCTGGCGTCCTGCACTCCGAAGAGCTGCTCAGCGATCATCTTGACCTGTACGGGCGGCATCGGCATATCGAGGCGGTCGAACTCGTCGGCCAGGACTTGTGCCAGCGCACCGACGTCGGCGTGTGTCCCTGACGCAGCTCGGGTCAGCGCGTCGAGGTACTTCTGCAGTTGGCGGGCATCGAGGGACGCAACGAACTCCTCGTCCAGGACCAGGAAGCGACCCGCGGGTAGGGCGGTCGTATTCGCGTGAGAAGAGGACGAAGTGGCTTGCATGAGGTGCTCCTTGTCGTGATGGGTCCTGGCGGCTCGCACGTGCTCGTAGCGCTCCAGTGCGTCGCGTCGTTCGCTGTCGTGCTCGACGACGGGCGCGGGGTAACCGTGCGCATGACCCTCCGGGTGCTTCCACGGTGCGTGCACCGCTGCCCCGGTCAGGTGTCGCAACTCCGGCACCCATTCGCGCACGTAGTCGCCGTCCGGGTCGAACCGCTCTGCTTGCCGCACCGGGTTGAACACGCGGTGGAACGGAGCGGCGTCGGTGCCAGTGCCGGCGACCCATTGCCAGCCGTGGTTGTTCGACGCGAGGTCGCCGTCGATGAGGTGTTCCATGAAGTAGCGCGCGCCCTCAGCCCACCAGCGGTGCAGATCCTTGGTGAAGAAGCTTGCCGTCACCATACGAACGCGGTTGTGCATCCAGCCCGTCGCATTCAACTGCCGCATCCCTGCGTCGACCAACGGATAGCCGGTCCTGCCCTCCCGCCACACGCGCACCAGCTCGTCGACGTCCTCGTCGCCGCTTCCTTCGCCGTGGCCGTCATACAGGGCCGACATACCCGACGTCATGTCGTGCCAGGCACTTTCGGGCGCGCGCCACAGGACGTCGGCGTAGAACTCCCGCCAGGCGAGTTCGGTGCGGAAACGGTCGGCGGACCGACTACGGCGCGTGCCCAGGTCGTGCAGCAGGGTGCGCGGGTGGATCGCACCGACCTTCAGGTACGGCGACAGCCGGCTGGTGCCGTCGAGGTCCGGGCGGTCGCGATCCTCGTCGTACCGATCGAGCGACGTTTGCAGGAACTGCTCCCATTGATGTCGGGCGGCGTTCTCGCCGGCGTCGGGGAGCGGCACCGGACACTGATGCACCGCCTCCTCCAGTGCACTCAGCGCCTCCGGATCGTCCGCGGCGGCAGCGAGCTGGAGACCGTGGAGGTCAGGGGCGGGCGCGGGCCAGCCGTGCGAGCGCCAGGCGCGGGAGAACGGTGTGAACATCTTGTAGGGGGCGCCGGTTTCGCGGGTCACGAGCCCGGGGCCGACGGCGTACGGCGTACCGGTCGCCACCATGTCGATGCCTCGCTCGCCCAGGGTTGCGGCCACCCGGTCGTGCGGCGGACAGCCCAGGGCGTCGTTTCCCTCGTGTGATGCACGGCCGCCACATCGTGCTCGGCACACAGGGCGCGCAGCACCGTCTCGGGCCGGCCGATTCGTATGCACAAGCGACCGTCGAACGCGTCGCGCGCGGCGAGCACGTTGGCAGCGACCCAGCCACGGCGGACCGGACCCGCAGCTCGCCACAGCCGCGGTTCGACGATGAACAGCGGAAGCACCGGACCGTCCTGCGCCGCTGCGCTGAGCGCCGGATGGTCCGTCCGGCGCAAGTCGCGTCGTAGCCACAGGATGCTCGGAAGGTGTCCTGCGGTAACCATGCGAATACCCTACGCAGAATCCGGCCTTTGTACAATCTTATGTGGAAGGTAAGCTCCAGCCATGACCTACACGATCGGTGAGGTCGCCGAACTCACCGGCGTACCCGCAGTGACGTTGCGCGCCTGGGAGAATCGTTACGGCGTCGTCCGACCGAGCCGCACTGAGTCCTCCTATCGGCAGTACGACGAGCACGACCTCGAGACGCTCCAGCGGATGCGCGCATTGGTCGACTCGGGCGTTCCGCCCCGCCGAGCGGCCCACTTGGCGGCCACCCCGGTCAGCCACCAGTCAGACCCATCGCCGACCGTGCCGCCCGCCCCGATTCAGGACGTGACAGCGTTGGCGCGCGCGGGTGCGGCTCTGGACAATGACGCGTTGCGTCGGATCCTCGACGAAGCCTTCGCGGTCACGTCGATCGAAACTGCCGTCGACGCCTGGCTCGTGCCCAGCATGCACGAGGTCGGCCGATCCTGGGAGTCCGGCGGCCTGGACGTGGTCTCCGAGCATCTGATCAGCGCCGCAGTGATGCGCAAGCTGTCCACGCTGTTCGACACCACGCCGGCTCGAGGGCCCCGCGTGGTGGTCGGCCTGCCCGCCGCGAGCCGACATGAGCTGCCGGCCCTCGCCTTCGCGCTGCTGCTGCAGCGCCTGGGCACTGAGGTGTTGTACGTCGGCGCGGATGTGCCTCAGGCCTGCTGGGCCCGGCTGGCCGAGGTGTGGCAACCGGATGCCGCCGTACTCGGCGTCGCCTGCGGATCCGATGTCGAGCCGGCCGCTGCTGCGGTCCGGACGCTCGCTACCGCCGGCATCGACACGGTGTATGTCGGTGGCCGGGAGGCTCATCGCGTCGGCGGAGCCATCCCCCTGACGTCGTCCCTCACAACCTCGGCGCAGACGGTTGCAGCCGCACTGACTCACCGTGGTGCGACCCCGCGTCGACATACGGACAGGTGACGACGGTGGCATCGATCAACCCCGTCCGAGAGGTCCGGTCGTTCGTCCGGGCGGCGCTGGTCGTGCCCGTGCCGCGCGATCACCGGGAGAGCGATGCGGCCTTCCGCCGCCGCAGGGTCGTGGCGCTGGCGACCTTGGTCGTCGGTGCAGCGCTGCTCAGTGTGGCTCTGCGCATCCCGGCGGGCGATCGCTCGTTCTATCTGGCCACTGCCGCGCTGGCCGTCGTCTGGACGGCCGGCGGTTTCCTTTCCGGCCCCTTGCACCTGGGCCGCGCGCACACCCGGGCCGGTTCCGACCAGGCCCGGCCGGTGGTGCAGTCGCTGGCCCTGGGAGCGCTGTTACTGGTGATCTTCCTGGCGGGCGGCCTGCTGGTCTCTCGCGTGCCGGCGCTGCGTGATCCGGTGGTGCGACTGCTGGATCACGCCCGATTGGGTTCGTTGCCGGCGATCGCCCTGATCACCGCCGCCAACGGCGTCGCGGAGGAGATCTACTTCCGTGGGACGCTGTATGCCGCGGTCGGGCGGCGCTACCCAGTGCTGATCAGCACGGCCGTCTACACCATCGCCACCGCCGGCAGCGGCATCCCGCTGCTGGTGCTTGCTGCCGCCGCGCTCGGCCTGCTGACCGGCCTGCAGCGCCGCGTCACGGGCGGCATCCTCGCACCCATCATCACCCATCTGATCTGGTCGCTGGGCATGCTGCTCCTGCTGCCGCTCGTCCTACCCACAGGAGGTTGAACCATGGCAGTCGTGCTGGTGACCGGAGCGACCGGTTACATCGGCGGACAGCTCGTCCCGGAGTTGCTGCGGCGCGGGCACACCATTCGGGTGCTCACCCGTCATGCCTCCGGACTCGCCGGACAGGCGTGGTCGAGCAAGGTCGAGGTCGTCCAGGGCGATGCGTCGCGGCCGGCCGATTGTCGGCGCGCGCTGGACGGGGTCGAGACCGCGTTCTACCTGCTGCACTCGATGGACGGCCAGGGGGATTTCCGGCAACGTGATCGGGCGATGGCGCAGACCTTCGCCGATGCAGCAGCCGCAGCAGGTATTGCGCGGGTCGTCTATCTCAGCGGCCTCCACCCCGACGGCGCGCTGTCGGACCATCTCGCCTCACGGGTCGAGGTCGGAGAGATCTTCCTGGCCCGCCCCACCCCGGCAGTGGTCCTGCAGGCGGGCGTTGTGCTCGGCAACGGCTCGGCATCGTTCGACATGTTGCGGCACCTGACCGAGCGACTGCCCGCGATGGTCGCGCCGCGCTGGGTGGACAACCGGATCCAGCCGATCGCCGTCGCGGACGTGGTGCACTATCTCGCCGGTGCCGCTGAGCTGCCCGCGGACACCAACCGGACCTTCGATATCGGCGGGCCGGAGGTGCTGACCTACGCGCAGATGATGCAGCGGTATGCCGCGCTCGTCGGTCTCCGCCGGCGGCGGATCATCAGCGTGCCGGTGCTCACGCCGCGCCTCGCCGGTCTGTGGGTCGAGGTCGTGACGCCCATCTCCTCCGGCATCGCGCGCCCGCTGGTCGGCAGCCTGGTGCACGAGGCCCTCTGCCGGGAAAACGACGTGCTGGAGCTGATCGGCCCTCCCCCGCACGGCCGGACCGGCTTCGCGGAGGCGATCCGGTCGGCGGTCACCGACCTCGACCCCCACCGGTGGAGCCGCACACTGGCTCGGACGTCGGCGGTCGCCGGCTCCGCCGCGGTCGTGGGTTCGCTTCTCGCGACACCTGATTCGCGGTGGTACCGCGCTCTTCACCTGCCTTCTTGGCAACCCCCGCGGGCCGCATTCCCGACCGTGTGGACGATCCTCTACGCCACGACGGCGGTGGCCACCGCCAGCGCCAGCACTGAGCTCGCCGAGAGCGGCCGGCCGGTCCGCAGCCGGCAACTGGAGCAGGCGCTGATGGCCAACATGGTGCTCAACGTCGGCTGGACCGGGCTGTTCTTCCGAGGTCGGCGGCTGTGGCCGGCCACCGCGGAATGCGCTGTGCTGACAGCGAGTTCGGTCGACCTGGCCCGACGGGTAGGCGCCACCGGCCGGGGCAAGGCGGCCGCCATCGGGCTGTACGCCGGCTGGTGCCTTTTCGCGACGGCCCTGAGCGGGTCGATTGCGCGTCGTAACTCTCGCCGGCGCTGAGCGCCGGCCGGACGCCGCTCTTGAATGGTGGATGTGAAGGGACTCGAAAGATTGACACTGCTACCATGGATGCCAGTGATAGCACCAAATTTGGCCCTATTGCTGGGAACTACACCCGAGCAACACTGGTAAGTAACAGGGCGAACAGGGTAAAACTGGGTAACGTTCCCCACGTCCAGGAAGGTCTTGCGATGCCGAACCCGTTGCCCAAGACCCGCAAAGACGGCACCGTCGTCTACCGGGTCCGCTACCGCCTCGGTGGCCGATCTACCTGCGAGACGTTCTTCGACCTCGGCCGCGCGCAATGGTTCTGCGACCAGATCGAACTGCACGGCGTACGGTTCGCAGTCCGGGCGCTCGCCGACCTCGAAGACGACAAGGGCGAGACCGCCGACGACGCGCCCACCCTGGATCAGGTAGCCGCCAAATTCTTGACCTGGAAACGTGACTACGTGCGCTCAGAAGTCACCATCGACGCCTACACCAAGCACTACGAGACGCACATCTCCCCCACTCTCGGTAACCTCCCGATCGACACCATCAGCACCGAGGACGTACAAGCCTGGGTCGAACGCATGGTGTCCGGCAAGATCGGCAACACCCGCACCAACAAAGCCGCCAAGCTGCACCCGAAGACAATCCGGGGCCGACACGCGCTGCTGCACCAGATCATGGACTACGCCGCCGACCCGCGACGCGCTTACATCGCGGCCAACCCATGCAAGGGTCACATCGAGCTGCCCGAGCGCATCAAGCCGAACCCCAAGGGCCTGATGCCGATGCAGTACCAGGCTCTGCATGCCGCACTGAAGCAACTGGACCCCGACGCTGCCGACTTGGCCGAGTTCCTCGTCTCCTCCGGGTGGCGCATCGGCGAGTCGATCGCCCTGCAGGTCGCCGCCGTCGAAGACTATGGGCCGCGCTCACCAATGTACGTCTCCATGGATCAGGTGGGCCGCAAGGTCAAGGGCGGCACCGTCATCGCGAAGCTGGAGGGCAAGCGGCAGCACTCAATGCGCCGTACCAAGATCGACCCCGACGCCGCACGCTCCGTCCGCCGACGCATCACCGGCCGACCACACAACGCGCTGGTGTTCACCCGCCGCGACGGCAGCCCGTGGCAGCACCATAACTTCCGGCACGCCATCGACAAGGCAGCCGCCGTGGCTGGCCTGCCCCACCTGTCCTCGCACTGGTTCCGCCATACCCACGTCCTGTGGCATGCAATGGCCGGCACACCGCTGCCCGAGCTGCAGACCCGCATCGGCCACGCCTCCATCGCCACCACCCTCGGCGTGTACGGCCGCATGATCGGTGATGTACAGGACGACTCCCTCACCAAGTTCGCCGCCATGCGGGATGCCATCCCAGCGCCCTCGCAGCTCGACGCCCGCCCGACACTGAACCGTGACCTACCTACCGATGGGTAGCGGCATGGCGTGTCATACCAGGGCTGCATGATATGACACAGCACACCACATGGGGAGGAACCCGAATGACCACCACACACGACCCGCTCGATGCCATCTCCATTCTTGGCTGGCGGGTCGTGCCGATGGAGGACTTCGGCCATCGTGTGACCATCGTCCACGATGTTCGTGTTCTGCTCATTGACCGTCGGGTGGACCGTCAGACGGCCGCCGACTGCGTGCTTCAACGCCTCCATGGAGAGTCTCGCTACCGGTCTCAGTTACCTGAGGCGTCATAGGTCCGGCGTCCTGTGCCCCGCTCACCGGGGCATGGTTATTGGGGGCGGCGTCTCGTTGTTCATCATCACCATCTTCTCCCTTAAATACGGCCGCTTCGAGGACTTCGATACGGCCTTGTAGCTCTTCGATCCACTCTTCAACGCTTCCGAGGTAGTCAGGGTCTTCCCAACTGCCCCCGAAGATCGGGTAGCGGGATGTCGTTATCTTCGCCATCCGGTCATCCATGTCGGCGATCACCCGGCGCCAGTCACCGCCGCTCTCTGGCCATAGGAGCTTGAGTGCGGCTGCGAGCCGGTCGTCTCTCACCGCTTCGCCGAGCTCGACCCGATCCCACGTTGCCGCGTTAAGCCCGGCCTTGCGGTAGGCGGCTGACTTTGTCCCAAACTTTGCCCTCCGGTGCACCTCCACGGATCGGCCGATTCGTTCGCGATCGTCGTCTGTCATATCCACATCGCACAGCGTGACAGATACGCCTAGGAACATCTATAGCCACCCAGGAACACCCCTAGAACATGCGCCTGACCTGCGCAAACCACACCGTTGTGGTTCCGCAGGTCAGGCCCGCTTTTAGTTCCTCGTTGCGATCTGTTGCGATGTGTTCCTAGCTATGCTTAACTGTTCTCATGTCCACCACACAGACGACCGTCGAGGTCAACGGATACGCGCTCCGCGAGCTGCGCGTCCGCTCGGGAATCGGAGTCGCTGACCTGGCCGAAACGGTCGGAGTGCAGCGGCCATACATCGCCAAGATCGAACTCGGCCACAGCCAGCGCGTCAGCCCGAAGGTGTTCAACGCGCTGCTCTCCGCGCTCGCAATCACCGACCGCCGCGTGCTCATGGCGAACCCCCACGGCGCGACCGGAATGCAGGTGTCGGCATGAGCACCGGCGAGGTCATCGAGTTCGACAAGGCCGCCGCCGAGCGTCGTGCTGAGCGCATCACTCTCCGGCTGGACAGCATCGCGGACAACTATGCGGCCGTCATGCCGATGATCCGCGAGGCCATCGAGAAGCGCGACGACATCGCCCTCGGATACAACTCCCCCACCGCATACGTCTCCGACCGCTTCGGCGGGTCGCTGCAGCGCCTCGGGGTCGAGGTCCGGCGCTCAGTCGTGAAGGAACTGACCGAGGCGGGCATGTCCACGCGGGCAATCGCACCCGTCGTCGGCACGTCACACGAGACGGTGCGCTCGGATCTGTCCTCAGGTGTCAAGGACTTGACACCTGACCCCGAGCCGCTGGTCAACACCGAGACCGGCGAAGTCTCCGACGACTACGTGACCGACCAGACCGACCTGGACCAAGAGCTTCCCGCCGAGGACGCAGCAACGTCCGACGACACGGGAACCAAACCGAGCGAGGCGGTCGAGTCCTTCCCTTTTCCGGCTCCCGCCCGCTCGGTCACTGGCCTGGACGGCAAGACGTACACGCGGCCCGAGCCGAGCAAGCCCAAGCGCGCGCCCCTGACTGACGCGTTCTGGAAGGCCACCTACGACCTGCAGAAGGTCACCGAACGACTCGAACGGCTCCATGGAGACGACCGTTTCGAGCGCAACAAAAACGAGGTAGCCACGAAAAACCGCAGCTACCTCGTGCAAGCCCAAGAGCGCCTGGCCGCGCTACTCGGGGATCTTCCCAACTAACCGAAGGATACCGCATGTCCGCACAGCCCAGCGAGGACAACGTGTTCTCGCTTGTCACCAGCAAATTGTCCGCCGACTTCACCATCGTCACGCCCACGATGGCCGCCGAGTGGCTAAGCGTCAACGAGAAGAACCGGAACGTCCGACCACTCAATGTCAAGATGTTCTGCCGCGACATGGAAGCCGACAACTGGATCGTCACCGGACAGGCCATCCAGTTCGACCGGACCGGCAAGCTCATCGACGGTCAGCACCGCCTCATGGCGATTGTGAGAGCCAAGAAGCCGGTCATGCTGCTCGTGGTCAGGGGTCTAGACCCCCGAGCGCAGAAGGTGATCGACGCGGGCGCGAAGAGGTCCGCATCCGACGCACTGAAACTCCTTGGCGTTCACGGTTACACCCGTGTCGCGTCGCTGTCGCGACTGTGCTTGGTGCTAGACGGCGGTCAGGGCGATCCGCGAAACGGGGCGGGGTATTCGAACAGTGAAATTGACGAATACCGCCTCTCGCACCCCGAGGTGGAGGTGGCTGTATCTGCCACATACCCGTTCATGAGCTTGCCGATGAACCCCACGGTCATCGCCTACTGCTGGATGGTCTTCGCCGAAGTTGACGGTGGAGACGCCACGGAGTTCTTCGAGGCAATGGTCAACAACGCCACGACCGGGCGAGGCGACCCGCGAAACACCTTGCTCCTCAAGCTTCGAGACGCGGAGGCGAAGGGAATTCGGCTCTCGATGGTCGACCAGATCAGCTACACGATCCGCGCGTGGAACTACTGGCGCAAGGGCGACCGCCTGACCGTCCTCAAGGCAGTCAAGGACAAGAGCATCCCGGAGCCGCGCTGACATGACGACCTGGCTCACCACGCGCATGGCCGCCGAGGCCAGTCAACACGACATCAGCGAGATCCAGAAGGCGCTGGCCTCCGGTGCGCTCGTCGGCTACCGGCAGCAGACGCCAAAGGGGCGCGGTCACTGGCGCATCGACTCCCGCGACCTCGACGCGTGGGTGCGTGGTGAGCGACCCGGTCGGCGGATCACGGCGGGCCGCAAGAAGCGCCGCATCGCCTGACACGCAAGCGCCCGCCGGACGTGACCCGACGGGCGAACCGAAACACCCAACCAATCAAGGAGTTCCGATGGCCCCCATCGTACCGGACCCGCCCCACGAGCCGCGCGTCCTGACCCCGGCGCAGATCGGCGCCTACCTGGAGGCGCGTCGCACCGACGCACCGAGCCCGTTCGGGTTGCGCGTGCCGCCGTCCCCGTTCGCACTCCCGGCCGCGCAGGTGACGCCATGATCATCTACCACGCCACCCCCCGAGGCGCGCTGCTCGCCCCCGACCACGACCGGTTCCAGCGGTGGGTGTGGCGCGACACGATCGTCAACGAGCTGCGGAACGTGCAGCAAGGGTTCAGCGACCGCGCCCAGTTGACGACCGGGATCACCGCAGACGAGTCCCAACTCCTGTCGCTCCTGGCCCAAATGAACGGGCGGGCGTCATGACCGAACCCACCCCAGCCGACCGGGCCACCGCAGCCCGTCTCGCGCAACTCATCCTCGACGGCCCGACCCGCCGTTTCCTGACGGACATGGCGGCCGGACACCACACCCACGGCGACTACAAGGAGCACCGGCCATGACTGTCCGCACTGTGACCACCCAGAAAGAACTCGACGCTGCGATCAAGGATCGGGTGGAGTTAATTGATATTTCGTCGCCCGCCGGTGTGTGGCTGGTGGTGACGGCGACCGGCTCCAGCACGGTGAGGGCGACCGGCTCCAGCACGGTGACGGCGACCGGCTCCAGCACGGTGAGGGCGTACGGCTCCAGCACGGTGAGGGCGACCGGCTCCAGCACGGTGACGGCGACCGGCTCCAGCACGGTGGCGGCGACCGGCTCCAGCACGGTGAGGGCGTACGGCTCCAGCACGGTGACGGCGACCGGCTCCAGCACGGTGACGGCGAACGGCTCCAGCACGGTGAGGGCGACCGGCTCCAGCACGGTGACGGCGACCGGCTCCAGCACGGTGAGGGCGTACGGCTCCAGCACGGTGAGGGCGACCGGCTCCAGCACGGTGACGGCGACCGGCTCCAGCACGGTGAGGGCGACCGGCTCCAGCACGGTGAGGGCGACCGGCTCCAGCACGGTGACGGCGACCGGCTCCAGCACGGTGAGGGCGTACGGCTCCAGCACGGTGAGGGCGACCGGCTCCAGCACGGTGACGGCGACCGGCTCCAGCACGGTGAGGGCGACCGGCTCCAGCACGGTGAGGGCGACCGGCTCCAGCACGGTGACGGCGACCGGCTCCAGCACGGTGAGGGCGTACGGCTCCAGCACGGTGAGGGCGACCGGCTCCAGCACGGTGACGGCGACCGGCTCCAGCACGGTGAGGGCGACCGGCTCCAGCACGGTGAGGGCGACCGGCTCCAGCACGGTGACGGCGACCGGCTCCAGCACGGTGAGGGCGTACGGCTCCAGCACGGTGAGGGCGACCGGCTCCAGCACGGTGACGGCGACCGGCTCCAGCACGGTGAGGGCGACCGGCTCCAGCACGGTGAGGGCGTACGGCTCCAGCACGGTGAGGGCGACGAAATACGTTGCGGTGTACCTACATTCCGCATCAGTGAAACTCTCCGGCCATGGGCACGTCATCGACGTCACCAACATCGAAACCAACACTCCCGACGGATGGCTGGACTACTACGGCCCGAAACGCACCAAGACCCGGATCACCGTCTACAAGGCCGTCGACGCCGACCTGATGGCCGGCCAGTCTTACCAGCCGACGAAGTACCCGATCGGTAAGACGGTCAAGTGCCCCGACTGGGACCCCGGGTCGTTCTGCGGGAACGGGCTCCACTTCGGCGCAACCCCGGCGCACGCGTTGAAGTACTACAACGGCACCAGCGAGCCGCGCTTCCTCGAATGCACCATCCCTGCAGCGGAGTTCGTGGCACTCGGCGACAAGATCAAGTCTGCGTCGTGCCGCGTTGTGCGCGAAGTGGATGAGGCGATGCGCCCGATCGGTGGTGACCGGTCATGACCGCCGGCGAACTGGCGGCCGGCGTGGTCGTCGCGTGCGTGGTCGGGCTCGCGTTCGTGTTCCGTCGCGTCAACCGGCAGTTCGAGGACTGCGGGCGCATCGAGTCCATTGAGCCCGTGTTCCTCGCGTTCGACGTGGAGGACCAGTTCGTGGACGACGAATTCGCCCGCATCGCAGCGGAACTCGACCCGCAACCCGAACCCTACGACCATGAAAGAGACGGGCTATGACCACCAGCACCCTCACCCTGAAAACATCCCAACTGCATGACCTGCTCGGCGACGTCCTCCCATTCGTGGACTCGAACCACTCCCTGCCGATCCTCGCGTGCGTCCACCTCGACGGCCACGGTGACCACGTCACCTCCGCAGCGACCGACCGTTACACGATCGGTGTCCGCAAGGTTCACGTGACCGCGCCGAAAACACTGCGCGCCAACATCGACCGGACCGTTGTGCGGCAAATGCTGTCCCTGTTCAAACGGAGCCGCCGCGAAAACCCGGAGCTGACCCTCACGTTCAGCGACGACCGCGTCACCGTCGAATCGTCCGGTGGCCTCGACGGGCTGATCCTCGACACCCGCATGACGTTCACCCTCTACAACGCCCAGTACCCGAACGTCGGCGGCTTGTTCGACAAGATCAGCCAAGAGTCCGGCGAATCGATGACGTTCAACCCCGAGTTGCTCTCTCGTTTCAAGCATCTGCCACGGATGACCCTGCACCCAACTGGCGCGAACAGTCTGCTCGTGATCCGGTCCGAGGATTTCCTTGGCGCGGTCATGCCTCAGAGAACGCCGACGGACCGTGTCGTCGAACCCTGGCAGACGCGTGACCTCACCGAGTGGGCGGCGTTCCGCGAGTCGAAGCAGCAGACGCCCATCAAGGACACGAAACGCGGCAAGGGGAAGGTGGCGTGACCATCGCCCTGCGCCTGACGCGGTACGCCGCACTGGGTTTCGCCGGTGGCGCGCTTGCAACCATCGGCGCCGGGGTCGTGTGCGCTGTCGTGGACTGGCAGCGCGCGTGCCACCGGGCACAACACGCCGGGGAGAAGCTGCAAGGGCGGTGGCTGGCATGAGCGGCGACGTGTGGGACGACCCGTTCTACGACCTGCGCGAGGAAGAACGCACCGAGCGACGCCACGCCCCAGACGACCGCGACTGGCAACCCGACGACGCCGACCTCGCCGAACTCTTCCCCGACGACCCGCCACGGAGGCACCACTGATGGCACTCCACGAATTCCCGGAGCTCGAGCAGCGATCCGACGAGTGGCTTGCTGCACGGTGCGGCCTGATCACCGCATCAACCGTCGGTGCGCTCATCACCAGCCAGCAACCACCAGCGATCGAATTCCGCTGCCCCGACTGCAAATCCGGACCCATGGTCACCTGCATGAGCCTGACCCACAAAACACCAACACCCGTCAAGACCGTGCACCCCGGACGTGCGCTCGCTGCCATGTCACAACCGGCCCGGCTCGTCACCGCCGACAACGACACTGCACGCGGCCTCATCATGGGACTAGCCGCCGAAAGGATCACGAAACACATTGAGCCCATGTGGGTTTCGGGTGACATGTGGCGCGGTGTCGAGGAAGAACCATTCGCCCGCGATGCCTACGCCGCGAACTTTGGTGAAGTTGTCGAACTCGGGTTCATGACCGAAGACAAGTGGGGCTTCACGCTCGGCTACTCCCCCGACGGGCTTGTCGGTGATGACGGGCTCATCGAGATTAAGTCACGCCGGGCGAAGGTTCAGGTGCAGACAGTGCTCGCAGGCGAAGTTCCCGAGTACAACATGGCCCAGCTTCAATGCGGCCTTCTCGTCAGTGGCCGTAAGTGGATCGACTTCATCTCGTTCAGTAACGGAATGCATCTCTGGACGCGCCGCGTAGAACCGGATGAGGAGTGGTTCAACGCCATCATCGAGGCGGCATGCACGGCCGAAGAGCAGATCCGGGCCATCGTCAAGGACTACGCCGCAGCAACCGCGAATCTCCCGAAGACGGAACGGATACCGGACCTTGACGAGATTGAGGTGGCGTGACATGGCGCTCCCACGTGGGTACGTGATTCGGCCGGCCGTGGACCGCTTCCTGTCGAAAATCGAACAACGCGATAACGGCTGCATCGAATGGCTCGGAGGGATTGCCGGCGAGGGATATGGCTACTTCTACGAAGGGCACGCCCGAACATCGCATGGCAAGGTCTACGCGCACCGTTGGTCATACGAGCAATTCGTTGGTCCAATACCCGACGGACTCCACCTGGACCACCTGTGCCGCAACCGACGTTGCGTCAACCCGGATCACCTTGAAGCAGTGACTCCAGCAGAGAACCAGCGACGAGCAACCATTATCAAGCAGCCAAAGACGCACTGTCGCAACGGGCACCAGTACACCGCTGAGAACACATTCGTAAACACGGCCGGGTATCGAGTTTGCCGAATCTGCCGCCGCAAGAACAGCCTTGCGTCCTACCACAAGAATAAGAAGGCGTGATCACGTTGGACATCAGCGACACCCTTGCACCAACCTCCGACCAGCTCGACGCGATCGACCTCATCGACGGGCCGCGCATCTTCACCATCGACAAGGTCACCCGCAACAACGACGACCAGCCGATCAACGTGCACTTAGTCGAATTCCCCCGGCCTTGGAGGCCAAGCAAGGGGATGCGCCGCGTCCTGGCGCACTGCTGGTCCCGCGATTCGTCTGTATGGGCTGGCCGGCGCGTCGAGTTGTACCGCGACCCTAACGTGACGTTCGGGAAGGAAAAGCCCGGCGGAACACGCATCTCGAAACTGAGCCACATCGACAAACCTATCGACGTGCCGATGCTCACCGGGCGCGGCAAGGCTGGCATCTGGAAGGTCCAACCGCTCCCTGACGCTCCCCCACCACCTGACTACGCGGCTCATATCAAGGCAGCCACAGACAAGGCCGCACTCAACCGCATCTGGCAGGCAGCGAAGGACGCTGGCCACCTGAACCAGCAGATCATGGACGCGCTCGCAGCCCGTGGTGCCGAACTCGACGCCCAGCCGACGGACGGCGGTGAGCAGGCATGAGAAGCAGCCTCCCTGACGGCTACCGAGAAGCCGTCTGCTACCTGCAGATCGTGCCCCGTAGGTCCGGCCCGTGGGGCAGCTACTACCCCGCCCGCAGCGAGGCGACCGCTGTGCGCATGACCACGGAGAAGCCGGCCAAGCCGATCCCCGGCGCGGTGGTCGTCAAGGTCCGCGTCCAGGTGCCCCGTGCCGCGTTCGAGCCGCTGCAGCCCGAAGCGGTCGTCCGGGTGCCGGCCGAGTTCGCCCAGCACGTCGTCGAGGTCATCGCCGATGACGCCACTGGGGAAGGTGACCTCTGATGCGGGTCTACCTCGCGGCCCCGTTCTGCACATCGAAGGCGAGTGATGCGTCATGACTGCCGAACACACCGAGCGCTCAATGCTCGACCTGCTAGCCAAAAGGTTCGGCGGGATGAGCCAAGGCGCGAGCATCCGGTATGCCGTCGCCGAGCACGTCCGGTCACACGCCGGATTCGACGCGCTCCGCACGGCCGACTTCATGGCGCTCGACCTCTGGCCATCCGCTGGGCTCGTGCTTCACGGCGTCGAGGTGAAGGTCAGCCGGTCCGACTGGCTCCGCGAACTCAAGCACCCCGCCAAAGCTGAAGAGTTCAAGCAGTATTGCGACCGCTGGTGGCTGGCGGTGCCGGATGTCGGAATGGTCAAGCGTGAGGAGCTGCCTGCCGACTGGGGACTCATGGTTGTGGGCCGCACTGGCCTGCGAACCTCCGTGAACGCGCCCCGCCTCAATCCGAAGCCGATGCCCCGGACATTCCTCGCAGCGTTCGCGCGCGCCATCCAGAAGACAAACCACGTTGGCATGACCGAAATGGAGCGCGGCCAACTCGAACGATCGGTGAAGTACGCGAGGCGCGATGCAGACCGGTGGCGCGAGCGCTACCAGCACGCCACTGAGTCTCTGCAGATCGAAGGCGGTGGGTCGTGACCTTCTCCCAGCACGCCCGTCTGTGCCGCATCTGCCACCGGAAACGCCGCCTCGCACTCGACACCCTCATGTGCCGGGAATGCCTCGGGATGCCCACCCACGACTACGTACACGACGAGTCACCGGCCGTGCTCGACCCGGCCCTGTGGCAACCCAACGGCCGCGGCACCGTCTCGTATGTCGGCGACACCACACCACGCGGGCCGCAAACCCGTGACACGGCAGGACGGTTCGCATCATGAGGGCCGGGCAACTCACCCGCGACGACTACGGGTGCCGCGTCACCTGGCAGGACAAGCACGGCCGCCGGTCCATCATCCTCGGGCACCTCCACATCGAACACGCCAGCGACGGGCCCGACCTGATCCTCATCCGCGCCAAAGACGCCGACCTGTGGGACGCGTACGTGCTCGACGCGCGGCGGAAAGTGCAGGTGGAACCGTGACACTCAGCTACGAAGAGTTCCTCCGCCAGAAGGTCAACTTCGACACCGCGTGCGGTTTCGACGTGGCCGACGACGAGCTGCACCCGCTGTTGAAGCCGCATCAGCGCGACATCGTCCGCTGGGCTGTGAAAGGTGGCCGGCGCGCGATCTTCGGTGCGTTCGGGCTGGGCAAGTCGATCATGCAACTCGAGACCCTCCGGCTCACAATGGAGCACATCAACCCGCACGCCGCGGCCGGGCTGATCGTCTGCCCGCTCGGTGTTCGGATCGAGTTCAAGAACGACGCCCGCAAACTGGGCCTGGATGTCCGATTCATTCGCCGCACAGAGGAATTCGACGGCCAGGGCATCTACCTGACCAACTACGAGTCCATCCGCGACGGCCGCCTCGACCCGACCCTGTTCGACGTCGTCTCCCTCGACGAGGCCTCCGTGCTCCGCTCGTACGGGTCGAAGACCTACCAGACGTTCCTGTCCCTGTTCGACGGCGTCCCGTACCGGTTCGTCGCGACGGCCACCCCGGCCCCGAACCGGTACAAGGAGCTGATCCACTACGCCGGGTATCTCGGCGTGATGGACACCGGGCAGGCCCTGACCCGGTTCTTCCAACGCGACTCGACCCAGGCGAACAACCTCACCCTGTACCCGCACAAGCGGGACGAGTTCCACTTGTGGCTCAACACGTGGGCGGCGTTCGTGCAGTCCCCGGCCGACCTCGGCCACGACGCCACCGGGTATGACCTGCCTGACCTGGACGTGCAGTGGCACGAGGTAGATCCGGTGCTCGACGACGACCCGCAGGTCGATCGTGACGGGCAAGGGCACCTGGTGCGCGGTGTGTCGCTGTCGTTGAAGGACGCGGCCACGGAGAAGCGGCGTTCGTTGCCGGCGAGGGTCGCGAAGCTGACCGAGCTGGTCCGCGAGCACCGCGAGCGCGACGACTCGCAGGTCATCCTCTGGTGCGACCTGAACGACGAGCAGCGCGCGATCGAGAAGGCCCTCGACGGACTCGGCCTGAGGTACTCGTCGGTGTATGGGTCGCTCGACGCCGACGAAGTCGAGCGACGACTCGCAGCGTGGAAGAACCGGGACACGTTCGCGCTCATCGGCAAGCCGGTGATGCTCGGCCAGGGCATGAACCTGCAGCAGTGCCACACCGCGATCTACGTCGGCCTCACGTGGAAGTTCAACGACCTCATCCAGAGCGTGCACCGTATCCAACGCTTCGGCCAAACCCACCCATGCACCGCCCACCTCATCCACTCCGAAACCGAACGCGAAGTCGTGCAAGCGCTGCGGGAGAAGTGGACCCAGCACAAGGAGCTGACCTCGACCATGACCGACGTCATCCGCACCTACGGGCTCGACCCTGACGCGATCGCGCAGGCCCTCACTCGCGCGATGGGCGTCGAACGCATCGAAGCTCGCAGCGAGAACACCGGGAGCTGGGTTGTCGCGAACAACGACTGCGTGCTCGAAACCCGTGACATGCCAGATGGATCAGTCGACCTGATCGTGACGTCGATCCCGTTCTCCAACCACTACGAGTACACCCCGAACTACAACGACTTCGGCCACACCGACGACAACGGCCACTTCTGGGCGCAGATGGACTACCTCACCCCGGAACTGCTGCGGGTGCTAAAGCCCGGCCGGATCTACGCCTGCCACGTCAAGGACCGCATCAACTTCGGAAACGTCACCGGCGCCGGCGTCCCGACCGTGTCACCGTTCCACGCCGAAGCGCTATTCCACGGCCGCAAGCACGGGTTCGACTACCTCGGCATGATCACCGTCGTCACCGACGTCGTCCGGGAGAACAACCAGACGTACCGGCTCGGCTGGTCTGAGCAGTGCAAAGACGGCACGAAGATGGGCGTCGGGTCACCGGAGTACATCCTGCTGTTCCACAAGCCGCAGACGAACCGTGAGAAGGGCTACGCCGACCAGCCCGTCACCAAAGACAAGGCCTCCTACTCACGGGCGCGCTGGCAGGTCGACGCGCACGCGTTCTGGCGGTCCTCCGGTGACCGGCCACTGACGCCGGAAGAACTCGCCGCACTACCCGTCGAGCAGCGGTCCCGACTGTTCACCCAGCAGACGCTGCAGCAGGTCTACGACTACGAGACGCACATCCGGATCGGTGAGCAGCTCGACGTCCGAGGGGCACTCCCCGCGACGTTCATGAGCCTCGCGCCCGGCTCCTGGCACCCCGAAGTGTGGCACGACGTCAACCGGATGCTCACGCTCAACGGCGACCAGAAACGCCGCAATCTCGCGATGCACGTCTGCCCGCTCCAGTTCGACATCGTCGACCGGCTCATCGAGCGCTACAGCAACCCCGGCGACCTCGTGTACGACCCGTTCGGCGGCTTGTTCACCGTGCCGTTGCGGGCACTGCGGAAGGGACGTCGCGGCCGGGCGGCCGAGCTCAACACCGGCTACTTCATGGACGGCGTCGCGCACCTCAAAGCGTTCGACCGCGAGGCGACGATGCCGAGCTTGTTCGACCTGATCGAGGCGTCATGACCGAGCCCTGTTCCCCGTTTTGCCCGTTCCTCGCGTGCGACCGGTGCCCGTACCAGGGCGGCAAATCATGACCGACAAGCCGCAGACCATCGGCGAGATCTTCGCCACCTGGATGGCCACCGCCGACGGGTGCGACTGCGGCAACACCTGTCCACCCGACGCGTGCATTCCGTCCACCACGCCCGGCATGTCCTACCGCTGCCACTACCGGTGCGCCAGCTGCGGGCGGACATGGACGCGGGCATACCCACCAACGGAATCGAGGGCCGCATAGTGCGCATCCGATCCACCAAGCCGGAGTTCTACCGGTCCAAGACGATCGCCGAGTTGTCGTGGGCGGACAGGCACGTCCTCAAAGCACTCGAGTCCTACGTTGACGACAACGGAGTAGGTAAGGACGACGTCACTCTCTTCGCCGCAGATGCATTCCCTCGCGACGTTTTCAGGAGTGCTCCTGAAACCTTCCGAAGGCTTTCTCAGGCTCTCGACACGTTCGCCGAGCTTGGTCTGATCGTCCGATATGAGGATTCCGGCGAAGAACTCCTGTATGTCGATAGATGGTCGGAGCGGCAGCGCATCGACAAACCATCGCGGGGACGTTTCCGCAGGCCAGACGGCACTTTGGAGTATTCCGAAGCCGTTGACCGGGCCACATTCGCGAAGGTTTCAGGAGGGCTCCCGAAGGTGTCCGAAAACTACGCGCCTGGAACAGGGGATCAGGGGATCAGGGGATCAGGTATTTCTTGCGCCTCGGCTGACGCCGAGCGCGAGCCAGATGACGACGAACTCCACGGCGAAGCTCGTGAGCGTGAACGAATCCGACAACGCGACAAGGAGCGTTACGCCGAGTTCGACGAATGGTGGCTCGCCTACCCACGCAAGCGCGGCAAGGGCCAGGCGATGAAGGCATATCGAGCCGCGCGCAAGCACGCATCCGCGAAGCAACTGCTCGACGCACTGAGAGCACAAGCCCCAACCCTCAGCGCCAAGGGCGACGAGTTCGTGCCCTACCCGG
Source organism: Flexivirga sp. YIM B11880 (assembly GCF_058148645.1). Classification (NCBI taxonomy): domain Bacteria; kingdom Bacillati; phylum Actinomycetota; class Actinomycetes; order Micrococcales; family Dermacoccaceae; genus Flexivirga; species Flexivirga sp. YIM B11880. The sequence continues at coordinate 75,131 of NZ_JBMAMH010000010.1, forward strand.
CGACCTGGCTCAATGGGCAGCGCTGGCTCGACGAACTCGAGACCAGCAACGCCACCGACCACCCGTACGCCCACTTGCCCGCCCCGAAGAACTGGGACGCGATCCGCGCCGAAGCACAAGCATCCCGATCCGGTGGTGCGTCATGAGCGGGCAGGTCACCATCCACGAACAGCAAGTGCTCGGGCAGATGCTCACTCACCCCGCCTGCATCGACGCCGCCACCGACACCCTCACCAGCAACATGTTCCGCGACCACCGGCACGAGTTGATCTTCGACGCCATCGACCGGCAGGCGTCCACTGGGCAGCCCGCAGACACCATCGGCGTCGCGGACGCGCTCGGAGACGACCTCGGCACCTGTGGTGGCCTGGTCTACCTCCACGAGCTGGCCGATGCTGCGGTCGGCACGTCGCAGTCGTCCACGCTGTGGCACGCCGGGAAAGTCCGGGACGCCGCCACCGTCCGGCAGATCCGCTCCATTGGTGACCAGCTGGTGGCGCTCGCCGACCTCGACGGCGACGCGGTCGAAACCCTGGACGCCGCCCGCGCGACCCTCGATCGGCTCGCCCGCCAAGACGACACCGATCTGGACAACGCCCAAGCCGTCGCCGCAGCCATCGAAGCGCTCGATCGGCCCATCGGCACCCGCACACCGTGGCGTGCACTCAACGAGGGAATCAGCGGGTGGTCACCCGGATTTTTGTATGTGGCCGGCGCACGGCCCGGGATCGGCAAGACCGTGCTCGGGGTCTGCGCCCTGCTCGACATCGCCCAACGCGGCCACCAGGCGGTCATGGTGTCGCTGGAGATGCCGAAGGCCGACCTCTACCAGAGGATGCTCTGCGCGGTCGGTGGAGTGGACGCCGAGCGGATGCAGCACCGGGCGTTGTTCGAGGCCGACTACCAGCGCCTGTCCCAGGCGGCCGGCGACATTGCCGCCCTCCCACTGGTGGTGGATGACCGGTCCGCGCTGTCCTTGGCGCAGATCCGGGCGCGGGTCCGAACCGCCCAGCGGACGGCGCCCGTCGGGCTCGTGGTCGTGGACTACCTGTCGCTGGTGAAGCCGCCCCGAGATGCGCCCCGTAACGACCGCCGGGTGCAGGTCGACGCGATCGCGCAGGGCCTCAAAGAGCTTGCGAAGGACCTGACCGTGCCGGTGTTGGCGCTCGCCCAGCTCAACCGCGGCATCGAAGCCCGGGCCGACAAGGCACCGACCATGGCCGACCTTCGCGAGTCCGGCGGCATCGAGGCCGCCGCGGACGTGGTGCTGCTCATGCACCGTGACGTGCACGAGACACCGGGTGTGCTCGACGTGACGGTCGCGAAGAACCGGCACGGCCCGCAAACCCGGTTCGACCTCGATTTCGTCGGCAAGCACTTCCGCATCGAAGACCAGCAGTGGACCCCAACCAACGCGCTAGGAGCGTGACCCCGTGAAAGGCACCAGAACCCCCGTCCGTGACCTCAGCCACGGCAAACACCCCCGCTACGTGTGCGCCCGGTGCGGCATCATCCGCGCCTACCGTGCGACCCGCGGGAAACCATCCCTGTGCCGCGACTGCACCGACGTGGAAGAACTGCTGCAGGTGCCCGCATGATGACCCGGGAGGCGGACCTGCAACGCGCCGTCATCGACCTCGCCCAACTCCACGGCCTCCTCGTCCACCACTGCCGCCCCGCACGGATGCAGTCCGGGAAGTGGGCGACACCGCTGCAGGGAAGCAAGGGTTTCTGTGACCTGGTGATCGCAGGCCCTGGAGGTGTCCTGTTCCGCGAGTTGAAAGCGCCCCGCGGTGTGCTCTCGGCTGAGCAAAACAGGTGGCTGGACACGCTCAACCGGGCCGGCGCGAATGCCAGGGTTTGGCGACCCGACCAGTGGCCCGTCATTCAACGCGAGATCCACGCCATCAGCGGGAGGACGTCATGAGAGGGCCACGGATCAAGGTGCGTCGAGCTCTCGGTCAGTGCCTCGTCAAAGATCCCGGCCTAATGGGTCTCCTCGCGCCCGCTCCCGACGTGGAGATGCGGCAGATCACCGGCTGGCAGTGGCGCTGCACCGAGTGCGTCACCTACGACCAGTTCGAGCGGATCGTCTGGAACACGACCGCCACCCAGCAAGGCGCACTCCGCGAAGGCCGCCAGCATGTGCGCGACTACCACCCCGAGACCGTGTGGGCTGCCGGCGGGGACGTGTACGCGCCGACTACTGGCTATTCGCGCTCCTGTGGTGTCTCCCTGGCCGCGTGTGAGGCGCAGACGTGCCGGTGCGAGGAATCGGACGTCGGCGGCGAGAACGTCCGCCAGCGGCCCGCACAAGCAATTGAAGAAACCCATGACACGAGTCGAGGCGACTGCTAATGCCGGACACCTGTGCGATAATTGGAGCGGCCCCGGATGGTGGTGGAACACCGACCCGAGGCCTGACCCACTCATCTGATTACGGCAGAGAGGGGCTGGGCATGAAGCCTACCCAACTTCCATCGCTCCACCGTTGCCGCACCTGCGGACAACTACTTCCGGCGGCGAAGTTCACCATCGATCGGTGGACCGTGAAATCCGGCGAGGAGCATTCTCGACTTCACTCCGACTGTCGCAAGTGCGAGCGCCGGGACGCCAGCGCCAAGGAGAAGGCCGCCGTGGCGCGGCGAGGACGTACCGCCAAGCCGGCCGAGAGACTCACTCCCAATGGGATGACCGGCGCGGAGCGGCGAGCCTACTGGACTGACTACAAGTCTCGGATGGGCTGCACCGATTGCGGCGAGACAGACTGGCGCATCCTCGAATTCGATCACCTGCCGGAATTTCGGAAGCTCTTCACGATCGGCCAGGCAATTCGCCAGACCGGGATCTACACGGACGAGCAGATCGCAGACGAGGTTGCCAAGTGCGAAGTGGTTTGCAAGCGCTGTCACCTCCGGCGCACATCGCACCGAACCGGCATCCGTGTCAGCTACGCGATGCGTGGCGTGTTCGACGTAACGGAGGCCCGCCGGTGAACGCCGAGAACCCCGCCGATGACCCGCTGGCCGTGATCGTGGACGCGCTCAAAACCAAGCTCGGCCACTGCTGCAACGCCGACTCGACCAAGCCCATGCCGGAGCGCGCGCAACGCCTGAACGGGCATGAGTTCTACCGCTGCTGTCTCGACAAGGGACACGACGGACCACACCGCTGGCCTACCTCTGGCCGCATCGCCGAATGGAGCGACCGATGACCACTGACAAGACCCCCGCCGACACCGTGGATAACGAGGTCATCGAGCAAGCAGCCAAGGTCATGCGGCCGCTCGTGGACACCATCTACGGGTGTGCGATCGACGGCGGCTACCAGCCGCCGAAGGACGAGGCGAGCTGGCCCTTCGCTGATCGGCTCGTGTCACGGTTGGCCGACGCTGGCTTGCTGGCCGACCCCGCAGGCCGGGACGAGGATGCGGTCACTCGAGCGGTCGAGATCATCGCCCGCATGTCCTGGGAGGGGCCGAATCAAGAGTGGCCGCTATGGCGCGATGCGACCGAGGACGATCGCGCCAGAATCCGTGCGAAGGTCCGGCCCATCGCCGAGACACTGGCCGACGAGGCGCTGCTGACCAACCCGGACGAGTTCGTCTCATCATGGGCGGCCGGCAAAGAGCGTGAACGTGCTGAGCGCGCCGAGGCCGAGGTTGCCCGACTCACTGCACTCGTAGGCGATTGTCACTGCGACCCCGCAGACCGGGAGCCCGAGAAGATCGCAGCATGCGAATTGCTACTGGCAGACCTAGGCAAGACGCTCACCCGCGTTAGTGCCGCACGTGACCACTTCCGGGGGCACTACGCAGACGCTCACGCCTTGTGGCTCAGGTCTGAGGATGCACGACGCAGCGCCGAAGCCGAAGTGGAACGACAGTACAAGGTCATCTGTCGCCTGGAACGAACCGTCGAGGGTTACGAGAAGTATCCAGTCGATGGTGCCGAAGTGATTGCCAAGGAGAACGCCGAGCTGCGGGCCACGGTCGCACGGGTGCGGGAACTGGCCGACGAGTGGGATCGCGCACTCTCCGACACGCTGCGAGTCGAGATCGACGAACTCCGTGCCGCGCTCGACGGGGGTGGGCAGTGATGGGCCTGGTACTCGTCCCCGCGGTGTGGGCTGATGTGCAGGAGTTTGTCGAGCGCCATCACCGGCACCACCCGAAACCAGTGGGTGCAAAGTTCTGTCTTGCGGTCGCGTCCGGTGCTGAGATCGTCGGCGTTGCATCCGTTGGCCGACCCGTTGCCCGCCACTACGACGACGGCTGGACGCTCGAAGTGAACCGCACGTGTGTCGTCACCGACGGTGACGCACGGAACGCCAACAGCATGTTGTATGGCGCTGCATGGCGGGCGACGAAAGCGCTCGGATACCGCCGGCTCATCACCTACACCCAATCCGGCGAGTCGGGTGCGAGCCTCCGCGCAGCTGGCTGGCAGGTAGTCGCCGAACGACCAGCCCGTGCCGGATGGGACATGCCCGGACGTCCCCGCATACTTCGCGGAACCGAGCGCGTGCAACGCACGCTGTGGGAGGCGTCATGAGTGACGACGACCTGCGCGACAAGCTCACCAAGGCGTACATGGCACGCGAGGGATGCGAACGCGTCGTGGACGACCACTTCACGTCGTACTGCACCGAGCATCACGCCGGCTGGCTGCACGACGTCAACGCCTGCGCACACGCCGACGTGACCGTGACCATCGCCCTGATTCCGGTGGTCCGTGAAGCCCTCGCCGACGCATGGGACGACGGCCACCGCACCGCAAACCCCGTCATCCCCGACACACACCGGGACGTCATCAACCCATGGAAGCAGCCCGGCCGTGGATGACCTGCACCGAAACTGCCAGTTTTGCCATGAGATCACCCGCACACCATCCGAGCACCACTGTGGCCGGACACCTGAGGGCACGCTGCCAGCGCACCAGCCACACAAGGCGGCAACCGTCAACGACCAGCTCAACCTGCCCGAGGCATGGTCGCCGATCAAGAAAGCGCTCAAGCCATACGCGGATCTCCTGAAAGCGATCCAGCGAGCCGCGAACAAGCCAGACACACAGGACGACTACACGCTCGCCGGACCATCGGAGGACTCATGAAAACCCTTGGATACACCCTCGTTGCCGTCGCTGTACTCGCCGCACTCGCTGCGATATGGCTGCCCGGCCAATGGTGGCAGTGGCTTCTCACGGGCATTGTGGCGCTCTTCGCGGGGGCCGCGATCCTCGGAAACCAGGATCGCAAATGAACCAGTTCAGCGCCGACGACGAACGCGCAGGCCACGCGCAGATGCTCGGGCGGATCAGGCGCGCGCAACTCAAGGATGAACCCGAGCCGGGCCATGAACCGCATTGCAGCAGCGTTGACATCAAAGCGTGGGGCTCATTGCAGACGCTAGACATCATCGAAACGTGGTGCTGCGACTGGCACCGACTGAGCGCAGACGAACAAGGAGTCAGCCGAAAGGACCACACGTGATCGCCAACATCCTCGCGCTCGCAATGTCGCTCGCCACGATCCAATTCGCCATCGAAGCCGCCCGCAACGCCCGCTACACCCGCCGGCTACTGCGCGCCACCACCAGCGAAGAAATCAACCAACTCCTGTCACGGTCACCCCGATTCTTCTACCGCACCGAAGACCTCCGAGCGAAAGGCCGCAAGTGACCAACGTCTGCGACTGCACCCGACCATGCGGCGACGCGTACGCCTGCCACGAATGCACCCGGACGGCACGCGCGAACCTCACCCACATCGCCGACCTCACCGCGGCGTTGGACGAAAAACGCGCCAAGGTCCGGTCCAACTGGGACGTGTCCAACCTGGGCGCGTCCAAGCCGGCCAGGAAGTGGCGCACCGACGACAACCAGACGTTGACGCACGCGGCGTCACCCACATTCCGGCCGTCCGGTGCGCTCGGATTCGACCCGCGAGTGTCACGCGTCGCCAACCGGGTGCAGAACGCGCTCGTGGGCATCGCGCGCGAGCTGATGGGCGATCGTGCGGGCGCCGGGTTGCCCGACAATCCCGCGCCGCACCAGATCGCCCCCTGGCTCATCCCGCAGGTCGACCGCATCCGGCACCAGGAGACCGCGGGTGAGACGTTCGCGCTCATCGGGCGCATGGTCGGCGACCTGCACCGGCTGTTCGACAACCCGCCGCCCAAGCTGTTCCTCGGTGAGTGCAAAGCCGAGTTCGAGGACGGCGAGTGCACCGAATCCCTGTACCTCGACGCCGACAAGATCACCTCTGACACGGTCGCGTGCCCACGGTGCGGGATCACCCACGACGTGGCTGAGCGCCGCAAGACGCTGATGCAGGGCGTCGACGACTACCTCGGCACCGCGAAAGAGATATCCCGGCTGCTGCGGCAGCTCGCTGGCGCCGACGTCACAGAACGCCGCATCCGCGAATATGCGGGGCACGGACTGCTGACGAGGATGGGATCACGACGCGAGTACGGCCGCGATGGGCAACCGCACATCGTTGCCGTCTATCGCATCGGGCAAGTTCGTGCAGTCGTCGTTGACGTGCAGGAGCGCCGCGACAAACGACGCGCCGAGAAGGTGAGGCGGCACCTACTTGACAAACACGCTGCGAGCTAGTGCTACGCTGAGCGCGTACGCGCGGAGCTATTCCCAAGATCACGGGAAGGCCGCGCGTTTCTCATACCCGGAGGTGACCGTGACCTTCTACGTGTGCGTCCGGTGCTTCCACGTCCGCGCGTCCGGCTGGTGCGGGTCATGCCAGCGAACAACCATCACCTTCCAGCGACACCATGGCTAACCCAGTCCTCGACTGTGGATGCCCATGCCAGGCCGCCTATGCGCTGCGCAAGGGCACCCACGAACCGTTGTTCGTGTGCCACCACCATGGCGAGCGCATCAAGGCTGCGGCGATCCGGCAAGGGGTTCGTCGTGACTGCGCTCAGTGTGACCGTGTGACCCCAGGTCGCTGCTGGTGCGGCTGGGACTGTCCCGAGTGCGGGAAGCAGTTCCCAATCAAGCCCTTGTGTCACGAGCACCGCGCCGTCGTCCATGGATATGATTGCAGGACAAACCTCACATGCGCGGCGGGTCAATCCTGCGACACAGGAAGTCGAGCATCTCGTTCTGCCGTGACAGCAACGCATTCTGCTCAGTCAACAACCCGATGATCCGGTCGTTCTGATCCAGGTTCTCAACCGCACGCTCAGCGTTGCGGCGATCCTTACGGCCGCTCGTCCACCTGTTCTCAGCAAGCAACAGGTCATGGCTCTTCTTGTCTCGTCCCATGAGGCGAATGGTAGCCACGACGTCAATAGGCGGTGAGTGCCGATGGCAACCACCACCCAGCGCGGCCTCGGCTGGCAGCACCAGAAGCAACGGCGCGCACTCCTCGCCAAACACCACGACGGCGACCTCTGCGAACACTGCGGCAAACCAATGTACAAAACGCAACCATTGCAAGCAGACCATTCGATCCCACGATCGCTCGGCGGCACCAAAGCTGACCGGCTGCTACACGCATGGTGCAACGAATCACGCGGAAACGGAACGCGCGTCCCGACTGACACGAACTCGTGGACGGCCGGCGTCACGTCGCGCGACTGGTTTACCAAAGACACCCCCGCCTAAAAATCCGGCGAGCCAACGAACTGACCGCCGCCGGTGGTCACGTTTTCTATCCGTTTCGTTTTTTCCAACGCCAATCCGGGGGTGGTTTCGTCATGGCGCGTCGACAGAACACCATTATTCGGGCGGTCAAGGATGATGAAACCCGCTCTCCTGAAAGGAAATTCACGGTTTCGGAAGCTGCCGAACTTGGGGACCATCGCGAACTACTTGTCGCGATGCGCACGCGGATAGCGAAGGCTGTTGCGGATCCGAATTGCCCGCCTCGTGATCTCGCCGCGTTGACGCGTCGGCTGCAGGACATCGCGAAGGAGATCGAGGCTCTCGACGCCGCCGCTCGGCAGGAGGAGGCCGAGAATGCAGCGGTCGCCGACGAGGAGTTCAGCTCCGAAGCTCTCTGAGTTCGCACGTCATGTGGTCGCGCCGGCCGGGATCGTCTCGACGGGCTGGCCGGCGGTGGCGGCGAAGTGTGCGGATCTTGGTGTGAGGTTCCGGCCGTGGCAGGTCCCAGTCGGGAAGTTGATTCTGGCGAAGCGCGCCGATGGGAAGTATGCGGCGACGGTCGGCGGCACGGGATTGTCGATCCCTCGCCAGGTGGGAAAGACGTTCCTGGTCGGCGCGATCATCTTCGCGCTGTGTTTGTTGCGACCGAACCTGACTGTGATCTGGACGGCGCACCGGTTGCGGACTGCCGAAGAGACGTTCAAGAAGATGCGCGGTTTCGCGCGGCGCAAGAAGATAGCCCCCCACATATTGCGCACGGTTCTCGGTTCGGGTGAGGGCGCGATCGAGTTCCGCAACGGGTCGCGGATCTTGTTTGGTGCTCGTGAACGCGGCTTCGGTCGTGGTTTCGACGAGGTCGACGTGCTCATCTTCGATGAGGCGCAGATCCTCACGGACAACGCGCTCGACGACATGGTGCCGGCGACGAACCAATCGCGCCAGGACACGGGCGCACTGCAGTTGTACATGGGGACGCCCCCGAAGCCGGAGAACCCGTCCGAGGTTTTTACGCGGATGCGTTCGGAGGCGTTGTCCGGCGAAGATGACGACACGGCATGGGTCGAGATGGGTGCCGATCCGGGGTACACGCCGACACCGGCGCCGCGGCCCCTGAGCGACGAGGATCTACGGCAGATCGCGAAGGCGAACCCGTCTTTCCCGGATGACACGCCCCTCGAAGCAATCATGCGGATGCGTAAGAAGCTTGGCCCGGAGTCGTTCGTCCGCGAGGGCATGGGCGTCTGGGATGAAGAGGACGCGGAGCGAGTCCTGCCCAAGTGGGGATCGCTGAAGGTTCCCCGATCGTCGACGATTGTCGGCACGGTCGCGATCGGCGTTGACGTGTCCCCGGATCGACGGTTTGCATCGGTGGCGGTGGCCGGCGTGACGGACGTGGGCCGGATGCAGGTGGAGATCGTCGCGTCCGGCGGCGGCCTCGGATGGGTTCCGAGCGTGCTGACGGAGTTGGTTCTTGCGAACGACCCGGTCGCTTTGGTGATTGATCGAGCGTCCGCGGCGGCAGCATTTCAGACGACGCTCGAAGCTGAGGGCATCGAGCCGACGATGACGACGACGGCCGAGCTGGGGCAGGCGTGCGGTGGCTTCTACGACGACGCTGAAGCTGGCCTGCTAGCGCACCTGGACGACCCGGCATTGAACGCCGCGGTAGCTGCTGCGGATACCCGCAAGTTGGGTGACGCGTGGGCGTGGAACCGGCGCGGGAAGGCGCAGATCACGCCGTTGGTGGCGGCAACGCTGGCCCGGTACGGCTACGCGAAGTGTTACCGGCCACCGCGGAGGTTGGTCACCCCGCAACGTGAGGCATCAGCGACATCAACCGCCGTGAGGGCCGACGATCTGGCAACCGCAGGATTCTGAAGGGAGGGCGTGACCATATGGCGCAACGTGTCCCCACTCGCGAGATCGGCTACGTCAACCCTTACGGCCAGACCTTCTACCAGGGCTCGTATGACGCCGACGAGATCACCGCAGCACTGCTGTGGCCGAACAACCTGCGGATCTACGACCAGATGTACCGCGAGGACTCGCAGGTGTCGGCGATCATGCGCGCCGTGTGCTTGCCGATCCGGCGCGCACAGTACCGGGTGGACCCGGCCGGCGCGTCCGAGGAGGTCATCCGGCTGGTGTCGGAGGATCTCGGGTTGCCGGTGGTGGGTCGTGACCCGGCTGCGGCGACCGGGCGACGAGCGCCGTTCTCATGGAACGACCACGTCCGGCAGGCGTTGCTGATGCTGCGGTACGGGCACATGTTTTTCGAGCAGGTCTACGACGTTTCGACGGGGCAGGCCCGGCTGGCGAAGTTGTCACCACGGATGCCGCGCACCCTGTACGCGATCAACGTCGCCTCGGACGGCGGCCTGGTGTCGATCGAGCAGATCGCACCGTTGGCGACGGGGTCGATGTCGACCACGATCCCGGTTCGTCGTCTCGTTGCGTACGTGCACGAGATGGAGGGCGCTAACTGGTTCGGCACGTCATTGTTGCGGCCCGCGTACAAGCATTGGTTGATCAAGGACCGCCTGTTGCGGGTGCAGGCGCAGGCGATCGACCGGAACGGCATGGGCATCCCGGTGTATGAGGGGTCACTGGAGATGAACGGCCAAGACATCGACGCCGGGTTGAAGACGGCCACGAGTATTCGATCCGGTGATAACTCGGGCACCGCGATCCCGGCCGGTTCGAAGCTCTCGCTGATGGGCGTTACCGGCACCATCCCGAACGCGATGGAGCCGATCAACTACCACGACCAGCAGATCGCTCGCGCGATGCTGGCGCACTTCCTGAACCTTGGCACGCAGACGTCGAGCGCGACCGGTTCCTACAACCTGGGGTCGACGTTCCAGGACTTCTTTGCGATGTCGCTGCAGACCATCGCGGATCACGTCTGTGACGTGGTGACCCGGCATGTCATCGAGGACATCGTGACCCTGAACTGGGGTCCGGATGAGCCGGCGCCGCGGCTGGTGTGTGACGACATCGGCGCCCAGCATGACGCGACCGCGCAAGCGTTGCTGATGCTCGCCCAGGCGGGCGTCCTATCCCCCGACTTCCCGCTGGAGCAGTTCGTGCGCCTGCGGTATGGGCTGCCGATGCCCGACCCGGAGACGCGCCCCGTCCCAGCCGACCCTGCAGGAGGAAACGATGCCCAATCCGCATGAGCGCATGATGATGCGCCACCGCCGCGAGGGCGCCGGGGACGACTGGTGTCGGATCGTCGTGAACAAAGCGACGGGCAATGCCAGCGCGTCCGCTGACGTGATGCTGTACGACGAGATCGGTTTTTGGGGCACCACCGCACAGGATTTCGCGAACCAGCTTGGCGCGCTCGACGTCGGAACCATCAACCTGCACATCAACTCTCCCGGCGGAGAAGTGTACGACGGGATCGCGATCCTCAACGCGTTGCGCAACCACGACGCCACCGTGAACGTGACCGTCGATGGGATCGCCGCGTCCGCGGCGTCGTTCATCGCCATGGCGGGCGACACGATCACCATGGCACGCAATAGCGAGCTGATGATCCACGACGCGTCGGGTCTGGTGATCGGCGGACCGGACGACATGGCCGAGTTCGCTGACCGGCTGAACACGATGAGTGACAATATCGCGTCGATCTACGCCGAACGCGCCGGCGGCACCGTGCAGGACTGGCGCGCCGCGATGAAGGCCGAAACATGGTATTCGGCGCAGGAGGCCGTCGACGCCGGCCTGGCCGACAAGGTGCAGGCCAAGGAAACCGGCGACACGTCGACGAAGAACCGGTTCGACCTGTCGATCTTCAACTACGCGGGCCGCTCCAAAGCGCCCGCACCACCCATCGCGCCGCGCAACGCGCGCACCGATACCCCCGCTGCCGCATCCGCGGACGGGACCAAGGAAACCGACAAGGAAGGGAGCACGATCGTGGCTTTCAGCGACGAATCGACTGCAACCCTGCGGCAGAAGCTCGGTCTGGCCGACGACGCGGACGAGGCGACGATCCTCGCCGCCGTGGACGAGGCCCTCGACGAGCGGGCGGAACCGCAGAACACCACGCAGTTGCCGGAAGGGGTCGTCGCGATCGACGCCGCCCAACTGGACGAGCTGCGTGCGCACGCTGAGGCCGGGCACCAAGCTCGACTGCAGCAGGAGACCGATCACCGGGAGCAGGTCGTCAACGAGGCGGTCCGTACCGGCCGCATCGCCCCGGCCCGCCGGGAAGCGTGGCTGAACCGCTTGCAGGCGGACCCGGAGGAGGAGACGACCCTCAACTCCCTGGAACCGGGTCTCGTCCCCGTCAACGAACTCGGGACCGCTGTCGGTCTCGACGACGACACAACCGACCAGCCGATCAACGACGCCGAGGCGAGCGCCCTGGCCCGGATGACCGGCCTGACGAAGGAGGCGTTCCTCCGTGGCTGATTACCTGCCGAAGTATTTCCCCGGCGACAGTGTCACTTTCACTGCCGGCACCGGCGGTGTGACTGGCGGTCTGCTGGTCGACGTGAACGGTGCGGTCGCTGCGGCCGGTTCGTGCGTGGCCGGTGTCGCCGGCCAGGACGCCGTGGCCGGGGCGCCCTTCACGGTCATCCGTGAGGGCGTGCAGCGTCTCAAGACGAGCGCGGCCGTGACCGCGGGTCAACCGCTCAAGGCCACCGCGGGCGGCACCGTCGCGCCGTGGGTGTCGGGCACCGACAACGCCAACCTCTACATCGGGGACGCTTGGTCAGCCGCCGCTTCTGGCGCGCTGGTCGACGCGGTCCTCCGGTTCTGACAGGAGACCAGGAGATGCCTGACACCACCTACGATTTCCCGATCCCGACCATCAATGGTCAGGCGATCACCGTTCAGTGGCTCGTCGCGGACCCGCGACGGATCTACCGGCTGCTGAACACCATCGTGCAGCAGCGCCTCATCGGGCACCGGTTGCTCACTGGCCGTGTCGACCTGACGGGAACCGGTGCGACGATCTACGAGATCGCGGAGAACATCTTCGCGGACTCGCAGTCGGCGACGGTGGCCCCGCTGGCAGAGTACCCGCTGACGGAGACCACGCCGGGCACGCTGGCGACGGTGAAGCCGCTGAAGGATGGTCTGAAGACCATCATCAGCGACGAGGCCATCGCCCACAACCGCATCGACACCGTCATGCGGAACCTGATCAAGATCGCCAACACGCTCGTGTTCAAGGCGGATGGTCTGACCTTGGCGGCTGTTGCGTCGAAGGTCACCCAGACCCAGAACGTGGTCGCTGCATGGAACACCGGCACCGCGAACCCGTTCGTGGACATCGGTCTCGCCGGTGCGCAGATCGACTCGCAGAACAAGGGTTACACCGCGAACGTGGTGGCGATGAACCCGACCGCGTTCGTGTACGCGATCTCCCGCGCCGCGGTGCTGGACTACATGCCCCGCGAGCAGGCGAACAACGTCATCTCGTCGGGGAACATGGCCCGGATCGCGGGCGTGTCGTATCTGAAGACCACGAACATGCCGTCGGGCATTTCTGCGGTCGTGGCGGACTCCACGATGCTCGGGTCGATCGCGTTCGAGAACCTCGGCGGCGGTTACCAGGGGTCGGCTGACCCTGACGGTGACTCCGGCGGCGTGGAGGCGAAGCGGTTCCGGGATGACGACAAGGACGGCGTGGTCGTCCAGTCTCGCCTGGTGCGTGCGCCGATGGTTGTGGAGCCGGGCGCTGGTTGCTTGCTGACGACCGCACAGGTGGGTGTCTGACGTGGGGTACGTGGTTGCCGCACCGATGGCGCTTGTCGACCGGACCGACGGGTCCACCGCTACCTGTTTGCGCGGGTCGGCGGTCCCCGAGGATGCCGCCGAGAAGCACCTGGAGCACCTGCTGAACCTCGGCCTAGTGGTCGAGGCAGACCCGGCCCCGGCTGGTCTCGTGGGTCGCGCCGACGCTGGCGTTCCGGAGCCGTCCGCGAAGGTGCCCGCGAAGGTAGCATCCAAGGATGAGTGGGTGACGTACGCCGTCTCCCAGGGTGTCCCGCAGGACGAGGCTGAGTCGTCCACGAAGGACCAGCTGGTCGAGCGGTTCAAGGGCTGACCGGGCATGCCGCTCATCGCCCCCGACGATCTCGGGACGTGGATGGGTCGCACTCTCGACGATGCTCGGGCTACGGCGTCCATCCGGATCTCTGAGGGCTGGTTGCTCGCGGAGACCCGGATGGACCCGTGGCCGACGACTGACCTCGGGGACATCATCCCGGAGGATCTCCGGTCATGGTGCCTAGAGCTTTCGGCGCTCTGCTACGTCAATAACCCGAAGTCGATGACGCAACGCCAAACCGGCGGCGTGGTCACAGCGTGGGAGCCGACCGAGTTGGCGAAACGGCAGGCGATCCTGTCTGCGGCGCGCGCCCGGTACAACACGGTCGGTTTGCCGCAGGGGTCATTCCCGGCGGCGCAGTGCTGGCCGGACCCGGCGTATCCGTGGGGTGGGTGGGGTCCGGCGAACCCCTACTACTTATGAGCGGCGACGTTGACGGCTCCCCGCTGGGCAACGACACGATCATCGTAGTCCGTGCCAACCCGTCGGGGGATGAGGACGCGTACGGCAACGCGGTCCCGGGTGCGCCGACGAGGACCCCGATCGACGGGTGCAACGTGCAACCGTTCGTGGCGCGGAACACGTCGGAGGCGCAGACACCGACCGAGGACGTGGTGATCTCGAAGTGGCGGCTGTTCATGCCGTACGGGTCGGATGTGCGTCCCACGGATGAGATCGATTTCGGCGGCTTGAAGTTGCAGGTCGACGGTGACGTGATGACGTGGGAGCCGGACGACTACGGCGATGGGTTCGCGGAGACGTACTTGAAGCGTTGGAGCGGGTGAGTGAGATGGTCCGGTTCATTGGTGGTACGCATCAGCAGATCGCTGAGATTTCGCAGCTCGCGATGGAGTCGAAGGCGGCTCAGGCGCTTGCGGAGAAGATCGCCGAGGAAGCGAAGCGCATCGCTGTCGAGTCGGGTCACCCGGAGCTGGCGGACGCGACGACGGTGACGAGCGTGCGGCCGAGGGGTCGCGGGCAGATCGCGGTCGTGATCGACCACCCGGACGCGACGGCGGTCGAGTTCGGCGACACCGGCACCGAGGCGGCCCGGATCCTTGGCAAGGCTGCTGGCGTGCCGCTCTGGCCGGATGTCGGAATGTGATGACTCTCCCGTATCAGACTGGCGGGCTTGATGTTTGGCCTGACCCGGAAGCGCTCACCATTTCCTGGCTGAAGCCGAATATGCCCGGCGTGAATATTCGCACCGAGACGAATACCACGTTCGGCACTGATAGCCCGGACGCGTCGATGATGCTGCCGCTGGTGCTGGTCAACGCCGTCACCTCCGGTCAGGGAATCGGTGGCGATTCGGTCACCGAGTCCATGATGGTCGACCTGCAGTGCTACGGCGCGACCCGCGCCGACGCGTGGACGCTGTACCACCAGGCGCACGCGTGGATGATGCGCGCCCGAACCCAGAGAACAGCCGTCGGCACGTTCGATGACGTGCGGCTCGTCAACTGCATGGGTGTCGTGCAGCACACCAACCCATCTCTGCGTCGTGTGATTGCGACGTATGGAATCTCCGCCCGCGCACAGGCGACCGCCTGACGCAAAACGCAACAACCGCAAGCCTCCTCGGACACGCCGAGGGGGCTTTTCCTATGGAGGAGTAACGAACATGACTGGAACCTCAGTCGAGACGCTCCAGGCTCTCAACGCGCAGGCGGATCTCAAGTTTCAGGTCGGCGGCATCCTGTTCGCCGACCAGACCGCCACCGCGCCGGACCCTGACGGGCTGATCGCCGCCGACGGCACCCTGACGATCCCGGCCGGGTACACGTCAGGTGGCCTGCTGACCAGTGACGGCATCACCCGGTCACGGTCGCTGTCGGTGGACAACGAGCAGGCGTGGCAGACGTTGGCGACGATCCGCACGGATGTGACGGACGATCAGGTGACGTTGAAGTGCAAGTTCGAGGAGTTCAACCTCGTTACGTTCGCGCTGCGTGAGGGACTGACTCTCGCGGCCGCGGCCGCCAAGTTCACGGTGGGTGGGGTCGCGAACAAGCGTGACGCGAGCGGGATTCAGCCGCCGCGGCGGATGATCGTGATCGCACGAGACACCAACTACAACGTGACCATGGCGCAGATCGTCCCGAACGGGATCTTGTCGGCGCAGGGTGACGAGACGGTGGCCCGGTCAACGTCGTACCAGCTGGATGCGACGTTCAACTGCAACCTCGACTCGACGTACGGCACCGATTACGCACTCGCGTTGAACGGGCCGGGCATGGCGAAACTGGTCGGGTCTGCCGGGCTGAACGCGTGGGCAGCGACCACCGCCTACTCCGTGAACGACGAGGTGACGAACTCGGGTGCGGTGCTGGAGTGCACCACTCAGGGCACGTCCGGTTCGACTGCGCCGACCAACCCGGCTGTCGGCAGCACTGTCACCGACGGCACCGTGGTCTGGACGCGCCTGTCCTGACTCTGAAACGCCGGGTGGCGGCGAAAATCCGGAGATTCCCGCCGCCACCCGGTCACCACCCTGGAATCTCCGAAACCATCACGAATCAAAGGAATCTCCATGCCTGCTGCACTCCGCAAAAAGAACGAGGACAACTTCTACCGCCGCGCCCAGCTTGAGGCGATGATCCGGGAAGAGTTCGCCGACCTGAAGGTGTTCGAGTCCGACGACGGCGAAGAGTGGTTCGTCTACCACCCGCAGGGTCAACCCGATGACGCCGTTGAAGCGTTGGACGGTGTGCAGGGTCAGATCGAGATCGCGAAGGTCATGATCGAGGCCCGCAACGGCAAGGGATCGTGGGAACGGTTCCGGGAGGCCGGCGGGCAGTCGATGTACGTCATGTACGCGATCAAGCGTGAACAGGACCGCATGTCGGGTGAGACACCGGGTGAGGGGACCCCTACCACCTGAGCGGGCTCATGGGCGAATGGCCCGAAGACACGCGCGCTGCCCTGTGTCAGGAGTACGCGCCTCGGGACCCGTTCGCCGAGTTCGCTCGCGGTGAGATCACGCTCAACGCTCTCCGCATCCTTGTGCAGCACCTGTACGCGTGGACGCAGGTACAGGAGTTGCTCGCGGCCGTCTACGACCAATCCCTGTGGGGTCGTTGGGATTACGCCCGGGCGCACATTGCCGAGGGCGATCCGGTTCCGGAGATGCCGCCGGGTATGCCGCGGCCGTGGGAGCGTGCGGAGCGTGAGCGTGAGGCGGCCGAGAAGGCTGCCGCGACCGTGCAGGCCCGTGACTGGTTCGCGGAAAATGTTGTGCCCCAACTGAACACGTGAGGCGGTGAACCCGTGCCTATTGAGTCTGGTGCCGTCTGGATGCCCGTTTTGCCGGACATGAGTCGATTCAAGGCGACTCTCCGTGCAGGAATGTCAGTTTCGGGTGTCGCGGCGCGTGGCCGGGAAACGGGTGAGTCGTTCTCGACTGCACTGATGCGTGCCATCCGCACCGGCATCTCTCCTATGTCGGCGCAGGTAAAGGCGGCGGCCGAGGCGGCGGCGGCGGCGGTCGAAAAGGCAAACGCGAAGATGGTCGCGTCGTCCCGGAAGTTGGCGGACGCGAACGGGAAAGAGCGTGTCGCGGCGCAACGGCTGGCAGAGTTGCGGGAAAAGGGCACCGCATCCGCGTCGCAGATGGCGCGCGCGGAGGAGTTGTTGGCGTCCGCGCAGCGTCGTTCGGCGTCTGCTGCGGAGGTTGCGGGCGCGGCGTCGACGGAGTTGTCGGCTGCGCAGCAGCGCGCGGCTGCAATTACGGCGGGCATGGGCACGGCGTCCGCAACTGCCGGCGGCCGTTTCCGGGCTGTGGCTGCGACGGTCTCGGGCGGTGCTACCTCGATGACGTCGAAGCTGGGTGGCTTCGCGAAGGCTGTCGGTGGCATGGCTGGCCTTTTCGGTGCGTTCGAGCTGGCGAAGTTCACCGGCGAATCCATCAAGGGCGCCACCGAGTTCCAGAAGGCGACCTCAGTCCTGGTGACGGCTGCGGGTGAGACCAAGTCGAACCTGGAGATCATCCGCAAGGGCATCGTTGACATTTCAAACGATACCGGCACCACCACGGACCAGCTCGCCGAGGGCATGTACACGATCGAGAAGGCCGGGTACCGGGGTGCGAGCGGGCTGAAGATCCTCGACGCCGCAGCGAAGGGTGCCAAGGAGGAGAACGCCGACCTCGGAACCGTCACCAACGCGATGACGTCGATCATGAACTCCTACGGCCTGTCCGCGGACAAGTCGGTGCGGGTCATGAACGAGATGAAAACCGCTGCGGCGCAGTCGAAGACGTCGATGCAGAACTTCGCCGGGTCGTTGTCGACGGTGTTGCCGATCGCGGCCGCGAACCACATCAGTTTCGCGGACATTGCCGGCGACCTGGGCACCCTCACCTCGCACGGCACGAGCGCGCAGGAGGCGACGCAAGAGCTGGCGTTCTCGATCCGGTCCCTATCTGCCCCGAACGCGGTGGCAGTCAAGGAAATGGGCTCGTTGGGGATCTCATCACAGGATGTGGCAACCCACCTGGGCAAGCGCGGCCTGCAGGGCACCATCGAGCAGTTGTCCGAGACGGTCCTGAAGAAAATGGGGCCGTCGGGCAAGTTGCTGCTGAACACGTTCTACACGTCGACGTCGGCGGCGAAGTCGGCTGAGCAGATGTACAACGCCCTCTCGCCGGCAGCGAAGAAGCTTGCCACCTCGTTCAAGAACGGGTCGGAGTCGTACAAGGACTGGATCAAGGAGGCCAAGGAGAACCTCGCGCCGGAGCAGTACAACCAGATCAGCCAGTGGGCCACGTTGCAGAAGAGGGCAACCGGGTTCAACGACGCCATCAAGCAGGGCCTGCCGGGGTCGCAAACGTACTCCGAGGCCATGAAGAAGATGATGGGTGGCGCGACCGGCCTCAACACTGCCCTGATGCTGACGGGTACATCTGCGGAGGCGACGAAGAAGCGCACCGATGCGATCTCGAAGTCTTATGCAGACAACGCGCACGAGGTCGAAGGATGGAAGGCAACCCAGCAGACGGCGGCGGTTGCTCAGGACCGGATGAAGAACTCGATCAAGAACGCCGGCATGGTGATGGCGACGGCGTTCCTGCCGTCCCTGACGAAGATGACGACCGGTATTGCGAACGGCGTCACCGCGGTGATGAGTTTCTCGCAGAAGAACCCAGCACTGGTCAAGGGCCTGGCGATGGTTGCCGGCGGACTACTCGCGGCCTCGGTGGCGGTGTGGGCTTTCAACGCGGCCATGGATGCGAACCCAATCACGCTGATCCTGATTGGTCTCGCAGCGTTGGCCGCTGGTCTTGTGATCGCCTACAACAAGGTCGGTTGGTTCCGCGACGCGGTGAATGCTGCCTGGTCCGGGATAAAGACTGCGATCTCATTTGTGGTCGACTGGTGGCAGAAAACGGCGTGGCCGGCACTGGATTCGACGTTTCACGCGCTCGGCAACGCGGGCCTGTGGGTGTGGCACACGCTCGAATCAGCCTGGTCGGGGGTCAAGGCGGGCATATCCGCGGTCGGTGCCGGGGCGACCTGGCTGTACGAGATGGCGATCAAACCGGCGTTCGATTTCATTGCGGCCGCCGGGAAGTTCCTGTGGGGGTACGTGCTCGGTCCGATCTTCGCGCTGTGGCTTGCGGAGTGGAAGCTGGTCGGCTGGGGCGTGATGTGGCTGTGGAACAGCGCAATTCACCCGTTCTTCCAGAAGATCGGCGACTTCGGTGGATGGTTGTGGAAGGTCGCGATAAAGCCGTCCCTGGACGGGATCAGTTACGGCCTGAAAACCGTTGGAGGCTGGGGCAAGTGGCTGTGGTCGAGCGCGATCCAGCCGACGTTCCAGAAGATCGGTGACTTCACCGGGTGGCTGTGGAACAAGGGTGTCAAGCCGTACCTTGATTTCATCATCTCCGGGTTCAAAACGATGGGCCACTGGGCGAACTGGTTATGGGACAGCGTCATTCACCCGACGTGGAACGCGATCGGGTCCGGGATACACCAGGTGTACACCTCGAAGATTCACCCGGTGATCTCCGCGTTCCAGTCGATCATCAAGAACCTGAAGACGGCCTTCTCCGACACCGTGTCCGGCATCGGTGACGCCTGGCACGGGCTGGTGTCGGTGATCGCGTCGCCGATCAACGTCGTGATCGGGTTCATCGACGACCACTTCATCAAGGGCTTCAACAACATCATGTCGTCGGTGCCGGGCGTGAAGCTGCGGCTGCCGATGATCCCGAAGATCAGCACCGGTGGTAGCAGCAGTGCGCCGGTTGGTCACGGTGGCGGCCACCAGCCGGGCACGCATGGCATGGCGCGTGGCGGGATCTTGCCGGGCATGTCGCGGGTGCACCAAGGTGATGACCAGATGGTGCCGATGCGCCGCGGTGAGGGCGTCTACGTCTCCGAGGCGATGCGCGACCCGTACGAGCGGGCCCGCCTGTTCGCGGTGAACGCGGCCGCACTGTCGGGAAAGCCGCTCGGCCCGTACCAGCGCGGTTTCTCGATCGGCGGCATCATCGGGAACATCGGCAACACGATCGGGAGTGTCGCGTCCGGTGCGTGGAATGCGGCGAAGGATGCGGCGGAGATTCTGGCGCACCCAGTGCAGGCCGTGGAGCGGATCATCGGCCACCTGTTGGGCGGCATCGGGAACTCGTGGCCAGCGCAGGTCGCCGATGGTGGCCTGAAGTCGATGGCGAGCTCGATCGGTAAGAGCATCCTGGGTGCTGTCGGTCTCGGTGGGACTGGTGGCCCTGGCAGCACGGGCAACATCGGGGGCGGCAAGGGGTGGCGCTGGCAGTGGGAGCAGATCCATTCGCACTTCCCGGGCGCGGTCCTGACGTCGGCGTACCGTCCCGGAGCGATCGTCGCCGGGAGCGGTCAGCAGTCGATGCACGCGATCGGTCGCGCCATCGACATCGGCGGGTCGGTGCCGTTGCTGAAGACGATTGCGCGGTGGATCGCGGCGAACTATGGCGCGGGCCCGATGACGCAGTTGCTGTACACGCCGGCGTTCGGGAACATGGGCATCTACGACGGGCACTGGTACCCGCAGCCGTCGGTGACTGTCGCGGAGCACGGGAATCACGTGCACTGGGGTTACGCCCGCGGCGGTGTGGTGGATTCCGTCCCGGTGTTCGATCATGGCGGTGTTCTGGCGCCGGGCCGGAACGTGGTGGACAACCGTCTGGGGCGTCCGGAGCGTCTTGTTCGCGCTGATGAGCATGGCATGTCTGATGCCGACGTGCAGCGGATCGCGGACGCGGTGATGGCCGGCTCGTACCAGGGCACTTACCACGGCGCGGCGCAGCACGACGCGCAACTGGCAATGGCGGCGACTATGAGCAATCGGGCCACGGCTCGCAGTGGAGGGGTCCTCGCGTGAGCATCCAGTGGTCCCCGTACGACATGGTGTCCGGCAACGGAATCCGCGTCGGCATTGACGTGTCATGGTCATCGGTGTCGAATTCGTCGTCGACGGCGACTGCCACGATCAACTACTACGTGGGCGACTACTACTGGTACAGCGACAACGAGACGATCAATTTCGGTGGCGGCCTGATCTCGGGGTCGGCTACCTTCTTCAACAATTTCGGGACCAGTGGCGGCCCGGACGGCAAAGCGCACCTTGTCGCGACCCGCACCTTCACGTACACGTACGGGTCGAGCGAGTACGGAAGTTCACCGGGTACGGCCAGTTTCAGTGCGTCGATCGCGGGCTCCTCGAACGGGTCGTCGCCGTACAAGATCGTGACGACGAACATCCCGGCCCGCCCGTTCGCGGCCCCTGCTGCACCGTCCGGCGTGGCGTTGGGCTGGCAGGGTGACGGGTCGGGGTCGTCTGACACGGTTGTGACGTCGTGGACGCGGCATTCGACTGCGGCCGCACCGTACTCGTCGATGCAGGTGCAGCTTGCCCGGTGGGACGGCACCACGCTCACCGGGTACGGGTCGGCGGGGTCGTACACCACTACCGGCGGCGCGACGAAGTACGCGACACCGTTCGGAACCGCTAACCGGGCATGGCAGGCGCGCGTCCGGGCCATCAACTCCGCTGGTGTGTCGGCATGGGTGGCGGTGCCATCGGGCAGCTACCTGTTCGGCATCCCGGCCGCCCCGTCGTCGGTGAAGGCGCACGTCAGCTCCGATGGCACGTCGATCATCGTGGCGTGGACCCCGAACAGCTACACGCTCGGCGCGACGACGGTCGAGGTGTACCGGTCCGTCAATGGCGGTGCTTACGCGTCCGTGAAGACTGGCCTGTCGCCATCATCGACGGGGTGGACAGACACCGCTCCGGGCGCGGGCTCGAACACGTACCAGGTGCGGGCGCATCACGTGGCGGGCACGTTCGATGATGTTGACCTGTTCTCGACGTGGGCGACGTCGAACACTGTCAACACGATCGTCGCGCCCCTCGCACCGGACAACCTCAGCATCGGCGCTGGCACACCGCCCGACCTATCCCAAGCCAACACGATCACCTGGGCGCACCACGACGGCGGCGACGGCGCAGACATGTCCGCGTTCTCGATCCGCCATTCGACCGACGGCGGATCGACGTGGACGGCGCTGGTCACCAATCAGGCGTCGACCGTCACCTCCTACACGCTCCCGGCGGGGACTCTCACCAATGGGCAGACGTACCAGCTCCAGGTGCAGGACGAGGGCGTCGCGTCGGCCGGTTTCGGGCCGTGGTCGAATGCGCTGACATTCACGGGTGTATCCGCTCCGGTGGTCACGATCACGTCACCGGTTGCGGCGCCCACCACCGGGCACCTGACGGCGGCGTGGACGTATTCTCAGGCCGAGTCGTCGCCGCAGTCCCAATTCGATGTGACTGTAAGTGATTCCAGCGGCAACGTCATTGACCAGATCAATGGCACCACCGCGACATCGGTTGCGCTGCCCGCCCACTACGGCAACGGCGAGGCTTACACCCTGACCTTGACGGTGACGTGCGCGCTGGGCGCTGTCACAACGGCGACGCTCAGCTTCACGCCGGCATTCTCGGTACCCGCTGCCACCATCGCTGACGTCTCGTATCAGCCGCTCACCGGTACGGCGCTGATCAGCTTGGATGCCGGCACACCCGCGGCGGGCGAAACCGTCGCGGTCGGGGCCAGCGTCGAGCGGTCCCTTGACGGCGGCAACACGTGGGTGATGCTCGCACCCGACCTGACGTTGCCAGTCGACTTCATCGACCCACTGCCGACCGTTGCCGGTGACAACACATACCGGATCACCAGCATCAGCGCGGAGCCTGCCTATCGGGCCAATGACCTGATCACGCTGACGACACCGCAGGGCACGTTGGACGGGTCCGGTTTGCCGTGGGTCAGCGGTTGGATCTTCGTCTCATGGGGCGACTCGTTCTCCAACCTTGTGGCGACCCAGACGAACACGACAACGTCGGAGACGCGGTCCGGTTCGCGCGCCGCCGTCCCGATGATGGGCACGGCATACCCGACAGCTCAATTCGGCAAGAACCGCAGCCGCGTGGTGTCCGTGACCGCCTCGGCCATGACACCGAAAGACCCGACGCTTGAACCGAACTATGTGTGGGATTCTCCGGGGACGGACTGGCTGGACATGTCCGATGAGGCGGAGATTATCTGTTACCGGGACTACACCGGGCGGCGGATCTTCGGGCACCTCGGCGACATGCAAGTCAGTGACCCGCGCCCGGGCCGGTCCGATCTGTCTTTCACCGTCACGCAAGACAACTTCACCGAGCAGTGGGGGCCGAACACGATCGGCGGGGTGGGCTGATGCTGCTCCCCCAGACGGTTGACGCGCTCTACCCTGGGCCACCGGTTTTCACCCCCGACGACCTGCTCTGGCAGCCGCGGGCGAACTCGTTCCGATTCGACCTGCTCGACACCAGCGACGGGCTCATCGGTTCGTTGGATGGCGTGCAACCGGGTGGGTCTGTGCAGCAGGATTCGACGTCGGCGGTCCACGGGTCGGGGTCGATCACCGTCACCGACCTGGGGCAGGGTGTCGACTGGACTGACGTGCGGGTCCGTCCCGTGTTGACGATGACCGACCCGTCCGGCAACGGCACCGAGTACCCGCAGGGCGTGTTCATCCCGGCGGCACCGCAGGAGACATGGACGGATTTCGGCAGGTCGTGGGCGGTGCAGCTCACCGACAAGCTGGGCGTGTTGGACACGAACATCCCGACCGACACGAACGGTAACCCGGTCACCTATGCGGTGCCGGCCGGCGCAAACGTCATCGGCACCGTCTGCTCGCTGATCGAGGGTGCGGGCGGCACAACGGAAGCGATCCAACCGGACAGTGAGTCGCTGGTGAAGGCGATGGCGTGGACGTTGGGCACGTCGACCCTGCAGATCATCAACGACCTTTTGGCGGCGTCAGGGTACTTCTCGCTGTCGTGCAATGGTGCGGGTCAGTACCAGTGCACGCCGTATGTGGTGGCGTCGCAGCGTGTCCCGTTGTTCACCGGCCGTAACCCGTTCAGTGACACCCCCGGCGATTCGTTGATGTCACCGGATTACACGCGCAACTGTGACGTGTACGGCATACCACAATTCTTGTTGGCGATCGCGCAAGGTGATGGGACGAATCTGGCGCTCACGTCGGTCGCGACTAACCCAAACCCGGCACCGTCACAGATTGGCCGGTGGGTGGTCAATTCGAGCCTGCAAGCAACGTCGCAGGCCGCGCTCGACTCGCAGGCGCTGATGTTGATGTCGCAGGCAATGTCCGTAACGTCGACTTTCACGATCTCGCACCTGTGGCTGCCAACACTGGGCATGAATCAGGCTGTGCAGTTCACGGATTCGCGGGGCGATTTCGACATGCTCTGCTATGTGACGTCGACGACGACGGCACTTGACCCGGCCGGTATGTGTCAGTCGAACCTTTCGGAGGCGGTGATCTGATGGGAGGCTTCAACAATGTTGGCCCGATCGCGTTTCCGCCGGGTCTGAAGCGGCCGCCGGGGTCGTCCCTGTCGATACCAGCTGATCCGCGTTTCCATACTGGCCCGGTCACCCGTCCGCCGGGGACGACGATGTCGGTTCCTTCGGCGCCGGCCCCTGATGGTGGCATAATCGCGGCCGGCTCACCTGTCGAAACACGGTTCCATTGGGCGACCGTCGTCAACCCGTCCCCGTTGTCGATCATCCTCGACGGCGACACGCTGCCGTTGCCGTTGGTGCCGGACACGTTGATCGACCCGACCGGGATGCTGCCTTACAGCCGCGTGTGGGTGCAGTTGCAGGGCCGTAACGTCATCGTGTTGGGTATGGCCGGCGGTGACATAGCCTGGGTTGACGTGCCGATCAATTCGGGTTTCGCGAAACGCCCGGATGACCAGTACGGTGCCGGTTTTGACCCGCAAGTGATGCTCGACTCATCGGGCATGGTGCATTTCAAGGGCATGATGTCGAACACGGGCATGGCGTCGCTGACGGGCGGTCAGACGGCGATCCTGCAAATGCCCGACGGTTACTGGCCCGAAAGTGAACAGTTCTGGAACGGGTTCATTGGTGCCGACCCGACAGACGTCATCGGCGGGTGGATTTCCCCGAATGACGGGCAAGTGTTCTATTACGGCACGAAGGCCCCGTCGAACTGGTGGTGTTTGTTGATTCCCGCCTATAAGCCGATGCCTGCCGCACCCTACTAGGAGATAACGTGACCACTGTTGTCGGTGTCGACGTGACGACGCTTTCGGATACTGATCTCGCGTCTTTGGGGTCGGCTATTTCGACGGAGCAGGTTCGACGGTCGAATCTTGCGAGCTTGCCGAATCAGGCTGCTTCTCTTGCATCGGTGTTCCTCGCCGCTGGCGGGTCCCGCGCCACCATTCTTGCCGCCGTCCAGAACGCACAGTAAGGGTATTCGATGACGTACACCCCGCATGTTTGGTCACGGCACGACAAGCTCGACTCGACCGCGCTGAACAACCTGGAGCAGGGGCTTGCCGCGGCGACCGTGCAGTCGTTGACGGCGAATGATGCCACGATCGCGCCGATCATCGCCTCGGGGTCGCAGACTCAGGCGGCATTGGATGCCCGGTACACCGATCGCCCGAAGCAGCCCGTCAACGTAGCGAACTACGGATTTTCGAGTGCTTCCATCCTGGCAGCGTTATCGGATGCCGAGGCACGCGGAGTCGGGACCGTGCTCTATCTGCCGGCCGGGACCTATGACGTGGGTGCTGGTCTTTCCCTGGCGGGGAAATCAGTGATGATCCAAGGTGACGGCTCCCACGGAAGCAGTTCCTCGTCACCGTCGGGGACGGTGATCCACGCGTCCAGTCAGAGCGGCCCGGTCATCGACTTCACCGGCTGGGTAACTCCACAGCCTGGGGCAGGGTGCAAGGCGTTCCACGGGCATTTCCAGGTCGTCGGGAGCGGACAACCTGACCCGACCTTGAATAATGCTGGAATCAGAATCAAATCGATGAGTTCCGCCACGTTCAGTGACATATCCATCCAGGGGACGGGAGGTCCATGCCTGGATCTTTCAGACGGAAACGGTTCGTCCTGTTACCTGTCGGATTTCGACCGGATCATCTTCAACACGCCGGTCGACGCTAACTCGAATGACGTTCCGTACTTCCGGGCGGTCGAATGCAACGGAAACAGGTTCCGCGGTTTTGGTTTCCGATCACAGTTGGCGTCCGGTGACGTTGGGCCCTCGGGCGCTATCGTAATTTCGGGCGGCGCAACCTATCCAGACAATTACAACCACATCGACTCATGGTGGTTCGAGAATTTGCACGTCCCGAACGGCGGTACGCTCATCTCCCATGGCGGGCACTCGACATCGATTTCTGACATTCAGTTCTTTGACTGCGCCAAGGAATCAGGCGCTTCGGGCACATCCTATATCCGGCTGAACAACACCGGGTCGTCCACTGGCGGTATCGGTGGCAACACGATCACGGGTGTGATCCCTGGGAACGGGGGGAGCACTAACAGCATTGATACCGGGGTGGATGTGCGCCAATCGTACAATTCGATCCGCGGCGTGAAGGGATACCGGGGGAAGAATGTCACTCTCGCGTCGGGCGTGAACTATGTGGACGTGGACCTGCGCGGGTCGGTGTCGGCGGCCTCTGATCCTGCGGTGATCGATAACTCCGGGACCACCACCAACTCGTGGCGCGACTCCTATCTGCGGGTGGTTCATTCTGCGTCGTCTTGGGAGTCGGACTCGACTGCTAACGGGCCACGGTTTTATACCGCGTCGGTCACTGGAAACGGGTCGTTGTGGCTGGGCAAAGGTGGCGTGGGGCATCAGGCGGCGACCGGTGACCATTACATGTGGCAGAACCGTTTGTTCCTCAAGGATGTCACCGGAAGTAACCCGGCTTCGGTGTTCATTGGCCCGACCTCATCGTCTCCGTCGATTAGTAGTGGTGCTGGTTCCCCCAATGGTGTTGTGACGGGGGCTGTCGGGTCGATTTACTTGTGCAATAACGGTTCTGCGGGGTCGACGTTGTGGGTGAAGGAGTCTGGAACCGGTAATACAGGGTGGGTGGCAAAGTGAACACTGACCCGGCCCGTCACCGTCTCGGCCGCCGCGGGGCGTCCCTGCTCATCCTCGGCGTCATGTGGCTGTGCGAGGCCGCGCTCACCTGGCTGACGCACACCCCGGTCCCGCACTTCTGGGTCCTGTCCCACGGCTGGCAGTTGCAGTGCGCCGGGTGGACGGTCAGCGGCCTCGTCGCGGTCTGGGCCGCGTTCCGCCGGCAAGGGCACGACGCGGCCGGTTGGGCCGCCGTGTACGTGATGGCGTTCTTCGTTGCCGTCGCCGTCGCCGAAGGAACCGTCGAGGCCGCCCTGAACGGCACACCCGGCCGCGCCCTGCTCGTCCTGGTCCTGTCCGGGTGCGTGAACTACGGCATCCTCGCCCTGATCCTGGTGATATCGGGGTGGCGTGAACCGGTCGAAATGCCCACCTTCGAGAAGGGGGCCGACCAGTGAGCCTCACCGAGATCATGACCGCAATCGGCGGTTTCTGCGCCCTCGTCGTCGGGTTCTTCACCGCACGCCACGTCAACCGCTCCGCCCAGGACACCAGCACCGAAATACCGGGCGCTGCAGCGTGGCGGACCCTCGCCAACATGGAGGACCGGCTCACCGCCGCCGAGAAACGGGTGGAGTCACTCGAAACCGACCTCGGCACCGAACGCGCACACTCCCGCGGCCAGGACGACGCGATCAAAGCCCTCGAGCAGCAGATGGCGCGCGCTGTCCGGCACATCCGGGATTTTTGGCGCTGGATCGACGGCGGCGCGAAACCCCCACCACCGAGGCGCCCCGACTGGCTCACCGGGCTACCCGGATGGGCCGACACCCTCGACGACGACGACCGCCACCCCTGAACCGTCACAGCCCCGACCGATCCGGCCGGGGCTTTCCCATGCCAGCACCAGCAAGGAGACGTCATGCCCAAGTGGCTCAACGAGTTCACCCGCAACACGCATCAATTCGACGCGTACACAAGCAGATTCGGCTACGCGTGCGCCTACACCAACGGACGACCGCAACCCATCAGCGGCCACCGCGGGCTCATCCACTCCACTGAAGGATCGTCCCTGCCCGCCTACCAGGGCGGGCGGGTCAACCCCAACTTCACCGTGGACCCGTGGCGGAAACGGCGCTACCAGCACGTCCCCGCCGACATCGCCTCCCGCGCCACCATGGCCAACAACGACGCCTACGTCCAGATCGAGATCGTCGGGTTCTGCGACCTCGCCTACGCCATCAAGTACGGCATGCAGTCCTACTACCTGGAGCGGATGGGCGCCGACGAACTCGCCTACATCGCCGAATCCCTCGCGATCATCGGGCAGGCCAACGCCATCCCGATCCAGTCGTCCGTCACCTGGGAGGCATACCCCAAGTCGGCGTGGGCAGACAACGGCGTGCGCTTGTCGCAGGCCGCGCTCAATGGCTACTCCGGATGGCTCGGACACCAGCACGCACCGAAACCGGACGTGCACGGCGACCCCGGCACGTGGCCGCACACCATGGACCTGTGGTCGGCCATGCGCGGCGCCAACCCGGCACCCAAGCCCACGCCCAGCAAGCTCGCCGTCGACGGGTACCTGGGCCAGAACACCGTCAACCGGTGGGCCGCCGTCATGGGCACCCACACCGGCCGCCACGACCTGATCGTCGCCGTCCAGACCTACCTCAACCGGATCGGCTGCCGGGACGAGAACGGCAACAAGCTCGTCGTGGACGGCGTGTGCGACCTCGACAACACCGCCCACGCCACCGCCAAGCAACACACCACCGCCGCCGTGCAACGCCACCTCGGCACACCCATCGACGGCGTGTGGTCGCACCCGTCATCCGGCGTGCAGGCGCTCCAGCGCGCGCTCAATGCCGCCAAATCCGGAAGCAAGGAGTTCTGATGAACAAGCTCAAGAACGAACCCGCCGTCGTCACGTCCGTCCTGGTCGCGCTCGTCGGTGCGGCTGCCACGCTGGGGATCATCGGCACCGACACCCAGGACCAGTTGGTCGCGGTCATCACCGCCGTCGTGCCGATCATCGGCGGCCTGATCGTGCGCGCGTCGGTGACCCCGAACGCGAAGGGCAAGGCATCGGCGGCAGTGAAGGCCGGGACCGTCTACGTGGACGTGAAGCCTCGCATCGATCGCGCCGCATTCAAGGACGCCGCCGCACCGACGGATGCGCCGATCGATGACGCGACGATCGCAGCCGACACCACACCGGAGCCGGCACCCGCGCCGGAGCCGGCACCTGCGCCCGAGCCTGCACCTGCGCCGGCTGAGGACCCGGTGAAGGCGCAACTCAAGGCCGCCATCGAGACCGTGCGCGCTCAGTCCAACGCCCAGAACAACGCACGGGCCGCCGCAGCAACCGCGGCCGTGGACGCCAGTGCCTGAGCCACGCCCCGGCGACTTCGCCGTCGTCTGCGGCACCCTCGCCCAGGCCGTCCAGGACCGCAACTGGGGCGCCGCACTCATCGAGCTAGTCACCCGCGGCCCCGCGTACCACGCCCTCATTTGCGTCGACCAGGGGCGCGGCATCGAAGCCCGACCACACGGCGCCGGGTACGTGCAGTTGGACTCCTACGACCCGGCCCGGCCGGCCCGGCTGCTCTGGTCACACGCACCACTCACGAACGCCCAACGCGACAACCTCGCATCCCAGGCGCGCCAGTTCATCGGCACCCCGTACGGCTGGGGCGACGACCTCGCCATCGGCCTCGACGCCCTCGGCCTCCACTCCGGGTGGGTCCGGGGCAGGCTCAACGACCCGCACACGGTGATCTGCTCGCAACTCGTGGCCGTGTGCTACGCCCGCGCCGGAATCCCGTTGTGCACCAAGGACCCGTCACGGGTCACACCCAACGATTTACGCGCGGTCATCCAAGAACGCGACGTGCCGCCCTGGTGGTGACCGCCACCCGACCACCGGAAGGAGGAACCATGGACCTCGACAGCATCACCGTCATCTGGGACCCCGAGTGAGCGTCCCCAGCGAACGAACGCCCCTCGCCTATTCGGAGGCGAGGGGCGCTTTCGTCATTTCGTGCAGGGTAACGCTTGGGTAATTCAGCGACCTCGACTCGCTCTAGCGTTGCAATTCCGGGTGGATGTGAAGGGACTCGAACCCCTGACCTCTCGCGTGTGAAGCGAACGCTCTAACCAGCTGAGCTACACATCCGGGCGCCGCGACGAGGCCGTCATACGGTCCGTGCTGCGAGCGCCAACATTAGCCGACGGCGGGCACCGGCGCATAATCGGGTGGACTCACAACCCCGGCACACGACCCAGCCACTCGTCGGCCCTGTCCGGCAGGAAGCCGGGCACCCCGCTCACCTGGAAGACCAGCCAAAAACACGCCACGACGAGCAGCACGATGGCGAATCCGACGAGCCCGCGGACAAACCACCCCTGTCGCCCCATCCAGGCCGTCCACAGTCGCGCCTTCTCCCGTGCGAAGCGCAGCAGTCGCCTGGCCCAGGCGAACTCGGTCGCCCAGATGCCCAGCCCGACGAAGATGATCACCCAACCCGGCCCGGGCAGCGGCAACAACACGATGCCCGCCGCGATGACGACCGCGCCGGCGGCGGCCACTCCCACCCGATAGAAGAGGTATGCCGTGGGATTGGCACGAATTCTGGGCCGCCAGGCGAATCGCTCGTGCACCTCTACGGATTCGACGTCTTCCACCTGCTCCTCCGGCACCGGTGTGACCATCGGCGACCGATCAGTCGCGACCCGCGGCCGACGCCTTCGCGAACGCTTCGGCAGCAGCGGCCGTCACCGGTCCCGGCGCGGTCAGCTCGCGGTCGCCCACGGCATGCACGGCCTGCACGTCGCGTGTCGAGGAGGTGATGAAGACTTCGTCCGCGGTGTCGAGGACGTCGATCGGCAGCACCTCTTCGCGCACCGGGATGCCCGCTTCGCGGCTCCATTCGATCGTCAGCGCGCGGGTGATGCCGGCAAGCGGACCGCATTCCAGCTTCGGCGTGAGCAGTTCCCCGTCCACGACCACGAAGATGTTGGAGCCGGTGCCCTCGCAGAGCTCCCCGCGGGTGTTGGCGAAGATCGCCTCCGAGCCGCCTTCCTTCTTGGCGGCGGCGAGGGCGACGACGTTCTCGGCATACGAGGTGGTCTTGAGCCCGGCGACCGCACTGCGTTCGTTGCGCGTCCACGGCACCACGACGATCTTGGTCGTCGGCGCGGGACGGTCCACCGGCATCGCCGCGACGATGTAGGTGAGCGGGCCGTTGCTGCGGTCGGAGGCCAGCGGTCCCTCGCCGGCCGTCACCGTGTAACGCAGGCGGCCGAAGTCCAGGTGCTCGGCCAGGACGGCGTCGAAACCTTCCTGCAGCCGAGCGCGATCGGCCGACGGCAGCCCCAGGCCGTGCAGCGAGCGGTCCAGCCGGTCGTTGTGGCGGTCGATCGCGAACGGCTTGCCGTCGACGACCTTCGCCGTCTCGAAAACGCCGTCGCCGACAGTGATTCCGTGGTCCAGTGCTCGCACGCTCGGCTTGTCGTCGACCAACTCCCCGTCGACCCACACCCGCACGCCCATTGTCCGCCTCCGCATCGCTCGAGATTGGTGACTTCATCCTGTCACTCGGCACCAGGGTGGGGACCCGCTGGTCCGGATGCCGCAGCGCCACGACGCCGCACCGGGCAGTGATGAAACAATCTGCGGTATGCCGAGCTCGCTCCCCCACGACCCGATCGCCGAGGCGCGCCGCCAGTGGACGGCCCACGGATGGGGAGCGTATGCCGACGGCATGGCCGCCATCACGTCGGTCATCCGGGCCCAGCAGATCTTCATCGCGCGCGCCGAGGAGGTCCTCCGGCCGCTCGGCCTGACCTTCGCCCGCTACGAACTGCTCACCCTGCTGCACTTCACCCGCACCGGCGCACTGCCGATGGCCAAGGCGAGCGCACGGCTGCAGGTCCATCCGACCAGCGTCACCAATGCGGTCGACCGGCTGGAGAAGGTCGGCCTGGTACGCCGCGCCCCGCACCCGACCGACCGCCGCACGACGCTCATCGAGATCACCGCCGAAGGGCACGAACTCGCCCTGGTCGCGACCGAGCAACTGAACAAGACGCTCTTCAGCGACCCCGGCCTGGACAGCGAAGACCTGCGTCCCCTGCTGCGCATCCTGGCTCGGTTACGCCAGGAAGCAGGCGATTTCGCGGAACCTTCGGAGTGGTGAGCCTCAGGACCCGGTGAACTTCGGCGCGCGCTTCTCGACGAAGGCCGCCATACCTTCCTTCTGGTCGTCGGTGGCGAACGCGGCGTGGAAGGACCGCCGCTCCAACCGCACGCCCTCGGCCAGCGTCGTCTCGAACGCCGCGTTGACCGCGTCCTTGGCCATCATGGCGATCGGCAGCGACATGCTGGCGATCTTGTCCGCCACCTCCTGAGCCGCGGCCCGCAGGCCGTCGGCCGGCACGACGCGCGCCACCAGCCCCGACCGTTCGGCCTCCTCGGCACCTATCTGCCGGCCGGTCAGCACCAGATCCATCGCCTTGGCCTTGCCGACCGCGCGGGTGAGTCGTTGCGAGCCGCCCATGCCCGGTATGACGCCCAGCGTGATCTCGGGCTGCCCGAACTTCGCGGTGTCGGCCGCGATAATCAGGTCGCAGAGCATCGCCAGCTCGCAGCCGCCGCCGAGCGCGTAACCCGCGACTGCCGCGATCATCGGCGTGCGGACGCGGGTCAGGCGCTCCCAGGCGCCGAAGAGGTTGTCGCCATACGCCTGGGCGAACGTCTTGTCGGCCATCTCCTTGATGTCCGCGCCGGCGGCGAACGCGCGCTCGGACCCGGTGAGGATGATGGCGCCG
Organism: Flexivirga sp. YIM B11880; assembly: GCF_058148645.1. Lineage (NCBI taxonomy): Bacteria > Bacillati > Actinomycetota > Actinomycetes > Micrococcales > Dermacoccaceae > Flexivirga > Flexivirga sp. YIM B11880. Next base: position 108,150 of record NZ_JBMAMH010000010.1, read on the forward strand.
ACTTCCGGATCCTGGTCCAGGGACTCGGCCGCCGCGACCACCTCGGTCATCACCGCGGAGTTGAGCGCGTTGAGCGCCTCGGGGCGGTTGAGCGTGATTGTCGCCGTGCGCCCGTTGCGCTCGACCAGGATCGTCTGGAAGTCGGTCACCGTCACTCCTTGGAAAGCGTTGCTCACGAACCGGTTTCGTGGCTGCGGCCGGAGCCGCAGCCACGATCATGTCACGGTCAGACGGTGACCGCGGCCACCTCGTCGCTCGCATCTCCCTCCGGAGCCGGCCTGCTGCCCGGCGTGAGCGCCGAGACCACGATCATCACGATGGCGTTGGCGATCAGGGCCACGATGCCGATCGCGATGTGCTGCAACGGCCCGGGCAGGATGCCGAAGGTCGTGATGCCCTTGTGGTAGATCGAGCTGTCGAGCGACATCCAGGTCACCAGCAGCGCGCCGACCACCATGCCGGCGGTCGCGCCCCACGAACTGACCGGATTCCTCTTGAGCAGACTGGCCAGCATCGACGGCAGCAGCTGGGTGACGAACGCGTAGCCGAGCAGCAGCAGGTTGACGATCGCCTGCCCACCCTGGAAGAGCAGGAACAGCGAGACCAGCGCGACCACCGGGACGGACGCCTTCGCGACCAGGCTGGCCGACGCCTCGGACGCCTTCGGGAAGAGTGGCTTGTACAGGTTCGAGGAGATCGTCGTGCCGCACGTCGTCAGCAACATCGCCCCGGGCACCAGCGCACAGAACAACCCCGCGGCGCCGACCAGTCCGACGACCCACTGCGGCAACGCCTGCGTCACGATCTCGAGCAATGCGTTGTTCGCGCCACCGTTCGGTGCGACCTTCAGCGCGAGAGCCGCGGTGAAACCGATGAAGAAGACGAACAGGATGACCAGCTGGTAGAGCGGCAGGAAGACCGCGTTGCGGCGGAACGTCTTCGGGTTGTCGGCGGCATACACCGCGCCGAAGTAGTGCGGCCACATGAAGAAGCCGAGCGTGGACATCAGGATGTTGCTGATGAACCAGCCCATGTCGTAACCGGATTCACTCAGGTGGAGGGAGACGCCACCCTTCGACCAGGCTGCCGGCAGGCTGTTGCCGTCCAGTTCGTGGAAGAGGTGCGCGAAGCCGCCGCCGAGATGCAGGGGCAAGTAGATGCCGAGGACCACCACGATGACCAGGACGATGATGTCCTTGACCACCGCGTTGCTGGCCGCGGAATGTATGCCGGACACCACCACGTAGGCGACCAGCGCGACGGTGCCGCACCATTCGGCGGCGGTCGTCGAGATCTTCCCGTATGACGTGGCGTTGACGATGATGCCGAGACCGGCCAGCTGCAGCTCGAGGTAGGGAATCATCGCGACGATGCCGACAATGGCCACGACGGTGCCGCTGGTGCGCGACTTGTATTTCGCCACCCACCAGTCCGGCTGGGACAGCAGGCTCATCTTCTTGCTGTAGCGCCAGATCGCCGGTGCGAGCCAGTAGGAGATGACGTAGGCGAGGCTGCCGTAGCAGAGGATGTAGAAGGCGGCGCCGCCGTGCGCATACGCCCACCCGGACGCGCCGAGGAAGGTGAACGTCGTGTAGATCTCGCCGGCGAGCAGCAAGAAGACGATGATCGAGCCGAGATTGCGGCCTCCGACGCTCCAACCCTCCATGTCCATGTCTTTACCTCGGCGCGACCACAGGCCGAGACCGAGGGATGCGGCGAAGAAGATCACCAGGATCGCGAGTGCGACGTTCATGCCTGCGGCTCCTCGTCAACGGAGTTGGCCGGATCGGTCTTGTAGACGATTCCCATGCAGACCGAGGTGAGCACGACGGCGACGACGATCCAGACCAGCAGGAACGGGAAGCCCGCGATGGTCGGTGTCGTGCGGTTGAGGAACGGCGTGCAGACCAGCATCAGGATGAAGGGGATCGCCGCAAGCGCGAGATGTAGTTGACGAAGTCTGCTCATGCGTGGGCTCCTGTTCGCGGATAATTCCGTATTGTGAAATACTTCTTCCATCACGTGGCATCCAACAGGCGTGACTCATCGCTGTCAAGAGCCCGACCGCCGGTTGGGCGCCCGCCGTTCGGCGTCGACATGCGGAACGGGACATCGACCGAACGTCGCGGCCCCGGGGTCCCGCTCCGGTCAGGAGAGGTCGGGCCCGGCCTCGGTGTCGGCCCGGTAGGCCTGGCCGGCGTCCGACTGGCCGTCGCTGCCGTCCTGCCCGGAGAACGTGTCGTCGGACTCCGCCTGCTCCGAGTCCGTATCGTCGGCGAAATCCTCGCTGCTGGAATCCGATTCGTCGCTTTCATCACCCAAGCTGCCGGCCGACTGGCTCTCGTTGGTCTGCTGCCCCCCGAAGCCGCCCTGACCGGCTCGGCCGGCGGACTGGTCCGGCTCAAAATCGTCGTGCTGACTCATCGGAGATGCCCTTTCGTCGTCTTTGCTTCGGCCCCGCCGGGTCATGACGGGCGGCTCTCCCACGCTAGGGGCGGTACGCTGCCCGGCACCAGTCACGACAGGCACAACGGCAAGCGTGGAGGCAACGATGCGCCATCAGGTGACCGATGCGGACACCGCGTCGGCGGTCGGGAGCGGGGACGTGCCGGTGCTCGCCACCCCGCGCCTGATTGCCTGGCTCGAGGCGGCGACCGTCGTCGCGGCGGCGCCATACCTCCGGCCGGGGCAGACCACGGTCGGCACGTCGATCCAGATCGAGCACACCCGCCCCAGCGCGGTCGGCACCTCGGTGGAGATCAGTGCCGAGGCACAACCGGACGAGGGCGGGCGGCGAATCTCCTTCGCTGTCAACGCCGTCGACGACACCGGTGAGCGCATCGGTGGCGGTGCGATCGTCCGAGCGGTGGTCGATCGTGAGCGCTTCGTCTCCTCGCTCCGAGGCTGACCGCGCACGATTTCCGCGAGGAGCTAGTCCTCGATGCGGAAGCCCACCTTGACGGTGACCTGCCAGTGCGCGACCGCGTCGCCCTCGATCTGGCCGCGGATGTTCTCCACCTCGAACCAGTCGAGGTTGCGGACGGTGCTGCCCGCCCGGGTGATCGCGTTGGTCACCGCGCTCTCGATGCTCTCCGGTGAGCTTCCGACGATCTCCGAGATGCCGTAGGCGTGGTTTGCCATGGGGTGCTCCGTTCGCGGGTCTGCGGTGCTCCGACCGGCTCATTCTTGCCGTAGGGGCCGGGCCCGTCCAGAGATGCCGAGCCGCACAGCGAGGTCGGTCGCGCTCGTGCCCCAGGTTTGCCGGATGCGTGCTCCCTCCGGACCGACGTCGATCACCGCATCAGGACTGTAGATCCGGCTGACGCATCCCACGCCGGTGAGCGGATAGGTGCACTCGGAGACGATCTTGGGCTCCCCCTGCTTGGTGAAGAGCGACATCATCACGAACACCTGGCGTGCGCCGATCGCAAGGTCCATCGCGCCACCCACCGCAGGGATCGCCCCGGGTGCTCCGGTGTGCCAGTTGGCGAGGTCGCCGTGCGTCGACACCTGGTAGGCGCCAAGGACGCACACGTCGAGGTGGCCGCCGCGCATCATCGCGAACGAGTCGGCGTGGTGAAAGTATGCCGCCCCCGGCAACTCGGTCACCGGCACCTTTCCGGCATTGGTCAGGTCCGGGTCGACCTGCTCACCACTTGCCTTCGGGCCCATGCCGAGCATGCCGTTCTCGGTGTGCAGGGTCACCCCCTGCTCCGGACGAAGATGATCGGCCACTTTCGTGGGCTGCCCGATGCCGAGGTTGACGAACGCACCGGCAGGGATGTCGCGCGCCACGACGGCCGCGACTTCGTTCATGTCGAGCGGTGCGCGGTCCAGGTGTTCGATCGGCTGGTGGATCTCGCTGGTCATCGGGCCCCCTCGACGGTGTAGCGCCGTGCCTCCACGGCGACGACCCGGTCGACGTAGATCGACGGCGTGACAACGCATTCCGGGTCCAAGCTGCCGACCGGCACGATCTCGGTGACCTGCACGATCGTCGTCGTCGCGGCGGTCGCCATCACCGGCCCGAAGTTGCGCGCGGTCTTGCGGTAGACCAGGTTTCCCACGGTGTCCGCGCGATGGGCGGAGATCAGTGCGTAGTCCGCCTTGATCGGGTACTCCAGCAGGTAGTCGCGGCCGTCGAAGCTGCGCAGCTCCTTGCCCTCGGCGAGCGGGGTGCCGACAGCGGTCGGGCAGTAGAACGGCCCGACACCGGCTCCACCAGCGCGCATCCGCTCGGCCAGGTTGCCCTGCGGCACCACTTCGAGTTCGACTTTCCCAGCCCGGTAGAGCTCGTCGAAGATGAACGAATCCACTTGCCGCGGAAACGAGCACACGACCTTGCGCACCTGGCCGGCCTTCAGCAGAGCAGCCAGGCCGACCTCGCCGTTGCCCGCGTTGTTGGACACGATGGTGAGGTCCTTGGCGCCCTGCCGGATCAACCCGTCGATGAGGTCGAACGGCATCCCGGCGAGGCCGAATCCGCCCACCAGCACGGTCGATCCGTCCTCGACGCCGGCGACCGCTTCGTCGACCGTGTCGCACATGACCGCGGCACTCACTCGGAGGCCGCCGGGTTCTCGAGCACCACGGCGAGGCCTTGGCCGACGCCGATGCAGATGGCGGCCACGCCATACCGGAGATTGTCCTCCCGGAGCACCTTGGCGAGTGTGCCGAGAATGCGTCCGCCGGAGGCGCCGAGCGGGTGACCGATCGCGATCGCACCGCCGCGGGTGTTGACGATCGACGGATCGATCGGCCAGGCGTCGACGCAGGCCAGGGACTGGACCGCGAACGCTTCGTTGAGCTCGACCCGTCCGACCTGGTCCCAGCCGATGCCGGCTCGCGCCAGGGCGCGGTTGGCGGCCTCGACCGGCGCGTAGCCGAAGGCCTGCGGCTCCAGCGCCATCGTGCCGCGTCCGGCGATGCGGGCGAGCGGGTCGGTGCCCAGTTGCTGGGCGGCCGCCTCCGAGCCGAGCAACACCGCGGAGGCACCGTCATTCAGTGGGGAGGCATTGCCGGCGGTGATGGTGCCGTCCGGGCGGAACGCCGGCTTGAGGCCGGCGAGGACCTCGACGGTGCTCGTCGGCCGGATGGACTCGTCGCGGGTGACCGCGTCGCCCTTCGGTCGCTCGACCGCGGTGACGAGGCTGTCGTAGAACCCGGATTGCCAAGCCTCCTCGGCCAACTGGTGTGAGCGGGCAGCGAATTCGTCCTGCCGCTCGCGGCTGATCCCGAAGCGCTCCTGCAACTGCTCGTTGCCCTCGCCGAGGCTGACGGTCCACTCCTTCGGCATCGCCGGGTTGACCAGGCGCCAGCCGAGCGTGGTGGACACGGCGGTGACGTCCCGGGCGGGATAGGCGCGGCTCGGCTTCGGCAACACCCAGGGAGCACGCGTCATCGACTCGACGCCGCCGGTCAGCACGATCTCCGCGTCGCCGGTCTCGATCTGCCGGCTCGCCATCATCGCCGCGTCCAGGCTGGAGCCGCAGAGCCGGTTGACGGTCGTGCCGGGCACCGACGTCGGCAGGCCGGCCAGCAGAGCCGCCATCCGCCCGACATTCCGGTTCTCCTCACCTGCGCCGTTGGCGTTGCCCCAGACGACGTCGTCGATCGCGGCGGGGTCGAGGTCCGGGACATCGGCCAACACCGCCCGAATCGCGTGTGCTGCCAAGTCGTCCGGACGAACGTCAGCCAGCCCACCGTTGAACTTGCCGAAGGGAGTTCGGCGCGCTGCATAGATGTAGGAGCTCATACGTCGAAGTTAGCGTCGACGACGGATATTCTGAAGTATCGATATCACCCACGATTAAGAGCCTGTGCATATGGAATTGCGTCACTTGCGCTACTTCATCGCCGTTGCCGAGGAGCAGCACTTCACCCGAGCCGCCGAGCGGCTGCACATGGCGCAACCGCCGCTGTCCCAGGCGATCCGGCAACTGGAGAGCGAACTCGGCATCGAGCTCTTCCACCGCAGCACCCGCCACGTCACGCTGACGACCGCCGGGCTGGCATATCTGGAGCGGGCCCGCGGGCTGCTGGAGGAGCTGGCCGATGCTTCCGAGCATGCGCGCCGCGTCGCCGCCGGAGTGGTCGGGCGGCTCGTGATCGGCTGCGTCGGCTCGGCGACCTATTCGTTGCTGCCGCAGCTTTCTCGCGGCCTCGCCGACGAATTGCCGGGCGTCGACTTCGCGTTCCGTGGCGAGATGCTCGTGCCCGATCAGGTCACCGCACTGCGCAACGGCGACATCGATGTCGCGCTCCTGCGGCCGCCGGTCGCCGACCTCGGCCTGACCGTGGAGCCGATCCGGCACGACCGCCTCGTCGTCGCCCTGCCTGCGGCTCACCCCCTCGCCTCGGCGCCACGCGTCCGGGTCACGCAACTGGCCGGCAGCGACCTCATCGTGCACTCCGCCGACCGCCGGTCGGTGATGTATGACGTCGCACTGCGCCTGCTGCACGACGCCGGCATCGAACCGCACATCCGACACGAGGTCGGCGAGACCTCGACGCTGGTGACACTGGTCGCCGGCGGCCTCGGCGTCGCGATCGTCCCCGAGCCGGTGCAGGCCCTGCAGCTGGACGGCGTTGTCTACCGGCCGTTGGTGCAGCCGGCCGAGACGGTCCCGCTCGCAGTCGCGCACCGCGCCGGCCGGCACGAACCACACCTGGCACGCGCCGTCGGCGTCATACGAGCGCTGACGTAGGGATCGGCTTCTCCCCGCCCCGAGCACCGTTCCACAAAAGCGTTCTACTCGAACGAATCGATGAAGATCCGGAACAACTCCGACTGACTGGTGACCCCAAGGCGCTCGTATGCATTGTGCCGATGCACTTTCGCCGTGCCCTCGGAAATGTGCAACTCCTTCGCGATCGATTGATTACTGTGTCCCCGGAGAATCAAATTCACGACGCGAAACTGGGCCGGGGTGAGCTGGCCCGAAAACGCCGTCTCGAGCACGGAATCGACCTCGCCTCCGCGCGGTTCGGCAGAGATCACCGACGCCAGTTCCGCATGCCGTCGCAACAGTGCGTCGACGAGGGGCGCGAGCTCGGCGAGTGTGGCGAATTCGTCCGCGGAGAACGCCTCCGACGTCCGGTTGCGCATGAGTGAGTAGGTCGCTCGCCAGCCGTCCGCCAGCGTCACCAGATAGCCGATTTCCTCGATCAACGTTCCGGATTCGTCCGATATGCAGGGATGGACCTCGTGGGATGCGGCGAAGTCCGACGCGAAGAATGCATCCGGTGCGATCTCCGCCATACGCCACAGCCCGTCGTCGACACCGGTCGTGCAGGCGACGTAGAACGGGTCGAGCAGGTAGCCGCCCTTGAGATAGGAACTCAACGCGTTGCGGGACACGCTCGCGCTGTATCCGTCATGGATGAGCAACGGCGGCGAGGCCGGATGGAACGCGAAGATGCAGGTCATGTCGACGACCGCCCGGTCGCCGATGAATCGGTCCGCCGCAGAACCGAATCCAGCCGCACCCAGCTCGGCAACCAGGGTCGCCACGGTGCCAATCTCCTCTGGGGTCATGGGCGGCTCTCCACGAAAGTTATGCCTTTCGGTATATGGCTCGGACGCGCAGGTCGCGCCTAGTGTCCTGGATCACAACCGACCGGCGCCAGCAGCCGGCGGGTCACGGACGGAGGACACTCAGCATGGCAGGCAGACTCGAAGGACGCACCGCACTGGTCACGGGAGGTGCGGGCGGCTGCGGGCTGGCCGCGAGCCGGCTCTTCGCCCGCGAAGGCGCCCGCGTCGGCATCCTCGACCTGCCGTCGAGCGACGGTGCCGTCGTGGCCAAGGAGCTGCAGGCCGGCGGATTCGACGCGGTGTTCGCCCCGGCCGACGTCTCCCGACCAGACGAGGTCACCGCAGCAGTGGACGCGGTCGAGAACGAGTTCGGCAACATCACCGCCCTGATGAACCACGCCGGGATCCTGGCCGCCGGGCCGTTCCTGGACACCACGGTGGAGGACTGGGACCGCATCATGTCGGTGAACGTTCGCGGCATGTTCCTGGTCACCAAGGCGGTACTGCCGGGCATGATCGCGGCCGGCGGCGGCAGCATCGTTAGCACCTCCTCGATCTCCGGTGTCGTCGGCACGCCGATGGAAGTCCTCTACTGCACGAGCAAGGGTGCCTGTCACATGTTCGCTCGGGCCCTCGCCGTGGAGTTCCGTGACCAGAACATTCGGTCAAACGCCGTGTGCCCTGGCTTCATCGCGACCGACCACGGAAGGCGTGAGGTCAGCCTGCTCACGCAGCACGGCGTCGATGTCTCCGACGCGGCGATCGCTGCAGATCAGGGCCGGATGTGCGAACCGGAAGAGGTCGCCACCGCCGCCCTCTTCCTGCTCAGCAATGACGCAAGCTTCGTCAACGGCGCCCACCTGTTCGTCGACAACGGTTACACCGCCGTCTGATCGAAGGAGCGGAACAGCATGGAGATCAACGAGTTCCATCCCGAGAAGAAGCACTGGCGCAACTGGGTGGGCAACCAGTCGTGCATTCGCCAGGAGACCGGGGCCCCCACCACCGAGGACGAGTTGTGTTCACTAGTGGCCGACGCGACGTCACGCGGGCTGAACGTGCGCGCCGCTGGATCCGGCCACTCGTTCACTCCGGTCGCGTTGACCAACGGCTTGCACCTCACCTTGTCGCAGATGCACGGCGTCAAGAACCTCGATCCGGAGAGCCGTCGGGTGACGGTCGGCGCGGGGACGACCATCAACGAGGTGGTCGCGGTCCTGAAGCGCAACGGACTGTCGATGATCAACCAAGGGGACATCGATTCCCAAGCAGTCGCCGGAGCGCTCACCACCGGGACACACGGGACCGGGGCAACACTCGGAAACATGGCGTCCGCGATCGTCGGAATGAAGCTGGTGCAACCCGATGGCAGCATCTTCACTGTCGACGAGTCGGACAGCGATGTGTTGGACGCCGCGCGCGTCTCGCTCGGCACCCTCGGTGTCATTTCCGAAATGACCCTTCAAGTCATGGATGCCTACAACCTCCATGAGCGCATCTGGCGCGAGGACTTCGCGTCGGCGATGGAGCGACACGACGAACTCGCCGCCGAACATCGCCACTTCGGCTTCTTCTGGTGTCCGACGGCGGAGAGCCGTCATCTCTACTGCCTGCCCGACACCGCGGAGACCTCCGCCACCGGCCGGGTTGCGGACGTGTGCGAGATGAAGGTGATGGACATCACCGACGAAGCGCCCTTCGAAACGCAGTTCGAGAAGGTCGCCTACAGCTCTGACGTCTATCCCATCACCTACGTCCCGAACTTCCACGAACTCGAATACGCCGTGCCGGTCGCACACGGGAAGGACGCGGTACGTGCTGTCCGCGAACTGATGCTGACCGACTTCCCCGACGCGCTCTACCCCATCGAGTACCGGTTCACCGCCGGCGACAGCGGGTGGATGAGCCCGTTCCACGGGCAGGACAGCGTCACGGTTTCGGTCTCGGGCCAGCCAGGGCTGGACTATTGGGACTACCTGCGCGCCGTCGACGAAATCCTGCGCTCGTACGGCTCACGGCCGCATTGGGGAAAGATGCACTTCCTCACCGGCGACGACGTCACCCGGCTCTACCCGAAGGCGGCGGACTTCCGACTGCTGCGCGAAAAACTCGACCCGCGGGGTCACTTCCTCAACGAACATCTGAGCCCGCTCTTCGGCTGACGCCGCACAGCTCTACTCGCCATCGACCAGCCCTCCACCCTAGGAGCGACATGTCCGCCATCCACCGCACGGCGCCCGACGACTGCGCGTCGTCCGACGACCGCAAGCTCGCCGAGCTCGGCTACAAGAGCGAGCTCAAACGCTCGTTCTCCGGGTTCTCCAATTTCGCCATCTCGTTCTCCGTCATCTCGATCCTCAGTGGCCCGTTCATCAGCTTTTTCATCGGCTGGAACAACGGCGGCCCGATGGCGATCTCGTGGGGCTGGCCACTGGTCAGCCTGCTGATCATCGTTGTCGGCCTCTGCATGGGCGAGCTGGTCTCCGCGATGCCCACCTCCGGCGGAATGTACTACTGGTCAGCCAAATTGGGCTCCATCAAATCCAGCTACTTCACCGGCTGGCTGGACTTCCTCGGCCTGCTCGGCATCGTGGCGGCGGTGGCGTACGGCGCAGCGACGTTCGTCGACGTGACGATCTCGGCATACAGCGACAGTTGGGCGCGCGGCTACTCACTCGATCGGCTGTTCCTCATCTTCGTGGTGCTGCTCGTGCTCGTGACGATCGTGTCGATCTTCTCCAGCCACCTGCTGGCGATCATGAACAGCATCTCGGTCTGGTGGCACGTGGTCGGGGTCGCGGCGATCATCGCGATCCTGGTGTTCGTGCCCGGCCACCACGCCAGCGTGTCCGAGGTTTTCCTGCAGCGCGTCAACAACACCGGCTTCTTCCACGGGAGCACCTCGGGTATGGCGTTCATCTTCATCGTCCTGCCGCTGTCGATGATCCTGCCGCAGTTCACCATCACCGGGTATGACGCCTCTTGCCACATGTCCGAGGAGACGGTCGGGGCGTCCGACGCGGCGGCGAAGGGCATCTGGCGCGCGATCCTCTACTCGGCGATCGCCGGCTGGGTGCTGCTGCTGGCCATGCTGTTCGCGATCAAGGACTCGGGCGCAGTGACCAAGAGCGGTGGCAGCTCCGTCGTCGTGTTGCAGCAGGCCCTCGGTCAGCCCTGGTTCGGCCTGGTCCTGATCATCTCGACCATCGGTCAGCTGTTCTGCGCGATGGCCTGCATGACCTCCACGACACGCATGCTGTTCGCCTTCAGCCGGGACGGCGCAGTGCCGCTCGCCCACTACTGGACCCGCTTGTCCCGCAAGGGCGTTCCCTACCTCAGTGTCCTGCTGGTGGCCGCGCTCGCCGTGCTGATCACCCTGCCGGCGTTGGTTCGGGTCGACATCAACGGCGCACCCGTCCCGGTGGCATTCAACGCGGTCGTGACGATCGGTGTGGTCGGCCTCTACCTTGCCTTCGCCATCCCGATCTTCCTGCGCTGGCGCAAGGGCGACGACTTCACGATCGGCACGTGGAGCATCGGCCGGCACTACCGGTGGCTGTGTCCGCTCGCTGTCGTCGAGATCGGCGTCACCACCCTCATCGCCCTGATGCCGAGCTCGGCCGGCGGGGTCCCGTGGATGGCCGGATTCTCCTGGAAGTACGTCAACTACACCCCGCTGGTGGTCGGCGGCACACTGCTGGTGCTCTGGGCGATCTGGGAGCTGTGGGTCAAGCACGTCTACACCGGTCCGCGCGCAACCGTCGACCTACCCGCCGGTCTGTCCTCGGCCGACGAGCTGAGTGCCGAATGGAGCCAGCATCACCCGCACCACCGGGTGCCGGCCTCTCAGCACGATGAGGTCGGCTGAACCACCATCACAGGACAGTGCGGATCCGCGTCTCGAAGTCCGTCATGTGCTCCCGCATGAGCTTCGCGGCGCGGCGTCCGTCGCCCGCTTCGATCGCCTCCAGCAACTGGATGTGCTCCTGGACGTGCGCGCCGACGTCCGCCAACCTGGGCGCGGCGACGGACCAGATGCGGGTCGCCAGATTGCCGTACCGCACGAGCGCCGTCTCCAGGTGCTGGTTGTGCGTCGCCCGGTAGATCGCCCGGTGCACCTGCAGGTCCCAGTCCATGTGGTCGCGCGCCGACGTACCGGGTGCCAACGCCGCCAGAGCAGCGGCGAGCCGCCGGAACTCGGTTTCGTCGTCGCCCGCCTTCCGCTCGGCGGCCGCTTCGGCGGCCAGTGGCTCCAGTGCTCGCCTGATCTCCGAGATCTCCGAAAGCGCTGTGATGTCAACAGGACTGGCAAACGTGCCACGGCGCGGATAGGTCACGATGAGGTGGTCGGACTCCAGTCGCTTGAGCGCCTCGCGCAAGGGTGTGCGACCCACGCCGAAGTACCCGGCCAGCTCCTGCTCGTTGAGCGCCTCGCCCGGCCGGATGTCCAGCAGGACGAGGCGCTCCTTGAGCCCCTGATAGGCGAGCTCGGTCATCGACGGGCCCTCGACTGACGTCGTCATCCACGATCACTCTCCCCAGGCATTGACAAACGGATCCGGAATCCATACCTTAATCCACATCTAATATATCAGTTGTCGGCGATATTAGGAGCAGCTGTGGCAACAACCACCGGCCCCGTGCCGTGCGTGACCCCGACCCTCGACTCAGCACTCGCTGACTTCGACCCCGAGATCGCCGCCGCGATCGACGACGAGCTGGCCCGCCAGCAGCAGACCCTGGAAATGATCGCCTCCGAGAACTTCGCGCCGGTTGCGGTCATGCAGGCGCAGGGTTCGGTGCTGACCAACAAGTACGCCGAGGGCTATCCCGGCCGGCGCTACTACGGCGGCTGCGAGCACGTCGACGTCATCGAGCAGCTCGCGATCGACCGGGTCAAGGACCTCTTCGGCGCTGAATACGCGAACGTGCAACCGCATTCGGGCGCGCAGGCCAACACCGCCGTCTACTTCGCCCTGCTGGAGCCGGGCGACGCCATCCTCGGGCTGGACCTGGCGCACGGTGGTCACCTCACGCACGGCATGCGGATCAACTACAGCGGCAAGATGTTCGACGTCGTGCCCTACCACGTGGGTGACGACGGGCTGGTCGACATGGAGGAGGTCGGCCGCCTCGCCCGCGAGCACCGCCCCAAGCTGATCGTCGCGGGCTGGTCGGCATACCCCAGGGTGCTGGACTTCGCCGCCTTCCGGGCGATCGCCGACGAGGTCGGCGCGCTGCTGATGGTCGACATGGCGCACTTCGCCGGGCTGGTCGCCACCGGGCTGCACCCGAATCCCGTCCCGTATGCCGACGTCACGACCAGCACCACCCACAAGACCCTCGGCGGCCCGCGCGGCGGCATCATCCTGACGGGCGACGCCAAGCTCGCCAAGAAGATCAACTCGGCGGTGTTCCCCGGCATGCAGGGCGGCCCGCTCGAGCACGTCATCGCCGCGAAAGCCGTCGCGTTCAAGGCCGCCGCCGGTCCGGAGTTCGCCGACCGGCAGCAGCGCACTCTCGCCGGCGCCCGCCTGCTCGCCGAGCGCCTCCTGCAGGACGACGCGAAGGATGCCGGCGTGCAGGTGCTGTCCAACGGCACCGACGTGCACCTGGTGCTGGTCGACCTGCGCAACGCGGCGCTGGACGGCAAGCAGGCCGAGGACCGGCTGCACCGCATCGGGATCACGGTCAACCGCAACGCGGTCCCCAACGACCCGCGACCGCCGATGGTCACCTCGGGCTTGCGGATCGGCACGCCGGCACTGGCCACCCGCGGGTTCACCGAGGAGGACTTCCGGGAGGTCGCCGACATCATCGCGCGCACCCTGATCGCCGACGACATCGACGCGGTGGCCGAGGAGCTGCAGGGCCGAGTGGCCACGCTCGCCCGGCGTCACCCGCTCTACCCCACTCTGACCCCGAAGGACACGCCAGCATGAGCCAGAGCCAGCGCGAGCTGCCCTCGCACCCGAAGTTTCTCTGGCACAACCCGGACCCGAGCGACCGCTACGACGTCGTCATCATCGGCGGCGGCGGGCACGGGCTGGCCACCGCTTACTACCTGGCCCGCAACCACGGCATCACCCGCGTCGCAGTGCTCGAGCGCGGCTGGCTCGCCGGCGGCAACATGGCCCGCAACACCACGATCATCCGCAGCAACTACCTGTGGGACGAGTCGGCAGCGATGTACGAGCAGTCGCTGAAGCTGTGGGAAGGGCTGGAGGACGAACTGGGCTACGACATCTTCTTCTCCCAGCGCGGCGTGCTCAACCTCGCCCACACCCTGCAGGACGTGCGCGACTCCGTGCGACGTGTCGAGGCCAACCGGCTCAATGGCGTCGACGCCGAGTTCGTGACGCCCGAGCAGGTCAAGGAGATCTGCCCGATCATTAACATCGACGGCGGAATTCGCTATCCGGTGATGGGTGCGACATACCAGCCGCGCGCAGGGATCGCCAAGCACGACTGGGTCGCCTGGGCATACGCCCGGCGCGCCAGCGAGCTGGGCGTCGACCTGATCCAGAACTGCGAGGTCACCGGTTTCATCATGGACGGCGAGCGGGTCACCGGTGTGCGCACCACCCGCGGTGACATCCACACCGACCGGGTGGCACTCGCGGCCGCAGGGCACACCTCCACGCTGACCGAGCTGGCCGGCTTCCGGGTGCCGATCCAGTCGCATCCGCTCCAGGCGCTCGTCTCCGAGCTCCACGAGCAGATCCACCCGACCGTCGTCATGTCCAACCACGTCCACGTCTACGTCTCGCAGGCGCACAAGGGCGAGCTGGTGATGGGCGCCGGTGTCGACTCCTACAACGGCTACGGCCAACGCGGTTCGTTCCACGTCATCGAACATCAGATGTCGGCGGCCGTGGAGCTCTTCCCGGCGTTCTCCCGTGCGCACCTGCTGCGCACCTGGGGCGGCATCGTCGACGTCACCCTCGATGCGTCCCCGATCATGGGCTTGACGCCGGTGGACGGCATGTATGTCAACTGCGGCTGGGGCACCGGCGGCTTCAAGGCCGTTCCCGGCGCCGGCCTGGCCTACGCGCACACCATCGCCCACAACGAACCGCATCCCCTCAACCGGCCCTACTCGCTCGAGCGGTTCGTCACCGGTGCACTGATCGACGAGCACGGCGCCGCCGCCGTGGCTCACTGAGAGGCAGGATCACCATGCTGATCATCGAATGTCCTTACTGCGGCAAGCGGCCCGAGGACGAGTTCCACTACGGCGGGCAAGCACACGTGCCCTATCCGGAGGATCCGTCCGCGCTGACCGACGAGGAGTGGGCGCAGTACCTCTTCTACCGCGACAACCCCAAGGGCAGCTACCGCGAGCGGTGGGCGCACTCAGCCGGCTGCCGCAAGTGGTTCAACGCCGTCCGCGACACCCGCACCTACGAGATCAGCGGGACGTATGTCGGTGCCGCAACCCCCACCACCCAACCCGAAGGAGCGCAGGCATGACGTCGCGTCGTCTGTCCACCGGCGGTCTCGTCGACCGTGATCGACGGCTTCGGTTCACCCTCGACGGCACCACCTACGAGGGCCTCGCCGGCGACACAGCCGCGTCGGCAGCGCTTGCCAACGGCATTGCCCGAGTGGGGAACTCGATCTACCGCGGGCGGCCGCGCGGCGTCATGACCAGCGGAGTCGAGGAGCCCAACGCCTTCGTCAGGTCAGCCGGCGCGTACGGCGAGTCCATGCTCCCGGCGACGACGCTGGAGCTGGCCGACGGGCAACAGCTGACCTGGGAGGACGGGATCGGCACGCTCGACCAGTCGGTCGACCCGGCCGAGTACGACCACATGCACGTCCACACCGACATCGCGGTCATCGGGTCGGGTCCGGCGGGGCTCGCCGCGGCCCGTGCCGCGGTCGCAACCGGCGCGCGGGTGACCCTGCTGGAGCAGGACTTCGCGCTCGGCGGGAGTCTGCTGGGCCGCCCGGACGAGCCGGTCGAGGGCACGCCGGCCAGCGAGTGGGTTGCTCAGATCGCCGCCGAGCTGCGGGCAGCCGACAACTGCCGAATCCTCACTCGGACCAGCGTTTTCGGCAGCTTCGACAACAACTACCTGCTGGCGCTCGAGAAGCGCACCGAATCCACGCGACCCGGGATTTCCCGGCAGCGCGTGTGGCACATCACCGCCGGACGGGTGGTGCTCGCGCCGGGCGCATTCGAGAGGTCTCTCGTCTTCGCCGGCAACGACCTGCCCGGTGTCATGCTGGCCTCCGCCGTGCAGCAGTATCTGGGCCGGCATGCCGTGCTCGCCGGCGAGCGAGCCGTCGTCTTCACCACGAACGACTCGGCATACCCCGTCGCCGCCGACCTGGCCGCACACGGCGCGCACGTCGACCTGATCGACAGCCGCGCCACGGCGGGCGTCGCGGACCCCGACGGCGTGGATGTACATCACGGGACGGTGGTCGTCGAGGCCGTCGGCGAGGACCAGTTGCGCGCCGTCCGGATCGCCGCGACCGGTGACGAACCGGCCGCGTTCGAGGAGCTGCCCTGCGATCTGCTCGCCGTGTCCGGTGGCTGGTCGCCCAACCTCAACCTCCACTCGCAGCGGCAGGGAACGTTGTTCTGGGACGACGACCTCGCCGGGTTCCTGCCCGGCGACGCCGTTGCCCGCCAGGCCCTCGCCGGTTCGGTGACCGGGACCTACTGGACCGAGGGCTGCATCGGCGAGGGCACCGCTGCGGGGTCCGGCGACGCGGCGCCCATCGACCTCGCGCAACGTGCCAAGCGCGCCGGCGTGACCGACGCGCTGTGGCTGGTGAAGGCACCTGACGGCGGCCTGGACACGCATTTCGTCGATCCGCAGCGCGACGAGACGGCGGCGGGTGTCGTGCGAGCGGTCGGCGCGGGGATGCGCTCGGTGGAGCATGTCAAGCGCTACACCTCGATCAGCACCGGTCTGGACCAGGGCAAGATCGGCGGAGTCCTCACCATCGGCCTGCTCAGCCAGTTGCTGCACGAGGAGGATCTGGAGAGCGTGCCGGCCGGGCAGCCCGGCCAGGACGCGAAGCGGAGCAAGCCCTCCCCCGGAGCGATCGGCACGACGACCTTCCGGCCGCCCTACACCCCGGTCGCCTTCGCGGCTCTCGCCGGGCGCGCGCGAGGCGAGCTCTACGACCCGGCCCGGGTCACGCCGCCGCACGCCTGGCACGTCGCGCACGGCGCCCTGTTCGAGGACGTCGGACAGTGGAAGCGTCCGTGGTACTACCCGCAGGACGGCGAGGACATGGAGACCGCCGTGGCGCGGGAGTGCCGCGCCGCCCGGGAGAACGTGGCCTACATGGACGGGTCGACGCTCGGCAAGATCGAGGTGCGCGGCCAGGACGCCGCCACGTTCCTGAACCGCATCTACACCAACGCCTTCGCCAAGCTCGCCGTCGGGAAGCAGCGGTATGGCGTGATGTGCCGCCCGGACGGCATGGTGTTCGACGACGGCGTGACGTTCCGATTGGCGGACGACCGCTTCCTCATGACCACCACCACCGGTGGCGCAGCGGGAGTGCTGGAGTGGCTCGAGGAATGGCACCAGACCGAGTGGCCCGAGCTGGACGTCTGCTTCACCTCGGTGACCGAGCAGTGGACGACCATCGTTGTTGCCGGGCCCAATTCCCGGGCCGTCATCGCGAAGATGGCACCGGACCTCGACGTGTCCAAGGAAGGCTTCGAGTTCATGGCCTTCCGGGACACGGTGCTCGCCAGCGGCATCCCGGCGCGGATCGCCCGGGTCACCTTCTCCGGTGAACTCGCTTACGAGATCAACGTCGCCGGCTGGTATGGCGAGGCCACGTGGGAGGACGTCACGGAGGCGGGCGCGGAGTTCGGGATCACGCCGTACGGCACCGAGACGATGCACGTCCTCCGCGCCGAGAAGGCCTACCCGATCGTCGGGCAGGACACCGACGGCACGGTGACCCCGCACGACCTCGGGATGGACTGGGTCGTCGCCAAGAAGAAGAAGGACTTCATCGGCATGCGGTCCTATGCACGTGCCGGGCACGTGGAGGAGGGCCGCAAGCAACTGGTCAGCCTGCACCCGATCGACCCGGAACTGCTGCTGCCCGAAGGAAGCCAGGTCCTCGCACGCGAGGACACACCAGCGCAACCGTTGAACGGCATTGCCAGCACACCAATTCCGATGCTCGGGCATGTGACGTCGAGTTACCGCAGCCAGGCGCTGGGTCACACGTTCGCCCTGGCGCTGGTGCGTGACGGACGGTCGCGCATCGGCGAGCAGCTGACCGCGTCATACAACGGGAAGTTCTTCCCGGTGCTGGTCGGCGACTCGGTTGTCTACGACAAGGAAGGAGCGCGTCGCGATGGCTGACCGCGCAACCGTACTGAACCGGCGCCGGAGCCCGCTGAGCCGGCTGACCGACGAGCTGTCCGCCGGAAGCTCTGCCGAGGTCCAGCTGCGCGAGATCCCGTTCCTCGCGCAGCTCGGGCTGAGGGCCGTGCCGGGGACCGCGTCGGCACACGCCCTGGAAGCCGAGCTGGGCGGCGGGCTGCCCACCCGCGTGGGCGCCGTGACCGAGCTCGCCGACAACCGTTGGGTGCTCTGGCTCGGCCCGGACGACTTCCTGCTGATCGCACCGGACGAGGCCGACGGCGGACCGGACCCGGCGCGACTGACCGACCAGCTCGCCGGCGCCCTGGAGGGTCTGCCCGGCCAGGTGGTCGACCTGTCGGCCAACCGAACCACCTTGGAACTCCAGGGCGTTGCGGCTCAGCAGGTGCTCGACAAGTCCTGCCGCCTCGATCTCGACGAGGTCGCGTTCCCGGCGGGCACGGCGGTCGCGACCCTGCTCGGATCAGTCGGCGTCATCCTTTGGCGCGTGGAACCGGACCGCTGGTGGATCATGCCCCGATCCTCCTTCGCGATCCACACCGCCCGCTGGCTGCTCGACGGGATGCGAGAGTTCACCTGATGGCGCTCTCGGCGCTCGACCTCTTCTCGATCGGCATCGGCCCGTCCTCCTCCCACACCGTGGGTCCGATGCGCGCGGCCGCACGCTTCGCCCGCGACCTCACCGCTGAGGGACACACGCCCTCGGTGACCCGTGTCCAGGTCCAGCTCTTCGGCTCGTTGTCGGCGACCGGCGTCGGGCACGGCACGGACCGCGCGGTGGTTCTCGGACTGACCGGTGCCGATCCGGCCACCGTGGACGTCACCTCGGCGTTCGCGGACTTCGACCGCATCGGGCGCACCGGCCGGCTGCCCTTGGACGGCACCCAGGAGATCGATTTCGACCTGAGCACCGACCTGGAGTTCCGGCGGAAGGCGCTGGCGGGCCACCCCAACGGGCTGCGGTTCGCGGCGTTCGACGCGGCAGGCAGCACGCTCGCCGAAGCCGAGTTCTACTCGGTGGGAGGTGGATTCGTGCTTTCCGCGGCGGAGCTCGCGGCGCCCTCGGGCGCCGATGAGACCCGTGTCCCCCAGCCGTTCGGCACGGCCTTGGAGTTGGTGCAGCGCTGCGCCGAGACGCGGTCGTCGATCGCGGACGTGATGCTGACCAACGAAGCCGCCTTCCGGCCGGCCGCCGACACCCGTGCCGCGCTGCTGGGCATCTGGCACGTCATGCAGGAGTGCGTCCGCAGCGGCTGCACCCGTGACGAGGAGTTCCTGCCCGGCACGCTGCGCGTGCGGCGACGCGCGCCGACGCTGCTGCGCAGTCTGGAGGAGAAGCACGCCCCCGGGCGCGGCGACGACCCGCTGCGGGCCATGGAGTGGGTCAATCTGTATGCGCTGGCGGTCAACGAGGAGAACGCCTCGGGCGGACGCGTCGTCACCGCCCCCACCAACGGGGCGGCGGGCATCGTCCCCGCAGTGCTGCACTACTTCACCGAATTCGTCGACGGNAACGAGGAGAACGCCTCGGGCGGACGCGTCGTCACCGCCCCCACCAACGGGGCGGCGGGCATCGTCCCCGCAGTGCTGCACTACTTCACCGAATTCGTCGACGGCGCGGACGACGATGCGGTGGTCACCTTCCTGCTGACGGCTGCCGCGATCGGCATTCTGTTCAAGGAACGCGCGTCGATCTCGGGTGCGGAGGTCGGCTGCCAGGGCGAAGTGGGCTCGGCCTGCTCGATGGCCGCGGGCGCCTTGTGCGCCGTGCTGGGCGGCACGCCCGCTCAGGTGGAGAACGCCGCCGAGATCGGCATCGAACACAACCTGGGCCTGACCTGCGATCCGGTCGGCGGGCTGGTGCAGGTGCCCTGCATCGAGCGCAACGCCATCGCCGCGATGAAGGCGATCAACGCTGCCCGACTCGCGCTGCGCGGAGACGGTGAGCACCGGGTGCACCTGGACCAGGCGATCGAGACGATGCGGATGACCGGGCTCGACATGAAAACCAAGTACAAGGAGACCAGCCGTGGCGGACTTGCTGTCAACGTTGTCGAGTGCTGAACCCGCAGCTTCCCCCGAACGGAGACGGACAGTGGCCGAGAACACCGACCATCGCTACGTTCTCACGCTGAACGGCCCGGAGCGGCCGGGCCTGCTGCACGCGATCACCGGCTTCCTCGTCGGCTATCAGGCCGACATCCGGGAGCTGAAGCAGTTCGACGACGCGCTCTCCGAGTCGTATGTCGCCCGCGTCGATTTCGCGCTCCCCAGCGAGAGCGATCCCGGCCTCGACCCACTGCAAGCCTCCGTGGCCGAGCTGTCCCGGCGATGGCACCTGGAGTGTCGGCTGCGCCGGTCCACCAGCAAGACCCGCGTGCTGGTGATGGTGTCGAAGTTCGAGCACTGCCTCAATGACCTCCTCTTCCGGACCCGCATCGGTGAACTCCCGATCGAAATCGTCGCGATCGGCTCCAACCACACCGACCACCAGGACATCGCGGAGTGGTATCGCGTGCCGTTCCACCATGTGCCGATCACCCGCGACACCAAACCGCAGGCCGAAGCGGAGCTGCTGCGGCTGCTGGCGGAGTATGACGTGGAGCTGCTCGTCCTTGCGCGCTACATGCAGATCCTCTCCGACGACCTGATCACCCGGCTGCCGGTGCCGGCGATCAACATTCACCACTCGTTCCTGCCGAGCTTCAAGGGCGCGCGCCCCTATCACCAGGCCTACGAGCGGGGCGTGAAAACCGTTGGCGCGACAGCGCACTACGTGACCAGCGATCTCGACGAGGGACCGATCATCTCCCAGCAGGTGCAGGAGGTGGACCACGCCTATCGCCCGGACGACCTGGTCGCCGCCGGCCGGGACACCGAGTGCAAGGCCCTCTCGAATGCGGTCCGCTGGCACAGCGAGGGCCGAGTCGTCACCCAGGGGCGACGCACGATCGTCCTGCGCTGACGTACAACTTGCCGCGCCACCGGATGCCGCCGGGCACCGCACGTCGACAGTCATTCTCTGCTGACGGGTTGTGCGCCCAGGCCGACGGGTAAGGACTGGTCTTCATGGCGGGTGAAGCGGTCGTCCGCAGGAAGGGAATGAATCATGTCGCAAACGAACACGGTGTCACGGAGCATGCACGACGTCGGGCTGGCCGTCTGGTTCGGCGGGGCGTTGATGGGTGCGATCGGATTGAACGGCGCGGCCGCCGATGCACGGGACCCGCAGGAACGCCTCAGGATCTCCTCGAAAGGATGGGCGCGGTGGGCACCGGTCAACGCTGCCGCGATCGGCGTCCATGTCGTGGGCGGGTTGGGACTGATCGGTGGCAACAAGAGCCGGCTGAGCATACAGTCGCAAGCTCGGACAAACACCTACACCAAGACGGCGTTGACCGGTGTCGGCATAGCGTTGACGGCATACAGCGGCTACTTGGGCAGTAAGGTGCAACGCTTCAGCGACCAAGGCGGCAAGGGAGCCACTGAGCCACGCGAGGATGCGTCGCCGCAGCTGCGCTCTGCGCAGCAGCAGCTGCGCGTTTGTCAGTGGGCCATCCCGGCCGTCACCGCGGCCCTGGTGGTCCTGGGTGCCGCACAGGGAGAGCAGCAGCGTCCGCTGGCAGGGTTTTTCGCCCACTGATCGTCCTGGAGACTTCAGCCCGAGAAGCAACGCATGCCAGGAAGTAGCGAAAGGTGTCCGTCGGCGACCTCACCAGGCATACGAACAGCCCCTGACCTCGCATTTCCGCGAGCATCAGGGGCTGTTTCGAGCTGGTGGACGATACTGGGATCGAACCCTTTTGGGAGGGGGCTCTCAAGCATAAGGTCACTCACGGCCTGACCTGCTGATATGTGTCAATCATGCTGTGCTGCAGCGCTATTTGCACTTTCAGGCCTAGGGTCATAGGTGGACGCTACGTGACAGAGATACTCTTAGAAGTGACCCAGTAAGTGACCCCGTGGAGGCAAGCGACCACATGGCTAGAAGCGACTTCGGACGCGTGCAGAAGCTCCCGAGCGGCAAGTTCCGCGCGAGGTATCAGTATCTCGGCTCGCTGCACCTGGCGCCGCATACCTACCTGACACAGACCGATGCCCGCGCCTGGCTCGTGGCCGAGAAGAGACTCATCAGTTCCGACTCCTGGACGCCTCCGGCCGTGCGAGCCGCCGCTGCAAAGCGAGCTAAAGCCACGGAGGCACAGAACATCTTCAGGACGTACGCGACGACGTGGCTCGACGGTCGACACGACCTGCGAGCGAACACACACGCGGCCTACACACTGGCGCTCAAACGACACCTACTGCCAACGTTCGGAGATCTCGCTATCGACGCGATCACCACTGCAGACGTTCGCGCCTGGTTCAACTCGTATGGGCAGAAGACACCGACCGCACGAGCCCGTGCGTATCAAGTTCTAGCATCGATCATGAACCACGCGGTCGATAACGACGTGATCGGAAAGTCGCCTTGTCGAATCAAAGGCGGTGGCATCGCGCAGGTCAAGCACGAGCCCGAGCCCCTGACTCTCGCCGAACTGTTCGCGCTCGCCAATGCGATGCCCGCCAAGCACTACGCACTGACGTTGCTGTGTGGCCTTGGCGGTCTCCGCTTCGGTGAGGCGGTCGCGTTACGTCGACGCGATATCGACCTCAGGGCGGGCACCGTACGGATCGCCCGTGGCGCGACCCGGACCAACGGCGTCAAGTCCGTTGGCGCACCGAAGACCAACGCAGGCAAGCGGACGATATCGGTTCCAACCGTCGTGATAGACGCACTCGCAGACCACCTGAAGACAGTTGCCAGCGCCGCAGACTCGCTAGTGTTCCCAGCCGACAATGGCGAGGTCTTGGCACCCTCCGCGCTGTACGGCAGCAAGCCGCGCATCGAGAAGCGAGGCCGGAAGAAGTACGCGAAGAACGGTTACGGCTTCTACCGCGCTCGTGTCGAGATCGGGCGCCCGGCGTTTCACTGGCACGACCTGAGGCACACTGCCGCCTCGCTTGGAGACCAGGCAGAAGCGACTCCGAAGGAAATGCAGCACCGACTAGGGCACACCACGCCAACCATGGCACTCAGGTATCAGCATTCAACCGCCGAACGTGACAAGGCCGTAGCCGATCGACTTCAGGCCCAGATCGACGCCATGGCAAAGGTGATCACCACCGCTCCGTGACCTGATTGTCGTCGGCTCCTGTCGCTGGCCGAAGGCGAAGGTATCGCCGCAGCGGCCGGTCGCCAGCTCGACCGCCACCCGCAGCGCGACCCCGACCGCCCGGTGAATGTGACACAACCGCTCGGACACTGACCAAGATCAAGCAATCGGCCGACGACTGGTGTATTTCCGTCGGAGCCCACGTTGCCTGAGCGCACACCATGCCGCAGCGCCCTGTGGGTGATGGATCCGCTCAACGGATCCGCATCACCGATACAAGAAAGGAGTGTTCGATGAGCGACAAGCAACTCCTGATCGACAACGGGCGACTGGTCGCCCTGATGCCGCACCTCCTCGGCGCCCGTCCCGAAGATGTGCTCGTCGTGATGCCGCTGCAGAAGGACGATTCGCGCCGCCCGACGATGCTTTGCCATGTCCCCGATGATCAGAGCGTGTGGGTCGACGAAGCACGCAAATTTCAAAGGTATGACGGCGTCGGCGTCGCCATCGTTGCGTTCGCCAATCACGAGCGAGCGGAAACTTCCTCGTCAGTGGTAGCGCAGATGCTGCAGAACAGCGGCGCCCACGTGTGGACGCGCGTCGCGACCGACGGATATACCTGGGTGGACCTCGACAGTGGCGACGTTGGGACGGTCAGCCAGACGGACCGCGACCGCATCGCTGTCGAGTTTATCCACGAGGGACAGGCCCGACCGTATGACTCGATGGCGCAGTTGCGCGCGTCGTTTGAGCCCTCGCCCAGCAAGGACCTAGCGGCGGCGATGAACGACGCGTTCCACCACACAGCGATGGCAGGCCGGGATCGACGATCCCTGATCAATGAGCAGCGCTGGATGACACACACCATCGTGAATTTCGTCTCGACCGGGCGACTCCCGGAAACGTCCGACGCCGCACGGCTGTTGTGCGACGTGCAGGTCATCCCACTGCGCGACCACGTGTGCACGGAGATCACCCACGAGCACGCAGCCGCGCACGCCGCGCTCTGGAAAGGGATCATGACCCAAAGCCCTGAGGAAGCGCGCGCACCCGCTGCCTCGTTGACGGCGTTCGGACTGTGGCTCAGCGGTGACGGCATGCAGGCGCGACTCGCTCTCGAACAGGTGCCGGGACACTACGAGCTGGCCAACCTGATCGGCCTTGCTGTTGCAGCGGGCGTCGACCCCGCCGGTTGGTTGCCCCCCGACCCGGACAGCAAAGTGTATGTGAAGCGAGAATCCGCGGATACGCCGAGAACAAGTCGACATCGAGACGTGCCACCCCCATCCGCCGGCGACGATGGGCCCGCACCACGACGTTGACCTGACCACAACCACGACCAGGCGAACTGTGCGGACCGAGCAGACAACCAGCGCCCCATCGCAGCTTGAGAGCACGCTGCGAGAGTTCCTCCACACCAATCATATTGAGAGCACGAACGATCCGCTCGGCATCGACGTGATCTATCCACCGCATGACCACTGACTCCCGCTCTCGCACGGATGGGCCACCACCGAGCTGTTCGCCTCAAGGTGCCCCCTAATCTCCCCTAATCTCGCCCAGCGGTTTTCGGTGTCGGCCATCGCCACCTCGAGGCGCTCCAACACCTGGTCGAGCGTGCCCAACGTGGCCGGCGTGCTCTCCTGGAACCAGGCAGAGCCGGATCCCCGACGTGGAGTTCTGCTAATCCACGGCGGGGCTGGTCTCGACAAGCACGCACGCAGTCCCGCCGCTACGCCCAACTCGGGTACGTCGTGCTGGCTGCGGACATGTACGGCGAAGGCGTCGCCGGCAACCGCGCCGCCAGGCGGGCCGGACCCGGCGATATCGCCGCCAGAATCCTGATCGGTCACGGTGCCGATGACCCCCAGATCCAGATGGAGGATGTCGTCGCGCTCGCCGACGAGATGAAGCTGGCCGGCGCGGACTGGCAGCTGAACAATGTACGGCAGTGCCCAAACACGGTTTCACCCATCAGCACGCACAGCCGGGCGCACAACCGGGAGTCGCTTACCATCACTCACCGACCGACGCTCGTTCGCCGACGGCAAAAGCTTCATGCGCGAAACGCTTGGCATCGCCGATCGGTCGAAAGCTGCCGGGACGCGACCGCGGGACGACCACACCGGACCGACGAGCACAGCCGAGCGCGACCGATTCGTTCGCGACCCGGTCACTGGAAAGTTCTAATCGTCCTCGCCCGACCATGTGCTGACCAGAGCGGTCCCCCACCATTTGCGCCGGGTGCGGTAGGGCACCTGGGGCAGCCCCGACGCACACTGATCTCGACGATGGCACGAGACCAGCAACAGCATTGGCTGGAGAGGCGCTACTTCGCCTCCCACAGGCTGCGCGACAGCCGTTCCAGCGCCGGCAGGTTCAGTCGCCACTCCAGGCGCTGTCTGCTGATCCTCCTGGAGGTGACCAGCCCGATCTCTTCGAGCATGTGCAGCTCGTCCAGTCTGGCCGGCAGCTGCGCGGCCGTGGCTGGCCCGCCCATCAGCATCTGGACCGTTTCGAGCCGGGCCGGCGTGCCCAGGACGTGCAGCACCGACGCCAGCGGTGTGAAGTCACGGGTGTGCGACAGCGGCTTGATCAGACTCGCCGCGGTTGGTTTGTCGATCGGCCGCATGGCCAACGAGTGTAGGTACGACGCGTCACTCTTTGGGTGGGAGCGTGACGCCGGTGAGGTCGAGCTGGGTTCCGAGTCGATTGATGTCGTCGTCCGTCAGCTTGTATATGGCTTCATGTTGCACGCCGCGGAAGGTGCCGCGCTCACGCTCGTTCGGTCTGGTGATGACCCAGGGCATCCGATTCGGGTCCTGCACCGCCCACAGCTCGTAGTCGCTGGGCTGGGTCACGTTCCACACGACGTAGAGCCAGGCGCGGTCGCCGAGGGTCTCGAACGTCCATTTCTGCCGGTCGAGTACGTGGATTGGTCCTTTGCTGCCGCGGCTCTTGACCTCGATGACTCTAGCCTGCCGCGCGACCCCCGCAACCACGTCCGCCGACAGACGGACATCCTTGACGTCTATGCCTGATGCTGCCTCGCGGATGCGGTCCGCGTCCTGGCTGAGGCCTTCGTGTACATCGAACACTGGGTCTCGGTGAAGTTGTTCGTAGCCCAGCACGATCGCCATGGCACGCTTGTCGGCAACCTTCCGCCGGTCGACCATCGTCATGTCCGGGGATACTACGAGGGCCTACCGACAGCGTCCTCCGTTTCTGTGGGGTCACACGTTCCAGAACGTCTCTGGTCGCGGCGTGCCACAAGACCGCCTAGGCGGCAACACGGAATTAGCTAGAGCAGTCTGGTCGATGGACAGCTTCTGATGAGGCCCGGGCCTGGCGCGCCACTGAACGCTGCCGACGTATCCCTCATCGTCGACGACTTCGGGCCAGGTCGTCAGTCGTCGAGAAGGTCTCCGGTACCGAGGCCAAATTCGCGCTCGATATCGGCCGGCGTTGCCGACTGCAGGTAGCGTGCGAACTTCTCGTTGACCGCGTTCATTCGGTCGTGCGCCGCCGCGACGCCGATGTACAGCTGGTCGGCGATGTCACTCCATCCGATGCCGCGTGCCCGCAGCCGCAGCACCTGGCGCTGCTTGTCGGTGATGTCGGGTAGCTTGCCGTGCCGCTGCAGTAATTCGGCCACTCCCACCAGCGAACTGCTGATGACGAAGCCACCGGCGGCCACCCGGTCGACGTTCTGCGTGGTCAGCGTCGGCGGGTCGTACTTGTGGGTGATCCCTTGCGCCCCCGCGCGCAGGCACAGCGCCAGCACCGGGTCGCGGGTCTCCTCGGTGTAGATGCAGACGACGTGTCCTGCGGCAGCCAGGGACCGGATCGCCGGCCGGGCCTGCTGGACGCCCGCCGCCGCGCCCGTCGCAAGCTTGAGATCGACCAGCACGACGTCAACGTCTGGCGGATTCCGCAAGAAGGTCTCGGTATCTGCGAATGTGTCAATGACGTCGAGGCCCGGATGGGTGATGGCGAACCCGGACCGCACCACTGCCAGGTCGTCGATCAGCGCAACGCGCGTTCGCGGGTCAGCCATTGACGACCCCGGTGATCGTGACGAGGGTGCCGTGCCCGGGCCTCGAGTCCAATCGCACTCCGATTCCGCGGGACTGCAGAGCGGTGAATACCTGTTCCTGCAGCCCGAATCCGAACGAGGACGGACCGGGTTCGAAGCCGACACCGTCGTCGTGGACCGTCAGTTCCCATTCATGGTCTTCCTGGTCGGCGTGCACCGTCACCGCACGCGCGTTGGCGTGAATCCGGACGTTGTACAGCAGGGTGGTAACTGCTCGTTGCAGCAGCAGCAGCGCCGGCTTCTGGCCGAGCGCGACTTGTTCGGCGAGCGCGGTGTGGACTACCAGTGGCAGGTCGGTGAAGCCCTCGGTCGCGGCACGCACGACGCCGGCGAGAGTCGCCGGCGACCCGGGTGGTTCCGGTGCCCCCTTCTTCATGAAATACGCCAGCAGCCGCAGCGACTCCTTGCGAGCCTGCTGGCGCAACGCTGGCAGCGTCGAGGCGGGCGTGCCCTCGTCGGCGAGCATCCGCAGCATCGTCGACGCGTCGTGGACCTGCATCAGGTACCGGTCGAGCTCCAGTAGTTTGGTCGCAGTGAGCATCTCCTGGTGCAGTTCGTCAAAGCTCGCGCCGAGTCGTCGCAGATAGCCCGCACCGATCGCCGCGCCCACTCCGAACAGCACGACGTTGCAGGCCGAGCTCAGCGTCACCGCGAGTGTTCTCGTGTCCGACAGCGCCGCGGTCCCCACCAGGGTGGCTGCGATCGTCGCCGAGATCGCCAGTGACCATTTCATGGACCGGGTCCACCCCGCGGCCAGGGAAGCGGCGTTGATCGCGTAGGGCATGTCGAAGTGACCGAGCATCCACGAAGTGCTCTGTGAGGAGACCGAACTGCACACCACGATGGACAGCAGGCAGGTCACCAGGTCAGCCACACCCCACGGCCTGGCCCGCATCCTGGCCCTGCGCAGGGCGTCGACGCATAATCCGCACGACACAAGCAACGCCAGCACCGCGACCGTCGTATAGGCCAGATCGTCGCGGGTGGTGCGCAGCGCGACCGGCGCGGAGGCCAGCGCAGTGATGACCACCACGCCGCGCACCACCACCGCCACCACGGTGATGCTCGCCTCCGACGCCTGTCGTGCCCGGCCGTCGGTCCACACACCCGCCCGCTGAATCGGTCGCAGGACGGAGGCGAGCATGTGCTGATTCTGCTGGCAACCATGGCCTGTGGGAACCCTCGATTCGACGGGTGGACGCACCCGACGAGCCCGCGGGTTGCCCGCACCCCACGGGCGTCGAGGGCAAGAAGCCTGGCTATCGCCGGGTGTTCACGACGTGCCGCCGAGGCGATCCTGGTGCCAGCAACCACCGCCGGCCCAGCGGGGGCGGGAGACACGGAAAAGGTTGTCACGAAAGGGGATTCCCATGCAGGCGATCCGGATTCCACGGCAGCTGGCCAAAGCCGCGGCGCTGGCGGCGGCCGCTTCGGTCGCTGTGGCGGGCGTACAGCTCAACACGGCAACCTCGGCCCACGCGTCGACCACAAACGACACGGTGATGGCCACCACCCAGCGGATGGCCGGCCCCACCCTGAACACGACACAGGTGGGCTGGTATGGCAAGGGCTCGCACCTGAACCTGCAGTGCTACTCGCGCGGCCAATACGTCAAGGGCTACTACAGCCCCTGGATCCCCGGCGGCTGGGACAACCTCTGGTACAAGGTCAGCGACGGATACTGGGTCGCCGACGTCGACATCAACACCGGATCCGACAACCCGGTCACTGCCGCGTGCGCTCCACAGTCCACGCGAGCGACCCGGGCTGTGGCGTGGGCGGACTCGCAGGTCGGTTCGATGAGCTACCCGGGCCTGTGCGAGCTCTTCGTTGAGCGTGCCTACGGGACATCGGGACGCTACGCGTCGGCGATCTCGGCCTACTATGCGCTGCGCGCCGCGGGACAGATCCACACCGGTTCCACTGGCATCCCGGCCGGTGCGCTCGTCTTCTCCGAAAGTCCGCAGTGGGATTACGGATACGGTCACGTGATGCTGTCCCGAGGCAATGGGACATTCGTCTCCGGCGGGGCGTGGACCGGCGGCGGCAACCACAGCACTGTCCAGGTGTTCGGCAGCCCCGCGCCGACGGGGGGATATCTCGGCTGGGCCTACGCGCCGGCGGCCTGGCCGGGTCGCTGACGCTCCGAAGCTGATGACCGCGGGCCGTCGTCCACAGGCGTGTGGGCGACGGCCCACCAAATGTCACCAACGTCCTGTCTTCGCTGTCGTCAGCCCGATCGGTGCGAAAGCCCCGGGATCAGTCGGGCTGATCGCAGCGTTCGGGCGAAGACATAACGCGGTGGTGCCCCAACTGGAACGATCAGGCCATGACCGAAGCCGGGGAGGCCGGGCCGTTTCGCCGCCACTACGTGATGAGCCTGCGCGACGAAGTACCCGTACCTGCCGCCGGCTGGTCAATATTCCGCCACCCGCCAGAGTGCGCCGCTCAGGCCGAGCGTTCAGGTTGTGCCGGAGACGATTGCCGCGTCGCCGACGTGTGCCGCCTGTTCGTCTTCGACGGCACCGACGACGCGGGCATGGGCCAAGGGCTGCAGGACCTGATCGCTGTCGCGAACCGGCTGACCGGAACAGGCTCGAGTCCGCCCGCGCTGCAGAGCGTTCCGCGCCGCCGGGTCGTCGCTGTCACCGGCTCCCGGTGGCGCCATGGCGAGGATCCCAGCGACCACTACCAGCGGTGTTTCCGGCTTCTGCACGACACGGTCAACGCGTTGCGCCTGGCGACCGCGGCACGCACACCCAACGTGAGCATCGAGCGTGTCTGGCCGCTCTACCTGATCGTGGACGAGACCGCCGACGGCTCGTACACCGCGCGCAACATCGTCGTGGTCGAACACGGTTTCCGGGCCACCTCCCCCGCCACGCCCGAACAGACCGCGCAGGCGCAGCAGCTCATCCTGGCTGGCTGGTCCCGCGAACCGGCCGAGATGTACCTGGAATTCAAGCTGGATACGATGCGGGCAGCCGACACCGACGGCGACTACGTCGAATGCGTACTGAAAGCCGCAGCGGCGGCAGAGATACTCCTGAAGCACACCGCCTGGATGCTGACGTGGGAGGCAACCGCGGTGCTGACCTCGGACCCCTCCCCCACGGCGGCGATGAGCATGGACCCGGATGTCAGACCCGCCTCACTCGTTGGCTCGGTCCTCGCGCCACGGCTGAAAGGAAACTGGGCCAGTGGCCACGGCCGCGGCCCGGTCGGTGGATGGCGCGCGAGCATCGCAACCCGGCGTAACGACGTGATCCACCGCGGCTACCGCCCTTCGGAGGCCGAGGCGCACGCGGCCGTGGCCGCACTGGTCGAACTGGAGCAGCACCTGCTCGACCGAATCGCCGCCCAAGGACATGTCTACCCGCGCACCGCATTACTGCTCGCAGGTCGGGACAGCCTGCACCGGCGGGGTGCGTGGGGGAAGGTCCGGGCAACGGACGCGGCCGAGAACCGGCAGACGATGATCAGCCGATACCTGTCATGGCTTGATCACCACCTCGGGTCCTCCACCTGACAGCGCATCAGCTGCCCGGCCCGGGCGTGAACCTCAAGTCGGCGCACGTGTCGGTGCTGCCTGGGACCATGACCCGGTGGGCAAGCAGCACTACATGCCAGCAGGTTTCATCGGCTACTTCGGCCAACCCCACGCCGAGAACCTCGCACCACGCCGCCGGCGGGTCTGGGTGGCGCGACGTGGAGTTCCGGCGATCTGGCGTGCTCGCGCGCAGAACGTCGGCGTATCGAAGAAGAAGGCGAATCTCTACGACAGCCGTGATCCTGGCGGACTCTCTCTGGACCCGACGCTGACCAAGACCGAGAGCGTCCTTGGCTATCTGGAAGGGTTCTGCGCTCAGGTGATCCGAACCGGTGCGGTGGACGCGAACCTTCTCGTCATCGGTGTCGCACCGTTCGTCGCCGGACTGCTCATCCGCCACCCATCCCTAGCCGCACCTGCATGGTCCGAACTCGGAACAAGCGACACCCGCAGTTCGTCCCATGCGCTCGGCGAACGTTGGCGGGCGTTCTGGCGCACCGTCGACCACCTCGTGTTCAACGCCCGCTGGACGGTCATCGAAAGCACGTTCCCGCTGGTGACCACGGATCTGGGGTATGTGTGGTTGCCCGGCGACGGAATGGGCATCCTTCATATACCGATCCACCCGTTCGCGATGCTGCAGCTGAGCCCCGGACGCAGCTTCTACCTCGGGGACAAGGTGGTCCACATCGAGGTGCAGCACTGGAACAACACCGCGCTGTTGCAGTCCCAGTTCGGGATGATCCTCGACGCCAACGATGTGTACGGCATGGACAAAGAACTCGTCCAGATCGCCCACTCGGCCATGCACGACGACGGCCCCCTCGAAATCGACGGCATCGATATGCAACTTCTCACCGGCAGCAGGCACATAGCGCACATCGCGACGGGGCTGGGTTCGAACAATCCGATCCTCGCCTGGCGGAGATTCCACCTTGCGCAACACGATCTCTTCGGCTGCTGGTGCGATGAGAACAACGAGGACGCCGGAATGTCCGCCACGGAGCGGCGGGAATGGGACGCCGCCATCGCAGCCGTCGACCGCGAGGCGCGCGTCTCGGTTCCGCGGCGGGACATCATTACTCCCTGGGACTTGATGCTCGGCCCCGCGTACGCCAGTCGGCCGCTGCAGATCGAACCTCGCCGTTAGAACCCCCGGGTCCGGCCCCGCAACTCGTTCGCCGGCTCAGTCCCATCCGTGCACGCTCCGGCCAACCCGTTGAGCGCATCGGGTTGAGCGCCCGATCCGCCGCCTATGCCTTCGAGTCAGTCGTTGCCGTAATCTCCCTCATAACCAGCGACGTCTGATTCGTCCCCTTGCGCTTCGAAGGTTGTCTCAATGCCTGCTCGGTCGATCAGCTCGTAGTTGTCGAGCACCAGCCCGCAGTTTCTGCAGGAGAAGTAGTCCGCGTGGACTGTCACTCGACCACGGCCTCGTAGTCTTCGTCGCTGTACCGTTTGTACCGCACTCTCGTGTCCGATGCGTCCTCACCTTCGATCTCACCGTCGCGCCCACAGGCTGGGCAGGTGGCCGATTCTCGATACTTCATCGACACCGTCAGGTCGGTACCCGGTGTCCACTGCGCGGCGATCCGTGCCGGAAGAGTGCCAGCCTCCCATTGCGCCAGCCGTTCCTTCGCGCGTTCGATGAGCATCTGAGTGCGGTGCTCAATGTTCTTCTTGTTCCGTTCGAGGTGCTGCTCCACGGTTCCGGCACGGTCCGCACCGACGAGATCCTCGACCTCGCACTCCAGCGCCGCGACCAGGATGACGGCAAGAGTCCGGTAGCGCGGCCACCACGCACTCGGCGGCATCGAGGTGAACCCGGCTTCGCTGCCGTGCAGATACTCGTTGCGCGCGTACGTGATCTTCTTCGCCTCCGACGCATCGAACGGCTTGAATGCCTTCTGGCAGCGGGAGTACAGCGTCTTGGCACGGACCGACGTGAACCGCGCGTCGCCTTCCACCAGCCCGCTCGCGATCAGCCGGTTCGTACCATCTTCCGTCGGCTCGGCGATCAGCAGCGGAGACACTGGCAAGCGCTGCCTTGGTCAGCAGCTCCAGCGCCAGTCAGGCCCACAACGCCTGCTCGTCGAAGGGTCGGAGGACTGGCTGGACCGGTACGCGTGTCATGTCGCAAGACATCGGTGACAGTTCTGCCTCAGGACATCGGTGACAGTCCGATCGATTGTTGGTGGTGACACTTCGTCGGTTCGGATGGGCGGATGTCGAAGAATGAGCCCGTTGATCCTCGTGTGCGTCTCGCGATCGCGCATTGGCCGCCTGATGCTCC
Organism: Flexivirga sp. YIM B11880; assembly: GCF_058148645.1. Classification (NCBI taxonomy): domain Bacteria; kingdom Bacillati; phylum Actinomycetota; class Actinomycetes; order Micrococcales; family Dermacoccaceae; genus Flexivirga; species Flexivirga sp. YIM B11880. The sequence continues at coordinate 141,155 of NZ_JBMAMH010000010.1, forward strand.
GCGTGGTGCAGTGACCACGTTCTGCGCGGAGCATCAGATCTCGCGGAAAACGTTCTACGCGTTACGTGCTCGCGCCCGCGATGAGGGTGAGGCGGCGGTGTTGGAACCGAAGTCCCGCCGGCCGAGGACCAGTCCGTCCCGGATCAGCGAGGCTCTTAAGGATCAAGCCGTGCAAACTCGGGCGTCGTTGGAGGCTCATCCCAATCGGGGGTGTAGGAGTTGGGGTCTGAAGCCGCCGGTCTCGAGCAGGCTTCGGGCGATGTAGTTGGTCAGGTTGCGGAACCCTAGTGCGGAGCCGCGCAGGTGTTCGAGCCGTCCGTTGAGCGCCTCGGTCGGCCCGTTGCTGGTGCCGGGTCGTTCGAAGTAGGCGAGCACGTCAGCGGCTCGCTTCTTCAGGGTCCGGCCCAGGGTGGTGAGCTCGGTGAGCACCTTGGGGACGCCGGCGCTGAGGTCGGTGATCAGCTTCTCCATGAGCTCGCGGCCACGTTGCCGGTCCTC
>NZ_JBMAMH010000011.1:0-109559 GCF_058148645.1 Flexivirga sp. YIM B11880
TCAGGTCAACGAGCCCAGGTATCCGTCGTTCAAGGGGATCATGGCCGCGAAGAAGAAGCCGGTGGAAACGTGGTCGTTGGCGGATTTGGGGGTGGATGCCGGGCGGGTCGGGCCGGACAACGCGGGCACGAAGGTCGTGTCGTTCACGGCGCGTCCGCCACGGGAGCAGGGTGAGATCATCACGGACGAGGGTGATGGCGGCACCCGGTTGGCGGAGTTCCTGGCCACGTCCAAACTGCTTTGATCGACTGAGAGACAAGGAGATTCGTCATGGCTGAGGTCCTGGTTCTGGTCGATCACATCGACGGTCAGGTGAAGAAGAATACGGCGGAGTTGTTGACGCTGGCGCGTCGGCTCGGTGAGCCGTCGGCGGTGTTCGTCGGTGGCGGGGTGGAGGCGGCGCGGCCCCGGTTGGCGCAGTTCGGCGCCGCGAAGGTGTACGTGATCGACAGCCCGGAGGTCACGGGCGGGTTGGCGGCGCCGTTGGCGGAGGCGCTGGCCGCGGTGGTCGCCCAGGCGAACCCGGTCGCGATCCTGTTGCCCACGAGTGGGGTGGCCAAGGAGGCGGCGGCCCGGTTGGCGGTCAAGACCGGTGGCGGGCTGATCACCGACGCGACCAACGTGGAGGCCGGCGCCGAGGGTGTGCAGACGACGCAGTCGGCGTTCGCGTCCAACTACACGGTCACCTCGGTGGTCACCAAGGGGCCGGCGATCGTGACGGTCAAGGCCAACACCGTCCCGCCGACCGCGGCGCAGGCGGCCGCCACCGTGGTGCCGGTCGACGTGCAGGTCTCGCAGGTGGCGAAGGCGGCCAGGATCACCGCCACCGAGGCCAAGGCGAAGTCGGGGCGGCCGGAGTTGACCGAGGCGCAGATCGTGGTGTCCGGTGGCCGGGGGACCGGGGGCGACTTCGGGCCGGTGGAGGAGTTCGCCGACACCCTGGGTGCCGCCGTGGGTGCGTCCCGGGCGGCGGTGGATGCGGGGTGGTACCCGCACGCCAACCAGGTCGGGCAGACCGGCAAGCAGGTGTCTCCGCAGTTGTATGTCGCGGCCGGGATCTCCGGGGCGATCCAGCACCGCGCCGGGATGCAGACCTCCAAGACCATCGTCGCGATCAATAAGGACGAAGAAGCACCCATCTTCGAACTCGTCGACTTCGGCGTCGTCGGCGACCTCTTCACCGTCCTGCCCCAAGCCACCCAAGCAGTCAAGGCAGCCAAGGGCAGCTGACCGCCGGATCGACCGGCACCGGACAATGACGATCCGGTTTCGATTCCCTGTGCGCGGCGCGTGCCGTTACGGTTCCACCCCCTGAGCGACTTACCGTGGCGAGTGCAACTGTTCGAAACCCATTGGGGGGTATGGCGTGTCCGGTGCCGTGACTCGACGTGTGGCGATGGGTGCTGCGCTCGCGGCGGCGACCGCCGGCATCGCCGCGTGCGGCAATCGTCATACGGCGCAGGGATCAGGGGCGTCCGAGACCAGAGCACCGCTGGGCACCGCGACGCCCTCGTCGAAGCCCGCGCCGACTCCCGCCCGGGTCACCGTCACGGGCGCGCAGAACGGCACCGTGGCCTTCGGCGCCGCGGTCACGCTGGCCTCGTCCGCTGCCCTCCGGTCGATGACGGTGCAGGACGGCGGCGGCAAGGCGGTCGAGGGCAGCCTCGCCGCCGATGCTCGGTCGTGGGTCAGCACCGGCCCGATCGGGCCCGAGCAGACCTGGTCCTGGCAGGCGCTGACGAAGGCGGGCGCCGGCAGCGAAGGCACGCTCACCTCGACGCCCGCGGCGCGGATCGTCCGAGCGACCGCGAACATCGGCGTCGACAAGACCGTCGGCGTTGCCGCGCCCATCGTGGTGAAGTTCGCGACGCAGGTCACCGACAAGGCCGCAGTCGAGAAGGAACTGCAGGTGCTGATCCGGCCGACCGGGTCGAATGCCGCCTGGACGCAGGCCGTCGGGTCCTGGGCGTGGCTGCCCGACAACGCGCCGGACTCGGAGGTGCACTTCCGGACGAAGGACTACTGGCCGGCGCACTCCGACGTCCACGTCATCCTGCCGCTCGCCCACCTCGACTGGGGTGGCGGTGTCACCGGCGTGCAGGATCTGGACTGGCAGTTCAGCATCGGAAGGTCACAGGTGGTGATCGCCGACGCGCGCAAGCACACCATCGTGATCTACCGGGACGGCGTGCGGGTTGCCACCTACCCGGCGTCATACGGCCTGGACTCCGACCCGCGACGCAACACCCGCACCGGCATCAACATCGTCACCGACAAGCTCGAGACCGTCGAGATGAAGTCGAAGCTGTTCCACTACGACGAGATCGAGCACTGGGCGGTCCGCTTCAACAACAACGGGCAGTTCATCCACGCCAACCCGAAAACGGTGCAGTACCAAGGCAAGACGAACGTCTCGCACGGCTGCATCAACCTGTCCACGCCGGATGCCAAGGCCTACTACGCGACGGCGATCTACGGTGACCCGATCGACGTACGCGGGACGAAGGTCAAACTCGCCGACACCCGCACGGAGCTCTACGACTGGGCACTGTCGTGGCAACAGTGGAAGGCGATGTCGGCGCTGACCTGACGTTGCCCACGGGGCGGAATGAGTCACGACTCCTCCGCGCCCACTTCCTCCTGGATCTCCTCGAGCGACTTGCCGCGGGTCTCCGGCACCCGGAAGACGAAGAACACCAGGGCGAGGACGGCGAGGCCGGCATAGAGGAAGAAGACTCCCTGCCGGCTGATCCAGCCGCTCAGACTCAGGAACGTCTGCGCCACAAGGAAGTTCGCGCCCCAGTTGAAGATGGTCGCCACCGACATCGCCTTGCTCCGCACGCCGACCGGGAAGATCTCCGAGATCATCAACCAGAAGACCGGACCGAGACCGATCGCGAAGCCGGCGATGAAGAGCACCAGGCCGCCGAGCGCTAACCAGCCGTAGTCGTGTTGCAGTGTGCTCGAACTGAAGTAGGCGCCCAGCACGAGCAACGCGATCATCAGGACGACCGTGCCGACGTTGAGCAGGACCCGCCGCCCCACCCGGTCCAGCAGGAGGACGGCGATGATGGTGAACACGACGTTCGTCACGCCGACCACGAGCGTCCCGGCCAGTGAGGCGGCGTTGGTCAGGCCGGTGCCGCTGAGGATCGTCGGGGCGTAGTAGATGACGGTGTTGACGCCGACGAACTGCTGCGCGACGGCGAGCATGATGCCGACCAGGATCATCGGGCGCAGCCGCGGCTCGAAGAGCGTGCGGACCGACGCCTCGCCCTCGGCGCGGTTGGCTTCCTCGATCTCGTCCATCTCGGCGTCGACGTCGGCGTCCTCGTCGCCGCTGCGCAGCTCCTCGAGCACCTGCTTGGCGCGATCGCGCTGTCCGGACAGGGTGAGCCAGCGCGGTGTGTGGGGAACGGTCAGCATCCCGACGGCGAGCATCGCGCCCGGCAAGGCGGCGATGCCCAGCATCCAGCGCCAGTTGTACGCGAAGTCCTTGAAGAGGTAGTTGACGATGTAGGCGATGAGGATGCCGGTCACCACGGCCATCTGGTTGAACGACGTCAGGCCACCGCGAACGCGTGGCGGCGACACCTCGGAGATGTAGAGCGGGGACACGAAGGACGCGGTTCCCACCGAGATGCCGAGCACGAATCGGCAGCCGATCAGCATCTCGGCGTTGACGCTGAACGCGCACCCCAGGGCGGCCGCGAAGTAGAGGCCGCCGGAGAAGACCTTCGTCCACTTCCGGCTGATCCGGTCGGCCAGGTATCCCGACGCGAGGGCGCCGACCATGGCGCCGAGCAGGAGCACCGCGACGATCGCCTCCTGCTCGAACTGACCCGCGTGCAGATCCTTGCGGATGTAGAGCAGTGCGCCGGAGATCACCCCGGTGTCGTAGCCGAACAGCAGTCCACCGATCGCCGCAATGACACTGATGCGCACGAGCAGACCGTTGCCGGTCTCTCGCATCCCCTTGACGAAACCCGCCATGTTCTCACCTCTCCCGGGCGTGGCTACCCACAGTCGGCGCCGCGCACACGGAGCTACTCGTATAGTCGGGGCCGGGTGAGCCGCGCGAAGCGGCATACAAGGGGGTCGGGGTGGCAGGACACGACGCATCACAGAGGGGGCTGGGGCGCCGGCACTTCCTGATCGGCGGCGGTGCGCTCGTCGCCGCTGCGACGGTCGGCGTCGCCGGCGTCGAGCTCGCCGATCACTCGCTCTTCGAGCGAGGCATGCACCGCATCGGCCTCAGTTCGAGTCCGGATCGGCAGTTCGAGCCCTCGGGCGCGACCGAGGAGTCCGGTCGCTTCGTGAGCAGATATATGCGCGGCAACGTCGGCTGGACGGTGTCCCGACCGGCCGGGAGCGGCTCACCGAGCGGAGTCATCGTGTGCCTGCACGGTTTCGGCGGAAATCACCGCTTCGCCTTCGATCACGTCCACCTGCCCGACGCGGCCGCGTCGGTCGGCATGCGGGTCGCCGTGGCCGGCGTCGACGGTGGCGCGGACAGCTACTGGCACCGGCGCGCCGACGGCACCGACGCGCAGTCCACGCTGCTGCGGGAGTTCCTGCCGATGTTGCGGGCGAGGTTCGGCGACGTGCCCTATGCGCTGATGGGTTGGTCGATGGGCGGGTATGGCGCGCTGCTCGCGGCGGAGCGCGCCAGCTCCACCTTCGTCGGCGTCGCCCCGGCCAGCCCCGCGCTGTGGACCACGCCGTCCGCCACTGCTCCCGGCGCGTTCGACAACCGTGCCGACTACTACGCCAACGATGTCTTCACGCAGGTCGGGAAGCTGCGCGGACTCACGGTCGCCGTGGCGTGCGGCACCGGCGATCCCTTCTACCAGGCGACCCGAAACCTGGTGGGACTGATGAACTTTCCGCATCGGGCGTTCTTCGGATCCGGCTACCACGACGCCGCCTACTGGCGCAGTGCAGCGCCCGACCAGCTACGTGTGTTGCGGTCGGTCCTTACGTGATTTCCACCCGGAAGGAACGCAGGTCCCCTCGGACAGGGCAGACCAGGATGAAACGTTGTGCTTGATGACGACATCAGCCGACACCGCTCGGCATCCGACGAATCCGCTAGTCGTCGCTCGGAATTGAGGCCCTAAGCCGGGCCACCGCCTCTGCGAGTGGTTGCAGATCCTTGTCGATCACCGCCTGGACGATTTCCGGGCTGGTCGCGAAGTAATGATGGGCGAGGAAGTCGCCCATGCCAGCGATCCTGCTCCACGGGATCGTGGGCTCGCGCTCGGTCAGCTCCGGACTGAGGGACTTCACGGCTTCCCCGATCTCCAATAGCCGCATCGCTACCGCGTCGAGCACGAGCTCGATAGAGATCGGTCCGTGGACGAGGTGCGCGCGGATCGTCCCAATGGCGTCCGTGATGTCGTCGAGAATGTCGACGTCGGCTCGCTTCATAGCGGAACGAAGTCCTTCTCGGCGTGTGCCCGAACCCGCGGCTTGAGCCCGGAGCGTGGGATCAGATCGACGGGTACGCCGATGACGTCCTCCAGCTCGTGCTGGATTCCGATGATGTCGATGATGCTGGTGGCTGGCGCGAAATCGACGAGCAGATCGACGTCGCTTTCTTCGTGGTCGTCGCCCCGTGCAGCGCTCCCGAAGATCTCGGGATTGGTGACTCCATGTCGACGCAACACTTCGAGGACTTCCTCGCGGTGAGAGACCAGGAGGCGACCTTTCGGACCGCTGAGAGGCTCCCGCGCCGGCATTCTGCTATCGGACATGGCTCGATTGTATAGAGACTGCTGAGACTGGCCCCGGACATTTGTGTGCCTGCGGTGGCAACGGCCCTATGTCATCTGCGCGGCATAGCGCCCGTCTGGCATAGGAAGCGGAGCGAAGACCGTCACATGCGAAATGCCCCGGACCAGAAAGTGGTCCGGGGCATTTCAGCCGCTCGGTCTCGATACGCGCGTTCCTCCGCCTCACTCCTCAGATGTCGTGCTCGATGACGACATCTTGCGGGGCTCGGCTACGGCACACCTCGCTAGCGCCCTTCGATACGCCCTCGGCTGGCGCCTCGGGCTACTCAGGACACCGCTCGGCGTACCTCCACCTCACTCCTCAGATGTCGTAGTAGAGCTCGAACTCGTGCGGGTGCGGCCGGAAGCGCAGCGGGTCGACCTCGTGGGTGCGCTTGTAGTCGATCCACGTCTCGATGAGGTCCTCGGTGAACACGTCGCCCTCCGTGAGGAAGTCATGGTCGGCCTCGAGCGCATTCAGCACTGCCGGAAGCGAATCCGGGACCTGCTCGATGTTGGCGTGCTCCTCCGGCGGCAGCTCGTAGAGGTCCTTGTCGACCGGCTCCGGCGGCTCGATGCGGTTCTTGATGCCGTCCAGACCGGCCATCAGCTGCGCCGCGAACGACAGATAGGGGTTCGCTGACGGGTCCGGGATGCGGAACTCGATGCGCTTGGCCTTCGGCGAGGTGCCGGCGATCGGGATGCGGATGCACGCCGACCGGTTGCGCGCCGAGTAGACCAGGTTGACCGGAGCCTCGTAGCCCGGGACCAACCGGTGGTAGGAGTTCACCGTCGGGTTGGTGAACGCCAGCAGCGACGGGGCGTGCTTGAGCAGGCCCCCGACATACCAGCGAGCCAGGTCGGACAGCCCGCCATACCCCTTCTCGTCATAGAAGAGCGGCTCACCGTCCTTCCACAGTGACTGGTGGGTGTGCATGCCCGAGCCGTTGTCGCCGAAGAGCGGCTTCGGCATGAACGTGGCCGTCTTGCGCGCCTCGAAGCAGGTGTTCTTGACGACGTACTTGAACTTCATGATGTCGTCGCCGGAGGCCTTCAGCGTGGAGAACGTGTAGTTGATCTCCTGCTGGCCCGCGGTGCCGACCTCGTGGTGGGCGCGCTCGACGCTGAGGCCGACCTGGGCCAGCTTGGCGCAGATGTCGTCCCGCAGGTCGGAGAAGTGGTCGACCGGTGCGACCGGGAAGTAGCCGCCCTTGTAGCGCGGCTTGTAGCCCAGGTTGCCGCCCTCCTCGTCGCGCCCGGTGTTCCAGGCGCCCTCGACCGAGTCGATGAAGTAGTAGCCGGCGTTCGCCTTGGTCTCGAAGCGGATGTCGTCGAAGATGTAGAACTCCGCCTCGGCGCCGAAGTAGGCGGTGTCCGCGATGCCGGTCGACTTCAGGTAGGCCTCCGCCTTCGCCGCGATGTTCCGCGGGTCACGCGAATATGCCTCTCCGGTAAACGGATCCACGATCGAGAAATTGAGGATCAGCGTCTTGTGCTTGCGGAAGGGATCGATGAATGCCGACGTCGGGTCCGCGATCAGCTTCATGTCGGACTCGTGGATCGCCTGGAAACCACGGATCGACGAGCCGTCGAACATGGCGCCTTCCCGGATCGCGTCCTCGTCGAGGGTGGCCGCCGGCACATTGAAGTGCTGCATCACACCGGGGAGGTCACAGAATCGGATGTCGACGAATTGAACGTCTTCGTCCTTGATGTACTTCAAGACCTCGTCGGCCGTGGTGAACATGGATCCTCCATCGATTTTCTCTTCTCGCGGGCGGCTTCGAGCGCCGCGCGCCGGGACCGACCTTACGGGGTCGCAGTTTCCCGGCCATGACCCGTGTGTTTCGGCAGTGTTACGCCGGCCTGAGAGTCTCGGATGGTGGACGCGGTGTTCGTATGTCGTCACACCCCCTCTCGCGCTTGGTGTCGGCAGCTCCAACTATTCTTGGTGCACGTGGAAACGAGCAGAGTCGTGAACGACACCGACGAGGGCTCCGGCCGCACTGCGCCGGCCCACGGTCCGGGCTCGCCCGCTCGCCTCGGCCCGCGGGCGGTGGCACTCGTCATCGACTGGCTGATCTGCTCGGTGATCGCCGCGGGCTTCCTCGGCTACCGCTTCGGCGCCGACGGCCGCAGCTGGACGCCGCTCGTCGTGTTCTTCGTCGAGAACGTCCTGTTGGTGGGCACTCTCGGCTCCACCGTGGGCCACCGGGTGGTTGGTCTGCACGTCTCCAAGCTGTGCGGCCGCGCCGCCGGGCCGGTTGCCGCGCTGATCCGCACCGCCCTGCTGTGCCTCTTCATTCCCGCCGTCGTCTGGGACAAGGACGGCCGCGGCATGCACGACCGGTTGGCCGGCACCGTCATCCGACGGGTGCGGTGACGCAGGCCGAATCCGGTCAGCCCGGTAGTGACCCCAGCGTGACCTTGACGGTCCGTGTGGTCCCGTCGGCCTGCGTGACCTTCACGCTCACGGTCTTGCCCGGCGAGAGGTTTGCCAGCACTGCCGCCAGATCCTGCTCGGAGGGGGTGGGCGTGCCGTTGACGGCGGTGATGACCTCACCCGCCGTCAACCCCGCCTTGGAGGCTCCACTGCCCGGTTCGACGCTCAAGATCCCGACGCCGCCACTCTGACCGTTCGGGCCGGCGACGGTCGCAACGCGCACGCCGAGAGCCGCTCGGTGGGAGTTGGTGACCTTACCGTGTGCCACCAGTTGGGTGGCGATGTCCTTGACGATGTCCGACGAAATGGCGAAGCCGATGCCGGGTGCCGCACCGCCGCCCAGTTGCGAGTCGGTCGCGGCGAGCGTCGGGATGCCGACGACCTGGCCGGCCAGGTTCACCAGCGCGCCACCGCTGTTGCCCGGGTTGATCGCGGCGCTGGTCTGAATGGTGTCGGGCAGCGTCGCACCCGGCGAGTCGCCCCCTTGCGGCTCGCTGACGGTTCGGCCGACGGCCGAGATGATGCCGTTGGTGACACTGCTGGCGAGCCCGAGCGGGTTGCCCACGGCCAGGACGATGTCACCCACCTGCGCCTTCTTGGAATCGGCGAACGTGGCCGGCTTCAGCCCGGCCGGTGTGCTGACCCGGATCACCGCGAGATCGTCTGGCGGATAGGCGCCGACCAGCTTTGCCGTCAATGGGGTCGCGCTGCCGGAGCGGGTCACCGTGAAGGACTTCGCGGACCCGACGACGTGGTCGTTGGTGACGATGTCGCCCTTGGAGTCGAACACGATGCCGGAGCCGAGGTCCTTGCTGGTGCGGATCAGCACCACCGACGGCAGGACCGACTTGATCGTGCGCACGTAGTCGTCCTGCAACCCGGACGCGTCCGACGGCGGTGCTCCGGCGCCGAGCCGGCCGGATGACGAGGCCGGCGACTTGCTGGAACTGGCGGGCGAGGGGTGGCTGGAAGCGGTGCAGCCGGTCAGGATCAGCGCGCCGACGATCAGCGCCGCACCGCCACTCAGCAGCGTCACACGGTGTCGAGCCATCGATCGCTGACCGCGTCGACTCATCTCAACCTCCAGATTTACCGGCCGCGGAGCGCCTTGCGGTCCATCTTCGGCGCGTTGCGCGGGTCCATGCCCTTGGGGATGGGCGGCTTCGCGGCGCCGAGCGCACGCAGCCGCTTGGTGACGGCCTGCACCTCGGCGTCGGTGAGCTTGCCGTCGAGCTTCTTCATCGTCTTGGTCAGCTCGCCGAGCTTGACCGTGTCCTCGCCGGCGCCGACCCGCAGCAGGTGCACCGGCACCTCAGGGCCGGCGACACGCGAGACGCGCTTGCGCTCCGACTCGAGCAGCTTGCGCGAAGCGCCGCTCGGTCCTTCACCGATGAGCACGACACCCGGCTTGCCGACGGCACGGAAAACCAGTGCGGCGTTTGACAGTTCGGACATGCGACGCGCCCGTCCGGCCTCCGCGGCAACCGGCTCCTGCTCGTAGGTCCAGCCGCGCTTCAGCCCCTGCAGCGCGGCGCCCGTGCCGCCCGCCTGACCCTCGAGGGCGCCGTATGCCGCGCGCTCGGCGAGCCGGCCGAAGACGATCATCGCGGCGAGCAGGCCGAAGAGAATGCCGATGATGCCGGTGTAGATGTAGCTGTGGAAGACGAAGTGCAGCAGGAAGGTCAGCACCAGGAAGGTGACCAGGAAAGCGCCCGCCATCCACAGCGGGATCTTCGGGTTGTGCTTGACCGAAACCTGGAAGAGCGTCTTGAACTGCGAGAGCCGGCCCGGATTGTCCGGATCCTTCGGCTTCCGCGCGAAACGGGACTTCTTCTCGGGCTGCGTCGACATACTTATCAGGATATGTCAGCGGGGGTCCGCGCCACGAGCGCGGCGGCCTCCTGCCGGGCGGGGGAGGACGACGCCGCCGCGAGGTGCGCCAGGTGCTGCGGCAGCTGGCGGCCCAGCTTGGCCATCGCCCCGGCATACAGCTTCCCGGCGCGGTATGACGACCGGACCAGCGGCCCGGCCATCACGCCGAGGAAACCCAGGTCCGTGGCCACGTCGGACCACTGCACGAACTCCTCCGGCTTCACCCACCGGTCGATCGGGTGGTGCTTGGGGGAGGGGCGCAGGTATTGCGTGATGGTGAGGATGTCGCAGCCGGCGTCGTGCAGATCGCGGATCGCTTGCTCGACCTCGTGGTCCTCCTCGCCCATGCCGAGGATCAGGTTGGACTTGGTGATCAATCCGGCCGCCTTGGCCATGGTGAGCACCCGCAGGGACTTGTCGTAGGTGAACGCCGGACGGATCCGCTTGAAGATGCGCGGCACCGTCTCCAGGTTGTGCGCGAAGACCTCCGGCCCGGCCTCGAAGACCTGGCCGACCAGCTCCGGCTTGGCACCGAAGTCGGGCGGCAGGATCTCCACCCCGGTGTTGGGGTTGAGCGCGTGGATCGCGCGAATCGTCTCGGCATACAACCGGGCGGCGCCGTCCGGCTGGTCGTCGCGCGCCACCCCGGTGACGGTGCAGTAACGCAGGTTCATCTCCTGGATCGACTCGGCGACCCGGCGCGGCTCGTCCATGTCCAGCGCGGTCGGTCGGCCGGTGGCGATGTCGCAGAAGTCGCAGCGACGGGTGCACACGTCGCCGCCGATGAGGAAGGTCGCCTCCCGGTCCTCCCAGCACTCGAAGATGTTGGGACAGCCGGCTTCCTGGCACACGGTGTGCAGACCCTGGCTCTTCACCAGCTGGTGTAGGCCGGTGTATGCCGGGCCCATCTTCGCGGTGGTGCGGATCCAGCTCGGCTTGCGCTCGATCGGCGTCTCGGCGTTGCGCGCCTCGACGCGCAGCATCTTGCGGCCCTCTGGTGCGACAGTCACCCCACCAGGCTACGTGCCCGACGTCGGACGGCGGTGGCTGGTCTCTCAGTCCGGGCGGCGCAGGTCCAGCCGGGTGTCACCCGTGATGCCGTAATAGGTCGTCGGCCCGCCCGCACGCAGCAGCGGATCGGCGGCCAGCGTGTCGAAGACGCCGTCGGCGATGAGCCGCTCGTCGATGTGCACGCCGACGACCTCGCCGACCACGAACCAGCTGCCGACCGCCGCGCCCTGTGCCGACTGCAGGGGGACGATCTGCGTGACCCGGCACTCGAAGTTGACCGGCGACCTCGCCACCCGCGGCGCGGCGATCTCGGTCGACTCCGCCGCGTCCAGGCCGGACACCTCGAACTCGTCGACGTCGTGCGTGGTGGAGGTCGCGTTCATCTGCTCGGCGAGTGCCCGCGTGGCGAGGTTCCAGGTGAATTCCCTTGTCGCGTCACAGTTTGCGACCGTGCCCTTCCAGCCGTTGCTGGAGAAGCCGACCAGCGGCGGCCGATAGTGCAGTGCGTTGAAGAAGCTGTATGGCGCCAGGTTGCGCCGCCCTTCCGCGTCGACCGTCCCGATCCAGCCGATCGGCCGCGGCGCGACGATCGAATTGAACGGGTCGTGGGCGAGGCGGTGGCCTTCGGCAGGGCGGTAGAAGTGCACGGAGGCCTATTCTGCCTCGGGGCGGCCCTTCATCTGCTCCAGGAGGGGCTGCACCAGGTCGACCGGCAGCGGTATGACGACGGACGACTTCGCGTTGCTGCCGATCTCCAGCAAGGTCTGCAGGTAGCGCAGCTGCAGCGCGGTCGGGTTGCGGCTCATCACGTCCGCCGCGTCGGCCAGCTGCGTGGACGCCTGGTATTCGCCTTCCGCGTTGATGACCTTGGCCCGGCGTTCTCGTTCGGCTTCGGCCTGCCGGGCGATGGCGCGCTGCATGCTCGCCGGGATCTCGACGTCCTTGATCTCGACCACCGACACCTTGACGCCCCACGGCTCGGTCTGCTGGTCGATGACCTTCTGCAGGTCCTCGTTGAGCCGTTCGCGTTCGGCGAGCAGCGTGTCCAGCTCCGCCTTGCCGAGCACGGCGCGCAGCGAGGTCTGCGCGATCTGGGTGGTCGCCGCCAGGAAGTTCTCCACCTCGACGATCGCGTGGTTGGCGTCCATGACCCGGAAGTAGGCCACCGCCGTGACGCGGACCGGCACGTTGTCCCGGGTGATGATGTCCTGGGCGGGCACGTTGAGGGTGACCGTGCGGAGATCGACGCGGACCATCCGGTCGACCACCGGGATCAGCAGCGCCAGGCCGGGCTCCTTCATCTGCACCAGTCGGCCGAGCCGGAAGACGACCCCGCGTTCGTATTCGCGCAGAATGCGGACGGATGAGCCGCCGAGTGCGATCAGGATGACGGCCAGGATCACAACGAGAGTGATGACGGCTTCCATATCGGCCTCACCTCCCACGCATGCGGGCGGCGTACGGCCACCGACAGTCCGTCGAGCTCGGCCACCACGACGGTGTCGCCCGGTGCGGGCATCGGATCCTCCCAGCCGTAGGCGAGTTCCGCGTGCCACAGGGCACCCGCAACCGAGACCTGGCCCTCGCGCTCCGACCAGGACCGGACGACGGCCTTGCTGCCGACCAGTGCGTCGGGGCCGCTCCGGATCTCCTGATGGCGAGCCACGATGACTTCCCGCGCGATGATCAGCAGCGTCACCAGGCCGGTGATCGCCAGGAACGCCGCGACGGGGATCGTCACCCACCAGGCCGCCCCTGCGCCGCCGAGGATCATGCCGACCCCTGTCGCGGTGGCGAGCGTCCCGGCGACACCGAGCACCCCTGCGGTGTTGATGTGGGCCTCGACGACCAGCACGGCGACGCCGACCAGCACCGCGATGACTCCGAGCAGAACCATGTCGATCACCTCGTGGGCCGGCTCCGAAGGTTGCCGCGTGGAGCAGTGATCCAACGGGTTCGGCAGCCTGTCCCGTTCCCGATCCCAGGATATCCCTCTACCTGCGAATGGCCCTCGGCATACGGTAGGGCGGTGATCGAACTGAAGTCACCCGCCGAGATCGAGGCGATGCGCCCGGCCGGCCGTTTCGTCGCCTCGGTGCTGACCGCGCTGCGCGACGCCGCGGGCGTCGGCGTCAACCTTCTCGAGCTGGATGCGTTGGCGCACAAGATGATTCGCGACGCCGGCGCGGAGTCGTGCTACATCGACTACCACCCGAGCTTCGGTGCGATGCCCTTCGGGAAGGTGCTGTGCACCAGCGTCAACGACGCCGTGCTGCACGGGCTGCCGCACGACTACACGCTGCGGGACGGCGATCTGCTGTCCGTCGACTTCGCGGCGAGCGTCGACGGGTGGGTGTCCGACTCCGCGCTGTCCGTGGTCGTCGGCACGCCCGACCCCGAGGACCTGCGGGTGATCAAGACGACCGAGGACGCGCTCGCCGCCGCCATCGAGGTGGCCAAGCCCGGCAACAAGCTCGGCGACATCTCCGCGACCATCGGCGACGTCGCCCGCGCGAACGGCTACACCGTCAACACCCAGTTCGGCGGGCACGGCGTCGGGCGGACGATGCACGGCGACCCGCACGTGCCCAACGACGGTCGGGCCGGCCGCGGCCTGAAGCTGCGGCCGGGCCTGGTCATCGCGATCGAGCCGTGGCTGATGCGCGGCACCGACGAGATCTACACCGACCAGGACGGCTGGACGCTGCGGTCCGGCGACGGCTCGCGGGGTGCGCACTCGGAGCACACGATCGCGATCACCGAGGGCGACCCGATCGTCTTCACCGATCGTTCGGCCGTATGACGCTGCCGCGCGGTCCGGGAGGGAGCCCGCTGCCCGGTGTCCCGGGCATCCGCGTGGCGGCGGCGACGGCCGGGCAGGTCCCGCAGATCGTCGCGCTGCTCGCCGACGACGTGCTCGGACGGGACCGCGAATCCAGCGCCGTGGCCGCGTATGACGAAGCCTTCGCCGTCATCGACGCCGATCCGAGCGAGCACCTGCTGGTGCTGCTCGACGAGAGCGACGCGGTCGTCGGGACGGCGCAGCTCGGCTTCGTCCGCAGCCTGTCCCGGGGCGGTGCGTTGCGTGCGCAGATCGAGGCGGTGCGGGTCGGCGGGGCCTTGCGCGGTCGCGGCGTCGGCCGGGCGTTCTTCGGGTTCATGATCGAGGCGGCCCGCGGGCAAGGGGCCGCGCTGGTGCAGCTGACGAGTGACCTGCAGCGCGCTGACGCCATACGGTTCTATGCGTCGCTGGGCTTCGTGCACAGCCACGCCGGTCTCAAGCTGCCGCTCAGCTGAACCCTCCCCAGTAGAGTGGCGGCGATCGCCATACACCAGAACGCCGAGGAGCCAGCCCGCTCGTGTACGTCAAGAGCCTGACCCTGAAGGGCTTCAAGTCCTTCGCCTCGGCGACCTCGATGAAACTCGAGCCCGGCATCACCTGCATCGTCGGTCCCAACGGGTCCGGCAAGTCCAACGTCGTCGATGCGCTCGCCTGGGTGATGGGCGAGCAGGGTGCCAAGAGCCTGCGCGGCGGCAAGATGGAGGACGTCATCTTCGCCGGCACGGCCGGTCGTGCGCCGCTGGGCCGCGCCGAGGTGACGCTGACCATCGACAACTCCGACGGTGCGCTGCCGATCGACTACACCGAGGTGACGATCAGCCGCACGATGTTCAAGGGTGGCGGCTCCGAATACGCCATCAACGGCACCTCCTGCCGGCTGCTGGACATCCAGGAGTTGCTGTCCGACTCCGGCATCGGCCGCGAGATGCACGTCATCGTCGGGCAGGGGCAACTCGACGCGGTGCTGCGCGCCACGCCGGAGGAGCGCCGCGGGTTCATCGAGGAGGCCGCCGGTGTCCTCAAGCACCGCAAGCGCAAGGAACGCGCGCTGCGCAAACTCGACGCCATGGAGGCCAACCTGGCCCGCGTCACCGACCTCACCACCGAGATCCGCCGCCAGCTCGGCCCGCTCGGCCGGCAGGCCGAGACGGCCCGCAAGGCCGCGACCATCCAGGCCGACGTCCGGGACGCCCGCTTGCGGCTGCTGGCTGACGACCTCGCTCAGCTCACGAGCAATCTCGAGCAGGAGGTCGCCGACGAGACCGCACTGCTGGAGCGACAGCGCGCGGTCGAGCAGTCGCTGGCCGCCGCCAAGGCGCGGCTCGAGCAGCTGGAGGCCGAATCCGCCTTTGCCGCACCGGCTCTCACCAAGACGCAGGAGCAGTGGTTCGCGCTCTCGTCGTTGCGGGAGCGGATCGAGGCGACCGCGTCCCTGGCCGCTGAGCGGGTGCGGCTGCTCTCCGAGGACGATCAGCACGAGGAGTCGCGCTCGGGTCGCAGCCCGGAGCAGTTGCAGCAGCAGGCGGCGAAGGTCCGCGACGAGCACGACGCGCTGCAGCAGCAGATCGCACAGGCCAAGGTTGCGCTGCAACAGGCCACCGAACGCCGCGCCGATCTCGAGCAAGCGCACCAGGCGGAGCAGCAGCGGCTGACCAAGCTGGCCCGCGCTGCGGCGGACCGGCGCGAGGGCCTGGCCAAGCTGGAGGGCCAGGTCGCCGCCCGGCGCAGCCGCACCGAGGCGGGGGAGTCCGAGCTCGGCCGGCTCACGGCCAGCATGGCCGAAGTCGCCGAGCGCTCGACACGCGCCGAGCGGGAGTTCGCCGCACTCGAAGCCACCATCGCGCAGGACGAGGCCGGCGAGGAGGACCTCGACGCGGCATACGAAGAGGCACAGGCCAAGCTCGACGAGGTCAAAGCCGCCTTCGAGGAGGCCCGCGAGGAGGAGCGGACCGCCGACCGCGATCGCACCGGTCATCAGGCCCGGCTGGAGGCGCTCGAGCTGGGGCTGCGGCGCAAGGACGGCGCCGCGCATCTGCTCGGTGCGGAGGGATCCAGCGGGCTGCGCGGGTCGGTCTCCGAGCTGGTCTCGGTCGAGCCGGGCCACGAGGCCGCCGTCGCCGCCGCGCTCGGCTGGGCCGCCGATGCCGTGGTGGCGGAGTCGTTCGAGCAGGCGGCCGAGGCCGTCGACCGGTTGCGCGCGGACGACGCCGGCCGCGCGGGAATGCTCTTCCGCGGTGGCCGGCCCGAGCCGGCCGACGGCTGGCCGTCGCTGCCGGCCGGAGCCCGGTGGGCGCGTGAGGTGATCGGCGCACCGCCGGACGTGGCGCCCACCGTGGAGGCGCTGTTGGAGCGCGTTGCACTGGTCGACTCGGTCGACATTGCGAAAACTGTTGTGTCCCTTGATCATCGAGTCACCGCCGTCACTCCCGACGGTGATGTGTATGCCGCGGGCTTCGTCCGTGGCGGTTCGGCCGGGGCACCCAGCCTGCTCGAGATCCAGTCCGCGGTCGACGAGACCCGCGACAAGGTCGAGGAAGCGACACGTCGCAAGGAGAAGGCACAGTTCGCCGCGGAGCAGGCACGCAACAAAGCCGTCGAGCTGAGTGCGGCGGTCGACGAGGCACTCGAGCGACTCAACGAGTCCGACGCGCGCATGTCCGCCGTGGCCGAACAGCTCAGCCAGCTCGGCCAGGTGATGCGCAGCGCGAAGGCCGAACGCGAACGCCTGCAGACGCAGCACACCGCCGCCGAGGAGCAGCTCGCGGCCGGTCGCGCGGAGCTGGCGGACCTGGAGCAGCGGCTCGCGGCGGCGCTGGAGGAGCCGAGCGAGGAGGAGCCGACCACCGACGAGCGGGACCGGCTGGCGGCCGAGGCGGCGGCTGCGCGCAGCGCGGAGACCGAGGAGCGGCTGGGCCTGCGCACCCGGGAGGAGCGCGCGAAGTCTCTCGCCGACCGTGCCAAATCTCTTGAAGCAGCTGCGCGTTCGGAGATCGAGGCGCGGGAGCGGGCGCGTGCCCGGCGCGAGCGTCGGGCCCGGGACGCCCGGGTCGCGCGCGCCGTGCAGGACGGTGCCGGGCACGCGGTGACGGTGGTGGCGCAGCTGCTCGAGGTGGCGACGGAGCGTCGCGCCGAGGCCGACCGGATCAAGGCGGAGCTGGACCGGGCGCTGAAGGACGAGCGGACCCGAGTGGCGAGCATCGGCGACGAACTGCGCGAGCTGACCGACACGGTGCACCGCGACGAGGTCGCGCGCGCCCAGCAGCGGCTGCGCATCGAGACGCTGCAGACCAAGGCCGTCGAGGAGCATGGCATCGACCCGGACGTGCTGGTCGAGGAGTTCGGGCCGCACCAGTTGATCCCGCACGTGCCGGGTCCCGACGACGACCCGGACAACCTGCCCGAGCCGATCGCCTTCGTCCGAGAGGTGCAGGAGAAGCGGCTGCGGTCGGCGGAGCGCAAGCTCAGTCAGCTCGGGCGGGTGAATCCGCTTGCGCTGGAAGAGTTCGCGGCGCTGGAGGAGCGGCACAAATTCCTCACCGAGCAGCTGGAGGACCTGAAGAAGTCCAAGCTGGATCTGCTCGACATCGTCGCCGAGGTCGACAAGCGGGTGGAGCAGGCGTTCACCGAGGCGTTCGAGGACACGGCCCGCGAGTTCGAGGGGGTCTTCAGCCGGCTCTTTCCTGGTGGCGAGGGCCGGATCACGCTGACCGACCCCGGCAACATGCTCACCACCGGCATCGAGGTCGAGGCCCGCCCGCCGGGCAAGAAGATCAAGCGCCTCTCGCTGCTGTCCGGCGGGGAGCGCTCGCTGGTCGCCGTCGCGTTGCTGGTCGCGATCTTCAAGGCGCGGCCCAGCCCGTTCTACATCATGGACGAGGTGGAGGCCGCGCTCGACGACGCCAACCTCGGGCGGCTGATCACGCTCTTCGAGGAGCTGCGCGACTCCAGCCAGCTCATCGTCATCACCCACCAGAAGCGCACCATGGAGATCGCCGACGCCCTGTATGGCGTGAGCATGCGCGGTGACGGCGTGACGACGGTCGTGTCCCAGCGCATCAAGGACGTGTTGCCCGGTGGCGGCGTGGAGGTGGAGACCACGCACAGCGTCACCGAGGGCAAGACCGTGGAGGACTCCGGCATACCGGCCTTGTCCTCGATGAGCTGACGCAAACGACTCAGCCGAGGACGGCCATCACGTCGATCTCGACGAGCAGGTCCGGGTTGGCCAGCGCGACCATGGTGGTGGTCCGGCAGGGCAGCACGGCGTCGTCACCGAGCCGGTCGCGCAGGAACTTCTCGTAGGCGGCGTTCATCTCGGCGAAGTCCTCGGGAGCGGTCAGGTAGACGCGCACCGAGACGACGTCGTCCCAGGTCGCGCCACCCGCGGTGAGGATGGCGTCCAGATTGGCGAACGTCTGGTTCGTCTGGGCGGTGAGGCCGTCGGCCAGTGTCCCGGTCGAGGCGTCGACTCCGGTCTGCCCGGAGACCTGCACGATGTTGTTCTTGACGATCCCCTGGGAGTAGGGGGCGGCGGGGATGGGCGCCTTGTCGGTGGTGATCTGCTGCTTGGGCACGTCAGGTCCTTTCCTTGGTAGTGGCCCAGTCGGCCTCGATGGCCGCGGTGGTTTCTTGCAACATCGGGAGCAACGCGTGCACCTTGTCGCGGGTCAGGATCACATCGGGCACCGAGATCGATCCGGCGGCGATGATCCGGCCGGTGCTGTCGCGGATCGGCGTGCCGATGCAGTTGATGAAGTCCTCGTGTTCGGCCGAGTCGGCGGCCCAGCCCTGCTCGCGCACCTTCGCCAGCTCGGCCCGAAAGGCGTCCGCCGTCGTGATCGTATGATCGGTGAACCGGTGAAAGTCCGTTGACTCCAGCGCGATTGCGAGCTGCCGCTCCGACAGCTCGCACGCCAGCACCTTGCCCACAGCCGTCGCATGGAGGGGGGCAACCAGGCCGACACGGGAGTACATGCGCACGGAACTGGTGCTCTCGACCTTGCCGATGTAGACGGCGCGGCCGTTCTCGTAGGTCGCCAGATGTATCGCCTGGCCGCCGGTCACCCGGCCCAGGTGCTCCAGGTGCGGCAGGGCGACGTCGCGGATCGCGTGCTGCTCGAGGGACGTGGTGCCCAGCTCGAAGAACCGGGAGCCCAGGTAGAAGCGGTGATTGTCGTCGCGCCGGACGAAGCGGTCACTCTCCAGGGTGCGCAGCAGCCGGAGCACCGTGGTCTTGTGCACGTCCAGTGACCGGGCGAGATCGTCGAGTGTGCGGTCGCCTTCGGCGAGCCGATCGAGCAGCTGCAGAGCGCGCGCCAGGCTGTGGCTCATGTCTTAGCGCTCCGGCACCGGCAGTGCGGGCGACTCGATGCCGCGGCTGCTCACGGAGGTGGCTCGCCAGACGTCCTCGCCGGCGGTGACGAGTGCTTGCCGGACCTCCGGGCCCGGCAGCTGCCGGGCGTGGTCGCCGGGCTCGGCGAGGACGCAGGCGGCACTGAGATGCCCGAGCCGGAGACGCTGTACGGCGTCATACCCCGACAGCAGGCCGGTGAGGTAACCGGCCGCGAATCCGTCTCCGGCACCGACGGGTTCGACGACCTCGACCCGCAGGGCGGGCACCGCGACACTGCTGCCGTCCGGCTCGATCTCGGTGGCGATGTGTGCGTCGGACTTGACGACGATCCGCGCGCGGGGGCCGATGAGCTCGCGCAGCGCCTCCGGTGAGCTGGCGTCGAGCGCCGCGGCCGCCTCGTCCTCGCCGAGCAGCACGACATCGGCGGCGCGCAGCAGGTCGTGCAGGGCGCCGGGCCGACGGCCGCGCCACAGCACCGGACGCCAGTTGAGATCGACGCTGAGCACGAAGCCGTGCTGGTCCCGTGCCCGCACCAAGCGCTCCAGCAGATCGCTGCCGGCGGCGAGGATGCCGGCCGTGATGCCGGAGGTGTGCACGACCTCGCAGGTCTGGAGGACGGCGGCGACGGAGGGCTCGTCGAGCAGGGCACCGGTCATCGCTGCGGCCGCAGAACCGCTGCGGTAGTAGAACATTCGGCTGCCGGAGGCGCTGGAGTCCTTGAGGTAGAGACCGGTCGGGTGCGCCGCGTCGTGCTCGGCCAGCACGCTGACGCCGCGCTCCTGCAGATCGTGTGCGACATAGGCACCGAACGGGTCGTCGCCGAGGCGGGACACCCAGCAAGCGGGTATGCCGAGGGCGGCGAGCGCGCCGGCGACGTTGGCCTCGGCGCCACCGACGGACCGACGGAGCAACGCCGATCGGGTGAGGCCGCCGGGCTGCTCCGGTCGCAGCACGACCATGGCCTCGCCGAGACACAGCACCCGATTGCGGTCGTTCGTCGTCACCGAGGCGCACCCTTCCGTGGAAGTCTTGACGATGTGCTGGCAGCGATGCTACACAGGAGAAACATTCTACGCAATACCCGTTGCGTGCTACGCAATCGAAAGGTTCGCAGGTATGGATCGTGCGGCGCTCGACGCCTTGTCCGACGAACGCGTCGACTGGCGACACAAGGGGATGCCTCCGGCCCTGTGGGGTATGACGGTCGCCGACATCCGGGCGCGCCGTCCTCGCCTGTCCGAGCTGCCGACGCCGCTGCTGACGCTGTCCCGGACCGCGCTCGACCACAACCTGGCCGCGCTCCAATCCTGGTGCTCCGTGCGGGGATTCGACCTCGCGCCGCACGGCAAGACGACGATGGCGCCGAGCTTGTGGGCGGAGCAGCTGGCCGCCGGCGCATGGGCCATCACGGTGGCCAACCTGCCGCAGCTCGCCGTGGCACGGGCGTTCGGCGTGCCGCGGGTGATGGTGGCCAATGCCATCGTCTCCCCGTTGTCGCTGCGCTGGATGGTCGACGAGCTGGCGGCGCATCCGGACGCCGAGATCTACGTCTGGGCCGACGATGTCCGCACGGCGCAGCTGATGCATGCCGCCCTCGAGGAGCACGCGCGCGAGGCCGGCGAGCGGCCGCAGCTGCGAGTGCTGGTCGAGCGCGGCGGAGCCGGCGGCCGCACCGGCGCGCGGAGCGTGGAGACAGCGCTGGATGTGGCTGCGGTCGTTGCGGATTCGCCATACCTGATGCTGGCGGGGGTCGCGGGATACGAGGGAGCGCTCGCGCACACTGCCGACCAGCAGGCGCACGATGTGGTGGCCGGCTACCTGCGTGACCTCGCGGAGGTGCACCGGCGACTTGCTGACGCCGGGCGCTACCCGGACGGGATCACGCCGGTGATCACGGCGGGCGGCAGCGCCTACTTCGACATCGTCGACGAGGTACTGCGCCCCCTCGTGGAGACCGGCGCCCGCGTGGTGCTGCGCAGCGGTGCCTACATCGTGCACGACGACGGCTTCTACCGGGACATCTCACCGCTGGGCGAGCATCCGCGGACCGACGGTCCGGCGCTGCGGTCCGCGATGCACGGCTGGGTGCGGGTGTCCTCGCAACCCGAGCCGGGGCTTGCGCTCTTCGACGCCGGCAAGCGGGATCTGCCCTTCGATGAAGGACTTCCGGAGGTGCAGCTGTTGCGGCCGCGCGCCGCAGGGGACCACCCCACCCGACTCAGCGGGCTGACCGTGACTGCGCTCAACGACCAGCACGGGTTCCTGCGCTTCGACGCGGAGCACGACGCTCCGGTGCTGATCGGCGACGAGTTGCGGCTCGGCCTCTCGCACCCGTGCACGGCGATGGACAAGTGGACGCTGGTCCCGGTGATCGACGACGCGGACGCGGACGACCCGGTCGTGGTCGACCTGGTCCGCACGTGGTTCTGAGGACCACCCGATGACTGCCGACGTGCTCATCCGGGGCGCGCGAGTCATCGACGGCTCCGGCGCTCCGGCATACGACGCCGACGTCGTCGTCGAGGACGGGAGGATCGCGGCGATCCACCGAGCGACCGACGCGGTCCCTCGGGCGCGTCGTGTCGTGGAGGCCGAAGGGCGAGTACTGGCACCGGGTTTCATCGACATGCACGCCCACTCGGACATCCAGATCCTGGCCCGGCCCGATCACACCGCCAAGGTCAGCCAGGGGGTGACGCTGGAGGTGCTCGGGCAGGACGGTCTCTCGTTCGCGCCCATCGACGATGCGGCGCGCGCGACGCTGCGCCGGCAGATCGCGGGCTGGAACGGCGATCCCGAGGGATTCGCCTATGACTGGAGCACCGTGCGGGACTATCTCGACCGGTTGGACCGTGGCATCGCCTGCAACGCGGCCTATCTGGTGCCGCAGGGCACGCTGCGCCTGATGGTCGTCGGCCCTGACGACGTGCGCGCGACCCCCGACCAGCTGGAGCAGATGATGGCGCTCCTCGCGGCCGGACTCGACGAGGGCGCTGTCGGGATGAGCAGCGGATTGACTTACCCACCAGGCATGTTCGCCGACGACGAGGAGCTCGTGGCACTCCTGCGGGTCGTCGCCTCGCGCGGCGGCTACTACAGCCCGCACCACCGGTCCTACGGCGCGGGCGCGCTGGAGGCCTACGCCGAGATGATGGAGGTATGCCGGGCCGCCGGCTGCGCCCTGCACCTCACGCACGCGACGATGAACTTCGAACCCAACAAGGGCCGGGCAGGGGAGTTGCTGCAGTTGATCGACCGGGCGAGCGCGGACGGGGTCGACATCACGCTCGACACCTATCCCTATCTGCCCGGCTCGACCACGCTGAGCGCGATCCTGCCGAGCTGGGTCACCACCGGCGCCCCGGACACGCTGCTGCAGCGACTGCAGGATCCGGCGGTCCGTGACCGAGTGGGCTACGAGATCGAGCAGGTCGGCACCGACGGTTGCCACGGCTGCGTCACCGACTGGCGGACCATCCAAATCAGCGGCGTCGGCAACCCGGCGCTCGCGGATCGGGTCGGCCGCACCATCGCCGAAATCGCTGATGCATCAGGGAGATCCGCGATCGAAGAGTTCTTCGACATACTCCAACAGGACCGGCTCGCCACGACGATCCTGCAACACGTCGGCCACGAGGACAACGTCCGGACAATCATGCGACACCGCTCGCACTGCGGCGGCTCCGACGCGATCCTGGTCGGCGAGCGACCCCACCCGCGCGCCTGGGGAACCTTCCCGCGCTACCTCGCGCGCTACGTCCGTGAGCTCGGCGTGCTCGATCTCGTCGACTGCGTGCACCACCTCACCGGCCGGCCGGCCGCGCGGCTCCGGCTGGACCGCCGCGGCCTGGTGCGCGAGGGGTATGCCGCGGACCTCGTCCTGTTCGACCCCGACCGGGTGCAGGACACCGCCACCTTCGAGCAGCCGCGTCAGCAAGCGGCCGGCATCGACTGGGTCTTGGTGAACGGCACCCCGGTCATCGACGACGGAGACCGCACGGACGAGCTACCAGGGCGCGCACTGCGCCGCACCGACGAAGGGACGAAACCGCTGTGAACCAGGCCGCAACCGAAGTGCTGGAGGTGCTCACCGAGGACAGGGTCCTGTCGATCGTGCGGGCACCACGAATCGACGACGTCGTCGCGCTCACGGCTGCGCTCGCGGCCGGCGGCATCCGGGTCCTCGAGCTGACCTTCACCACGCCGGGTCTCACCGACCTGCTCAGCACCGCCGCCGCGTCGGCGGCACAGACCGGCACGCTCGTCGGCGCCGGCACGGTGACCTCCGGTGAGCAGGCGACGGCCGCGGTCGACGCCGGCGCGCGCTTCATCGTGACGCCCGGACTGGGACCACGCGCGAGCGACATCGTCGACGTCGCGCATCGCGCCGGGGCCGCCGTCGTGCTCGGCGCACTCACGCCCAGCGAGGTCATCACCGCGGTGGAGCTGGGCGCGGACGTCGTCAAGATCTTCCCGGCACGAGCAGTCGGCCCGTCATACCTCTCCGATCTGCACGGCCCGCTGCCCGGAGTGCCGCTCGTGCCGTCCGGGGGCGTGAGCATCCACAACGCCGCCGACTTCCTGGCGGCAGGGGCGCTCGCGGTGACCGCCGGCACGTCGGTCGTCGCGCCGTCCGATGTCGAGCAGGCCCGCTGGTCCGACATCACCGAAAACGCCACGGCGTTCTGCCGAGCAATACGCTGAGCCGAACTCGTTGAGGAACGGAGAGATTGATGACAACAGCGCTCCATCCAATTTCCTTGGTCGCCGCCGACGACACCATCAAGAAGATCCACGAGCCGTGGGCCGGCCACGACACCCAGGCTCTGGTCGTCACGGTGATCGGCATCGCGATCATCGTGGCGCTCATCATCAAACTGAGGATGCACGGCTTTCTCGCGCTGACGATCGGCTGTCTCTTCGTCGGTGTCGGATCAGGCATCGGCCTGGCGAACGTCGCCAAGTCCTTCGAAACAGGTGTGGGTGCCGTGCTCGGCAACGTCGGCGTGCTGATCGTCCTCGGAGCGATGCTCGGCAAGCTGCTCGCCGACTCGGGCGGAGCCGACGAGATCGTCGACAAGATCCTCTCCGGTCGCGGAGGCGGCCTGCAATGGCGGATGGCGCTGATCGCGTTCATCATCGGCATCCCGATGTTCTTCGAGATCGGGCTCGTGCTGCTGATCCCGGTCGTGATGCTGGCCATCAAGCGATCCAAGAAACCCGCCATGACGCTCGGCATACCGGCCCTGGCCGGTCTGTCGGTGCTGCACGGCTTCATCCCGCCGCACCCCGGACCGCTCGCCGCGATCGCCAACCTGCACGGTGACGTCGGCGTCACGCTTGCGATCGGTCTGCTCATCGCCATCCCGACGGTGATCATCGCCGGCCCGCTCTTCTCCGTCATCGCCGCGCGGATGGTGCCGATCGGCGCAGCCGGTGCCGGCGGCAACCTGGTAGCCACGTCGGAGACGGTGAAGGAGGACGCGGAGGGTGACGTGTCGTTGACGAAGTCGCGCGACGCCGCGGCGACGTCGGACGGCGTCACCCCCACCCGGCGGCCCACCTTCGGCTGGACGATCGCGACCATCCTGCTGCCCGTCGTGCTGATGCTGATCCGCGCGGCGTCCGACGTGTGGATGAGCCCGGGCAACGCGATCTACCCGCTGCTGCAGTTCATCGGTGAACCGATCGTGGCCCTGCTGCTCGCTGTCCTGATGGCGATGGTGACGTTCGGCACGACGGTCGGGTTCTCGCTCGAAACCCTCACCGAGAAGCTGAGCGACAGCCTGAAGCCGATCGTCAGCGCGACGTTCATCGTCGGTGCCGGCGGCGGCTTCAAGCAGGTGCTGCTCGACGGCGGCACCGGCATCGCGATCGGCAAGATCGCTGTGGCGGCGAGCCTGTCCGCGCTCGTGCTGGGCTGGATGATCGCCGTTCTCATCCGGGTGGCCACCGGGTCGGCCACCGTGGCGACCGTCACCGCATCGGGCATTGTCGCGCCGCTCGCGACCGGGCTGTCGACCACGCACGTGGCCCTCGTCGTGCTCGCGGTCGGCGCCGGCTCGCTCTTCTTCTCGCACGTCAACGATGCGGGCTTCTGGCTGGTCAAGGAGTACTTCGGGCTGACGATCGTCCAGACCATCAAGACGTGGTCCGTGATGGAGACGATCATCTCGGTGGTCGGCCTCGGCCTCACCTCGTTGCTCTGGCTGATCCTGTAGCGGCGCCCGTGGCGCCGCGGCGCCCTACGCCGCGAGGCTCAGAAAGACACTGACAGGCTTAGTAATCCGGACATTCGGGGCTTGGATTGCTGAGCCTGTCAGTGTCTTTCTGCGCCTTTCGGTGTGTGGCGCCGCGGCGCCATACGCCGAGAGGCTCAGAAAGACACTGACAGGCTCAGCAATCCGGACCTTCGGGGCTTGGATTGCTGAGCCTGTCGACGTTTTGTGAGCCTCTCGGCGAGGTGGGGCTCGAGTGTCGGCGAGGGGGAATAGCTCCGAGTCCAAGCCCGTTGTGATGAGCAGTTAGTTAAAATTTGAGACTTCGACACAGGGAGTTGAGTCACATGCAGTTCGGCGTTTTCACCATCGGTGACGTCACCTCGGACCCGACCACGGGCCGCACGCCGACCGAGGCCGAGCGCGTCCGGTCGATGGTCGCGATCGCGCACAAGGCGGAGGAGGTCGGCCTGGACGTGTTCGCCACCGGTGAGCACCACAACCCGCCGTTCGCCGCGCCGGCCAACCCGCCGATCCTGCTCAGCCACATCGCCGCGCAGACCACCAACCTGCAGCTGTCCACCGCCACGACGCTGATCACCACCAACGACCCGGTCCGGCTCGCCGAGGACTACGCGTACCTGCAGCACCTGGCGGACGGCCGCACGGACCTGATGCTCGGGCGCGGCAACACCGGCCCGGTCTATCCGTGGTTCGGCAAGGACATCCGCAAGGGCATCCCGCTCGCCGTCGAGAACTACCACCTGCTGCGGCGCCTCTGGCGCGAGAAGTCGGTCGACTGGGAGGGCGAGTTCCGCACCCCGCTGCACGGCTACACGCTGGCGCCGGCCCCGCTGGACGACGTGCCGCCGTTCGTGTGGCACGGCTCGATCCGCAGCCCGGAGATCGCCGAGCAGGCGGCGTTCTACGGCGACGGCTTCTTCCACAACAACATCTTCTGGAACAAGGAGCACACCCAGGCGATGGTGCGGCTCTACCGGCAGCGCTTCGAGCACTACGGTCACGGCTCGGCGGACCAGGCGATCGTCGGCCTCGGCGGCCAGATCTTCATGGCGGACACCGGGGCCGAGGCCAAGCGGATCTTCCGGCCCTACTTCGACAACGCGCCGGTCTACGGGCACGGTCCGTCGCTGGAGAGCTTCACCCGCGACACGCCGCTGACCGTCGGCACGCCCGAGCAGGTCATCGAGCGGACGCTCGGCTTCGCCGACTACGTCGGTGACTACCAGCGGCAGCTCTTCCTGGTCGACCACGCCGGTCTGCCGCTGGACGTGGTGCTGGAGCAGATCGACATCCTCGGCACGGAGGTCGTGCCCGTGCTGCGCAAGGAGTTCGAGACCCGCCGACCCGCCCACGTGCCGAGCGACCCGCCCACGCACGCGTCGCTCGTCGCCGAAGGCCCCGACTCGCCGCACCGCAAGGTGATCAGCGCGACCGCCGGTCTGCAGCAGGAGGAGGCGACGGTATGACGCGCAAGCTCGTCGTGCTGACCGCCGGACTGAGCCAGCCCAGCAGCACCCGGCTGCTCGCGGACCAGCTCTCCGGCGCGGTCGGCGCCGAAGTGAGCGCTCGAGGCGAGGCGCTCGACATACGAACCTATGAACTGCGTGAATACGCCGTGGATCTCGCCACCATGATGGCAACGGCCGGTATGCCGACGGCGCGTCTCGACGACCTGCGGCGTGCCGTCTCGGCCGCCGACGGACTCGTCGTCGTGACGCCGGTCTTCGCCGCCAGCTACAGCGGCGTCTTCAAGATGTTCTTCGACGCGCTCGACCCCGACGCGCTGAACGGGATGCCGGTGGTCATCGCCGCCACGGCGGGCACGCCGCGCCACTCGCTGGTGCTGGACCACGCGCTGCGGCCGCTGCTCAGCCACCTGCACGCCGTCGTCGTGCCGACCGGCGTGTTCGCCGCGACCGAGGACTTCGGCGGCGGCGCTGCCGGCCACGACCTGAGTCGTCGGGTCGGGCGGGCAGCGGCGGAACTCGCCGCGCACCTCGTGTCCGGCGGCGGCGACGCGGTCGCCGGGTTCACTCCATCGACGAGCAGCCGGGACTCCGGGGTCGACGTGCCGGCGGAGGTCACGCCGTTCACCACCCTGCTCGGTGCGCACCTCCGCTGAGGGTCTTCGCTCTGCGAGCGGTGGCCTAGCCTGGTGCGGTGACCACGACGCAGCTCCACCCGGCGAACGCCCCGCAGGTGCCGTTCGCGCGCCGGATGCGCGGACCGCTGCTCACGATGGGCGGTGGTGCGGCAGCGATGGCGATGCTGCGGTTCCACGATCCGCATGCTCAGGGTTCGTACGCCTACTGCCCGTTCCTCTACCTCACCGGACACCCGTGTCCGCTGTGCGGCGGGTTGCGGGCCATGAACGATCTGACCCGCGGCCGGATCGAGGACGCTCTGCTCAGCAACGCGGCGGCGGTGTTCATCCTCTGCGCCGGAATCGTGCTGATCTTGCGCTGGTTCGTCCGTCGAGCCCGTGGCGACGCCGGGGCGATCCTGCTGCCCACACCACGCGTCGCGACGACGGTCTTCGGCATTGCGATGCTGATCTTCACCGTCTACCGCTGGACGCCCTGGGGGCAGTGGCTCTACCAGAACTGACGGCACAGCGCAGAGCCCGTCACCGCGGTGCGGGGACGGGCTCTTTCGGCGCAGCTGCGCTCAGCGCCTCGAGAAGTTGTAGATGATGCCGATGATGTTCAGCACCGTGAAGATGATGCCGAGGACGTAACCGACCTTGACCTTCTGGCGACCGGTGAGCATCCCATTGGAACGGTCGATCTCGTCCAGGCCCCGACGGCCCATCACGACCGCCACGACGCCGGGAATGAAGCAGCAGAACCCGAGAATGCCCAGCACCAGGATCAGCGTCGCCTTCGAGTACTCCTGGGGGGCGGCACCGTAGGGACCGCCCGGCTGCGGCTGTCCGCCGTAGGGGTTGCCCGGCTGGGGTGTGCCGTACTGCGGAGATCCGTACGGCTGCGCGCCATACTGCGACCCGCCATACTCGGACCCGCCCTGCTGCGGCGCGCCGTACTGCGGGCCACCCTGCTGCGGGTTGCCGTACTGCGGGTAACCCGAGCCGTCGTTCGGCTGCTCGCCGCTGCCGCCCGGCTGGTTGGGGTCGTTCGGGTAGTTGGTCACAGCTGATCCTTCTTTGTCGGATTGGTCCGGACGAGGGTAACGAAGGTCCGACCCACTGGACACCTCGACGCGCGGCCGGACGCGGGTATGACGCGCCGCGCGCCGCCGCGGATCCGCCGGATCCGGCGGCCCCAGGAGCGCTGCACCGGACCCCGGATGACCGGATGGGGGCGCACGAGCGTGAGCTGGACAACTTTTCCCGCCATACCAAGGGTTTTGCCTTGGTAATCACAGACAGGCACCCCACAATGGCCGCATGGTGTGGCTGATCCTTGCGCTGGTCATCGGTGTCGCTCTCGCCGGGACCGTCATCGGTCTCGTCGCCGTCCCTGCGCGGCGTGAGGGCCGCGAGCTCCTGACCGAACGTGCCGAGCACGTGGTGAGTTCGGTGACCGAGCGACGTGGCCGCAAGGCGGCGGCCGGCTCCGACCAGGACGAACGCGCCGCGGGCTGAAGCCTCAGCGGGCTGCACGCGCAGCAGAGCGGGTGCACCGCTCCCACCCGGGTGCTCCGTTTGCCATGATGTCGGCGTGGACTCGCTCTGGGAAATTCTCGTCATCATCACGGTCGTCGTCCTCGCCGGCCTGGGGCTGCTCGTCGGCTACCTCCGCGGCGGCGGTCGCAAGTCCGCGCCGCCGGTAGCACCACCGCCGCCGGCGCGCGAGGCCAAGACCCGCGGCGCCAACACCTACCGACCGGGCGGCACGGCGACGATCGACACCAGCAAGGGCAGCGCACCGGTCGCACCGGCACCGCAGCCCGCGCCGGAGGCACCGGTCGAGGAGCCGGCCGTCGAGGAGCCCGTGGTGGAGGAGCCGGCCGCTCCGACGCTGGAGCGCCCGGAGTCCGCGCGCGGCCGGATGACCCGCCTGCGGTCCCGGCTCGCGAGCTCCAACAACGCCCTCGGCAAGGGCCTGCTGACCGCGCTGTCCGGCGACAAGCTGGACGAGACGGTCTGGGAGGACGTCGAGGACACGCTGCTGGGCGCGGACCTGGGCGTCGAAGCCACCACCGAGATCGTCGACGGGCTGAAACGTCGAGTGCAGGTTGAAGGTGCACCGGACACCGAGACGCTGGAGAGCTGGCTGCACGAGGAGCTGCTCGCCCAGGTCGGTCCGGACATGGACCGCCGCATCGCCGGCAGCCGCGTCGGGGATCGGCCCGCCGTCATCATGGTCGTCGGGGTCAACGGCACCGGCAAGACGACGACCGTCGGCAAGCTGGCCCGGGTGCTCGTCGCCGAGGACAAGGACGTGGTCCTGGGCGCGGCCGATACGTTCCGCGCCGCGGCCGCCGACCAGCTGGAGACATGGGGGGCGCGCGTCGGCGTGCCGACCGTCCGCTCCGACAAGGAGGGCGCCGACCCGGCAGCCGTCGCGTTCGATGCGGTCAGAGCCGGCCAGGAGGGTGAGGTGGACGTGGTGATCGTCGACACCGCCGGCCGGCTGCACAACAAGGTCGGCCTGATGGACGAGCTGGCCAAGGTCAAGCGGGTCATCGAGAAGCGCAGTCCGATCGACGAGTGCCTCCTGGTCCTCGACGCGACCACCGGCCAGAACGGCATGCGGCAAGCCGAGATCTTCGCCGAGGCGGTTGACGTCACCGGCGTCGTGCTCACCAAGCTAGACGGCACCGCCAAGGGCGGCATCGTGGTGCTGGTGCAGCGGGAACTCGGCGTACCGGTCAAGCTGGTCGGACTCGGCGAGGGCGCGGACGACCTGGCGCCGTTCGACCCGAAGGCGTTCGTCGACGCAGTGTTGGACTGACGGTCAGTCGCGTTGGGCAGCGTCGGCCGCCTGGTTGACGCGGCGGTCGGCCTGGATCTGCGGGTCGGAGAGCAGCCAGCGCACACCTGCGGCACCGCCCTTGCCCAGCGCGCGCAGCGCCGCGGCGCCACCGGGCGGGGTGCGCACCCCGAGCATCTCCCGGGCGTATGACGGGAGCGTGCCCACGGCGCCCGCGACCAGGCTGAGATAGGCGGGCCGGCCGGCGAGCGCGAGCGGTGGCTTCCAGGCGATGAAGTGCAGTGCGGACCGTGCGGCGCGGGTGCCGCGCAGCTCCGGCCGGTATGACGCCAGCGTCTCCTGCAGCTGCGCGACCGAGGAGGGCGCGTCGTCGAAACCGAGCCGCATCGACACCGACCCGATCTGCGCGACGTAGGTGTCGGCCTCGGCGTCGGTGAGGCTGCCGGCACCGAACGCCCGGAAACAGGTGAGGAAGCTGTCGACCTCGGCCGCGTGCACCCACGCCAGCAGATGCGGGTCGTCCGCGCGGTAGGGGACACCGTCGAACGTTCCGTGCACCCGCCGGTGGATGCCGCGCACCCGCGCCAGCAACCGCTCGGCGTCCGGGATCGTGCCGAACGTCGTCGTGGAGATGAAGTTGCTGGTCAGCTGCAGGCGCCCCCAGGGGTCCTCGCGGTAGCTCGAATGCTGCTCGACGCCGGCCATCGCCAGCGGGTGCAGCGCCTGCAACAACAACGCCCGGATGCCGCCGACGAACATCGCCGCGTCCAGGTGCACCCGCCAGATCGGGTCGTCCGGGCCGAACCAGCGCTCGCCGGCCTTGCCCCAGATGTTGTCGGCGCGCCGCCGGGCGTCCTCGCCCGCCACTCGCTGGCGCAGCTGCACGGCGGCCTTGTGCCGCACCGTGTCGAGCACCGTCATACCGGCCATTATGCGTCGGACTGGCTGCCCAAGACGAAATGCGTTGTTAACGCGGGACGGTGAGCGGCAACACGGATGTAACCCGAAGACGTGCTCGGTGGAAACGCTGCGTTGCCAAGGTCTTTGGACATGACGCCGACTTCACTGGCCGCAGCGGCCGCCACGCCGAACTCGGGCGACACCGCATGGGTGCTCGCCTCCGCCGCTCTCGTGCTCTTCATGACCCCTGGCCTCGCGCTGTTCTACGGCGGGATGGTCCGCGCCAAGAGCGTGCTCAACATGATGATGATGAGCTTCATCAGCATGGCGACCGTCGGCGTCGTGTGGTTGCTGTGGGGTTACTCCGAGGCGTTCGGGGCCGACAGCACGGGCGGCTGGATCGGCGACCCGTTCGACCACTTCGGCCTGCACGGTGTCCTCACCGCGACCTACGGGACGATTCCGGGTCCGGCGTTCGTCGCGTTCCAGGTGGTGTTCGCGATCATCGCGGTCGCGCTGATCAGCGGCGCGATCGCCGACCGGGCGAAGTTCAGCACCTGGACGGTGTTCACCGTCGTCTGGGCGACGCTCGTCTATTTCCCCGCTGCGCACTGGGTTTTCGCGTTCAACGGGTTCGCCGCGAACGCCGGCGGCTGGATCGCCAACGGCGGCTTCTTCCTGCACGGGCACGGCGCCTACGACTTCGCGGGCGGCACCGCCATCCACATCAACGCCGGCGCGGCCGGGCTGGCGCTCGCGCTGGTGCTCGGCAAGCGAATCGGCTTCGGCCGCGAGCCGATGCGGCCGCACAATCTCACCCTCGTCATGATCGGCGCCGGCATCCTGTGGTTCGGCTGGTTCGGCTTCAACGCCGGATCCGCTTTGGCAGCAGGCTCCCTCGCGGCCGGGGTGTGGGTCAACACGTTGGGCGCGACTGCCGCCGCGATGCTCGGCTGGCTGCTCGTCGAACGGCTCCGGGACGGCCACTTCACCTCGCTCGGCGCCGCGTCCGGTGTGGTCGCCGGCCTCGTGGCCATCACGCCGGCGTGTGCGACGGTCACCCCGATCGGTGCGCTGGTCGTCGGTCTCCTTGCGGGAGGCATCTGCGCCCTGGCGGTCGGTCTGAAGTTCAAGCTGGGTTTCGACGACAGCCTCGACGTGGTCGGCGTGCACCTCGTGGGTGGCCTGGTCGGCACGCTGCTGATCGGGCTGCTGGCCAGCAAGGGCAGCCCCAACGGGAGCGGCACCCAGCAAGGTCTGCTGTATGGCGGGGGCTTCCTCCAACTGGGCGTCCAGGCGGCGGCGGCGTTCTTCGTGCTCCTCTTCTCCTTCGTCGTCACCTACGCCATCGGTCTCGTGCTGCACAAGCTGATGGACTTCCGGGTACCGGAGGACGAGGAGACGGTCGGTGTCGACCAGAGCGAACACGCCGAGACGGCATACGAACTGGGCAACCTCTTCGGCAGCAGCCGGATCTGGCACCGGCCGGAGCGACCGGCCCGACGCGCCGACATCGGCGGCGGTGGCGGCGGCAAGGACGAGGCGGAGATCCTGTGAGCGCTCCCAGGAAATGGCAACACGGATGTAACGTGCCGGCGCACGTCCCGGAAACCAAGCGTTGCGAGTCTTTCTCGCATGTCCTTCCTCGCCTCCGGGTTGCCGGCCGCCGCGTCGCCGATCACGCTCGACACCGGCAACACCGCGTGGATGCTGATCTCCGCGTCGCTGGTGCTCTTCATGACGATCCCCGGACTCGCGCTGTTCTACGGCGGGTTGGGCAGGTCCCGCGGCGTGCTGAACATGATCATGATGTCGTTCGGCGCGTTGGCGGTCACCGGGATCATCTACGTGCTCTGGGGCTACTCGATGTCCTTCGGCAGCCACGAACTGGGCGGGATCGTCGCGAGCCCGCTGCAGTTCTTCGGGTTGTCCGGGCTGCTGCCCGGCCAGCCGGGCGCGGCGGTGCTGCATGCCGGCGGCATCCCGACGCTGGTGTTCGTCGGCTTCCAGTTCACCTTCGCCGCCATCACGGTCGCGCTGATCAGCGGGGCGATCGCCGACCGGGCGAAGTTCTCGACCTGGCTCGCGTTCTCCGGGCTGTGGGTGACGTTGGTGTACTTCCCGATGGCGCACATGGTCTGGGGCGGCGGGTTGCTGTCCGGCTCGGCGAACGGCATCGCGGCGAAGCTCTTCGGCACCGTGCACGGGGTGGCGAAGGTGGTGCCGATCGACTTCGCCGGTGGCACCGTCGTGGAGATCAACGCCGGTATGGCGGCCCTCGTCGTCGCGGTGATCATCGGCAAGCGGGTGGGTTTCGGCAGCCAGCCGATGCGGCCGCACAATGTGCCGCTGGTGATGCTCGGATCGGGGATCCTGTGGTTCGGCTGGTACGGCTTCAACGCCGGCTCGGCGCTGGGAGCGAACGCGACCGCGGCGCTGGTCTGGGTCAACACGACCGTCGCCGGCTGTGCGGCGATGATCGGCTGGCTGGTGCTGGAGAAGCTGCGCGACGGGCACCCGACCTCGATCGGTGCGGCGTCGGGCATCGTCACCGGCCTGGTCGCGATCACGCCGGCGTGCGGCAACGTGACACCGCTGGGCGCGATCGCGATCGGCCTGGTGGCGGGAGTCCTCTCGGCATACGCCATCGGGCTGAAGTTCACGCTGGGTTTCGACGACTCGCTCGACGTCGTCGGCGTGCACCTGGTCTCCGGTCTGTGGGGCACGCTCGCGCTCGGCGTCTTCGCGCGCGGCACTGGGCTGGTGTATGGCGAATGGCGCCAGCTGGTCGTGCAATTCGTGATCGCGATCATCACCCTGCTCTTCGCCGGCGCGACGACCGGCATCATCGGGGTGGCGTTGAAGGTCACTCTCGGCTGGCGCGTGAGCGACGAGGATGAGGCCGTGGGAATCGACCAGGCCGAGCACGCGGAGACGGCATACGACTTCGGCAGCGTGTTCTCCGCCAGCCGGATCGGACATCACCCCGGGCGACCGGCCCGGCACCCGCACAAGGAGGAAGTGGACGCATGAAACTCGTCACCGCCATCATCAAGCCGTTCAAGCTGGACGAGGTGAAGGAAGCGCTCGAGGCCTACGGCATCACCGGTATGACGGTGAGCGAGGTCAGCGGCTACGGCCGCCAGCGGGGCCACAGTGAGGTCTACCGGGGCGCCGAGTACACCGTCGACTTCGTGCCGAAGATCCGGCTGGAGGCGGTCGTCGAGGACATCGACGCCGGCACCGTCGTGGATGTGATCGTCAAGACCGCCCAGACCGGGCGGATCGGCGACGGCAAGGTGTGGGTGACGCCGATCGACGACATCGTCCGGGTGCGCACCGGCGAGCACGGCGACGGTGCCCTGTAGCCCTTGACAACCGACCGGAAGCGGCTGGATCTGGCCGGGACGCGGGAGTTCGCGCGGCCCGGCGAAGGGCTGCGGCGGCGGGAACGGCTCGCGGCACACAACCGGGAGTTCCTGCGGACGTTGTGGGACGACGCGACGGCGGGCGTGCCGGTGCCGTCGCACGGTGTCGCGCTCGCCGTCGTCGGCAGCGTGGCCCGCGGGGACGGCGGTCCGCTGTCGGACTACGACCTGGTGCTGGTGCACGACGGCCGTGCGCTCGGCCGCGACGAGCTGAACGCCCTCGCTGATGCGCTCTGGTATCCGCTGTGGGACGAAGGTATTCGCCTCGACCACAGTCTGCGGACACCGAAGGAGTGCCGCTCGGTGGCGTCGGGCGACCTGGCGGCGGCCGTCGGGTTGCTCGACATCGAGCCGGTCGCCGGTGACCAGCTACTGGTGGCGCAGGTCCGGCAGAGCATCGCGCACGATTGGCGGGCGAATGCCCGCAAGCGGCTGCCTGAGCTGGTCGAGTCGTTGCGGGTCCGGCACGAGCGGCACGGTGGGCTGGCGAACGATCTCGAGCCCGACCTCAAGGAGGCGGCCGGGGGATTGCGCGACATGTCGGTGCTGCGGTCGCTGGCGGCGGCGTGGCTGGCCGACCGGCCGCACGGGGCGGTGGATGCGGCATACGACCGGCTGCTGGACGTCCGCGACGCGTTGCACGTCGTGACCGGTCGCGGCCGGGACCGGCTCGCCCGGCAGGACCAGGACGCGGTGGCCGCGCTGCTGGGGGAGCCGGACGCCGACGCGCTGCTCACGTCCGTGGTGCAGGCGGGGCGCGTCATCTCGCACGCGCTGGACGACACCGTGCGACGCGCGGGTCAGTCGCAACGCGCGCGGACGCTGCGCACCGGCCCGCGCCGGCCGGTGCTGCGTCCGCTCGGGCACGGGCTCTACCTGCACGACGGGGAGGTGGTGCTCGGCAGCCGCGAGATGGACCGGCGCGGGCCGCTGGTGCTGCTGCGCGCGGCCACCGCGGCGGCATCCCGGGGCGTGCCGGTCGGACCCAGCACGCTGCGCAATCTGACGGCCGAGGTGCCGGGTGTGCCTACTCCCTGGCCGGGCGAGATCCGCGATGCGTTCGTCGACCTGCTGGCGAGCGGCCCGGGGCTGGCGCGCGTGTGGGAGACGCTCGACCTGGCCGGGGTGATCGGCGGCTGGCTGCCCGAATGGGCAGCGGTGCGCGGCCGGCCACAGCGCAACCCGGTGCACCGGCACACCGTCGACCGGCACCTGATCGAGACCGTGGTGCAGGCCGCGGCGCTGCGCGATCGGGTGCGCCGGCCGGACCTGCTGCTCGTCGCCGCCCTGTTGCACGACATCGGCAAGATCGCCGGCGTCCACGACCACTCCGTCGAGGGCGCTCCGGTCGCGGCGAACATCGCCCGCCGCATGGGGTTCGCCGCCGAGGACGTCGAGGTGCTCGAGTTGCTGGTGCGCGAGCACCTCACCGTCGTCGACCTCGCGACCCGGCGCGACCCGGAGGACCCGCGCACGACCGCGGCGCTGGTCGCGGCCGTCGAGGAACTTCCGGATGTGCTCGAACTGCTCGCCGCGCTCACCGAGGCGGACGCGATCGGCGCGGGGCCGAAGGCCTGGACGTCCTGGCGCGCCGGCCTGGTCCGGTCCCTGGTGGAGCACGGGCGAGCCGCGCTGGGCGACTGTCGGCCGGTGCGGCCGGTCGAGGACGACGTGCTCGACCCGGTCGTGCGGGAGCGGGTGGCGGCCGGGGCGCCATACGTGCTCGTGCGGCCGACCCTGTCCGGCGCCACGATCGAGATCGCCGACCGTGACCGGCCCGGCCTCTTCGCGGCCAGCGCCGCCCTCCTCGCGTCGGTGGGTATGACGGTGCGCTCCGCGCGGGTCCGCACGACCGACGGGATCGCGCACAACACCTGGCAGGTGGAGGCGCCACTGGCGGACCTGCCGGCGTCCGAGCAGCTGGTCCGAAGCCTGCAGGAGCCGGGCGGCATCACCCGCCGCCGGATCACCCGACCGGCCGAACGGACACCGGGCGGTCCGCCGTCGCGGGCGACGGTCGTGCCGGAGGCGTCGGACGACGCGCTCGTGCTGGAGGTGCGCACCGCCGACCGGCCGGGACTGCTGGGTGATCTGGGGGAGGCGTTCGCGGCCCACGGCCTCGCCATACGCTCTGGCCACGTCGCCACGTATGCCGGCCAGTCGCTCGACACCTTCTACGTGACACCCGTCCCCGCGCCGCCGGACGTGGCGCGGATCATCGCGGCGCTCATCGACGCGTGTGACGGGGACGGCCAGCAGGCAAGTTAACCTAGCTTGCGTGTTCAACAGCCTGTCCGACCGCCTGACGACGACCTTCAAGAACCTCCGGGGCAAGGGCCGTCTCACCGAGTCCGATATCAACTCGACGATTCGCGACATCCGCCTCGCGCTGATCGATGCCGACGTCGCGACCCCTGTGGTGCGCGAGTTCACCGGCCACGTGCGCGAGCGGGCGCTCGGCGCCGAGGTGAGCCAGGCGCTCAACCCGGGCCAGCAGGTCGTGAAGATCGTCAACGACGAGTTGATCCACGTCCTCGGTGGCACGACACGCGAGCTGCAGTTCGCCAAGCGACCGCCGACGGTGATCATGCTGGCGGGCCTGCAGGGTTCGGGTAAGACGACGTTCGCCGGCAAGCTGGCGCGCCACCTGCGCGACAGGGGGCATTTCCCGGTGCTGGTCGCGGCCGACCTGCAGCGGCCCAACGCGGTCACCCAGCTGGAGGTCGTCGCGGAGCGGGCCGGTGTGCCGTGCTTCGCACCGGAGCGGGGCAATATCGGCGGCCACGACGCCGCCACCGGCGAGGGCACCCAGTCGTACGGCGACCCGGTCTGGGTCGCGCAGGCCGGTGTCGGCCAGGCGAAGGTGCGGCAGTACGACGTGGTGATCGTGGACACCGCAGGCCGCCTGGCGGTCGACGAGGCGCTGATGAAGCAGGCCGCCGACATCCGCGAGGCGATCCAGCCGGACGAGGTGCTGTTCGTCATCGACGCGATGATCGGTCAGGCGGCCATCGAGACGGCGCTCGCCTTCCAGCAGGGTGTCGACTTCACCGGCGTCGTGCTCTCCAAGCTGGACGGTGACGCCCGTGGTGGTGCGGCGCTGTCGGTCGCCTCGGTGACCGGTCGGCCGATCATGTTCTCCTCGATCGGCGAGCAGACCAAGGACATCGAGGTCTTCCACCCCGACCGGATGGCGTCGCGCATCCTCGACATGGGTGACGTGCTCACCCTGATCGAGCAGGCCGAGAAGGCGTTCGACCGTGACCAGGCCGCCGCGATGGCGCGCAAGTTCATGGACGAGGAGGACTTCACCTTCGACGACTTCCTGCAGCAGATGTCGGCCATCAAGAAGATGGGCAACATCAAGGCCCTGATGGGCATGCTGCCCGGTATGGCGGGGCTGAAGGACCAGCTGAACGCCCTCGACGAGAAGGAGTTCGACCGGGTCGAGGCGATGGTCCGCTCGATGACGCCGTTCGAGCGCACGCACCCGAAGCAGATCAACGGCTCCCGGCGGGCCCGCATCGCCGGCGGCTCCGGTGTGACGGTGTCCGAGGTCAATCAGCTGCTCGAGCGGTTCGGCCAGGCGCAGAAGATGATGCGGCAGATGCGCCGTGGCGGCGGTATGCCGGGGATGCCCGGTATGCCGGGCATGGGTGGCGGAGGCGCCAAACGCGGCAAGCAACAGCCGAAGAAGAAGGGCAAGAGCGGCAACCCGGCCAAGCGCGCCCAGCAGGAGCAAGCCGCCGCGCAGAAGGCCACGGCTGCGCGGGACAAGGCGATGGGCAGCGCCTTCGGGCAGCAGGAGGAGGAGCAGGACTTCTCGAACCTCAAGCTGCCCAAGGGGTTTGAGAAGTTCCTCGGTCCGGGAGCCGACAAGGACTGAACGGCCGAGCAAGCCGACTGTCGGTGCTGAGCGATACCTTCCCACCATGAATTGGGGTGGGAGGGCTGCATGAGCAAGACGATGAATCAGACGTCGGCGATCAAGCTGCTCGAACAGCACGGGTGGACGCATGAAGCCGGCGGCAAGCATCAGGTCAAAATGACGAAGCCTGGTCACGGACCTATTACGCTGCCCGACAACAAGCGACGGGATTCCTGCCGATCTACCAAATGCGATACTCAAGCAAGCGGGCATACCCAGGGAAGGACGGTAAAGCCGTGCAGGAGCACGCGTACACCGTTGAGATCCACGACGAAGGCGGCTTGCTGTGGGGGCAGGTCGTAGAGGAGCCCGGATGCTTCGGCACGGGCGACACCATGGAAGAACTTGCAGCAAGCATTGGGGAGGCGCTGGCACTGGCCGGTGCCCTGCACCCGCGATTCGAGAATGACGAAGAGCTCGCGGAGGGCCAGTCGGTCGAGCGTCGCTTGGTGCTCTGCTGATCACCGCCGCGGCCGAGCGAGACCGGGCTTCTCAAGCAGTCCAATGGGTTGAGAAGTTCCTCGGCCCGGATGCTGAGAAGGACTGACTGGTGTCCAAGCGGTAGCTCGAGGGCCAATGGGGCGTTACGGCGAAATCATCTCGCCTTGGTCGTTGGTTCGATAGATGTCGTAGCTCAGCTGCAGGGTCCACGGCCCGCGCGCGTGTTTCACCGTGAAGCGGACCGCCGTCGTCTGGCCCAGCGCCTGGAATACGCCCCACCCGTTGTAGATCACCTGCGGGACGTAGTTGTCGACCAGAGAGCACGTTCGAGCGTCACCACTCCTCGTGTAGAAGATCGGGCCGGGCGCGCCGCACTTCGTCATGGGTGGTTCGCTGCCTACCACCAGTCCGAACTGGCCCGTCGTCGTCGGCGAGAGCACACCGGTGAACACTGGCATGCTGTGCGGACCGGCGACAGGTGTGACGAGGGTTCCGGTGAACGTGCCGTTAGGGTGATCCGCGGTGCCGTGCAGAGTGAGCACCTTTCCGCGCCGCAGTGGCTGGATTGTCTGCCCCGAGTCCGTGATCTGGCGTTGACTCGCGAGACTGATGTCGTGTTCGACGACGAAGTCGTTGGTGGCAACGGGATATTCAGCCCAGGTGAGGTGTCGGTATATAGCGACGGGCCAGCTATGGCGACTGAAATCATCGATGGCCAGACTGGTTTCGCCACCTGCTGGATTCAGCAGCTGTCGTGCTCTTGGAGCTGAACACATGGCCGGCGAATCGCCGATGACCGGGCTGAACAGCCGACCCACCATGGCCTGGTTCGCCTGTCCAGCGGCGCACTCGACCACGACAGCGTCGTGGGGACCGAGGTTGAGGGATCCCGCCGGTCCCGGGGCGACGTCGCTGATGTCAACCAACTTGTAGCCCTGTGTGTAGGCCGGGTAGTGGGTGCCGTGGGTGTGGTTGAGGCCGGCGGCAGTGCGGAGCCAGTCGTCGTGCCAGGTCTGCGTGACCCACACGGACGACATCGTGAGGGCGACCACCAGCGCTGCGGCGGCATACGACCACCAGGGGCGGCGCGGCGGTGGCGGCACCGAGTGCATCTCAGCCAGTGTCGTTGCAGAGTCAGGGGATTCGGCGAGATCGCCGAAGTCGTCCAGCAGCCGGCGCAGGTCGGCCGGGTCGGCGTCGGTCAGTTCACCGGGTATGGCGGCATACGACTCCTCGACCTGGCGTGGTGACAGCTGCAGCGCACGCGCGGCGGAGTGCAGGTCGTGGCCATCGAGCGCCTCCAGCAGCAGGATGGCGCGCTGGCGTGAGGTGAGGGCGGCGAGCGGCCGGAAGCGCGACGGCACGCGATCGGTGTCGGGTGCGCGGACGTCCGCCCGCGCGGCGGCGCGCGCCATACGCTGCCGGGCGGCGAACGCTGCGTGGCTGAGGTCGATGCGCTCGCGGGACAGTTCCGCGAGGACGAGGGCAACCAGCTGCTCCGCGTCGTCCTGCGATGCGGTCAGCAGATAGGCGTCGTGGTGCAGGTCCTGCGTGCGCGCGGCGACGAACTCCTCCAGCTCGTCGGCGTGTCGTGGACACATGGATTCAGGCTATGTCGCCGCGTGGTGGCAACGGCTGTCCGGGTGCCACGTTCCGGCACCCGTAGTGAGTAGGGTCGGGCGTATGGCGAGCCACTCACCCGTGCTGCACGTGACCGGGCGCATCCTGGTCGGTCCCGAGGACATCCGCGACGAGCTGTGGGTGATCGACGGCCGGATCAGCTGGTCCGCGCCGGAGCACACCGAAAACGTCGAGACGGTGCAGGGATTCGTCTTGCCCGGGCTGGTCGACGCGCACTGCCACGTCGGCCTCGAAGCACACGGTGGCGTGGACAAGGAAACCACCGAGCAGCACGCGCTGGCCGAACGCGAGGCCGGGGCGCTCCTGTTGCGGGATGCCGGGTCTCCGGTCGACACCCACTGGATCGACGACCGTGCAGACTTGCCGCGCATCATCCGGGCCGGCCGGCACATCGCCCGCACCAAGCGGTACATCCGCAACTTCGCCCACGAGATCGAGCCGGAGGACCTGGTCGCCTACGTGCGTCAGGAGGCGCGGCGCGGCGACGGCTGGGTCAAGCTGGTCGGTGACTGGATCGACCGTGACCGCGGCGACCTGTCACCGTGCTGGCCCCGCGAAGCGTTGAAAGCCGCGATCGACGTCGCGCACGAGGAAGGCGCGCGCGTCACCGCGCACTGCTTCGGCGAGGAGTCGCTGCTCGACTTCGCTGCCGCCGGCACGGACTGCATCGAGCACGCGACGGGTCTGCTCCCGGACTCCATCGATCTGTTTGCCAGGCAAGGCATTTCGATCGTTCCGACCCTGGTCAACATCGAGAACTTCCCCAAGTTCGCGGAGGCCGGTGAGGCGAAGTTCCCGGCATACGGCGTCCACATGCGCGACCTCTACGCCCGCCGGTTCGACACGATCGCGGCCGCGCACGAGGCCGGCGTGCCGATCTGGGCCGGCACCGACGCCGGCGGACAGCTGCCGCACGGCCTCGTCGCGTCCGAGGTCGCCGAGCTCACCCGCGCCGGGATGACCAACCTCGAGGCGATCAGCGCCGCCACGTGGGGCGCCCGGGAGTGGCTGGGCCGTCCTGGACTGGAGGAAGGGGAGAGCGCGGACTTCGTCGTCTACCATGCGGATCCGCGTGAAGACGTGCGGGCACTCGCCGATCCGTGGCGCATCGTGCTGCGCGGTCGTCAGGTGCGCTCCTGACCGTGGATCCGCGTCTCCATCCGCTACGGTCCAGCGGTCGCCGGGTCTGGGTGCGCACGGTGCAGCCGGACGACGTCCCGGCATACCGGATGGCCGTCCAGCAGTCGGCGGCCCGCATCAGCGTGTGGAACCCCGTCAACCCCGACGACATCAGCTGGCACCTGGACCGGCAGAGCGAGGACCACCGCACCTTCCTCATCCACGCGGCCGATCCGCAGGGCAGCCACGGGATCGTCGGAAAAGTGAACGTCACCAACGTCGTTCGTGGCCGCTTCCAGAGCGGCGTGCTCGGCTACGACTCCTACGACCCGTATGTCGGGAAAGGGCTCTTCGCCGAAGGCCTGCGTCAGATCATCAACCTCGCGTTCACGCCGACACCGCAGGGCATGGGTCTGCACCGGCTGGAGGCCAACGTCCGCCCGGGCAACTCGAACTCCGCGGGACTCTTGCGGTCGCTCGGTTTCCGGCGCGAGGGTCTCGTGCGCGACATGCTGTGGCTGCCGAGCGGAGACGGGGCATCCTGGCGCGATCACGTCATGCACGCAGTCACCCGGGAGGAGTGGCCGGCCCCGGCATACGCACCACATCGGGAGCTTCGAGTCGCGTTGCTCGTCAACGGCATTCCCGGTTCCGGAAAGTCCACCCTGGCACCCCGGCTCGCCGCCGAACTCGGCGTGCCGCTGTTCGCCAAGGACATGGTCAAGGAGACGATCTTCGATCATCTGGAGCCCGCTGC
Source organism: Flexivirga sp. YIM B11880 (assembly GCF_058148645.1). Lineage (NCBI taxonomy): Bacteria > Bacillati > Actinomycetota > Actinomycetes > Micrococcales > Dermacoccaceae > Flexivirga > Flexivirga sp. YIM B11880. The sequence goes on from NZ_JBMAMH010000011.1 coordinate 42,647, forward strand.
GGCGGCTGTATTACAAGGCACCGGCGGGCATGGTTCGCCGCTCGGCGCGGGGGCGAGTGAGCTGCTCTGGCAGTTGCTGGCCTCGTCTCCGATCGGCGGTGTCGTCGAGAACATCTGGTGGCGCGATGACGAGCAGCTCGCGATCGACGGGCTGCGTCGCGCGGGCTTCGATCCGGCCACTGTCCCTCACGTGTGGTGCGACGTGCCGATCGAGACCGCACGACGCCGGCACGAAGGGCGAGTGACGGCCGGACAGCGACATCCCGTGCACGGCAGTGATCCACGGGTGCAACAGGACCTGGACTGGGAGTGGGTTGCTCACAACGGCGCGCCGTTTCGCTTCGGCGTGCGCATCGACATCGACACCTCACGTCCCGTCGACGCGCGCACCATCACGCGTGCCGCGCTGCGGGCGCGGGAGACATTCGCCCGCTGAGCCGGCGGGCGCAGGCTTCGGGCTAGGTCCGGGCGAGGCTAGCGATCACGGTCACCGCGGTGTAGTTCATCGTGAACGCACCGCCTGCGGCATCGATGACGGTTCCGATCCCGGAGAGCAACTGCTCGAGAATGTCCAGCGGGAATGGATTGTGTCCGCCAAACGTGGGTACCGGCTCCAACCACTCCGCGAACTCCTCGGGCCAGGTCGGCTGGTGGTCGACCGCGCGTAATCGGCCATCCCCGGGTCGACCTCCATCCCGAGCACCCGACACCCCGCTGCGACGAAAAGTCCGGCGGATATGCCGGTGCCGATGCCCCTCCAAAACGTCGAGCCCTGGGTTGGCCGCAACGATCCGGTCGGTCCGTCGCCTGACCACATCCCCTGTGCACGAAGCACCTCGACGGAAGGGGGTGTGGACAGCATCGGTCGGCGAAATCTATTGCCAATGTGGGTGATTCGTGGAATACTCGAACACATGAACGGCAAACCATGTGACGACGAACAGGGCGCCATTGGCGTCCTCGACGTGTCCGTGGTGCGCGCGTTCCACGACCGGCTCGACACACCGATCGCCGACGACTCCGACCCGGGGCCGGACGACCCGGCCGGCACCCACGGGCTGCTGGCCGAGCTGCGCGCGCTGGAGGAGTTGCGTCACGCGATCAGCGCCCGGCAAGCCCGGCTGGCGGTGACCGTGCACGCCCGGCAACAGGCCGCCGACCAGGCGCGCGGGATCGCCCGCACCGCCACCCGGCGGATCGTTGGCGCGCACCTGGGGTTCGCCCGGCGGTGCACCCCGCACCGCGGCACGCAGTTCCTGGGTGTGGCGCACGCCCTGGTCGAGGACATGCCGCACACGTTGGCCGCCCTGGCGGCCGGGGCGATCAGTGAATGGGAGGCGACCCGGGTGGTGCGAGAAACCGCCGGGCTCAGCCGCGTGCAGCGGGCGCAGGTGGACGATCGAATTCGCGGCGAGCTGGGGACCACGTCCACCGACCGGCTCGCCGCGGCGGCGAAAACCGGGGCCTGCCAGGTGGCGCCCGAGGAGGTCGCCGCCCGCCGCCGGGCGGCCGAAGCCGACCGGCGGGTGCGGGTGCGCCCCGCGGCGGACCACATGGGCCGGCTGTCGGCGCTGTTGCCGATCAAGGACGCCCTGGCCTGCCAGGCCGCGTTGCGTGCGGCCGCCGACCAGGCGGCGACGAACGCCGACGGCAACGTCTGCCGGGACCGGGTGATGGCCGACACTCTCGTCGAACGCGTGACCGGCCGGTCCCGCGCCCAGGATCCGCTGGGGGCGTGCGTGAATCTGCTGATGGGTTTCGACACTCTGTTCGGTGACATTCCCGCGCACGTGCCCGGGTACGGGCCGGTGCCGGCCGACCTGGTCCGTGACTGGGTCACCGCCGGCGGCCCGACCGGCCCCCAACTGCGGCGACTGTTCACGTATCCCGGCACGGGTGACATCGTCGGCATGGACTCCCGCGCCCGCCGCTACCCGGGGCTGCTCGCTAGGTTGATCCTGTTCCGGGATCAGACCTGCCGGACCCCGTGGTGTTCCGCCCCGGTCCGGCACATCGACCACATCGAACCACACGCGGCCGGCGGCGAAACCACCGAACGCAACGGGCAAGGCCTGTGCGAACGCTGCAACTACGACAAGGAACACCCCGACTACCACCTCACCGGGCACGCCGGGCAGACCATCACCCGCACCGGCGGATTCACCCTGATCAGCCGACCACCCGCCCCACCAGGCCACCCACCACCGACAACCTCAGATCCCGAACGCACCCTGATGGACCTGGTCTTCACCCACAGCCTCCGCCGCCGCGACGACGAGAAGCGACGACACCAGAGTTACCGCGCCAGCCGGAGGTCAGCCCGGGCCGCTGGGGTGCGCGAGATCGTAGGCGCGCGACAGCTTTTGGGGCACGACCATTCGCCACGCGTCGACGACGAGCTCGCGGGCTTCGGTGCGCTCCAAGGCGGCGAGCCGAGCGTGCACCCAGTTGAAGCGCAGGTCGGACGGCGACGGCAGCTGGAACTTGTCCGGCTCGCCCGCGACCAGCGCCTCGCGTTCCTCCTTGGGAAAGGCGAAGCCGCCGAGCGGAAGAAGATCGTCGACTACCGCCATTGCGCAACCAGCCGAACCCGCTTCATGTGCAGGATTGTTCAGGCGTCGTCACTGCGGCGCATCAACAACACATCGGCGACGAGCCGCTCGGCATACACCCGATCGACCGGCATCGCGAAAACCACGTGGTGATAGAGCGGCGCGATGACGTGATCGAGCACCTGCTCGACCGACGGCGTTCGTTCGCCCCGCGTCGCCGCCCGGCTGATCATTTCCGCGAGTTGCTCCCGGCGGGCGGTCCAGCACGGGCAGCCCTCCTGCAGCACGCCATCGCGAGCCTTGACCATCGCGCGTAGGTAGCGCGTGCGGTGCGGGCGGGCGATGTCGTCGGCGATGGCGCCGGCCCAGCCGCGCAGGTCGTCGGCGAGCGACCCGGTGTTCGGCAACTCCTCGTCCTCCCGGGTGAAGACGGCGACCGCGACTTCCTCCAGGAGCGCATCGATGTCGCCCCACCGCCGGTAGACGCTGGTCGGGTTGACGCCGGCGAGCTCGGCGACCATCGGAACGGTGATCTCGTCCGGCCGGCGGGTCGCCATCAACTCACCGACGGCCGCGTGGACCGCGTCCTGCACGCGAGCGCTGCGGCCGCCGGGGCGGCGTTTCACGGCGGTGGACTGCGTCGGCATACTCACCATTATTGCAGTGAGCTTGGCATTAAGCGAGTCGCGGCGTACGCTGCACAGCTAACGCAATATTGGTTGCAATTAGCGAGGCTGGTATGTCGTATCGCTTGTCCCGTCCCGCCGGCTTCGCCGTTGCGGGTCTTGCCATGACCGTCCTGATGGTCGGAGCGGCAGCACCGTCGCCGCTCTATCCGGTCTACCAACACCTCTGGGGTTTCTCGTCTTTCACCCTCACGGTGGTGTTCGCGGTGTATGTCGTGGCGCTGCTCGCCACCCTGCTGACGGTGGGTTCGCTCGCCGATCACCTCGGCCGCCGCCCGATGCTGATCGGTGGTCTGATCCTGCTGGCGATCGCGATGGTGATCTTCGCGGACGCGTCCAGCGTGACCGAGCTCCTGCTCGCGCGCATCGTGCAGGGCGTCGCGACCGGTGCCATCACCGGCGCCGTGGGCGCGCTGGTGCTCGATCTGCAACCGAGTCCGCACATCGGTTCGGTCGTGACCGGCGGTGCACCGGGGATCGGGCTCGCTCTCGGCGCAGCGCTGGCCGGGGGATTGGTGCAGCACGCCCCCGCACCGCGGCAACTGGTGTTCTGGGTGCTGTTCGCGTGTTATGTACTTCTCGCCGTTGCAATCGGATTCGCGCCGGAGGCTCGCCGGGAGGAAGTTGGCGGGCGCGCCATACGCACCGCACTGCGGCCGAGCGTGGGAGTAGCGGAGGCCGCGCGACCGACCTTCGGGACCTGGGCGCCGGCCTTGGTCGCCACCTGGGCACTCGGCGGGCTCTATCTGTCGCTCGGCTCGTCCGCCGTCGCTCGGCTGCTCGGCGTCACCGATCACTTCCAGGTGGGCCTCGTGTTGGCCAGCTTCTTCGGGCCGGCGGGTCTCGTGCTGCTCGGCATCGGCGCCGTACCGCAAGCAGCCCGGCGCACGCTCGGCTTCGCCTCGTTGGGTGGCGGCGTCGTCGTCACCCTCGTCGGCGTCGTGTTGTCGTCGGGCGCGGTCTACGTGCTCGGCTCGGTGATCGCCGGCGTCGGGTTCGGAGTGACGTTCCAGGCTGCCGTCGCCGCGATCGGAGCGGTCACCCCCGCAACCGGCCGTGCCCAGACGTTCGCCGCGATCTACGTCCTCGGCTACACCGCGTTCAGCGTGCCGGCAGTCGTGGCGGGGCTCGCCGCGCAGGACTGGGGGCTGCGCCCCACCCTGCTCGGCTACGGCGTGCTGGACATCGCCCTGGTACTGCTGGCGGCGCTGCTCGCCGTGCGGACCGCTCGCCGGGCCGCGGCCGCGGCCGCGACGTGCGCTCGGACCGCATCCTTCGGTCCTGGTCGGTGCGGCCACGTAAGCTGACGGGCGAGATGAGCAGCCTTTTCGACGACCTCCCGTTGCCCGGATTCCCGCCTGACGCTGCGTCGGCGACGGTGCCCACCGATGTCGACGAGCGCGGCGTGCCGACCTGGGCGAGTCTGCGCAAGGAAGTGCCGGCTGCGGTGGACAAGCCGGTGCGGCCGTCGGCCGCCGACCCCGAGAGCCTGGTCAGCGGACTCAACCCACAGCAGCGTGAAGCGGTGCTGCACCAAGGTCCGCCGCTGCTGATCGTCGCCGGTGCCGGCTCCGGCAAGACCCGCGTGCTGACGCACCGGATCGCCTATCTGATGGCGGCGCGTCACGTGCAGCCCGGGCAGATCCTGGCCATCACCTTCACCAACAAGGCCGCCGCGGAGATGCGTGAACGTGTCGAGGCACTGGTCGGCCCGGTGGCTCGCTCGATGTGGGTGTCGACCTTCCACTCGGCGTGTGTGCGGATCTTGCGCCGCGAAGCCGCCAAGATCGGGCTGAAGTCGACGTTCTCGATCTACGACGCCGCGGACAGCCAGCGGATGATGGCGCTGGTCATGCGCGACCTCGACCTCGATCCGAAGCGCTTCCCGCCGCGTTCGTTCAGTCATCAGGTCAGCAATCTCAAGAACGAGCTGATCGACGAGGAGACCTACGCCTCTCGGGTGGTGGACGGCACCCATCAGGAGCAGCGGCTCGCGGAGGCCTATTCGGCATACCAACGCAGGTTGCGACAGGCCAACGCGCTCGATTTCGACGACCTGATCATGACCACGGTCAACATCCTGCAGGCGTTCCCCGACGTTGCCGAACACTACCGCCGGCGCTTCCGGCACGTGCTCGTCGACGAATACCAGGACACCAACCACGCGCAATACCAGTTGGTCAAAGAGCTTGTGGGGACACCCATTTCGGATCCGGCGCTCGGTGAGGTGCCGCCCGCCGAGTTGTGCGTGGTGGGTGACGCGGACCAGTCGATCTACGCCTTCCGTGGCGCAACGATCCGCAACATCGTGGAGTTCGAGCAGGACTATCCCGAGGCGCACACGATCCTGCTGGAGCAGAACTACCGCTCAACCCAGAACATCCTGCAGGCCGCCAATGCCGTCATCGCCAAGAACGAAGGCCGGCGGCCCAAGAAGCTGTGGTCTGACTCCGGCGACGGCGAGCCGATCGTCGGGTATGTCGGCGACTCCGAGCACGACGAGGCCGCGTTCGTCGCACGCACCATCGACCAGCTCGGCGACGAACACGAGGTGAAGCCCAAGGACGTCGCGGTCTTCTACCGCACGAACGCCCAATCGCGAGCGCTGGAAGAGGTTTTCGTGCGCGTCGGGCTGCCTTACAAGGTGGTCGGCGGCACACGCTTCTACGAGCGGCGCGAGGTCAAGGACGCGCTCGCCTATCTGCGGGTGGTCTCCAACCCGCTCGACACCGTCAACCTGCGCCGCATCCTCAACGTGCCCAAGCGCGGCATCGGTGATCGGGCGGAGGCGTGCGTGGCCGCCCTCGCCGAACGCCAACGCATCCCGTTTGTCGCCGCACTCGGCCGAGCGGCGGACGCGCCCGGCATCGCCACTCGATCGGTGACCTGCATCAACGCATTCACTGCACTGTTGGAGTCGCTGAGCGAGGTCCACCAGGCCGACGACAAAGGGGTCGGCGATCTGCTCGAAGCGATCCTCGACCAGTCCGGCTACCTGTCGGAGCTGCGCCGGAGCGCGGACCCGCAGGACGAGACCCGCGTCGAGAACCTCGCCGAACTCGTGGCCGTAGCAAAGGAATTCGACGAGAACTACCCCGGCGGATCTTTGGAGGACTTCCTTGAGCAGGTGTCGCTGGTCGCGGACACCGACGAGATCCCGACCGAGGATGGCGAGGACACGGGCGTCGTCACACTGATGACCTTGCACACCGCCAAGGGGCTCGAGTTCCCCGTCGTGTTCCTCACCGGCATGGAGGACGGCACCTTCCCGCACCTGCGGGCGCTGGGAGACCCGAAGGAGCTCGAGGAAGAACGACGGTTGGCGTATGTCGGCATCACCCGCGCCCGCGAGCGGTTGCACATCTCGCGTGCCGAGGTGCGGTCGGCATGGGGGGCGCCGCAGTACAACCCGCCGTCGCGTTTCCTCAGTGAGATTCCGTCCGGACTGATCGACTGGCAGCGGGTGACGACGACGGCGACGCGTCCGTCGTCGACGCCCGCGGTCGCCCGGCTTGCAGCAAAGCCGGGCGTGCGCAGTCCGGGCAATCGCGCCGTGATCTCACTGGATTCCGGCGATCGCGTCACCCACGACACGTTCGGGCTCGGCTCCGTCATACGTGTTGAGGGGCAGGGCGACCGTGCGATGGCGCACATCGACTTCGGCGGCGACGTCGGCGTCAAGCGGCTGCTGCTGCGTTACGCGCCGGTCGAGAAGCTCTGAGCCGCCATCCGAAGATGCCTCCGGTGCCGGTCGATCGGAGGGTGGCGGTCGGAACGACCGCGCGTGAGATCTGTCACGTACCGACCGGTAGACCTGGACCCCACCTGTGCCGGTGGTGCGCGTAGCACTAGCATCCGGTCTGGACACCGAGGTCCCGGACACGCCGTCCGCGGCGGACCGGCGGCCTGATCCCTTCAGAAGTTCATCACGAATCAACATGAGGGGGCCTGCTCCGCGTGACCGGCCGGCAGCATGTGCGGCCCGGCCGCCCGCGGTGACGACTCCCGGGACGAGGACGGATTCCGCGTGGATCTTTTCGAATACCAGGCGCGCGACATGTTCGAAGCGCACGGCGTGCCGGTGCTGGCCGGCAAGACGGCGACCACTCCGGAGCAAGCAGAGCAGGCCGCTGCCGAGATCGGAGGCAAGTCGGGCGGCGTGACCGTCGTCAAGGCGCAGGTCAAGACCGGTGGCCGGGGCAAGGCGGGCGGCGTGAAGGTCGCCAAGTCGCCGGAGGAAGCGCGTGAGCTCGCGGACCAGATCCTCGGCATGGACATCAAGGGCCACACCGTCGGCACCGTGATGATCGCGCAGGGCGCGGACATCAAGGAGGAGTACTACTTCTCCGTGCTGCTGGACCGGGCCAACCGCAGCTACCTTGCGATGTGCAGCAAGGAGGGCGGCATGGAGATCGAGCAGCTGGCCGTCGAGCGCCCCGACGCCCTCGCCCGCGTGGCGGTCGACCCCAACGTCGGCATCGACGCGGCCAAGGCGCAGGAGATCGTCGACGCCGCCGGCTTCGACGCCGAGCTGGGCGCCAAGATCGCCCCGGTGCTGCAGAAGTTGTGGGACGTCTACGCCGGCGAGGACGCGACGCTGGTCGAGGTCAACCCCCTGGTGCAGACCGGGGCCGGCGACATCGTCGCGCTGGACGGCAAGGTCACCCTGGACGCCAACGCCGACTTCCGCCACCCCGACCACGAGGCGCTGGAGGACAAGTCCGCCGCCGACCCGCTGGAGGCCAAGGCCAAGGAGAAGGGCCTCAACTACGTCAAGCTGGACGGCCAGGTGGGCATCATCGGCAACGGCGCCGGGCTCGTCATGTCGACGCTGGATGTCGTCGCGTATGCCGGCGAGCAGTATGACGTCAAGCCGGCCAACTTCCTCGACATCGGCGGCGGCGCCAACGCGCAGGTCATGGCCGACGGCCTGGACGTCATTCTCGGTGACGAGCAGGTCAAGTCCGTCTTCGTGAACGTCTTCGGTGGCATCACCGCGTGCGACGAGGTCGCCAACGGCATCAAGGGCGCCCTGGAGATCCTCGGCGACAACGCGACCAAGCCGCTGGTCGTCCGCCTCGACGGCAACAACGTCGAGAAGGGCCGGGCCATCCTCAACGAGCTCAACCACCCGCTGGTGACCCAGGTCGACACCATGGACGGCGCAGCCGCTCGCGCGGCCGAACTCGCCTCCAAGTGATCAGCTGACGGCATACGAACTTAAGGAAAAGCAAGCAATGGCAATCTTTTTGGATGCTGACAGCAAGATCATCGTGCAGGGTATGACGGGCGGCATGGGCTCCAAGCACACGGCCCTCATGCTCGACGCCGGGTCGAACATCGTCGGTGGTGTCAACGCCCGCAAGGCCGGCACGACGGCCGAGATCGGCGGCAAGGAACTGCCGGTCTTCGGCACCGTCAAGGAGGCGATGGAGGCCACGGGCGCCAACGTGTCGGTCGCGTTCGTGCCGCCGAAGTTCGCCAAGGACGCGGCGATCGAGGCGATCGACGCGGAGATCCCGCTGCTGGTCGTCATCACCGAGGGCATCCCGGTGAAGGACTCCGCGGAGTTCTACAACTATTCGGTGGGCAAGAAAACCCGGATCATCGGCCCGAACTGCCCGGGCATCATTACCCCGGAGGAGTCGCTGGCCGGCATCACCCCGCACACCATCGCGGGCAAGGGCCCGATCGGCCTGGTCTCCAAGTCGGGCACGCTCACCTACCAGATGATGTACGAACTGCGCGACTTCGGCTTCACCACCGCGATCGGGATCGGCGGTGACCCCGTTATCGGCACCACGCACATCGACGCGCTCGAGGCGTTCGAGGCCGACCCCGACACCAAGGCCATCGTGATGATCGGTGAGATCGGCGGCGACGCCGAGGAGCGCGCCGCGGCATACATCAAGGAGCACGTGACCAAGCCCGTCGTCGGGTATGTCGCGGGCTTCACCGCGCCGGAGGGCAAGACCATGGGTCACGCCGGCGCGATCGTGTCCGGCTCGTCCGGCACCGCCGCAGCGAAGAAGGAAGCGCTCGAAGCAGCCGGGGTGAAGGTCGGCAAGACGCCGTCCGAGACCGCCGAACTGATGCGGGAGATCCTGAAGGAACTCGCCTGATCGAGCTCGTAGAAGCCCGGCCGTCGGAGGATCTCCTCCGGCGGCCGGCTTCGTTTCCTGGGCCCGTGGGCCCTGGGGTGATGCACCGGCCCTGGGTAGCGTTGCGCAGATGACACTGCGTTCCAGCATCGAGCGCGCCGAGCAGGGACAGGGCACGCTCGAATACGTCGGGATGATCGCCCTCGCCACGCTGCTGGTCATCGCCATCGTCGCCGCCTTCGGCAGGGGCACCAGCCTGGCGGACATCGTGAGCGGCGCGATCGGCAAGATCACCGGGATCTGATCGGCGCCACGCTGCGTCCAACCCACCGAACGCCTGCACGTCGACGAGAGAGGGGTATGCCCGTGCGCCGTACCCACGGATGCCGTCGTCGCATCGCACGCGACGAGCACGGCCAGGTCGCAACGGGGCTGATCATCTGCGCGGCTCTCGGCCTGGTCGCCATCGCCTTCTGGGTGATGGTGCCGATCGGCTCCGCGGTCAACCAGAAGTCGGACACCCAGAACGCCGCCGACGCGGCGTCGCTCGCCGGCGCCGACGACGTCATCGACCACGTCCTCGACGACATCCGGACGCTGCCCGTCGGGCCGTTCGAGCCGAGCACCTTCTTCTGCGCCCTCGGCGCCTCCGACGCTCAGCAACTGGCCCATCGCAACGGTGCCCACACGATCAGTTACTGCTACGACTGGCGCACCGACCGGGCCACGGTCGAGGTGGCGGCCGACAAGGCACTCTCCGGCGGACAGCACTCGAAGGCGAAGGCCGTCGCGCAGACCGGTGTGCCATGGGGCAGTTGCCACTTCACCAACCTGCCCACACCGACCCCGACTCCCAGGCCCAGTGCGAGTTCACCCAGTGGGTCGTCCACCCCGTCACCGTCCAGCAGTGCGCCGCCGCAGCCCGTGCACCTGGTGTGCGGTGGCGTCACGATCGACTACGACCTGCAAGACGGCCACCTCGTACTCCACGATCTGCCGGCGCTGCGCAATATCTTGAAGGCGCGACTGGTGGACTGATCGACGCCCCTGCCGACCCGAGAAAGGAACGATCGACCGTGCTTTCCAGTATGCGAATCCGAGGGGGTGCCCTCGCCGTCTCGGCTGCCGTCCTGGTCGCCGGGGTGGGCGCACCGCCGGCTTCGGCCGCGTCCGAAGGCGACATACCGATCGCGGGCACCTTCGTCTACAACGGCAGCAACGACACCGGTAACCCGGTGATCCACGGCGCCGTCAACGCCGTGGTCCGTGTGCCCGGTGGCACCGCGGTCTTCTACTCCCTCGGCGGCCCGGGCGCCAATCCGAGCGCGGTCATGCCGTCCGTCGGGCTCAGCACGCCATACCAGGCCGGCGCCGCCTGGTCGGTCGCCGTGGTCGACACCAAGGGGCTCAAGCTCTACCTGCCGCTCGTGTCGTCGGACCAGAAGTGCCTGTGCAGCACGGTGTCCGACATCAGCGACTACGGCGGCACCAAGACACCGCGGGTCGGCTGGGCCGTGCTGCCCGAGTTGCCTGCCGGCCTCACGAGCGTCACTGTGCAGTTCGGCTACGGCAACCTGGTGGTCGACGTCCCGGTGACCGGCACCCTGCCGACGCCCACCGCCGGCTCGTCGCCGGTCGAGCTCGGCAAGGGCTGGCCGAAACTGCCGGACCAAGCGACCCTCCAGCAGGCCGACCCGGCGAAGTCGATCCGGTCGCTGGCGAGCAACGTCGCCGACCCCACCACCTCGACCAAGACGACCTCCGACTCCACCGCCATCTCCGTCGACGCCGACGTCCTCTTCGACTACGGCAAGGCCGATCTCACGGCCAAGGCGCAGGGCACGCTCCGCAAGGTAGCTGCCCAGTTGTCGGCCAAGGGCGACGGCCAGGTGTCCATCGTCGGTTTCACCGACAACACGGGCAGCAACTCGTTCAACCAGGACCTGTCCGAGCGGCGCGCCCGATCGGTGCAGAAGGCGCTGCAGCAGTTGGTGACCAAGAAGGGCCTGTCGTTCACTGCCTCGGGCAAGGGCGAGCAGGACCCGGTCGCCGACAACAGCACCGCCGAAGGGCGACAGCTCAACCGCCGCGTGACCATCACCTTCCACACCGGAGGTGCCCGATGAACCGTTCCGTCAAGGCGACCGCCACCGTCGCCGCCGGCTTGGTCGCCCTGTCGCTGGCCGGCTGCAGCAGCGACTCCCCGGCCCCGGCGAAGTCGTCCTCCGGCTCGCACGGCCCGGTGCGCGGCTCCGGCACGTCCACCAGCGGCCGGTCTGCTGCGGACGCGGCGATCGCGGAGGTCATGGGTTCGGGCGACAACTTGCCGGTGCTCGGCACCAGCCACGGCACGCTCGAGGCTTCGTCCGGGAAATCGTCCGTGATCGCCGAGATCCTGCAGGTGAAGAACTCCGCGCAGGCGACCCTGGTCACCTGGCGGCTGAAGAGCGCCTCGGGGGCGACCACCGACACCAGGTCGTTCCAGTTCGCCCGGCCGCCGTTGTTCGACACCCGGCTGCTCGGGGTCGTGGACCCCGCGACCAAGAAGATCTACCACCCCTACACCTACGTGCCCGCGCAGGGCGACGGCTCGGACACCTCGTGCGTGTGCAGTGAGCTGCCCAACTCCGTCGACACCACCGGGACCGTCCTGTATGCCGTGCTGCCGCCGCTACCCTCCGGCACCACCACGGTGAACCTCACGCTGCCCGGGTTCGCTGCGGTGACCGGCGTGAAGGTGACGTCATGAGAAGCCGGTTGCTGGGCGTTCCGGCTGCCATCGGCGTACTGGCGCTTGTCGCGGCGTGCGGCAGTGGCTCCGGCGGTGGCTCGCAGGGGCCGTCGATCTCGCTGCCGTCCTCGGCGAGCACGGCGCAGACGCCGATCTTCCCGGCGGGCCCGGGTCCGTCCGACGGGCACAAGGTCGTACAGGGGCCGGCGTCGTTCGTCGTGTCCGCCGGCTTCGAGCAGGAGGGCGATCCGGCGCAGCAGTCGAAGTCCACGAGTGTGTCGTTCGTGTCCACCGAGCAGGCGCAGGGGAAGCGGGTGGCGATCGTGGTGTCATGGTCCAACGGCAAGGACGCCAAGACCGCGAAGCTGGAAGCACAGGCGTTCCGCGGTCAGCTGCTGGACGTCGAGCACGTCGGCGACCTGCGGATGGTGCGCGTGTCCTGGCCCGGACTGCACGACGCCTATCAGTTCGCCTACACCGACCACAACGTCACGCCTGCTGCAAAGACGCTGGTGCTGATGGGCGAGGCCGCCTCCGGGCAATACATTTCGGTGACAGCCAAATCGCCGGCCGCGCTCGTTCAATCACAGCACGTGGCAGCGGTGTGTGGTTCATTGCGGCTGCACAATACCTCGAGCACGACCTGAAGCGATATTCCCGCAAAAGGGAGGCCGCCTTTCGGCGGCCTTCCCTTCTTTCGGATGCGGCATCTGTCTTTGACAATCAGCAGGGCCGCTCCGGAAAAGGAACGGCCCTCCTGATTGCGGCGAATGCGGTGATCAGCCGCCGATGCCGGTGATCTTGCCGATCGCGTCGGTGACCTTGGTGGCCAACTTGCCGCCGTCGCCGAACGCGCCGACAATGGCCATCACCAAGAGCGCGGCGAGGGCGATCATGCCCACGTATTCCAGGGTGCCCTGCCCCTTTTCGGCGCGCTCCTCGAATGTCTTGACGAGGCGGACGCGGGTGGCGACGATTGCACGAGTCATGGGTCTTCTCCTTGAAAGATATTCGGGAAGATTTGTTCCCGTTCCCCCCTGGGGGCTTTATTTCCTGACGAGATAAACATTACGAGGACCGTGCATTTCGTGGCAGGGCCTGCAGGCCCAATCCCGGGCCCATCTCTGCGACCGTTTCCGCTGGGTCCCAGGGCCGTCAGGTGAGCCACAAGGAGACAGCAGCGGACCGCGTCGTCACGCCGAGCTTGGCGAAGATGTGGTTGACGTGATTCTTGACCGTCTTCTCGGCCAGAAAGAGCTTGCCGGCAATGTCGCCGTTGGCCAGGCCGGCCGCGATCAGGTCCATGATCTCCAGCTCGCGCCTGCTGAGGCCGTAGACGTCGTGCCGGCTCGCGTCCGGCAGCGGCGCCGAGGAGATCAAGGCGCTGTGCACCGCGTCGATGGCGGGCTGCGACAGCACCGAGCCGCCCTGAGCGACGGCCCGGATGCCGGCGGTCAGCTCGGCGGGGGAGAACGCCCCGTGCACCAGGTAACCGCGGGCCCCGGCGGACAGCGCACCGCGGACGACGTCCGGCGCGTCCGAGTAGGTCAGCATCAGCACGTTGGTCACCTCGTGGACCTCGTGGACGACGGTGATGCCGTCGGCGAACGGCATACGCACATCAACGAGGGCGACGTCCGGACGATGCCGCTGGATGAGCTCGATCGCGGCGCGTCCGTCGCCGGCCTCGCCGACGACGTCGACCGAGGCGTCGATCTCGAGCATGTTGCGCAGCCCGACCCGGATGATCTCGTTGTCGTCCGCGATGGCGACGCGCAGCCGGGTCGTCGGGGCGACGCCGGTGGCATTGGTGGTGTCCGTAGTCGTCATGGCTGCTGGTTCTCCTTCATCGGGGCAGCGAGAGCTGGACGGTGGTGCCGCGCGGCTCGCGACGGCTGATCGAGAGGTCCCCGTGTGCGGCGACCGCGCGCTCGCGCATCCCGAGCAGGCCGAACCGCTTGCGTTTCACGGCCGCCGCGAGCGAGTCGGCGAAGCCGACACCGTCGTCGTGCACGTGCAGCGTGACGTGGTGTGCGTCGCCGGTGAACTCCACGTCGACCGCCTGCGCATGGGCGTGCCGGAGGACGTTCTCCAGGGATTCGGCGAGCACGGCGAGCACCACCTCGCGTTCGCGCTCGTCGACGTCGGCGACGCCCTGGGTGATCGTGTTGACCGGTATGCCGGTGGCTTCCGACCATTCCCGGCAGCGTTCGATGAGCACCTCGAGCAGCGGCCGGTCAGTTTGATGGGTGCGCAGCCCGACGAGAATGGCGCGAGCCTCCTGGGCGCCGCGCTCGGCGTGCGAGGCCAGCTCCGACGCCAGGCTGCTCGCGTGCGCGCTGTCGGTGGCGATCCAGTGCGGCAGCGATGTCGCGGACAGCGCGATGCCGTGCATCGTCTTCCCGAGCGAGTCGTGCATGTCCCGCGCCAGGCGGGCGCGTTCGTCGGCGGCGGCTCGCTCGCGCTGGACCCGCTGCAACTCGACGATGGTCGTCGTCAGCTGCTGGGTTCCATAGCTGATGGTGAAGCCGATCCCGGTCATCGCCAGGTAGACGAACGGCACCCCCACGGTGACGATGTATGGCGCCTCCGCGAGGCCGGCGTGTGCCGCCACGGCACTCAGGTAGCCCAGTTCGAGCACGGACAGCAACAGCAGGCCGGTGAACCAGGGGAACAACGCCCCGATCAGCAGGGCGGTCGGGAAGGTCGCCAGCAGCAGCACGTTGTCCGGGCCGCGCACCGAGATCATCGTGACGACGACACCGACGTCGAGCATGGCGAGCGCCGGATGCCGCTGCAGCCAGCCGATGCCGTCGACCCGGTCGGTGATCCCGGCGAAGCTGAGCACCGCGAGCAGGGCCGCCCAGATCCAGAAGGTCGCGTTGCTACGCCCGGACACCGAGGCGGCGAGGGCCAGCAGCAGGGCGATCAGCCGGATGAGCAGCGCGCTGCGCACCACGGTCCGGAACAGCCGGTTGGACAGCGGTGCCGCGGTGCTCAGCTGGTCACCCAAGGAGACCACCCAGGTCCGCGTTCGAGCCGATGACGATGCCGACGATGACCAGGATCAGCACGGCCGGCACCAGGATCAGCGAGGTGACGAGGGTGATCTGCGGCGCCGCCCGGGCCGCCTTGCGCCGCATCCGTTGCGCGGCTTCGCGCCGCATGTCGGTCGCGATGGTGTTGAGGGTGTCGGCGAGCGGCGCACCCAGTTCCTCGGATTGCAGGAAGGCGGCGACGAACTGGTTGACGAACGCGGCGGAGTTGCGTTCTTTCAGGCCGGTGAACGCCTGCCGGATGCTGGCGCCGTTCTGCAGCTGACCGAGCACGATCTTGATCTCGTCGCCGAGCGGTCCCTGGAAACGGCTGCTCACCCGCGCGAGCGCGGGCCGGAACGCGACCCCGGCCTTCACCGTGACGGCCAGGATGTCGAGGAAGTCGGGCAGGTCGTTGTCGATGGCGTCGTGCCGCTTGCGCCGTGCACCGGTGAGTTTGCCGAACGTGATCAGCAGCGGGACGGCGAGCGGCAGCACGGCCAGCACCAGGTTGCCCTGCCCGAGGAAGACGAGGCACAGCGGAACGGTCAGCAGGTACCACATGACGAGCCGGCGCAGGAAGGAGTCGACCGTCATACCGTCCGGGCGGCCGGCCTCGTTGATCCGGCGTTGCAGGTCGCTGATCCGCTTGGGGCCGAGCGCCCGGCGGACCACCGGCACGAACCGGGACGCCAGCTTCTCCATCGGCCGCAGGCCCGTGGCCTCTTCGCGCTGGGCCGTGCGGAGCAGCACCAGGTCCTCCACGGCGAGTCCGTCGGCGGCGTCCGACCGCAGCCGCCGGTAACCGACGAGGAAGAGGACGAAGCAGCCGGTGACAGCCAGTCCGGCGGCGACGGGCAGCAGAGTCGTCATGGTTCGATCCGGGTGATGCGGCGGATGAGGAACAGGCCGAGCGCGTAGAGCCCGCCGGCCACGACGAGCGCGATCTGACCCGCGATGGAGGTGGTCATCTTCTCGACCGTGCCGGGGTGAATCGTGTTGAGCATGACCAGCATCAGCAACCCCATGGCGGCGACCAGGTAGCCGGTCAGGGTGGCCTGCGCGAGCGTGGTGCGGATCTCCCGGCGCGTCTCCTTGCGCGCCTCCAGCGTGTCGGCGATGTCACGCAACGAGGTCACCAGCGAGCCGCCGCTGCGGGACGAGACGAGCAGCGTCGACACGAGCACCTGGATCTCGCGGGACGGCAGCCGGTCGTAGATGCCGAGCAGACCGTTCTCCAGCGAGTCGCCGAACTGCATGGCCCGCGCCACCCGGGACAGTTCCTCGGAAGCGGGTTCGGCGAGCTCGTCGGAGGCGAGCGACACCGCGGTGCGGATCGACAGTCCGGCGCCGGTCGCGTTGGCGAGGACCCTGGCCAGCTCGGGCATCTGCTGGATGAACGCCTCGCGGCGACGGTCCCGGGCGCGCCGCAGGAAGACTCGCAGGCCCTGTATGGCGAGCGCGAGCCCCGCGAGCGCGAAGACCGGTGCGAGCAGTTTGTCCAGGATCATCGCGGCCACGACCGCGAGCGCGGCGGTGAGCAGCACGACCTGCAGCGGCGGCCGCTTGACGCCAGCAAGCACGAGATGTGTCTCGACCCACCGGCCCGGGCGGGTATGCCGGAACCGTGCGTCGAGCCGGTCGAAGCCGCTGCGCGCCGGAGTGTCGTTCTCCGCGAAGATCAGGTCCTGCAACCGCGCACGCTCACCGAGCGCACCGGCGATGTCGCGCACCCCGGCGATGAAAACGGCTGCGACCAGGAGGGTTCCGAGCAACAGGACGAGTGGGTTGTTCATCAGTCCTCCTCGACAGCCATGCCGTCCGGGACTGCTTCGCCGGTGACTGCGAGGCGGTCGGCGAGCCGGGCCGGCGCGGAACCGACGACGAACGCCCCCGGCGTCTTGCCGGTGCCCGGAGCGCGTGGGTCCCACCGCATCAACGAGTGCAGGCGAAACGGCTCGTCATACGAGGACGCGACGAAGTCGCAGGACACGACCCGGCGGGTGCCGTCGGTGCCGCGCTGGAGTTGCACGATGATGTCGACGGCCTGGTTGACCTGCTCGTGCAGCGCCCGGAACGGGATCTCGACGTCGCTCATCGAGGCGAGGGTCTGCAGGCGGGTCAGCGCGTCGCCGGCGCTGTTGGCGTGCACGGTGGTGAGTGAGCCCTCGTGCCCGGTGTTCATCGCCTGCAGCATGTCCAGCGCCTCACCGCCACGGCACTCACCGACGACGATGCGGTCGGGACGCATGCGCAAGGAGTTGCGGACCAGTTCGCGGATCGGCACGGCGCCGGTGCCTTCCACGTTGGCCGGCCGGGTCTCGAGCCGTATGACGTGCTCCTGCTCCAGGGACAGCTCGGCCGCGTCCTCGATCGTGATGATCCGCTCGTGGTCCGGGATGAACGCCGACAGCGCGTTGAGCATCGTGGTCTTGCCGGAGGCGGTGCCGCCGGACACGATCACGTTGAGCCGCGCGCGCACGCAGCGGCGCAGGAACTCGGCGGTCGTCGTGTCGAGCGTGCCACGGGCCAGCAGCTCGCCGAGGCCGTAGGCCTTCGGGAAGAGCCGGATCGTGACGACCGGCCCGTTCAGCGCCAGCGGCGGCAGGACGACGTGCACCCGAGCGCCGCGCGGCATCCGGGAGTCGGGCGGCAGCCGGGCGTCCACCATCGGATTGGACTCGTCGACGCGCCGGTTCACCGTGGAGACGATGCGGTCGATCGTCTGCACCAGCTGCTCCTCGCTGGAGAAGGCGGACGGCAGGCGCTGCAGGGTGCCGAAGCGCTCGACATATAGCTCCTGGTGCCCGTTGATCATGATCTCGCTGATCGTGTCGTCGGCGAGCAACGGCTCCAGCACACCGAGCCCGACGGCTTCGTCGACGACCCGGCGGACCAGCTGGTTGCGCTGCCGGGAGCTGAGGATGAGGCCCTCACGGGAGACCAGGTGGGCCATCACCCGCTCGAGCCGGACCCGGCGCTGGGAGGCGTCCATGCGGCTCAGCTCGCCGAGGTCGATCTCGTCGAGCAGGATCGACTTGAAGCGGCGGATCACCGCCTCGTCGGCCTCGTCGAGTGCGGAGCGGCCGTGCCGGGTGGCGCTCGGCACGGAGAACTCGTGCTGAGTGGCGGTCGAGAAGTGGCCTCTCATGGCATGACCACCGTCTTGGTGACGTCGTGCAGCGGCAGGATGCTGGTGCGCGGAATGCGCACCGTCACCGTCGCGGCGTGCCGCGGTCCGTGCACCTCGACGTCGACCGGCCGGAGCGCGGACGGGAGCGAGTGCCGGGCGGCCGCGGCCGGATCCTCGCCCAGGGAGTAGGCGCGTGCCGCGGCGCGCGCCGCGGACTCGGTCTCGTTGGCCGTGTAGGTCGCGGCGACCAGTTGCAGGATCATCGAGACGACGAGGGCGACCAGCGGCAGCAGCCCGACGACCTCGAGACTGGCGACGCCGCGGTCTCTCCTCATGGTTCCTGCACCACCGTCCGGGTCGAGTCGATCGACCAGGGCCCGGTGAGCACGCCGGGCACCAGGATCGGCACGTTGACATGGACGGTCACGACACCGTCGGCGGGGGCGTGGTCGGCGGGGACGACGGACATGCCGTCCCGGAAGAAGCCGGGCACCTGCTGATAGGCGGTCGGTCCGGGAGCGAGGCCGATCGACGCCTGCCGGGCGGCCGCATCGGCGGCGTGCGAGGCGTAGATCGCCGACATACCGACCAGTGCGATCTGCCAGATGAAGACGCAGACCAGCAGGATCGTCGGCAGCAGACCCACGGTCTCGATGCTGATCTGCCCGGCCTCCGAGCCGGCCGCCTTGGCGCGGCGGCGGCCGCGCCGGCCCGGTTTGCGACCGGTGCGCCGCGACACGATCTCCGCCTTGATCTCCTCCGCCGCGACGTCGGTGCGCGGTGACACACGCACCAGCTCGATCTCCTTGCCGATGGCGCGCAGCGCCTTCCACCAGGAGCTCTCGCGCAGGGTCAGCGGATCGCGCGAGTTGACTGCGGCCTCCAGCTGCTTGTGCATCGACGGCAGCGCGACCGAGATGACCGGGGCCTGGGCCAACCGGTGCACCAGGTCTGCCTGGATCGCGTTGTGCTTGCTGCTGTTGTTGACCAGCACACGGGTCGTGTCGGCCTTGCGCACGCCGAGGCCGTCCCACGAGTCGAGGTTGCGGCGGACGCCGCGCAGCGAGAGCACATCCGGGGTCGTGACCACGACGACCTCGTCGGCGAGTTCGACTGCGGCCACCTGCGTCGGAGTGACGTGGGAGCCGCCGTCGACGATGACCAGGTCGTACGCCTGACGGAGCGTGGCGATGATGACCCGCACCGACTGCGGGGTGATGTATTCGACGTCCTGCACCTGGTGCGGGGTCAGCAGCAGGTGCAGACCCGACTCGTGCGGCACCACCGCGTCGGCGACGGTACGGACGGTGAGGTCGTCCGACACCCGGGCGACGTCGGCGATGGAGCTGCGATAGCGGACGTCGATCAGGCTGGAGACGTCGCCCTTCTCCAGGTCCAGGTCGAGCAGCGCGACCCGGAACCCGGGTACTTCGCGGGCCACGTCGAGAGCGATGTGCGTGGCGACGGTCGAGGTGCCGACGCCGCCCTTGGACCCGGTGAAGCAGATGACCCGCGCGCCGACACCCACCGGATCGTGCGGCGCGGCCACCATGTCGCTCATCGCACGCGACCACTCGATCGCCGCGTGCAGGCGGGCCTGCACCTCCTCGAACGCGAGCGGGTAGGTGAGGATGCCGCGGGCGCCGGCTTCCACCAGCGGCATCAGCGCCTCGGGGGACGGGTCCGTGCACACGACGATGGTCGACATGGTCGGCCGGCGCAGGGAGAGCTCCCGGACGACGTCGAGCACCGGCTGCGGCCCGATGCCGTCGTGCAGGACGGCGACGTCCGGCTCGAGCCGGATGACGGCGGAGCTGAACTCACTGGTCGTCTCGGCGATGTAGCCGATCTCGAGACCACCGATCTCCGCGAGTTGAGACCGCAGCTCGTAGCCGAGTGCCTGGTCCGCGCAGCCGATGACGACGGTGTTGCTCATTTCGATTTCTCCGGCACTGCCTTGCCGCCGAGCTTCGTTGCGTCGTAGGTGTTGTCGCCGTTCGAGTCCTGCTCGGCGACGGGCGGCAGCTTGACCACCCGCAGCTCCGACGCGAAGGCCGACGCATAGGTCATCGCGAGCGAGTCGTCGGTCGACAGCGCCAGCGTGACGGCGATGTAGCTCGACGGGGAGTTGTGGTTGCCCGAACTGCTGGCGCCGGTGCCGTTCTGCACCGAGCTGACCGCCACGACCTTCACGTCGTGCACCAGCACGCGGACCTGCTTGGGCAGCCCGCTCACATCCGAATAGACCGCGTAGACGTCGACCGTGTCCCCCGCACGCAGCCCGGTGGCGCCGCCGGTCACCGCATCGACCTTGATGGTGATGTAGCGCTCGTGCTGCGTCTGGTCCGTGGGGTCGACCAGCAGGTCGGTGGTCAGCGTCGACCCCTGGGCGACACTCACCGCGAGCTTGTGGCCGACGACGTCCTGCGGATCGGTAATGGCGTTGGGATCTTTCCAACGCGCAGGAACCTCAACGGTTTTCAGGTCGCTCTGCCGTATGACGCTGTATGCCGGCCGCGAGGTGTTCATCGCCAGCACCGTCACTTTCGAGCCGACCTGCGAGTTGACGTTGCTCACGTATGACGAGACCCCGGCGAAGACCGCAATGGCTCCGAGGACCGCGATGATGATCAACACCATGCCCCTGCGCTGACGCGGGTTCATCGCTGCTCGTTCCCTTCCGACCGTGGCCCGGTCTGATCGCTCTCCCTGGCGCGGCACCGCCTTGCGAGGGCCACTCGAATGTCGATGCAGCGGGTGCAGATTCGGTTCCATCCCTGATCGGCGCGGTGCTGGCCCGGGTCTCGGACAGTGAGCGTTTCCAGCGCATCTCGCGCGTCATACCACCTCAGGGTTGCGCGCTTCGGCCGGTCACGACAGGGACCGTGGGCCTACTTCCGGTCCCACTGCGGATGGGTCCGTATTGGGGGTCGCAGGCCCATCGGCGGGACGTCCGCCACGGGAAGCATGGTGCTGCTGCCGGCGGACGGCCGGCAGTTCACGGAGGAGATGACGATGGACGTTGAGCTCGGGACGATGTGGAGGGCCGCCGCCATCACGGCGGTGGGTGGGACCGTCGCCGCGATTTCGGGGGCGCTGATCGCGTCGGGGTCGGCGAACGACGTCGGGCGTGGCTATGTCATGCGGATCGTGGTGCTGTCGGCCGTGGTGGTGGCTGTCGTGGTGGTCTGCGCCGGACGCAGCGTCCGCCTGGACCGCCGCTCGGCCTTCGCCGGATCGGTGATGAGCGGCGCGGCAGTCGGTTTCGTGCTGGATCCGGCGACCTGGGGCGGCCACGCGTATGCCGCGCAGCTGGTCCTCGGCACCGGCCCGCTCGCCGCGGTGGTCGACGTGCTGCTGCTGTTGGCCTTGACCGGTCTGCTGGCAGTGACGCTCGGCGCCCGGTTGGTGACGCCCGCGAGACGCAGCTCGCTCCGTGACAACAGCTACGTGAGCGAGGGGTGGCGGTCATGAGTCGCAGCAAGGTGATTCACGGTCGGAGCGAGCGGGGTCAGGCGACTCTCGAGACGACCGGGATGCTGGCGCTTGCGGCGCTGCTGGTGCTCGCTCTCGTCGCCTCCATGACTACCGGCGCGCCGGCGCTGGCCAGCCAGGCACGAGCGGCCATCTGCAAGGTGGTCACGCTCGGTCAGGGCAGCTGCAATGCGACGTTGCCCCAGGCGATTTCGCACCTGCCCACCGACCCGTGCGTCGTCAACTCGCAGGCGTCGGACGCCAAGGTCTCGGTGAGTTTCATCGTGACCGGCAGCGAGGGGCAGAAGCTGCGGGTCGACCGGATGAGCGACGGCACCTATCGGATCACCGACGCCTCGAGCGGTGGTGCGTCTGTCGGGGTCGGCGTCGGATTCGATGTCACCGGCACGTGGGACGGCAACAAGTACGGCGCCAGCGCAGCCGCAAATGCCCACATCGGGCTGGACTTCACCGGCGGCAACGTCTACACCGCCGACTCCAAGGCAGAGCTGGACCGCATCCTCAGCGCCTCCCTGCAGAACGACATGGAGGACCACCTGATGGGCGGCGGCCCGATCCGCTGGCTCACCGACAAGACCCTCGAGCTGGTCGGTCAGAAGAAGACCCTCCCGCCGCCCACGTCGGTGTTCGTCGAGGGCGGCATCGAGGGCGGCGCAGCCGCGAACGCGACCGCGCTCTACGACGGTGCCGCCGCCAAGGTCAGTGTCGCCGAAGGCCTGGGTTACCAGAAGAACAGCGACGGCACGACGGTCAGCTACTACCAGGCCGAGGTGAGCGGCAGCGCCCAGGCGCAGATGCTGTACGGCGACGACAGCAACGCCGTCAAGCAGGCGAAGGCCTCCGCCGACGGCAAGGTGAAGCTGCTGACCCAGGTCTCCCGCGACAGGAACGGCAAGATCACCCAGGTGACGGTCAAGACGGTGATGGCGGGCAACGCCGACGCCACAACCGACGGGTATGGCGGAGGCAAGCCGGACGCATCGGGCTACCGGGAGACAACCATCACCCTGCCGATCAAGAACGGCCAGGACGCCGCGGTGGCCGACAACTTCCTTCTCTCCCAAGGCCTCGCGCTCGGCGGCTCGCTGATCTACCCGCCCCTCTCGACCGCAGGTGTGATCACCAGCATCCCGGCCACCCTGGCGTTCGCGGACGCCGCCCGGGACCACGGCTACGTGACCCAGCAGGACTTCGACCAGGAGAACCACAGCTATGGTGCTGACTTCGACGCGAAGTTGCTGGCCGAGGTCGGAGGCTCGGTCGAGGTCAACACGAACACGCTGACCGCGACCGGCGGAAAGTACTGGGACGGCACGCAGTTCGTGCCTTGGCCGGGCTGCGGCGGCTGAAGGAGGACGGGTGTTCGGCGCGGGAAGCAGACTGCTGGGGTCGCTGTGGTGGTTCTTCGCGATCGCGGCGGTCTGCTTCGCCGTCGCGTGCGGATTCTTCGTATGGCGCGCCACCCACACGCACCCGGCATACACACCGGTTGCCGACGTGTCGGCCTTCAGCACACCCGCCTCGGGTCACGGCCGGACGCTCTATCTGCTGCTTCCCGACGAGACCGCCGGCAAGCTGCCGGCGAACGAGCCACGGTGCACACCGGTCGGTGGGCGGCCCTGGTTCGCGGTCGATTTCGGGGGGCCGTCGGCGACCCACGGTGGCACGTCCTACAGCAGCGTGCTGCGGCAGCCGAAAGGATGGGCGGGGAACACGAAAGTGGTCTGCAGCGGGATCACCGGACCGGGTCTGCTGACCGTCGAGGACACGGGACCGACGCTGATCATGGCGGGTGTGACCGGCGCGGCGGCGCTGCTTGCGACGGTTTTCGCGTTGGTGGGGCTGGTGATTCGCCCCGGCCGGAGATCAGCCGCGTAGTGAGCATCTGTTGTCCGCCGCGGGCCGGTGCCGCGGCAACTGGAAGGCGCGCTTCGGCACGAGCTCGGGTTCCGGCTCGGCGGGCCAGACGGGCGCGACGCCGGGGACGCTGACCGATCTCCAGTGGTCGAGGTTCGGTGTCGTGAGATGACAGAAGGCGCACTGTCCCCACAGCGGGTCGCCGCAGGTGGGGCAGCGTCCCTGCGGCGGCGCCAGCTGGAGCGTGGTGGGTTCGGGCGTGACGACATACTCCACCGCGTGGTCGGTGCCCCAGCGGGTGGCGAGTCGGTGCGCGGTGGGGAGCACCTCCCGGTGCTGCGGTGCGTATGCCTCGCCCAGCACGTCGCTGACCCGCCCGGACGGCTCGGCGCTGGTACGCAGCACGGGCGTCGACAGCGGCTGCGGCGGGCGCTCGGGGCGGCCTTGCACGGTCAGCGCCGGGTGGATTCCGACGAACTGGCCACGGGTGAACGGCAGCCAGGAGCGCAGGTGCTGGAGCAGTGAGGGCGACGGAGTGTCGAGCTTCGCGACCCGCTTGAGCCAGGTCCCGGCATACGATCGCGCGGCGTGGGCGCGAACGGCCGCGATGAACTCCGCGCGGCTGCCCAGGAGTGGCAGGCAGTCCTGCACGGCGGCGAGCACGCCGGTCACGTGGGTGGGCATCGGCACCACGGCGACCTGCGGGCTGTGCTCCGGCAGCAGTTCGTCGAGCTGGGTGCCCTGCCCGATGCGTGGAGTGCTTTCCAGTTGCGGCACGAACACGATGGCAGTGGGAGCGGGCCGGCTGCGGAAGAGTTCGGTGGCCCAGGTCGGGGAGGCCGGATCGATGGTGCTGAGGGGCGAGCGCCCGGTTGGGCCGCCACGCGCGATCACTCCGAGGATTGGTCCCGTGTGCTGGTTCATCTCTGCCTCTCTGGGTGCGCTCCTGCAGGACCCGCCGGCGCAGGAGGTGCCGCGTGCCCGGGGCTAGGACGCGAGAAGTGCCAGAACGGTGCCACCGATCATGAACGGGCCGAAGGCGATGTAGGACTGGCGGGTCGCCCGACGGCTGATCAGTAGCGCGGCCGCCCACACGCCGCCGAGGACGAAGCCGAGGAGTGTGCCGCTCAGGACGGCGGACCAGGAGAACCAGCCGAGCAGTACGCCGAGGCCGACGGCGAGCTTGACGTCGCCGAAGCCGAGTCCGGCGCCGCCGCGGGAGACCAGCAGGAGCATGAAGTACGCAGCCCCGAGCGCCACTCCGGCGATGAGCGCGCGCACCAGCGCGAACCAGTCACCGGTGAAAAGGCTTGCCAACGCGGCGATCACCGCAGCGAGAGGGGCCAGGGGGAAGGTGAGCGCGTCCGGCAGGCGGTGTACGTCCAGGTCGATCGCGGTGAGTGCCGCGAGCACCGGCAGGCTCACGCAGTAGGCGAAGCTGACGCCGGCGTCATGGGTCGCCGCCAGCGCGTGCCCCACGAGCAGCGCGACGAGCGGCAGGACGGCCAGCACCCACGCGTGACTGCGGGTCGCGGTGTCGAGTTCGTCGTCGCGGCGGTGCGCGGCAGTGCGCAGCCGGGTCCGCAGCCCCACGGCGACGGGGACGGCGACGCAACCGGCGATGCCGCCGACCAGCCAGGGGCTCATGCGGGGCCGATCGACAGACGGTCGCCGGGCCGGACGCCCCACGCCTCGAACGCACCCGCCGCGGCCTCGACGGTCGCGGAGGCGCGCAGCCGTGGCCGGGTCATACCGACCCAGGGGCGCAGGGTCGTCACCTGCAGCACGATGCCCTCCTTGTCGAGGACGGCGACGTCGATCGGGTAGCGCATGCCGACCATGTGGACCGAGGGGCACTTGGTGAGCCACAGGGCGCCGGCCACCGCGTCGGTGCCGAGCAGGCCCTTGCGGCGGGAGCGGGCGGTGTCCGCGATCGCGCATGCGCCGACCGGCCGGCCGTTGCGCAGCAGGCGGTGCGGTCCGGGACCGAACGTCTTGGTGCCCACGATGTCCCTCTCCTCTCGGTATGACGGGTGCGCACCGTGAGGGTATCCGCCGACGGGCGGCCAGGGCTGGGTCCGCAGGCCTGATTCGTGCGCTGCGTCGCATTCTGTCCACTCCCGGCGAGTCTGCACGACGTGAGCCGCCGGGGGAGCGACCATGGCAAGCGACATGAGCCTCCTGGATCGCGCCCGCAGCAGCCTGCCCACGCTGGTCAGCCCCCGAGAGCCACGCGACGTGCGTCAGCTCGCCATCGCCGCCGGTTATGGCGCGGTGGGTGCGGTGATGCTCGGCCTGGTGCTGATCGTGCCGGTGATGGCCGCGTGGGCCGCCGACCCGCACAGCACCACCTCGTGGACGGACGCGCTGAGCTTCAGCGGGGACGGCTGGGCACTGGCACACCGCGGGCACGTGGGCGTGGCCGCGGGTGCCGCGCACACGGTGGCGTTCGCGCCGCTGCTGGTGACCGCACTCGCCGTACTGCTGGCGCGGATGGCGGCCAAGGCGATGCTCACCCACCTGTCCGGCCGGTCCGGCGCGTGGTGGGAGGGGCCCGCGTCATACCTGCTCGGGTATGTCGTGGCCGGTCTCGTCATCAGCGGCCTCTCGCTGACCGGGCCCGCCCATCCCCACCTGCTCACCGTCCTCCCCGGTGCGGTCGTCATCGGCTTCGCCGGTTGCGCGTGGGCGCTGCTGCGCAGCGACGAACCCGTCGCGCAGCAGGCGAAAGGGTTCGTCGACGAACACGTCTCGCTGTCCACGCGGCGGGCCCTGCGCCCGGCGACGCAGGGCGTGCTCGGCTACCTGGCGATCGGTTTCGCGATCGTGCTGCTGCTGGCGGTGACGCACGCGGCGCAGATCGGTGACGTGAGCGGGCAGCTGCGGCCGGGTGTGCTCGGGGGAGTCGTCCTGTGGTCCGGTCAGCTCGCGGCGCTGCCCAACCTGATGCTGTGGGCGGCCGGCTGGACCACCGGTGCTCCGGTGCAACTCGGCGCGGTCAGCGTGAGCAGCACGTCGGTGCACGGTGGCCTGTTGCCGATGATCCCGCTGCTCGGCGCGGTGCCCGGTGCCGGGCCGCTGCCGACCGGGATCGACCTGGCGTTCCTGCTGCCGGTCCTGCTCGGGTGTTTCGTCGGGCACCGGTCGCTGAGCAAACTGACGACCTACGCGTCGCTGCGCACCAAGGCGATCACGGCCGCCCAGGCCGCCGGCATGACGGCGCTCATCGTGCTGGTGCTCAGCTGGCTCTCCACCGCCGGTGTCAGCGGTGGCTCCTTGGACTACATCGGCCCGTCGTTGCTGATCGTCCCGCTGCTGGTAGTGGAGCTGCTGCTCGGTGCGCTCGTCACCACGCTCTTCCTGCACTGGAGGCGCGCTCTGCGCCGGTAGACGTTTTGACCGCCTTCCACTGGCTTCGGTGGTGCCGAAGGTGCTGTAGGGAGCGCGCTTGGCCCCATTTGGTTGCTCGCAACGGCTTCGGTGGTGCCGAAGGTGCTCCATGGAGCGCGCTTGGCACGATGCAACTGCTTATCCACAGGACCTCTGCGGGCAATCGCTGATGTGGGTCAAGCTCGGCCAATGGCTGCAGCACCCACTTCCGTCATCAGGCACACCGTCGTCGGTCGGCCGCTGCGGTATGGCGTGGACCGCCGTGCAGTCGCCCGTGAGCTCGCCACCGAGCACGGTGGGGTCGTGCATCGCCGGACGCTGGCGCAGCACGGCGTCGACCGGCACGGCATACGGCACGAGATGGAGGCCGGCCGATGGTTCCGCGCCGGGCGGCACACTGTGGCAGTCACCGGGCCCGAGCTCGGCGCCGAAGCACTGTTGTGGCGTGCAGTGTGGGAGAGCGGATCCGGGTCCCGGCTGGACGGTGCATCGGCGCTGATCGCGGATGGCTTGGCCAGCTTCACCCCAGCTGTGATCGACGTATCGCTGCCGGTCGACAATCGACACCACATGGTTGAGGGTGTCCGCCTACACAGGATGGCCGCCCCGCCTTCCATCAGCAGAGCGGGGATCCCGCGAGTAGCGCCCGAGATCGCGACGATCCACGCTGCCCAGTGGGCGGTGTCGGATCGGCAGGCGGCATTGCTGATCTGTTTGCCCATCCAGCAGCGGTTGGCGAGTCCGGCGCGGTTGGGACTTGCCTGGCGCGGCGTGACCCGCTCGGCGCGGCGGTCATTGCTGGATGCGGTGATCGCCGATGTGACCGATGGCGCACACTCCCTCGGCGAACTCGACTTTGCGCGCCTGGCTCGCCAGGTCGGCCTACCTTCGCCGACACATCAGGCCGTACGGGAGGGGCCACACGGCCGGGTTTACCTCGACGTCAGCTGGGAAGACGTCGGCCTGGTGGTGGAGATCGACGGTGGACATCACGCACTGGCGCTCAACCCGATCGACGACGCGCTGCGGCAGAACGATCGCGTCGTCGCCGGAGAGCGCGTGCTGCGGATCCCGGTCATCGGATTGCGACTGAAGCCACAAGAGTTCCTGCTGCAGGTTCGGCGGATGTACGACGCGCTCCGCCACTGAACCCACACCCGCTCGTTTCGGCGGTGCCGAACGTGCTCCATGGAGCGCGCTTGGCACCATTGAGACGCCGCCGAGAGCACCTGCGCTAGCGTGCGGGCCGTGGTGGACTCGCAACCTGTGCCGGTGGTCGTGCTCGTTTCGGGCTCCGGAACGCTGCTCCAGGCCCTGCTCGATGCCACGCAGGATCCTGCGTATGGCGTGCGCGTCGCCGCTGTGGGCGCCGACCGTCCCGGCATCGAGGGCCTCGCGCGCGCAGAGCGTGCCGGTGTGCCGACCTTCGTCTGCCGCGTCAAGGATTACCCCGACCGCGCCGCCTGGGATGCCGCGCTGACCGAGCAGGTGGCGGCATACGAACCGGCCCTGGTGATCTCGGCGGGCTTCCTGAAACTGGTGGGGGAGCGCTTCCTGGCGGAATTCGGTGGTCGCTACCTCAACAGCCACAACGCGCTGCTGCCGAGCTTCCCCGGCATACATGGACCGCGGGATGCCGTGGAGTATGGCGTGAAGGTCTCCGGCGCAACGCTTTTCGTCGTCGACGCGGGTGTGGACACCGGCGCCATCGTGGCGCAGTGCGTCGTCCCGGTACAGGACGACGACACGGTCGAGTCGCTCACCGAGCGGATCAAGGAAGCGGAGCGCCCGCAGCTGGTGGAGTGGGTCGGGCGGATGGCGCGAGAAGGTTTCACGGTCGACGGGCGCCGCGTCCGCATCGGCAGTCGGGGTCCTCGCGAAGTATCCGGAGGAGCGGAGCGGGGGAGGAACTTCGTGGGGTGACGTAAAATCGAGCCACACGACTGGCGCAGGTGGGTCACCACCAGGGAGTGGAGTCGCGTGCATCGCCCGCCTGGGTGCGCGCATGAACCTTCACGAGGAGAGTCATGTCTCAGCCAGACGACCGACGTCCGATCAAGCGCGCCCTCGTCTCCGTCTATGACAAGACGGGACTGGAGGACCTGGCCCGTGGCCTGCACGAAGCAGGCGTGGAGCTGGTCTCCACCGGCGGCTCCGCCGCGCTGATCACCGGCCTCGGGATCCCGGTGACCCGGGTCGAGGACCTCACCGGCTTCCCCGAGTGCCTCGACGGCCGAGTGAAGACCCTGCACCCGAAGATCCACGCCGGCATCCTGGCCGATACTCGCATCCCCGAACACATCTCCCAATTGGAGAAGTTGGATATCGAGCCGTTCGAGCTCGTCGTGTCCAACCTCTACCCGTTCCGCGCCACCGTCGCCTCCGGTGCCACACCGGACGAGTGCATCGAGCAGATCGACATCGGCGGTCCGTCGATGGTCCGCGCCGCCGCGAAGAACCACCCGAGCGTCGCCATCGTCACCTCGCCCGACGCCTATCCGGCGACCCTCGAAGCCGTGGCCGCCGGCGGATTCACGCTCGACCAGCGAAAGCTATTGGCAGCACGGGCGTTCCAGCACACCGCCGACTACGACAACACCGTCGCCAACTGGATCAGCAACGTGTATGTCGACACCAGTGACGGCACCGGCTTCCCCAACTGGTCCGGAGCGACCTTCAGCAAGGCGCAGGACCTGCGGTATGGCGAGAACCCCCACCAGAGTGCCGCGCTCTACCGGCACTGGCGTCCTGGCATCGCCTCCGCCGAGCAGCTCTTCGGCAAGGCCATGTCCTACAACAACTACGTGGACGCGGACGCGGCCGTGCGCGCGGCATACGACCACGGCGACCAGCCGACCGTCGCGGTGATCAAGCACGCGAATCCCTGTGGCATCGCAGTCGGCTCGGACATCGCTGACGCGCACCGCAAGGCGCACGCGTGCGACCCGATGTCCGCCTTCGGCGGCGTGATCGCGACGAACCGGCCGGTGACCGTCGAGATGGCCGAGACGGTCAAGGACATCTTCACCGAGGTCGTCGTCGCACCGGATTTCGAGCCGGGAGTCGTCGAGATTCTCAGCAAGCGCAAGGCGATTCGGCTGCTCAAGCTGCCGTCCGAGGCGGCCCTGCAGCGTGACCCGGTCGAGATCCGGCCGATCAGTGGCGGCATGCTGATGCAGCGCAGCGACCGGGTCGACGCCGTCGTGCGGGATGAGGACGGCAACGTGGTCGGTGGCGACGACGCCGCCAACTGGCGACTCGTGTCCGGCGATGCGGCAGATGACGCGACGCTGGCCGACCTGCAGTTCGCCTGGCGTGCGATCCGTGCCGTGAAGTCCAACGCGATCCTGCTGGCTTCCGACGGCGCATCGGTCGGCGTCGGCATGGGCCAGGTCAACCGCGTCGACTCCTGTCACCTCGCGGTGAACCGCGCCGGCGAGGAGCGGGCGCGCGGATCGGTCGCCGCCTCGGACGCGTTCTTCCCGTTTCCGGACGGTTTGCAGGTGTTGATCGACGCGGGCGTGAAAGCCGTTGTCGCTCCTGGCGGTTCGATGCGGGACCAGGCGGTGGTGGACGCGGCCGACGACGCCGGGATCACGATGTACTTCACCGGCACCCGGCACTTCGCCCACTGAGCCCCTTCGCGCCGGACAAGCACGCTGGTCGAGTGCCGGAGGAGCGCAGCGGGGGAGGTGTATCGAGACCAAGTACTCCTACTTGTGCGCGGCAGCCTCCACCTTGCGCAGGCGTGCGACGAGGGTCTTCAGCAGAGCGGTGGCGATCTCGGCGTCACCGCGCACCAGCGGCATGAACGCCATCGGTGACAGCGCGAACGTCTCGACGCCGTCCGGCCCGGCAGTGATGGTCGCCGAGCGCGGCGCCCCGTCGATCATGGAGAGTTCGCCGACGTAGTCGCCGACGCCGATCTGGCCCCGGTCCTCGCCACCGACGACGATGTCGGCCGAGCCGGCCAGCACGACCCGCAGACCGCTGTCCTGAGCACCCTCGGTGATCACCTTGGAGCCCGGTCCGCTGCGGAAGGTCGAGCCGCTCTCCGCGATCTGCGAGATCGCGGCCGGGCTGAGACCGGCGAACAAGTCGATGCCCGCGAGGATCTGCTTCAGCTGGGCGCTTGCCATGGACGAACCCCTTCGGAAATGAACACCAGTGCGGTAACCGGGCCAACCTAGCAGCGCGGGGCCACCCCCGCCGCCCGGATTCGCTGCACTGTCATCTTTCCGAGACTTGTCGGTGCTCGCGAGTAGATTCCCGTCCCGTGACGACATGCGCCCGATGCGGGGCCGAGCCGGGCGAGGGGCGGTAACAGGTTGACCCGCAAGGCAAGATGGCGTCTGTGACGACGTGTGCTCGGTGCGGAGCCCGGCTCCCCGTCGCCGCACGCTTCTGCGCGTCGTGCGGCGCGGCGGTGACCCAGGGCGGTCTGCAGGCGCCGGTGCGCAAGCACGTCGTGATCCTGTTCTGCGACATCGTCGGCTCGACGACCCTGGGTGAGGCGGCGGACCCGGAGGCGTTGCGGGAGCGGCTCGCGCGCTATTTCGCCGCGGTGTCGAAGGTCATCTGGGACCACGGCGGGACCGTGGAGAAGTTCATCGGCGACGCGGTGATGGCAGTCTTCGGCGTCCCGCACACGCGCGAGGACGATGCGGTCCGCGCGGCGCGGGCGGCGATCGCCATACATGACGCAGTCGCGGAGCTGTCGCAGGAGTTCGAGTCCGAGATCGGTGTCGGGCTGCACGTGCGGGTCGGTGTCAACTCCGGCGAGGTCTTCGTCACGCACCAGCCGGACGGGCAGTTCTCGGTCACCGGCGACGCGGTCAACACCGCGCAACGACTGGAAGCCGCCGCAGGCACGGACGAAACCTACCTCGGCGACACGGTGGCGGAGCTGATCGTCGGTGAGATCGCTCTCGACGACGTCGGTGAGATCCTGCACAAGGGAAAAGCGGTGCCGCAGCATGTTTTTCGCGTTGCGGCCGACCAGGACCGGGTGGTGGAAGTGCGCGATCCCGCCTTCGTCGGTCGCGAGGTCGAGCTGGCCGACCTGGCCACGCTGGCGGATCGGTCCGCGGCCCGTCGGCAAGGTTGGCTGCTCACGTATGTCGGCGATCCGGGCATCGGAAAATCCCGGTTGATCCGGCAGTTCGCCGCCGGTCGACGCGACCGGTTGCGTGTCGTGGCAGGTGGCTGCGACGCGATGAGCACCGGCGCCTTCGCGCCGCTCGCGAGCTGGCTGGGCAGTCTGGACGGCGATTGGGAGGCGTATGTCGAGCAGCTGCTCGCTGACAACGCTGCTCCGGTCCTGCAACGACTGCGGTCTGCCGTGGGTCGGTCCACCGCCCAGACCTCCACCGACGACGTGGTGTGGGCGGTGCGTGCCGTGCTCGGCGCCATCTGCGAGACGACGCCGGTGGCGTCGGTGTGGGACGACCTGCACTGGGCGACCGCGGCCCAGCTGGACTTCATCGGCCGGCTCGCCGCGGCCTGCCGGACCCTGCCGGTCCTCACCATCTGCCTCGCCCGGCCGGAGCTGTTCGAGGTGAGCGCCACCTGGGGTGGCGGCCGCAAGGCACGCGTCGAGGACGTCGAACCACTCGACTACGACGACATGCTGGCGGTCGCCGCCGAACGCATCGCGCTGGACGCCGGTGACGCGAACATCACCGCCGAGGATCTGGTCGAGCGGGCCGACGGCAACCCGCAGGTCGTCCAGCTGCTGGCCCAATCGGCCGCGGCGAGCGGCACCCTGCCGGTCTCGGTCACTCAGCTCTACGAGGCCGCGCTCGACCGGTTGAGCTCTGACGAGCGTGCCGTCGTGGAGGCGGCGGCGATCTACGGCCGGCATTTCCCGGCAGCACCGGTGGCAGTTGTCGCGGGAGTCGCAGAACCGGAGGCGGCGCTCGACCGACTGCGCGACCGCAACGTGCTGGAGCTGGCCAGTGACGGCGACTACCGCTTCGCGCAAACGGTCTTCATGCAGACGGCCTACCGGACCATGCCCAAACGCACTCGCATCTCTCGACATTCGGCACTCGCGGACTGGGTGGACGAGCATCGGAGCGCGGTGCGCACCGACCCGGTCGCCCTCGTCGCGTCGCACCGGCAACGCGCGTTCGACCTCCTGCAGGAGATCGGTGGGTCCCCGGCCGAGCGCACGGCGTTGCAGAGCAAGGCGGCCGACGCCGCCATGGCGTCGATGCGGGCGATGCGCCTGCGCGGCGACCCCGGCCTGCCGGAGGCCATCGACCGACTGCTGGAGGTGCTCCCGGCCGGCGACGAGCGTCACTTCGAGGTGGCGCACGCGGTCATGCTCGAACGCACCGACCTCGCGGACCCCGCCCGCCCGAACGCCTGGCTGGACCGCCTCGATGTCGCGATGGTCACCGATCGCTGCTGGCAGGTGGTGCGCAACGCGACGCGACACTGGGCGGCGATGCGCGGCGGCGAACTCACCTTGGAGGAGATGCGCACCGAGGGCCGCGAGCTGATGAGCCGCCTCGACGAACTCCCCGTTCTGCCGGCGTTCGCGCTCGACCTGGTGTCGGTCTATCTCGCGCAGGCGGAGGCCGACCTCGACAACTTCGCGGCCTGTCACCAGCTCTGCGCA
The DNA here is from genome assembly GCF_058148645.1 of Flexivirga sp. YIM B11880. Lineage (NCBI taxonomy): Bacteria > Bacillati > Actinomycetota > Actinomycetes > Micrococcales > Dermacoccaceae > Flexivirga > Flexivirga sp. YIM B11880. The sequence continues at coordinate 76,252 of NZ_JBMAMH010000011.1, forward strand.
GCGGGCATCGCGCGGGCGGAGCAGAACGGCGTGGTGTTCCTCGAGCGCATGTGGCGCAACTTCGACCTGCAGATCGCCTATGCCGGATCGACGCCGCTGACCGAGGTCATCGCCGACGCACGAGCGGTCCAGGAGATGGTCTCCGGCCAACGGAATATGTGGCGCACCACGACGGCCGTGCTGGCCAGTGCACTGGCAATGCGAGGGGATCTCGACGAGGCCGAGGTGTTGTGGGTGCAGCTGCGGACCGCACTGGAGGACGTGCCGGTGCGGCTGCACGCCTATGACCTGCAGCACTATCCGCGACTGCTGCTCGCCACCGGAGCACTCACGCAGTCGGCGCGCTACTGGGCGGCCCGCGCGGCGGAGACCGCCATACCGGTGTTCGCGACCAGCATGCTCGGTGCCGGCGCGCGCGACGCCATCTTCGCCGGCGACCTCGAGTTCGCGGTCGAATGCTGTCGCCGGTTGGTGACGGTGGAGTTGCCCCCGACGCTCGCCTTCCTCGAGGAGGCCAACACGGCATACATGATCGCCGTGCAGTGCGCTCTGCGCGGTGACCGCGTCGGGGCGCTGCATCAGATCGACGTCAACGCCCGCATGGACCGGCCCGACGAGAGCCCGGTCAACGCGGCGTTCATGCACACGATGATCGCCATCGTGGAGCGCCTGCTCGGCAACGACGACGCATCGACCGGCGCCGCCGACCGAGCCCGTGCAGCGCTGACCGCCAAGGGCGCGACGGCGCTCGTGTCCCAGGTAGAGGTGTGGGTGCGCAACGCGGACAAGCTGGGAACCGCCACCTGGAAGAATCAAGCCTCGTGATCACCTGTTGGCGTTGTGGATTCGAGTCACCCGCCGGGACGAAGTTCTGTCCCAACTGCGGTGCCGCGCTCGCGACCGGCGCGCTCCAGGCACCGGTGCGCAAGCACGTCGTGATCCTCTTCGTGGACATCGTCGGGTCCACCGGACTGGGTGAGTCGGTCGACCCGGAGGCGTTGCGCGCCGGGCTGGCCCGCTACTTCGACACCGTCTCCCGCATTGTCTGGAAGTACGGCGGCACGGTCGAGAAGTTCATCGGTGACGCCGTCATGGCGGTCTTCGGGGTGCCGGCGACCCGTGAGGACGACGCACTGCGTGCCGTCCGGGCAGCCACCGACATCCATGCGGCGGTCCGCGAGCTGTCCGGCCGGATGCAGGCGCAACTCGGGCAGCGGATGCGCGTGCGCATCGGTGTCAACTCCGGCGAGGTCTTCGTCACCCACCAGCCGGACGGGCAGTTCTCGGTCACCGGCGACGCGGTCAATGTCGCGGCCCGGCTGGAGGCCGCCGCCGGGCCGGACGAGACGTATGTCGGAGACACTGTCGCGGCGCTGGTCGGCCACGAGGTGCCCCTCGACTTCGTCGGTCCGATCACCCACCGTGGCAAGACCGAGCCCCAGGACGTCTACCAGGTCAGCCGCTCCGGCACCCGGCTCGGCGAGATCCGGCGCACGCCGTTCGTCGGCCGGGAGGCGGAACTTCGCGACCTCAACGCGATCGCCGACCGCTCCCGACGGCTGGGACAGGGCTGGTTCCTCACCTACGTCGGTGAGCCGGGCATCGGAAAGAACCGGCTGGTAGGGCATTTCGCCGAGGAGCGGGACGGATTGCGCGTGCTGCGCGGCGTCGCCCAACCGTTGGGCACCGATGGCAACTACGGCCCGCTCGCCAAGCTGCTCTCCGGCGTCAGCGAGGACTGGACCGAGACGGTCAAAGGCATGTTCCCCGAACGCACGGCCACAGCGATCATCCGGCGGTTGGAGTCCGCCACCGCGCGGTCGGAGGAGACAACCTCCACCGAGGACATCGTGTGGGCCGCGCGCAAGGTCATCTCGCGACTCGCGCTGAGCGGCCCGATCGCGGTGTGGTGGAAGGACATCCACTGGGCGAGCGAGCCGATGCTCGACCTCATCGAACAGCTCATCGAGCCGTTGCTCACCTACCCGGTGCTCACCATCTGCACCACCCGCCCGGAGCTCTTCGAGCGCCGGCCGATGTGGGGCGGTGGCCAGCAGTCCCGCGTGGAGCCGGTCGACCCGTTGACCGGTGATGACTTACGCCAGATGGCGACCGGGCGACAGCCCGAACTCGAAGCGGTTGCAGCGGGATCCGGGCGCTCGCCAGACGTCGCCCTGGACGCGCTGATCCGGCGCAGTGACGGCAACCCGCAGGTGTTCGAGGTGCTGCTCGACTCGATGTGCGACGGCGAGGAGCTGCCGGTGTCGGTGCACACCCTCTTCGAGGCCACCCTCGACCGGCTGACCCCGATGGAACGCGCCTTCTGTGAGGTGGGTTCGGTGCTCGGCCGTGAGTTCTACGCCGAAGCAGTGGGACCGGTACGCACGGCCGACCCCGACCCTGAGGACACCGGCAACGATGTCGCGAGCCGGCTGCGCCAGCTCAACATCCTGGAGCTGGGCGATCAGGACAACTCCGGCTTCACGCGCTATCAGTTCGCGCAGTCGATGCTGATGGAGACCGCCTACCGGACGCAGGCTCGTCAGGTGCGCTCGGAGCGCCACCTGCGCGCAGCCGACTGGCTGGCGAAAAACGCTGAAAAACTTGAAGGTTCACAGCGTATGGCGATCGCCGAGCACGTCCGGCAGGCGTATGCCGAGATCGCAGCGGTCTCCTCGGACGCCGAACTCGTGGCCCAGGTGCGAGACCGGGCGGCGACGGCGTCGTTCGAGGCGGCCGAGGAGCTGGACCTGCGCGGGGAGCCGGGCGCGCGTGCTGCATACCTGCGGCTCGTCGAGCTGTATGCCGACGACGACCCCCGGCTGCACGACGTCGCGCACCGCGCGTTCATGCGCTCGGATCACATGAACTTCGCCGAGGTCGAGGAGATCGTCCAACTCTTCGACAAGAAGCTCGACGAGTCGCCGGCGTGGCTGGTGCACCGCGAGGGCATGCTGCTCGCCAGCCGGCTCCAGACGGCGGCGACCACACCGCTCGAAGGCATCGCCGTCAGCACCGAACTCGTCGGCGCCGCAGCGGGCTTCGCCGACCTGTCGTCGATCGGGTTCGACGTGGGGTGGGCGCGGGTGCTCGCCTACGGCCTCGCCGGACGGATGACCGAGGGACTCGGTGAGGTGAGCCGCCTGACCGCGCTCGCCGAGCAGGTGGACGACCGGCCGGTGCGCCGGCGGCTGACGTTCGCGCGGGTCGAATACGCCATGTGGAGCGACGAACCGGTCGGGTTGGTGCTGCAGGACGTCGACCAGGCGATCGCGTCCGGTGGAGCGCAGCGCGACCGCATCCTCAGCCTGCTGCCGCTGCGGGTGTGGTTGCGAGCGATGCAGGGCGACCGGGCCGGTGCCACGGCCGACTGGGAACGTGTGCGCGAGCTGTCCAGCGGCCCGGACTACCTGGCGCGGGAGACCGACCGGTGGGCGATGGCCCTCTACAGCTTCGGCGACGCCCGTGGCGCCGCGGCGGCGTTGCAGGAGACGCTGCCCGAGTTGGCCCCGGTCATGCAGTTGGACAACGGCATGTGGATCGTGCGGTTGCTGCTACGGACCGGCGATCTCGACGCGGCGTTGGAGGCCTTCGACGGCGACCTGGAGGCGCCGACCCTCGAGGACGACGGCTACAACCCCGGCTTACGTAATTCCGTTGTCGCGCAATTGCTTGCCGCGACAGGGAATTCGGAGTTGGCGCTGAAACGGGTGGAGCAGGCGAGGGCAGCCATCGCCGGCATGTCGATGCCGATCATGGTCGCCGAGCAGGCGATCGACCAGGCGGTCACCCACCTGATCGTGGGCGACGATGCGGCGTCCGCGGCGGCGGCCGAGCGGGCGCGGCACGCCTATCGGCGCAAGGGCGCCGACATCATGGCCGACCACGTCGATGACTGGCTGACCGCCGCCGGGCACCTGAGGAGGAAGTGATCATGCGCACCGAGACACTCTCGTTCCGCACCGGGACAGCGGAATCCGTGCTCGACATCACCCGGGAGTGCGCGGAGTTCGCGCGCGTCGGGCCGGACGGTTTGTTGCACGTGTTCGTGCCGCACGCCACGGCCGGGATCGCGATCATCGAGACCGGCGCCGGCAGCGACGACGACCTCCTGGCCGCGCTGTCCGATCTGTTGCCGGCGGACGACCGCTGGCAGCACGCGCACGGCTCGCGCGGGCACGGGCGGTCACACGTGATGCCGGCGCTCGTCCCGCCATACGCGACGGTGCCGGTGGTCGACGGGCGGCTCGCACTCGGCACCTGGCAGAGCATCTGCCTGGTGGACCTCAACGTCGACAACCCGGTGCGGACGGTGCGGTTGTCGATGATCCCGGCGTGAAAAGATGAGCGCCGTGACCGCAACTCTCCTGGACGGCAAGGCCACATTGGTGGCGATCAAGGACGAACTGCGCGCCCGGGTGGCGGCGCTCGCCGAGCACGGGATCGTGCCCGGGCTCGGCACCGTGCTGGTCGGTGACGACCCAGCCTCGCACTGGTATGTCGGTGCCAAGCACAAGGATTGCGCGAGCATCGGCATCAACTCGATCCGGCGCGACCTGCCGGCGACCGCGACGCAGGCCGAGGTGGAGGTGGTCATCGACGAGCTGAACGCCGACCCGGCGTGCACCGGCTTTCTGGTGCAGCAGCCGACCGGTCTGGACGAATTCGCTTTGCTGTCAAGAGTTTCCCCGGACAAGGACGTCGACGGCCTGCACCCGTTCAACCTCGGGAAGCTGGTGCTGGGGGAGCAGGGACCGCTGCCGTGCACGCCGATCGGTGCCATCGAGTTGCTGCGCCGGTATGACGTGCCGCTGGCCGGCGCGGAGGTCGTGGTGGTGGGACGCGGATTGACCGTCGGCCGGCCGCTCGGGTTGTTGCTGACGCGGCGCAGCGAGAACGCGACAGTGACGCTCTGCCACACCGGCACACGGGACCTGGCGGCGCACACCCGGAATGCGGATGTGATCGTCGCGGCGGCCGGTGTGCCGGGGCTGATCACCGCTGACATGGTGAAGCCGGGTGCGGCTGTGCTCGACGTCGGCGTGTCGCGCGTGGACGGCAAGATCGCCGGCGACGTGGCGGCGGACGTGGCGGAGGTCGCCGGCCACCTCACGCCCAACCCCGGCGGTGTCGGACCGATGACGCGCGCCATGCTGCTGACCAACGTCGTGGCCGCGGCGGAGCGGCAGGTCGCGCACGCGTGACGCGCTTCAGTCTCGGACCGCTGTGGTGGTTCGTCATACTCGGCAGCCTGGTGGCACTGGGCATCATCGCGGCCGGTGGGGTGCGGGCCGGGGGATATGTCCTCGCCGCGGTTCTCGGCTGTGCCGGCATCGGGCGGCTCGTGCTCTCGGAACGGCTGCTCGGGGCGCTCGTCATACGCTCCCGCGGCGTCGACGGCGCCGCGTTCCTGCTGCTCGCGTGCGCACTCACGGTGATCTTCACCGTGGTGAAGCTGACCCCGCTCCCGGCCTGAACCTTTTGCGGAGACACAGAAGGCGGGCGCCGGTCGACACGACCGGTGCCCGCCTTCTGGATGACGGAACGCGCCTCAGATCAGGCCGAGCTCCTTGACGGTGTCGCGCTCGCCCAGCAGCTCCTGGACCGACGCGTCGATCTTGCCCCGCGAGAAGTCGTTGATCTCCAGACCCTGCACGATCGACCACTTGCCGTCGGCGACCGTGACGGGGAAGGAGCTGATGATGCCCTCCGGCACGTCGTAGGAGCCGTCGCTGGGCACCGACATCGACACCCAGGCGCCGTTGGTGCCCTGCTGCCAGTCGCGGGCGTGGTCGATGGTCGCGGACGCCGCAGAGGCGGCCGACGACGCACCGCGTGCCTCGATGATCGCGGCGCCGCGCTTGGCGACGGTCGGGATGTAAGTGTTCTCGATCCAGTCCTGGTCGACCGCCTCGGCCGCCGACTTGCCGCCGACCTGGGCGTGGAAGACGTCGGGGTACTGGGTCGCGGAGTGGTTGCCCCAGATCGACATCTGCGAGATGTCGGTGACCCGCACACCGAGCTTCGCGGCCAGCTGCGCGAGCGCCCGGTTGTGGTCCAGCCGGGTCAGCGCGGTGAAGCGCTCGCGCGGGATGTCGGGAGCGTTGCTCATCGCGATGAGCGCGTTGGTGTTGGCCGGGTTGCCGGTCACCGTGACCTTGATGTCGTCGGCCGCCACCTCGTTGAGCGCCTTGCCCTGGGGGCCGAAGATGCCGCCGTTGTCCTTGAGCAGGTCGCCGCGCTCCATGCCCGGGCCGCGCGGCTTCGCGCCGACGAGGAGCGCGTGGTTGACGCCGTCGAAGACCTTCTTCGGGTCGTCGCCGATCTGGACTCCGGCCAGCAGCGGGAACGCACTGTCGTCCAGCTCCATCACGACGCCCTCGAGCGTCTTGAGGGCGGGAGTGACCTCCAGCAGGCGAAGCTCGACGGGTGTCTCCGGACCGAAGAGGTCGCCCGCGGCGATCCGGAAAAGCAGGCTGTAACCGATGTTGCCGGCGGCGCCGGTAACGGCGACCTTGACTGGCGTTGCACTCACGAGAACTCCCAGTTGGGCGAGATGGTGGTCTTTCCCGTATGACGCTAGCAGCGCCATACGCAGGCCTGGCACCGAGGTGTTGTCAGCTCCCGGCTAGCCTGTTATGGCGCCGAACAGCGCCATGAGCACCCGGATCCACCGGTTACACCCCCCGAGAAGCCTTAGGCAGGTCATGGAGAAGATCAAGGTCAAGAACCCGATCGTCGAACTCGACGGCGACGAGATGACGCGCATCATCTGGCAGTTCATCAAGGACCGGTTGATCCACCCCTACCTCGACGTCGACCTGAAGTACTTCGACCTCGGCATCGAGAACCGCGACGTCACCGACGACCAGGTCACCGTCGACGCGGCGAATGCGATCAAGCAGTACGGCGTCGGCGTCAAGTGCGCGACGATCACGCCGGACGAGGCCCGCGTCGAGGAGTTCGGCCTCAAAGAGATGTGGAAGAGCCCCAACGGCACGATCCGCAACATTCTCGGCGGCGTGATCTTCCGCGAGCCGATCATCATCTCCAACGTGCCGCGGCTGGTGCCGGGCTGGACCAAGCCGATCATCATCGGCCGTCACGCGCACGCCGACCAGTACAAGGCGCAGAACTTCAAGGTGCCGGGCGCCGGCAAGGTGAAGATCACCTACGAGCCCGCCGACGGGTCCGAGCCGCTGGAGCTCGAGGTCGCGGAGTATGGCGACGACGGTGGCGTCGCGATGGGCATGTACAACTACAACAAGTCGATCGAGGACTTCGCCCGGGCCTCGCTCAACTACGCGCTGCAGCGCAAGGTGCCGTGCTACCTGTCGACGAAGAACACCATCCTCAAGGCGTATGACGGGCAGTTCAAGGACATCTTCCAGCGCATCTACGAGGACGAGTTCAAGGAGCAGTTCGACGCGGCCGGCATCACCTACGAGCACCGGCTGATCGACGACATGGTCGCGTCCTCGCTGAAGTGGGAGGGCGGCTACGTCTGGGCCTGCAAGAACTACGACGGCGACGTCCAGTCCGACACCGTGGCACAGGGCTTCGGCTCGCTCGGCCTGATGACGTCGGTGCTGATGAGCCCCGACGGCAAGACCGTCGAGGCCGAGGCCGCGCACGGCACCGTCACCCGCCACTACCGGCAGCACCAGCAGGGCAAGGCCACCTCCACCAACCCGATCGCCTCGATCTTCGCCTGGACCCGGGGCATCGCGCACCGCGGCAAGCTGGACGAGACCCCGGAGGTCACCCAGTTCGCCGAGACCCTGGAGCGCGTCTGCATCGAGACCGTCGAAGGCGGGCAGATGACCAAGGACCTGGCGTTGCTGGTCGGTCCCGACCAGAGCTACCTGAGCACCGAGGAGTTCCTCGCGGCAATCGACGAGAACCTGCAGAAGGCGATGGCGCAGGCCGCCTGACCCCGCACCACTCGACACAGGGCGGAGCCGGCGAGCATGTCTCGCCGGCTCCGCCCTGTCGGTATGGCGGCGCACGACCCGCAATACTTGCCCCATGACCGAGAAGCGCGAGGTTCGCAGCTGGCTCACTGACATGGACGGGGTGCTGGTGCACGAGGAGCGCGCCATACCGGGCGCCGCCGAGTTTCTCGCCCGACTGCAGGCGCTGGACCTCAGCTTCCTGGTGCTCACGAACAACTCGATCTACACGCCGCGGGACCTGCGGGCGCGACTCAGCGCGAGCGGGCTGGACATCCCGGAGGCGGCGATCTGGACGTCGGCGCTCGCGACCGCGCAGTTCCTCGACGATCAGCGGCCCAATGGCTCCGCCTATGTCGTGGGCGAGGCGGGTCTCACCACGGCGTTGCACGACATCGGCTACATCATGACGTCGCGCGACCCGGACTACGTCGTGCTGGGGGAGACCCGCACCTACTCGTTCGAGGCGATCACGCGGGCCATCCGGCTGGTCGCCGGCGGCGCGCGTTTCATCGCCACCAACCCCGACCCCAGCGGCCCCTCCCAGGACGGGCTGCTGCCCGCCACGGGCGCCATCGCGGCCCTGATCACTCGAGCCACTGGTGTGGAGCCCTATTACGTCGGCAAGCCGAACCCGCTGATGATGCGCAGTGCGCTCAACCGGATCGAGGCGCACTCCGAGACGACCGTGATGATCGGCGACCGGATGGACACCGACGTCGTCAGCGGCCTGGAGGCGGGTCTGCGCACGATCCTCGTCCTCACCGGTTCCACCGGACGCGATGCGGTGGCCCGGCACCCGTTCGTGCCGACCCGGGTGGTCGAGTCGATCGCCGACGTCGTCCCTCTGGTGGACGAGTTCGCGCCACCCAGCTGAGCACCGGCTCCTGGCTCAGCCGACTCCGCTGCTCCGGAAGTGCTCGATCGTGCGAGCCAGCCCCTCGGGCAGGGCCGTGACCGGCTCCCAGCCGAGCGCCTTCTTGGCGAGTGACAGGTCCGGTCGCCGCCTCGTCGGGTCGTCCTCCGGCAGCGGCTCGTGGACGATCCGCGAACTACTTCCGGTGAGCCGGATGACCTGCTCGGCGAGCTCGATCATGGTGAACTCGCCGGTGTTGCCGAGGTTGACCGGTCCGGTGAAGTCAGGCTCGGAACCCATCAGCGCAAGCAGGCCGTCGACGAGATCGTCGACGTAACAGAACGAACGGGTCTGCTGTCCGTCGCCGTAGATGGTGATCGGCTCGCCACGCAGCGCGAGCATGATGAAGTTCGAGACCACCCGGCCGTCGTCGGGTCGCATCCGCGGGCCGTAGGTGTTGAAGATGCGCGCCACCTTGATCGGCAGGTCGTGCTGGCGCCGGTAGTCGAAGAACAGCGTCTCCGCGCACCGCTTGCCCTCGTCGTAACACGAGCGGATGCCGGTTGGGTTGACGTGCCCCCAGTAGTCCTCGCGTTGTGGATGGACCTCCGGGTCGCCGTAGACCTCGGAGGTGGAGGCCAGCAGAATCTTCGCGCCGGTGCGTTTGGCGAGGCCGAGCATGTTGATCGATCCATGCACGCTCGTCTTGGTCGTCTGGACCGGGTCCCGTTGGTAATACACCGGGCTCGCCGGGCAGGCCAGATGGAAGATCTCGTCGATCTCGACATACAGCGGGAAGGTGACGTCGTGCCGGATCAGCTCGAAGGCCGGGTTGCCGAGCAAATGGTGCACGTTGGATCGCATCCCGGAGTAGAAGTTGTCCGCGACCAGCACCTCGTCCCCGCGGTCGAGCAGGCGCTCCACCAGGTGCGACCCGATGAACCCGGCGCCTCCGGTGACCAACACTCGTCGATCCGCCACGAATCCTCGCCTTTCGCCGAAACGTCATGAACCGTGCCGCACTGCCGCCTCATCGAACCATGCCCGTGTTGACGGCGTTCAAACATTCGTACTTCAACCGCGGCCGCTGTGCCGTCGCACGAACTCGGCGAGGTCGGCGCTCTGCCGCAGTCGGGTGGGCTGGTGCACGTAGGTCATGTGGCCGGACTCGTAGAAGCGATGCTCCAGTCGTGGCAGCAGCGCCGGTGCGAGCCGCGCGACGTCGTCCATCGCGCAGAAGTACGGTGTGGCGCCGTCGTAGTAGCCGTAGGCGAAATGCACTGCAAGATGAGGGTTCTGGCGCATCGCCCGCGACAAGCGGTCGATCACGTAGACGGCGGAGTTCTCGAACTCCTTGAAGCTCCAGTCGTTACCGACGTCCCCGCTGATCGTCTGGTAGACCTCCTCGCTCGTCACGCCGAGCTCGGTCCCGAGGTAGTGCTGGAACGCTGCCGAGTAGGGCCCGCTGATGGCGTCCATCGACGGGTCCGCGTCCATGTGCTCGGCAATCCGGCTCGCGGCCAGACCGGTGAACCGGGAGTCGAGGCGCCCCACCGTCATACCCTGATCGCGCAGCAGTTCCCCGAAGAAGCGCCAGTGCTCGATCCGCAGGTCCGCGCGCTCGACATACTCCTCCGACAGGCCGGTCAGCCGCGCGAGGCGGGAAACCGCTTCTGCGCGTTCGGGTTCGGTGAGGCGGTTCCCGCGCGACAACACCCAGGGATAGTCGCGCGCGGCGTAGTCCTCCGCGTCGTCCAGCACCTCGCGCAACGGCCGGTCGCCGTGCTTGCCGTGGAAATGAGCGGTCGGCGCGTAGAACGGTAGGTAGAGCGCGTGCGCCCGATCGTTGCCGTGCTCGAAGTTGGCAGTGCCGAAGTCGAGCACGCTGCTGATCATGATCAGTCCGTTGAGATACATGCCGAGCTTCTCCTGCAGATGCTGCGCGAGCGCAGCAGCACGCGTCGTGCCGTACGACTCCCCGGCGACGAACTTCGGGGACAGCCAGCGCTTTTCACGGGTGACCCACGCACGGATCACCTCGCCGACCGACTCGATGTCGGCGGTGAATCCATGGAAGTCCTTCGGCTTGCCGCCCGAGACCACCCGGGACAGTCCGGTCGACACCGGGTCGATGAAGACCAGGTCGCTGGTCGCGAGCAAGGTCTCCGGGTTGTCCACCAGGTCGTACGGCGGCGGCAGGAGGTCACCCGCATCGCCCATCTCGACTCGTCGCGGTCCGAGCAGGCCGAGGTGCAACCACAAGCTGGAACTGCCCGGCCCGCCGTTGAACGCGAAGGTCACCGCCCGCTCGCGTGTGTCGACATCATCGAGCGTGTACGCCGTGACGGCGACCTCCGCGACCGGCTTGCGGCCCTGCCACACCCCGTCCTTCAGGTCGTCGGCGCGCAGCACCACGGTGCCGGCTTCGCTGGTGTAACTGAGCTGGCCGGACGGCGTCGACAGCGTGTGCGATCGGCGGACCAAGGTGTCGGTCGGGGTTGTTGCTGACTCCGGTTGTTCGGTCGCAGGCGTCTTCGACTCGGTGCTCACCGAGCCGATGCTAGTCAGCGGCGACGCAGCTCGGCCCGGCCGGCGCAATTCCACGACCGAGCGGCCGCGGCAATTTCAGGGCGGAGCAGTCCCCGGTGCTCTTACGATGATTTGCGGGAGAACGGGACAGGGCATGGGCGCAGGGTTGACGACCGGTCGGTCGTGGTTACGACGAATCGCGATGCTGCCCGCGGCGGCGCTCGTCTTCCTCATCCCGACCCCGGCAGCGACGGCGGCGACCAGCTCGTCGAGCAGCAGCTGCGTCGTGGGAGGCACAGGTTGGCGTGTTCCGGTCGAACAGCGCTATGCGATCACCTCGCCCTTCGGCGACCGCACGGACCCGATCACCCACGTCTACCGGCTGCACGCGGGCGTCGACCTCGCCATGCTGCCCGGTCCGGGACCGGTGGTCGCCGCGGATGCCGGCACCGTGGTGCGTTCCGGCCCCTACGGTGGCCTCGGCAACGAGGTGACCCTGCAGCACGCCGACGGTGTGCAGACGCTCTACGGGCACATGGCGAACATCGCCGCCGGCATCGCGCCCGGTACGCACGTCGAGGCCGGTCAAGTGCTGGGGGAGGAAGGCTCGACCGGCGCCAGCACCGGACCGCACCTGCACTTCGAGGTGCACGTCAACGGCACGCCGGTCGATCCGGTGCCGTTCATGACCGCCCACGACGCGCCGCTGACCGGTCAGGTCCCGGCCAGGTCGACGGGTTTCGCACTGCCCGCTGCGGGTTCGCCCCGCAAGGACAGCGTCAAGCAGGCCGCGCTGCCGGTGCCCGCGGACCTGATGAAGCTCTACCTCGGGGCCAGCGCGAAGTATGGCGTGCCCTGGCCGCTGCTCGCCGGCGTCGGCATGGAGGAGACCGCGCAGGGCCGTAACAACCACACGTCGTCGGCCGGGGCGCTGGGCCTCATGCAGTTCCTGCCGAGCACCTTCGCCCGCTACGGCGTCGACGGCAACGGGGACGGCCGCATCGACATACGCAGCGACGCCGACAGCGTCTACTCGGCCGCCAACGCGCTGCGGGCGTGGGGCGTGGGCAACGGTGCCGCCGGGGCGCGGCGGGCGTTGTACAGCTACAACCACGCGGACTGGTACGTCAACGACGTGCTGCACTACGCGGCCGCGTATGCCGGGGGAGCGACCGGCGTCGCGTGCACCGACGCATCCGCGACCACGACGACGCCCCAGGCCGCGAGCGCGGTGCGCTGGGCGCGTGACCGGGTCGGGCGCGCGTTCCGGTTCGGCGCCAACGGCCCGGATGCCTGGGACAGCTCGTCGTTCGTGCAGGCGGCATACGCACACGCCGGTGTGAGCATGCCGCGCACCGCTCAGGAGCAACGCAGCTGGCTCGCTTCCGGGCACGGCACCCGGGTCAGTCCGGCCGATGCGCGTCCCGGCGACCTGATCTTCGAAGACAGCTACCTCGGCCCCGACCAGATCGGCTTCGTGATGCTGGTGACCGACCCGACGTCGCAGCGCGGCATCGCGGCACGCAACCCGGAGCTCAACATCGCGTACGCCAGCTACGCCGGCGCCGCCGAGACCCAGCACATCTTCGAGGTATGGCGGGTGAACGCCGGCTGACGCTCAGTCGGAGGCTGCCGCGCCGTCCGGAGACGCCACGATCAGGTTGACGCCGTGCTTGCTGATCGCCCGTCGGGCCGGCTCGTCCAGCTCAACGTCGGTGACCAGGGTGTGGACCTTGTCCAGGGTGGCGATCGTCGACAACCCGACGATGCCCCACTTGCTGTGGTCGGCGACCACCACGACGCGCTTCGCCGACCGGATGAGCGCTCGATTGGTTTGCGCTTCTTGCAGATTGGGCGTCGTCAGGCCCGCGTCGACGTCGATGCCGTGCACGCCGAGGATGAGGGTGTCGACGTGGACCGTGCGCAGCATCTCGTTGGCGACCGGCCCGACGAGGGCGTCCGAGGGGGTGCGGACCCCGCCGGTGAGCACGACCAGCCGGTCCTTGTCCTCGGGGTCGAAGAGCAACTCCGCGACACGTGGCGAGTTGGTCACCACCGTGAGCCGCTGAACGGTCCGCAGCTCCTGCGCCACGGCATACGCAGTGGTCCCGGCGGAGATGGCGACCGACGACCCAGGGGCGATCAGGCCGGCGGTCGTGCGGGCGATCTCCGACTTCTGGAGCGGATGCATCTCCGACTTCGCGGTGAAACCGGGCTCGTCGGCGCTGCGGTCGGCACGCGTCGCGCCACCGTGCACCTTGCGGACCACACCCTTGCGCGCCAACGCCTCGATGTCGCGGCGGATCGTCATGTCGCTGACGTGCAACTCGGCGACCAGCTCGGACACCCGGATGCCGCCGTGTTCCTCCACGGCGTGCGCGATCAGCTCCTGCCGTTGCCGCGCGAGCATCGCCCATCTCCCTTCGGAACCAGCTTTCCATCATATCTAAACACGATCAAACACTTGCTGCCTGCTGTCGATCGCGGTGACCGACCGGGAAGCCACCGATCGGTGGTGAGAGACTGGCCGCCGACCACGCCATCCCGCCCCTGTGCAACGAAAGGCACCCGTTCCGTCCATGAGCGACAACGCGCGCACCCCCCGGATCCTGTCCGGCATGCAGCCCACGCACGACTCCCTGCATCTGGGGAACTACCTGGGCGCGCAGGTCAACTGGGTACGCATGCAGCAGGACTTCGACGCGTTCTTCTGCGTCGTCGACCAGCACGCGCTGACGGTCAACCCCGAGCCCGCGGACCTGCGGGCCCGCACCCGGGTCACCGCGGCGCAGTACCTCGCCGGCGGCATTGACCCCGAGGTGTCGACCGTTTTCGTGCAGTCCCACGTGCCCGAGCACTCGCAGCTGGCCTGGGTGCTCAACTGCATCACCGGGTACGGCGAGGCGGCCCGGATGACCCAGTTCAAGGACAAGTCCGCCAAGCGCGGCTCCGAGGGCACCAATGTCGGCCTCTTCACCTACCCGATGTTGATGGCCGCCGACATCCTCCTGTATGACGCGACCGCAGTGCCGGTCGGCGAGGACCAGCGCCAGCACCTGGAGCTGACCCGCGACCTCGCCCAGCGCTTCAACAGTCGCTATGGCGAGACGTTCGTCGTCCCCGACGCGCACATCCCCGAGGGCACCGCCAAGGTCATGTCCTTGCAGGAGCCGACCGCCAAGATGAGCAAGTCGGCGGACAATCAGAACGGCAACCTGATGATGCTCGACGAGGTCAAGGTCAACACCAAGAAGATCAAGTCAGCGGTGACGGACACCGACAACGCCGTCCGCTACGACGTCGAGAACAAGCCGGGCATTGCCAACCTGTTGCGCATCCACTCCGCGCTCTCGGGTGACTCGATCGACACGCTCGTCGAGCGTTACGCCGGGGAGAACAAGTACGGCGCGCTCAAGACCGACGTCGCGGCGCTGGTCGCCGAGGTTCAGGCGCCGTTCAAGGCGCGCGTGGACGAGCTGCTCGCCGACCCCGCCGAGCTGGACCGCATCCTTGCCCGCGGCGCCGAGCGCGCCCGGTCGGTCGCCTCCGTGGTGCTCGAAAAGGCTTACGACGCTGTCGGATTCATCCCCTCGGCGGCCAAGCTGTCATGAAGACCATCGGTGTCTCCATCCCGATCCCGTCGCCGTATGCCGGGGAGCTGCAGCGTGCGCGGCTGGACGCCGGCGACCCGCTCGCCCAAGCGGTGCCGCCGCACGTGACGCTGATGCCGCCCACGCCGGTCGACCCGGAGTCGGAGACCGCCCTGCGCGACCACCTCGCCAAGGTCGCCGGCTCGATGCCGCCGTTCCGGATGACACTGCGCGGCACCGGCACCTTCCGGCCCATCTCACCGGTCGTCTTCGTCGCGATCGCGCAGGGCATCGCCAACTGCGGGCAACTCGAACGCGCCGTCCGCTCCGGCCCCGTCGAACGCACGCTCGACTTCCCCTACCACCCGCACGTCACCATTGCGCACGGTGTGCCGGAGGCGTCGCTCGACCAGGCGTACGACGGGCTCTCGTCTTACGAGCGCAGTTTCGAGGTCGGCGGCTTCGACCTCTACGAGCACGGTGCCGACCAGGTATGGCGCTCGGTCCTCGCCTGGCGGCTGACCGGATCTTAGGTAGACCTTATTTCGATATCAAGGTACTTTGCGGCGTACCCTGAGGGCCGTGGCTACCTCAACCGTCTCCAAGCCGCCTCGAGCCCGCACCGGCAAACCAGGAAGCTCGATCTTCCTGAAGGTCCTGATGGCTGTGACCGGCTTCATTTTCGTGCTTTTCGTGATTGCCCACATGTACGGCAATCTCTACAAGCTTTTCGCGGGGCACCTCGCCTTCAACGAGTATTCCGAGCATCTGCGCACGATCGGTTCGCCGATCCTGCCGCGGCACGGGTTCCTCACGATCATGGAGATCGTGCTGGGGATCTGCCTGGTGCTGCACGTCTACAGCGCTGCGGCGTTGTGGAGGCGCGCGAAGGCGGCCCGCCCGCAGCGGTATGTCGTGAAGAAGTCGATCGCGCAGTCTTTCTCGAGCCGGTGGATGCGGTGGGGCGGCGTGTTCCTGCTGCTCTTCGTGATCTGGCACCTGCTGGAGTTCACCATCGTCAAGATCAACGTCGGCAGCGGCGGGCAGGGCGCGGCGATCACGCACGATCCCTATGAGCTGACCGTGCACGCCTTCAACGTCTGGTGGCTGACCCTGATCTACGTGCTGGCGATGATCGCCCTGGGCATGCACCTGCGGCACGGCATCTGGAGTGCGTCCCAGACGCTCGGTTTCACGCCGACGCCCCGCGCCCGGGTCATCGCCAACACCGTGGCCATTGTGGTGGCACTGATCGTGGCGATCGGCTTCGTCATACCTCCGCTCGCGATCGCCTTCGGCGGAATCAAGTAAGGACTGCCAGATGCCTGAACTCATCGACAACCTCTACTCGGTCGGCGACCAGATCGAGGACACCAAGGCCCCCAAGGTTCCCGTCGCGGAGATGTGGACCACGGCGAAGTTCGAGAACAAGCTGGTCAACCCGACCAACCGACGCAAGCTCTCGATCATCATCGTCGGCACCGGCCTGGCCGGTGGCGCGGCCGCTGCCACGCTCGGCGAGGCCGGCTACCACGTGAAGTCGTTCTGCTACCAGGACTCGCCGCGCCGCGCCCACTCGGTCGCCGCGCAGGGCGGCATCAACGCCGCGAAGAACTACAACGACGACGGCGACTCGATCTACCGGCTGTTCTACGACACGGTGAAGGGCGGCGACTACCGCTCGCGGGAGTCCAACTCCTACCGGCTGGCCGAGGTCAGCGCCAACATCATCGACCAGTGCGTGGCGCAGGGCGTGCCGTTCGCCCGGGACTACGGCGGTCTGCTCGACAACCGCTCGTTCGGTGGTGTGCAGGTCGCCCGGACCTTCTATGCACGCGGTCAGACCGGTCAGCAGCTGCTGATCGGCGCCTACCAGGCGATGGAGCGGCAGGTGGCGGCCGGCACGGTCGAGCAGTTCACCCGGCACGAGATGCTCGAGCTGATCATCGTGGACGGCAAGGCGCGGGGCATCATCGCCCGCGACATGGTGACCGGCGAGATCGAGACCCACCTCGCGGACGTGGTGGTGCTCGCGAGCGGCGGCTACGGCAACGTGTTCTACCTGTCGACCAACGCGATGGGCTGCAACGTCACCGCGACCTGGCGCGCGCACCGCAAGGGCGCCTACTTCGCCAACCCGTGCTACACGCAGATCCACCCGACGTGCATTCCCGTCTCGGGCGACTACCAGTCGAAGCTGACGCTGATGAGCGAATCGCTGCGCAACGACGGCCGCATCTGGGTGCCCAAGAGCCGCGACGACGTCGAGAAGGACCCCCGCGACATACCCGAAGAGGACCGGGACTACTACCTGGAGCGCAAATACCCCGCCTTCGGCAACCTGGTGCCGCGTGACATCGGCAGCCGGCAGGCCAAGGTGGTGTGCGACGAGGGCCGCGGTGTCGGCCCCAAGGTCGGCGACTTCCGCCGCGGCGTCTACCTGGACTTCGCCGATGCCATCAAGCGGATGGGCCGCGAGGCGGTGGCCGCCAAGTACGGCAACCTCTTCGACATGTACCAGCGGATCACGGGGGAGAACCCCTACGAGGTGCCGATGCGCATCTACCCCGCGGTGCACTACACCATGGGCGGGTTGTGGGTCGACTACGACCTGGAGACCACGATCCCCGGTCTGTTCGCGGCCGGTGAGGCCAACTTCTCCGACCACGGCGCCAACCGGCTGGGTGCGTCGTCGCTGATGCAGTGCCTCTCCGACGGCTACTTCGTGTTGCCCAACACGATCCGCGACTACCTCGCGCGCGGCCCGTTCGAGCCGGTCGCCGAGGACGCACCGGAGGTGCTGGAGGCCCGCAAGTCGGTCGAGGACCGCATCAACAAGCTGCTGTCGATCAACGGGGAGCGGACCGTCGACTCCTTCCACAAGGAGCTCGGCCAGATCGTCTGGGAGTACTGCGGCATGGAGCGCAACGACGCCGGGCTGCGCAAGGCCATCGGGCTGATCCGGTCGCTGCGCGAGGAGTTCTGGCGCAACGTGCGGGTGCCGGGCTCCGCGGCGACGCTCAACCAGTCGCTGGAGAAGGCCGGCCGGGTGGCCGACTTCTTCGAGCTGGCCGAGCTGATGTGCATCGACGCGCTGCACCGCACCGAGTCCTGCGGTTGCCACTTCCGGTCCGAGTCGCAGACCGAGGACGGCGAGGCACTGCGGGACGACGAGAAGTTCGCGTATGTCGCCGCGTGGGAGTTCGCCGGCGGCAGCGAGGGCAGCTTCGAGCCGCCCGTGCTGCACAAGGAGGACCTCATCTTCAACTTCATCGAGCTCAAGCAACGGAGCTACAAGTAAATGAATCTCACACTGAAAATCTGGCGCCAGGCCGGGCCCGACACTCAGGGCGAGCTGGTGACCTACCCGGTGACGGACATCTCCGAGGACATGTCGTTCCTGGAGATGCTGGACGTGCTCAACGAGCAGCTCATCGGCAATGGCGAGGACCCGGTCGCGTTCGACTCCGACTGTCGTGAGGGCATCTGCGGCATGTGCTCGCTGATGATCAACGGTCAGGCGCACGGCCCCGAGGTCACCACGACCTGCCAGCTGCACATGCGGTCCTTCTCCGACGGCGACACCATCACCATCGAGCCGTGGCGCGCCGAGGCGTTCCCGCTGATCCGGGACCTGATCGTGGACCGGTCGGCGTTCGACCGGATCATCCAGGCCGGCGGCTACATCTCGGTCAACACCGGTGCCGCTCCCGAGGCCAACAACCTGCAGGTGCAGAAGCACAAGGCCGACCGGGCCTTCGACGCGGCGACCTGCATCAGCTGCGGGGCCTGCGTCGCCGCGTGCCCGAACGCCTCCGGCATGCTCTTCCTGGGCGCGAAGATCACCCACCTGGCTGAGCTGCCACAGGGCCAGGCCGAGCGCGACGCCCGCGTCGTCCGGATGCTCAACCAGCACGATGCCGAGGACTTCGGCGGGTGCCAGAACCTCGGTGAGTGCTCAGCGGCGTGCCCCAAGGAGATCCCGCTGGACGTCATCAACCAGCTCAACCGGGACTTCATGCACGCCAAGCGCTGACGTCCCACCTGAACGGGGCCGGCACGGGAGTTCTCCCGTGCCGGCCCCGTCCGGTATGACGCCGGTTTCGAGGTGTGGCGGCTCCGGCCCCAACCTGGTGCATTAGCCTCAGGCCCATGTCGAGGCAGGAGAGCGGCCCCATTGAGGGGTTCTGGACGGTCATTCCCGCGGGAGGCTCGGGGACGCGGCTGTGGCCGCTCTCCCGGTCGGACTCGCCGAAGTTTCTCCACGACCTGACCGGTTCCGGTTGGTCGCTGCTCCAGGNGGGTTCTGGACGGTCATTCCCGCGGGAGGCTCGGGGACGCGGCTGTGGCCGCTCTCCCGGTCGGACTCGCCGAAGTTTCTCCACGACCTGACCGGTTCCGGTTGGTCGCTGCTCCAGGGGACGGTGGACCGGCTGGCGCCGCTGTCGGAGGACCGATTGCTCATCGCCACCGGCCTGCGGCACGCGCCGGAGGTGCGGCAGCAGTTGCCCGAGCTCGGCATCGACTCGTTGCTGGTCGAGCCGTCGCCGCGTGAGTCCATGCCGGCCATCGGCCTGGCCGCCGCCATCCTGGAGCAGCGTGACCACGACGCGATCATCGGCTCCTTCGCTGCCGACCACGTGATCCGCGACGACGAGTCCTTCCGGTGCAGTGTCCGGGAAGCGGTCGCCGTCGCGCGGACCGGCCAGCTCGTCACCATTGGCATCGAGCCCACAAGCCCCGCAACGGGTTTCGGTTACATCAAGCTCGGCTCGGCGCTGGACGTCGAAGGCGCGCCGAACGCCCGGGGTGTCGAGTCCTTCGTCGAGAAACCCGACGCGGAAACCGCGCGGAAGTACCTTGAGAGCGGCGAATACCGTTGGAACGCTGGCATGTTCGTCTTTCGAGCCAGCGTGCTGCTCGACATGCTGGACCTCTACCAGCCCGGACTGGCCGGCGATCTGCGCTCGATCGCCAACAACCCGTTGCGGCTGACGGAGCTGTGGCCGCGGCTGACCGAGATCTCGATCGACAACGCGCTGGCCGAGCCGGCAGCGGCCGACGGTCGTGTCGCCGTCATACCAGGTGAATTCGACTGGGACGACGTCGGCGATTTCGACTCGCTCGGCGCGTTGCTCGCCGACAGCGAGGACGGGGTCAAGGTCCTCGGCAACGCGGGAGATGTCGTGGCGGAGGACACCAGCGGGGTGATCGCACCACGATCCGGACGGGTCGTGGTGACCCTCGGCGTACGCGACATCATCGTCGTGGACACGCCCGACGCGCTGCTCGTCACGACGCGGGACCGCGCCCAGGACGTCAAGAGCGTCGTGGAGCGGCTGAAGACGGGCGGCCGGAGCGAGCTCACCTGATCATGGCTCTGCCGACCTGGGCGCTCGACGCCGGATACCGAAAAGCCCTGCGCCCGTTGCTGTTCCGTGTCGGCAACGGTGACGCGGAAGCCGCGCACCACGCCACGTTGCGTCGGATGGCGTGGCTGGGGGAGCACCCGGGCGCCATACACGTTCTTGGCCTGGCGCTGCCCAAGCCGTCGGCTCCCGTCGACGTCGCAGGGATTCGATTCCCCGGTCGTGTCGGGCTGGCAGCGGGTGTCGACAAAGACGGTCTCGGCGTGAAGGCCTGGGAGCACCTAGGGTTCGGGCACATCGAGCTCGGCACCGTCACCGCGCAGGGACAACCCGGCAACCCACAACCGCGACTCTTCCGGCTGCGCGCCAGCGAGGGGATCATCAACCGGATGGGCTTCAACAACAGCGGTGCTCAGGCTCTCGCGGACCGGCTCCAGGCGGCGGTCCCGATCGGCATACCCATCGGCGTGAGCATCGGCAAGACCAAGGTGACGCCCGTCGAGGATGCGATCGGTGACTACCTCGCCAGTCTGGCAGCGCTCGACGCGCACGCCGACTACTTCGCGGTCAACGTGTCCAGCCCCAACACGCCGGGTCTGCGCACGCTGCAGGACAAGGAGCCGCTCGCCGAATTGCTCGCGTCACTGGTGAATGCGACGGCCGAGCGGTCCCGCACGCCGATCTTCGTCAAGATCGCGCCCGACCTGACCGACGGCGCGATCGACGACGTGCTGGAGGTCGCGCAGCGCGCCGATGCCAGCGGCGTGATCGCGACCAACACCACGCTGTCGCGGGAGGGCATCGCCGCCGCCGACCTGCCGCTCGCGGCGGAGGCCGGTGGGCTGAGCGGTGCCCCACTGACCCGCCGGGCCCGGTATGTCGTCTCCCGCATCGCGGCGCGTTCGCCGTTGCCCGTCATCGGGGTCGGCGGAGTGATGACCGCGGACGACGGCCGCGCTCTGATCGATGCCGGTGCGTCGCTGGTGCAGGTCTACAGCGGTTTCATCTACCGCGGCCCGGCGCTGGTCGCCGACCTCAACCGCGCCCTCTCCTTCTGATCGAGCGGCATACCCACGCATTGAGCGGCATACGGAATCGCGGTGAATCCGTATGCCGGTCAATCACCCGGTATGCCGCTCGATCAGAGAGATATGGCGGGACTTGCGAGGCAACGGCCCGTCCGGGACTGGCCAGGCGAGATTGTCCCGGAAGGTTCGTACTCCGAGGTTCGCCATGATCGAGGCGAATCGGAATGTGCTGATCGCTTCACTCCAGCACCAATGACCGACCTGCTTGACATCGGGGTGACGCCATAGCCGATCCTCCCGGCGCTTCTCCTTCCACAGCGCCTCCTCGGCCTCCTTACCCGACGATCCGTCGGGCACGCGATACTTGAGCCGGCCGTCGGCTTCTCCGATGATGCCGAGTTGCGGCCAGAAGAAGTCCACCCGTCCGATGAAACCATCGTGGTCGTAGAACTCGACCTGAAGCTCAGGCATCGGGAGTCCCAGCTGGAACATGCGTACGCGACTCAACGACTCAAGTGGAGACTCTGCCGCCGGGTGGGAGAGCAGCACGGCGAGCTCGGCCATCCGGCATCCCCGCGCTCGCTTCGGTAGCGCCTGAACTTGCTGAAGAATGTCGCCTTCCCGAGCGAGAGTTTGTCGAAGCGCCGCATCGCACATTGCAACAGCCGACTCCAGACTCTCGTAGCGAGCGCGGTCGACGATCGTCCGGTCCAGGCCGGTGACCGACAGGCCACCGACATACACTGAATCGGGCGCGATTGCAGTACGCCGGCGTCGCGCCTGCGGTGATCGACCGGTTGCGTCGGGTGGTCGGGCAAATTCGACGAGCTCGGTCTGCTGGCCGATCGACGGCAGCTGCCAGATCGCCCTCGCCGTACCGTGGACATGGATGCGTGGCGCCGTTGCGACGCTCTGCATGGCGAGAGCCATCAGGATGAGCCGCTCGTCGCGGTCCAGGGCGTTGGGGTCGCAGGTCGCGAATGCTCCCTGTCGGAGTCGTGCCCACGATGGATCCGGGGACGCACCGATCAGCCTAAGCCGGTCGGCGGACGTCGCTGCGAGTTGTTCGCGCAGACGACGAACGTTCTCGGCGCAGCGAGCCAGGTGTTCCTGACGTGCGCTCTCGACCTCGGCAGGGCTGGCGACAGGAGGGTCCGACGTGACGAAGTATGCGAGTGACATCCATCGAAGCCTGCCGGAACGCAACCGCGCCGCTAGCGTTATCCACAGCCCTCGATTGACCGGCATACCGACGGATTGACCGGCACCCGGATTCGGGCTGTTTCGCTACGCCGCTCAATGCGGAGGTATGCCGCTCAATCAGGTTCGTCGCGCGCGCGGATAGCCTGGCGGGGTGCTCGATCGGATGCGGCGGTTTCGGGATCTGTTCATCCCGGGCGTCTTCGGGTTGCTCGTGGTCATCACGGTCGTCTGTGTGCTGGCCGGGTGCGGAAGCAGCACCGGCACGCCGGCCGTCGCCGCCTCCACCGCGAGCGGCAGCACCAGTGCGCCGCCGATCAGGCAGTCCGACCACGGCATACCGACGATCTCGGTGCAGCAACTGCCGCCCGAGGCACGCACCACGATCGGGCTGATCCGGACCGGCGGACCTTTCCCCTACCGACAGGACGGGGTGGTCTTCCAGAACCGCGAGCACCTGCTGCCGCGTGAGCCGACCGGCTTCTACCACGAATACACCGTCGAGACGCCCGGGTCGCCGGACCGGGGCGCACGCCGCATCATCCGGGCGCGGGACGGCACCATGTACTACACAGCGGACCACTACGACAGCTTCCAGAGGATCGTCTCATGAGCGCCGACCGAGGCGAGCACACGAGCGAGGTACGAGCGAGGCGCGCCGCCGATGGCAGTGACGCGACCGAAAGTGTGACCTCAGTCGCCAACCTGATCGCGCAGGGCGGGTCCGGCCTGCACCCGAGCGAGGACTTCCCGGGGGCGCGCGCCGCAGCGCGCGAGCACGGGTGGCGGATCGTCGAGCTGGACAGCTCCCACGGCACCGACAAGCCCTACTTCCTGGAGGTATGCCGCCGCGCATTCGACCTGCCGGACTGGTTCGGCCGGAACTGGGACGCTCTCGCCGACAGCCTGACCGACGTGGACCACACGCCGGGGACCCTCGTCCTCTGGCGCGGTGCAGGCACGCTGGAGGCAACCGTCCGCGAGACGGCGGCCGAGATCTTCGCCGGGCGAGCGGCGCAGGCCGGCCGCGGTTTCGGCGCTTTCCTGGTGCTGGTCGGCGACGCACGGAGCGGTGGTCGTAGCATGAACGACTTGTGAGTGACCTAGCCGCATCGCGCACCGCAGCCGACCCCGTCGCGCCCGCGGTCGCAGAGATCGATCGTCTGCTGCCCCAACTGGTCACCTGGCGTCGCGACCTGCACGCCCACCCGGAGATCGCCTGGCAGGAACACCGCACCACGCGCTTCCTGCGCGACACCCTCTCCGCGGCCGGCGCGCGAGTCACCGCCCTCCCACGCACCGGCCTCATCGCCGACATCGGCGCCGGCCGGCCGACCCAGCGGATCGCCCTGCGCGCCGACCTGGACGCACTGCCGGTGCCGGAACACAGCGGTCTGCCGTTCAGCTCCACCGTCACCGGCGTCTGTCACGCCTGCGGGCATGACGTGCACACCACCGTCGTGCTGGGGGCGGCGCTGGCGCTCAAGGCCGTCGAGCCCGCACTGGTCGAGCGCGGACTGGCCGTGCGCTGCATCTTCCAACCGGCCGAGGAGGTCGTGCCCGGCGGAGCGCACGAGGTGCTCGACGCCGGCGCAGTCGACGGCGTCGACCGTGCCTACGCCGTCCATTGCGACCCGAGCATCGACGTCGGCACCGTCGGCCTGACCGCCGGACCGATCACCGCAGCCTGCGACGCCGTCGAGGTGACACTCACCGGACCCGGCGGCCACACGTCTC
This sequence comes from Flexivirga sp. YIM B11880, assembly GCF_058148645.1. Taxonomy (NCBI): domain Bacteria; kingdom Bacillati; phylum Actinomycetota; class Actinomycetes; order Micrococcales; family Dermacoccaceae; genus Flexivirga; species Flexivirga sp. YIM B11880. The sequence continues at coordinate 100,513 of NZ_JBMAMH010000011.1, forward strand.
GTCCGCACCTGAGCGCCGACCTCACCTTCGCGCTCGGCAAGGTCCTCACCGATGTGCCCGCCGTGCTCAGCCGACGGCTCGACCCGCGCGCCGGCGCCGCTCTCGTCTGGGGGCAGGTCGAGGCGGGCAATGCCGCCAACGTGATCCCCGCAACCGGGCGGGTGGTCGGGACCCTGCGCATGCTCGACGCCGACGAATGGCGGCGCGTCGACGGCCTGGTCGAGCAGGCGGTGCGCGACGTCGTGGCGCCGTACCGAGTGGCCGCCAAGGTCAACCACGTTCGCGGTGTGCCACCGGTGGTCAACGATCGCGATTGTGTCGCCACCCTCGCCCTGGCCGTCCGCGCCACCGCGGGTGACCACGCGATCGTGCCGACGCGGCAGTCGCTGGGCGGCGAGGACTTCTCCTGGTTGCTGCAGACGACGCCAGGAGCCCTCGCCCGGCTCGGCACTCGCACGCCCGGCGGCGCGACCTACGAGTTGCACCAGGGTGACCTGGTCGTCGACGAGGCGGCGATCGGAATCGGGGCGCGCCTGCTGGCCGTAGCAGCACTCCGTGGGGAATGATCGCTACCGGGAGGTAACGGTTCGGTCCCATCGCCGCGATCGGCGGGCGGAGCCACCAACGCGGCGCTAGGCTGCCGACTTGCCCCACAGCCGGGTGCACCCGCCCCTGGCAAGTCATGCCAAGAGCACCCGCAGCCGCGGAGCCCGTCATACCCCGACTCAGTTCCAAGAAGTTGCACAACAAAAAGGAGACACCGTGCGTTCGGTGATGAAGATTGCGGCCGTTTCGGCCATTGCCGCGATGGCCCTGGCCGGTTGTGGCAGCAAGCCAGCCAAGACCAACAGTTCGAGCAACGCCGGCAACGGCAGCACCGGATCGCAGACCGCGAGCAACACCGCGGCCGGCAAGAAGTTCAGCGCGTGCATGGTGCTCGACACCGGTGGTGTCGACGACAAGTCGTTCAACGAGAACTCCTGGGCGGGCATGCAGGCGGCCAACAAGGCCAACCCGAACATCTCGATCAAGTACGTCCCGTCCAACTCGGGCAGCGACTACACCCCCAACCTCACCAAGTACGCGCAGGGCAACTGCAACACGGTGATCGCGGTCGGCGGCCTGATGGGTGACGCGCTGAAGAAGGTCGCGCAGCAGTACCCGAAGGTGCACTTCGCCGAGATCGACAACGGCAACCAGAACGCGTCCAACATCTACGGCATCGAGTTCAACACCGCGCAGGGCGCGTTCCTGGCCGGCTACCTCGCTGCTGGTATGACGAAGACCGGCACTGTCGGCACCTGGGGCGGTCTCGCCATTCCGCCGGTGACCATCTACATGGACGGCTTCTGGGAGGGCGTGCAGTACTACAACAAGGCCAAGGGCAAGAACGTCAAGGTCCTCGGCTGGAACGAGAAGAACCAGAAGGGCGGCACCTTCTCCGGCTCGTTCACCGACCAGAACAAGGGCAAGTCGATCACCCAGGCGATGGTCAGCCAGGGTGCCGACATCGTCTTCCCGGTCGCCGGCGCGTCGGGCCTCGGTGCGGGCGCCGCGGCGCAGGCCTCGGGCGGCAAGCTCAACCTGATCTGGGTCGACACCGACGGCTGCGAGAGCGCCGCCAACTACTGCAAGTACTTCATCTCCAGCGCCACCAAGAACCTCGCCGGTGGTGTGCAGGCCTACCTGAAGCAGGCAGCGGACGGCACCTTCCCGACCGGCAACTACATCGGCACGCTGAAGAACAACGGTGTTGGCATCGCGCCTTACCACGACTTCGACTCCAAGGTCCCCGCGGCCCTGAAGACCGAGATCACGCAGGTCAAGGCGGACATCGTCTCCGGCAAGATCAAGATCACGTCGCCGAGCCAGCCGAAGTAACCGCACGAACGACGGACGGGGTGGGCGGCGCACAACGGCCGCCCACCCCGAATCTGTCGTTGGGGGACCTCAGCAACGCCTAGAGTTACTGACGGCGTATGACGCAACAAGACAAGGGAGTCTCTGCGTGAAGCTCGAACTGCGTGGAATCACCAAGCAATTCGGCTCGTTCACAGCGAACGATCACATCGACCTGGTGGTCGAGCCGGGGCAGATCCATGCTCTGCTCGGTGAGAACGGCGCGGGCAAGTCGACGCTGATGAATGTGCTCTACGGCCTCTACGAGCCGACGGCCGGCGAGATCCTCATCGACGGACAGCCGCAGAAGTTCAACGGCCCCGGGGACGCCATGCGCGCCGGCATCGGCATGGTCCACCAGCACTTCATGCTCGTCCCCGTGCTGAGCGTTGCCGAGAACGTCATGCTCGGCGACGAATACACCCGGTCCGCCGGGATGCTGGACCAGAAGAAGGCCCGCGACGTCGTGCGCAATCTCTCGCGCGACTACCACCTGGAGGTCAACCCCGACGTCCTGGTGGAGGAGTTGCCGGTCGGCATCCAGCAACGCGTCGAGATCCTCAAGGCGCTCGCCCGTGAAGCGAAGGTGCTGATCCTCGACGAGCCGACGGCCGTGCTGACCCCGCAGGAGACCGACCACCTGATGGACGTCATGCGGTCCCTGAAGAAGAACGGCACGTCGATCGTCTTCATCAGCCACAAGCTTCGCGAGGTCCGCGCGATCGCCGACACCATCACCGTCATACGGCGTGGCAAGGTCGTCGGCCAGGCCGAGCCCAGCGCCAGCCCGGCCGAACTCGCCGCCATGATGGTCGGCCGCCCGGTGCAGTTGCAGGTCGACAAGGAGCCCGCCGAGCCGGGCGACGTCGTGCTGGACATCGACGGGCTGAGCGTGACCGCGCCCACCGGCCAGGTGCTCGTCGACGACGTGTCGCTCGAGGTGCACGCGGGCGAGATCTACGCGATCGCCGGCGTGCAGGGCAACGGCCAGTCGGAGCTGACCGAGGCGATCGTCGGACTCCTCGAGCCGACGGCCGGACGGATCCGGCTGGAGGGCGCGGACATCACCGACGCCACCACCGACGCGATCCTGGCGCGCGGGGTCGGCTATGTGCCCGAGGACCGGATGCACGACGGGCTGGTCGGCAGCTTCAGCATCGCCGAGAACCTCGTGCTCGACACGTATGACGAGGCGCCGTTCGGCAACCCCCTGTGGCTGAACCTGTCCGCCATCGCACACAACGCCGACGAGCGCGTGAGCGAGTTCGACGTCCGCACGCAGAGCGCGGAGGCGTCCGCGTCCACCCTGTCCGGCGGCAACCAGCAGAAGGTCGTGCTCGCGCGCGAGATGAGCCGGCCGCTGCGTCTGCTCGTCGTCTCGCAGCCGACCCGCGGCGTGGACGTCGGCTCGCAGGAGTTCGTCCACAAGCGGATCGTCGCCGAGCGCGACCGCGGCACCGCCGTGCTGCTGGTGAGCACGGAGCTCGACGAGGTCATCGGCCTCGCCGACCGGGTCGGTGTCATGTATGCCGGCAAGATCATCGGCGAATTGCCTCCGACCGCAACAGCAGAGGAGTTCGGCCTGCTGATGGCCGGTCAGACCTCGGACACGAAGGAAGCGGCATCATGAGCTCCGACCGAGGCGAGGACACGAGCGAAGCGGGGCCCGGAGCCGAGGACAGAGGAGCGACAGAGCACATGACGCCTGATGAGGGCAAGCCCGACCTGAGCAAGCGCGAGGAGCGCGCGGAGGTCGCGCACGAGTCGGGCGCCGAGGGCGACACGCTGCTGGCGCAGCAGGAGACCGGCAACGACCGGACCCGCGAGACCTTCGGCGAGATCCTGCGCAGTGACCACCCCGCGGTCGTCACGCTGCTCGCGGTGATCTGCGCGATGATCGTCGGCGCGATCCTGATCGTCGCGTCGGACGCGGCCACCCGCAACGCGGCGAGCTACTTCACCGCCGCACCGGGCGACACGTTCAGCGCCGGGTGGAGCGCCATCAAGAACGCCTACGTCGCGCTCTTCGAGGGTGCGATCTACAACCCGCAGGGACAGCAGGCGCTGGCGCCGATCTCGGAGACGCTCGTCTACGCGACCCCGTTGATCCTCGCCGGCCTGTCGGTCACCCTGGCGTTCCGCGCCGGCCTGTTCAACATCGGCGCGCAGGGCCAGATCCTGATGTCGGCGGCGCTGGCCGGCTACATCGGTTTCGCCTGGCACCTGCCGGCCGGCATCCACATCATCGTGGCGATCGTCGGCGGCATCATCGGCGGTGCCATCTGGGCGGCACTCGCGGGTGTGCTGAAGGCGAAGACCGGCGCGCACGAGGTCATCACCACGATCATGCTCAACTACGTCGCCGTGTTCTTCATCAACTGGTTGCTCACGGAGACGTGGTTCCAGGCGCCGCCATACAACCAGGCGGTGTCGCGCACCGTCGACGGCAACGCACAGTTCTGGCATCTGTTCGGCTGGTTCGAGGCCAACCTGCGGGTCAACTTCTCCTTCGTCCTGGCCATCGCGGCGACGGTCTTCGTGTGGTGGCTGCTGAAGTACGGCACGTTCGGCTTCCGCATCCGCGCGGTCGGCGCCAATCAGGACGCCGCGCGCACCGCCGGGATGAGCGTCGCCACCACGTACATCGGGGTGATGGTCATCGTCGGGGCGCTCTGTGGTCTGGCCGGTGCGGCGCAGGTCCTCGGCGACGCCAACAATTACCAGATCACCGCCAGTGTGGACGGCGGTGTGGGCTTCACCGCCATCACCGTCGCGCTGCTGGGTCGCGGCACCGCGTGGGGCACGTTCGCCGCGGGTCTGCTGTTCGGTGCACTGACGGCGGGCAGCGGCCAGTTGCAGGCGTCGACGCCGACGCCGCCGGACCTGGTGCAGGTGCTGCAGGCGCTCGTCGTCATCTTCATCGCGGCGCCCGGCCTGATCCGGTTGATCTTCCGCCTGCGGCGCAGCAAGTCCGCCGGCTCGGCGGTTCTCGCGAAGGGATGGAACGGATGAGCCCCGAGCTGAACGACGACTCGGTCGGCGTGGTCGACTCGTCGGTCGCGAAGGTCGAGGTCGCTCCTGGGGAGGTCGTCGAGCAGCACGTCGTCGAGCTGCGCCAGACGACCGCGAAGCGGATCGGCACCGGGGCCGCGATCGTGCTGCTGGGCCTGATCGCCGCAGTCGTGCTCGGTATGTCGGCCGGCTCGCAGTCGACCAGCTTCGACGTCAACGGCAACAACCCGGGTGTCACGGTGCCGCAGTTCTCGGTGCCGGGTGTCGGTGTCATCGTCGCGTGCGGCGTGCTCATCGTGCTGCTCGGTGCCGCCCAGCTGGTGCGCGGCTTCAACCGGCGCACGCTGCGCTGGGTCGGGATTGCCGCCGGCGTGCTCTTCCTGGTCGCCTTCCTCACCTGGGCGGGCACGGAGGGCAAACAGTCGGTCCAGGTGGGCTCGCTGCTCTACCAGACGCTCTTCCTGGCCACCCCGCTGATCCTCGGCTCGATGGCCGGCGTGATGTGTGAGAAGACCGGTGTCATCAACGTGGCGATCGAGGGGCAGATGCTCTTCGGCGCGTTCGCGGGCGCGCTGTTCGGCACGATCGCCAGCAGCTGGATCGGGCTGGCCGCGGCGGTGCTGATCGGCGCGGTGGTCGGCGCGCTGCTGGCGGTCTTCGCGATCAAGTTCACCGTCAACCAGGTGATCCTGGGCGTGGTCATCAACGCGTTCGCGCTCGGTCTCACCGGCTATCTGTATGACGCGATCATGGCCAACAACGGCACCGGCACCAACCAGCCGGCGATCTTCTCGGCGATCAAGATTCCGTTGCTCGGCGACATCCCGGTGATCGGCTCGCTGCTGTTCGACCAGACGATCATCACCTACCTGATGTACGCCATCGTGATCATCATCGACGTCATGCTGCTGCGCTCCCGCTGGGGTTTGCGGACCCGCGCCGTCGGCGAGCACCCGAAGGCGGCGGACACGGTCGGCATCAACGTGCTGCGGCTGCGCTACAAGAACGTCATCATCGGTGGCGGCATCGCCGGGCTGGCCGGTGCGGCGCTGACGATCGGGTCCGTGGGGCAGTTCAACAAGAACATGACCTCCGGGCAGGGCTTCATCGCGCTGGCGGCGCTGATCTTCGGTCGGTGGACGCCGCGCGGCGCCCTCGGCGCGTCGCTCTTCTTCGGCTTCTTCAGCGCTCTGCAGACCGCCCTGTCGCTGCTGTCGACCCCGGTGAAGATCGACTCCAATCTGTTGCAGATGCTGCCCTACCTCGCGACCATCTTCGCGGTCGCCGGACTGGTCGGCCGCGTGCGGGCACCCGCCGCCGACGGCGAGCCCTACGTGAAGGGCGACTGACCGGATGGATCAGGTGGACTGGGAGATGCTGACCGCGGAAGCGGTGGAGGCGATGCGCCACGCCTACGTGCCCTACAGCAAGTTCCCGGTCGGTGTCGCCGGGCTCGTCGACGACGGACGGATCGTGTCGGGCTGCAACGTGGAGAACGCCGCGTACGGCGTCACGCTGTGCGCCGAGTGCGGCATGGTCAGCGACCTGGTCCGCAGCGGCGGCGGCCGGCTGGTCGCGGTCTCGTGCGTCAACACCCTGGGCGAGTCACTGATGCCGTGCGGCCGGTGCCGGCAGTTGCTCTGGGAGCACGGCGGGCCGTCCTGTCTGCTGCTGACCCCCCGGGGCGTGCGCACCATGGAGGACGTGCTGCCACAGGCCTTCGGCCTGGGCGACCTGGAACACGTGGCGGCACCGGAAGCCTGACCGCGGACAGCGGCGGCTCAGCCGGCGCTGGTCGGCAGGTGGCCGCCCGCCAGGCAGCTGGTCGTCACCTTCGTGAGCTTGCCGGTGTCCAACGGGTTGAGCTCCTGGATCCGGCCGTTCTTCAGCGCACGCAGCGTCGCCTCGGAGAACTGCGAATAGCCTTTGTCGGCAACGCACTTCGACACGTCACCGACGAGCGATCGCGGCACGCCCTTGCTCACGAAGTAGCTCGTCATACCGGCCGCCACCTGCGCCTTGGTCGGCTTCCCGGTCTCGCTGCCGGACGAGCTGCTGGTGCCGGTCGACGGCGCAGCCGTCGACGTCGCCACGCTGGTGGAGCTCGGAGCGGAACTCGTCGCCCGGGCGGACGAACCGGAGCTGCACGCAGCCAGGCTCAGGGGCAGGGCGAGCAGTGCGGCCGCCGCCGCGGCGCGTGTGGCGTGAAGCGAGCGCATGATGTCCTCTCCGAAGCGGGGGTCAGCCCGCTGCGCTGACCAGCGACTTGCTGCAGCTCTGCGTCGCGTCCTGCAGCTTCGACTCGTCGCCCGAGCTGATCTTCTTCGACGTGTCACCGCTCTTGATGGCGTTCAACGTCTTGTTGCTGACCTTGTCGTAGACCTTGTCGATGGTGCAGCTCGACATCTTCTTCAGCATCGCGTCCGGCACGCTGGCTGCCTGGCTCTGCTGCTTCATGGCCTTGGTGAAACCGGCTTCGACGTCCGGCTTGGCCGGCTTGCTGCCACCGCTGCTGCTGCATGCTCCGAGCGCCATCGGCAGGCTGAGCAGCAGAGCGGCTCCGGCGGTGCGGGTCATCGTCTTCATGGGTGTTCCTCCCTGGGGGGTGGGCTGTGCGTGGTGTGGTCACCGGAGCATTGACGCGCGATTGACGAGGACGGTTCCGGGTCGGCGCGTGCAGAGACCGGCCGACTGGCAGGATCTGCAGGATGACCGAGAAATTCGACGCCGTCGACGTCATTGCGACCAAGCGGGACCGGCAGGTCCTCGGCAAGGAGCAGATCGACTGGGTGATCGATGCCTACACGCGAGGCGTCGTGGCCGAGGAGCAGATGTCGGCGCTCGCGATGGCGATCTTCCTCAACGGGATGACCCGCGAGGAGATCAGTCACTGGACCGCGGCGATGATCGCCTCGGGGGAACGGATGGACTTCGGCTCGCTGTCCCGCCCGACGGCGGACAAGCACTCGACCGGGGGAGTGGGCGACAAGATCACCCTCCCGCTCGCTCCGCTCGTGGCGGTGTATGACGTTGCCGTGCCGCAATTGTCCGGCCGTGGCCTCGGGCACACCGGCGGCACGCTCGACAAGCTCGAGTCGATCCCCGGCTGGCAGGCGTCCCTCTCGAACGACGCGATGCTGCGGCAACTCGATGAGATCGGCGCCGTCATCTGCGCGGCCGGCACCGGCCTGGCGCCGGCGGACAAGAAGCTCTACGCGCTGCGCGACGTCACCGGCACGGTGGAGTCGATCCCGCTCATCGCGAGCTCGATCATGAGCAAGAAGATCGCCGAAGGCACCGGCTCGCTGGTGCTCGACGTCAAGGTGGGCAGCGGGGCGTTCATGAAGAGCACGGAGCAGGCGCGTGAGCTCGCGCGGACGATGGTCGACCTCGGCACGGACGCCGGCGTCACGACGGTCGCGCTGCTCACCGACATGTCGACGCCGCTCGGACTGACCGCCGGCAACGCCCTCGAGGTCCAGGAGTCGGTCGACGTGCTGGCCGGCGGCGGACCTGCGGACGTGGTCGAGCTGACCGTCGCGCTCGCGCGCGAGCTGCTTTCCGCAGCAGGCAGATCCGACATCGACCCGGCGGATGCCTTGCGGGACGGTCGTGCGATGGACGTATGGCGCCGGATGATCTCGGCGCAAGGTGGTGACCCCGACGCACCGCTGCCCGTGGCGGCCGAGCACGAGGTGATCACCGCGGACCGCAGCGGCGTCCTGCGGCGGCTGGACGCGCTCGCGGTCGGCGTGGCGGCGTGGCGGCTCGGGGCGGGACGCGCTCGCAAGGAGGACCCGGTGCAGGCAGGCGCCGGTGTCGTCATACACGCCAAGCCGGGCGACCGGGTGACGGAGGGGCAGCCGCTGCTGACGCTGCACACGGACACTCCGGAGCGGTTCGAGCGGGCCAGGCAGGCGTTGAAGGGATCCTGGGAGATCGGTGAATCAGCGGGCGGGACAGTGCCTTTGGTGATCGATCGGGTGTCTTGACACGAGTGCACCAGGCACTCACTAGTGGTCCGTCTCGTCATTGATTAACTACTTCGTTGAGCTTGTGGCGGGCTCGGGTGACCTTGGCCAGGATCGATTCGGCGGTTGCGGTCCATACGAACGGTGTCGGGTCGTCGTTGTTGG
>NZ_JBMAMH010000012.1:0-109192 GCF_058148645.1 Flexivirga sp. YIM B11880
ACCAAGTCGAAAAACTTCGACCACACCTGCGGCGGATACGACCGAGTACAACCCTTCTGACGATCTCCCACAACATCTCCTTCAATTCGAGATGTTGCCTAGACCGGTGGAATCCGCCCGGCCGCGGCGTACACAAGTCGCGACCGTCGCGAGTTAGGTGCGGTATGCCGGCCGCGGCGCGCATACGTCGCGACCGTCGCGAGTTATGTGCAGGTATGCCGCCACTCCAGCCAGGTCAGCGTTGGGCGGCGGCCAACCGGCCGCGGAGCAACGGCACCGCCCGGTGGGTGCCGGAGCCCAGCTCGCGGAGGCAGGCCTCGAGCACCTCGGCGTCGTAGGGCGCGATCTCGCTGTAGCGCAGCACGGCGTCCGGATCGGGGTCGGCGAGCAGCGCTTCACGCACGGCGACCGCCACGACCTCGGCCAGCTCGGACAGCGCGGGCGAGTTGGTGCCCGGCATCAGGTCACCGCCGTATGCCGTCACGGCGGCCAGCACCTGCCCGTGCCGGATGCGGTCGAGCACCTCGTCGACGTCCACGCTGACCGGCAGCATCAACCGGTAGGGGCGTGACGAGATCGCCCCGCCCAGCGTCGACCGCAGGTGCGAAACCTCGGCCTTGAGCGTGGAGACGCTCACCGCGGCGTCGCCGTAGAGGAGGGCGTGCAGACGCTCCAGTGACAGGCCGTCCGGGTGCAGCGCGAGCAGCGCCAGGATCTCGGTCTGCCGGCGGTTGAGCAGCAGCCGCTGGCCGTCCAGCCGGGCCTCGGCCGCCCCCAGCAGGGTCAGCGACAGCCCCTGGTCGACCGGCGGGAGACCGTGCCGGGGATGCTGCCGGGTGTCGGGCATCGCGCTCTCGATCATCCGCGCCATCATCCGGGCGGTGGCCAGCCCGATCGGGTGCGCACGGTCCCAGGTGGTGGACAGGTCGATGACGCCGAGCCGCTCACCGGTCACCGGGTCGTGCACCGGCGCTGCCCAGCACACCCAGTTGTGCACGATCGGTGAGAAGTGCTCGGCCGAGAAGACGGTCGCCGGAGTGTCGAGCCGGCCCGCCAGGTCCAGGGCGTTGGTGCCGACGCTGGCGTCGTCCCAGCGGCCACCGGCCACGAAGTTGACGGTCTCCGCCTTGCGGCGCATTACCCGGCCGCCATACGTCCACAGGATCCGGGTCTCCGTGTCGGTGACGGCGAGCACGAGGTCGCCGTCCTCGGCGCTGCGCCGCAGTTCGTCCTCCACGACGCCGACCGCGGCCTGCAGCGGCGAGTCCTGCCAGAACGCCGCAGTGTCCCCCTCGTCGGCGAGCGGCGCGCCGCTCACTTCCAGGGCCGGCCCATGTCGGGACCGGCGCCAGCTGGTGAGGATCTCCGGGCGCACCGGGACGGTTTCGTTGCCTTCGGTGACGAACGCCGTCCACGCCTTGACGGCGTCCAGGCGACGGTCCCGCAACGACTCGACAGCGTGGTCCACGGCACCTCCCGGGTGATGACCATCACACTATCCCGGAGCCGTCCCGGATCAGGCGTGAATGCGGCCTTCGGTGTCCGCGAGCCGGTTGCCGCTGCCGCCCCACTGACGGGCGATGATCTCCGCGGCGATGCTGATCGCCGTCTCCTCCGGGGTCCGCGCACCCAGGTCGAGTCCGAGCGGACTGGACAACCGGGCCAGCCGGTCCTCGTCGACACCGTTCTCACGCAGCCTCGCCAGCCGGTCGTCATGGGTCTTGCGCGAACCCATGGCCCCGATGTAGGCCACTTCCGGAGCGGTGAGCGCGACCTCCAGCAACGGCACGTCGAACTTGTGGTCATGGGTCAGCACCGTGATCACCGTCCGGCCGTCGATCCGGCCCGCCTCGACCTCACCGGACAGGTAGCGGTGCGGCCATTCGACCACCACCTCGTCCGCGTCCGGGAACCGTGTCTTGGTCGCGAACACCGGCCGCGCGTCGCAGACCGTCACCCGGTAACCCAGGAACGAGCCGACCTTCGCCACCGCGGCCGCGAAATCGATCGCCCCGAAGACGAGCATCCGCGGCGGCGGCGCGAACGCCGACACGAACACCCGCATTCCCTCGTCCAGCCGCTGCCCGTCCGGGCCGTAGGTCAAGGTGGCGCTGCGACCGCTGGCCAGCAAGCCCGTGGCGTCGTCGGCCACGGCAGCGTCCGCCCGGTCACTGCCGATGCTGCCGACCGGTTCCTGCCCCGGGCGCAGCACCATCCGCCGGCCCACCCACCCGGGATCCGGGTGATCGACGACCGTCGCGACCGCGACCGGCCGGTCGTGCTCGATGTCGTCGGCGACCGCCGCGAGCTCGGGAAAGGTGGTCTTGTCGACCTTCTCGACATACACGTCCAGGATCCCGCCGCAGGTCAGGCCCACGGCGAACGCGTCGTCGTCGGACACGCCATACCGTTGCAGCACCGGTGCACCGGACTCCACGACCTCGCCCGCCAGCTCGTAGACAGCGCCCTCGACGCAACCGCCCGACACCGAGCCGACCGCCTCCCCACCGGGCCCGACCAGCATCGACGCACCGGGCGGGCGCGGCGCCGACCGGAAGGTCGCCACCACCGTGCCGACACCCACCGTCTCGCCCGCGTCGTACCACCGCATCAGCTCCGTGAGCACTTCACGCACGGGCAACCACCTCCAAAACCTGCTCGAACGAGCGCAGCGAATGCCCTGCGACGAAGTCGTCGCAATGCGGGAGCACCGCGACGATGCCTTGCTGCACCGGTTCGTAACCGTCCTTGCCGCGATGCGGGTTGACCCACACCACCCGGTGGGCGAGACGACCCAGCCGGGCCATCTGCTCGCCGAGCAGGTGGGCGTCACCCCGCTCCCAGCCGTCACTGAACACAACCACGACGGCACCTCTGGCCATTCCGCGCGCACCCCAGCGGTCCAGGAACGCCTCCAGCGTCTCCCCCAGCCGGGTGCCGCCGGCCCAGTCGGGGACCTCGTCGCCGGCGCGGACGAGCGCCCGGTCCGGGTCGGCGGTGCGCAGAGCGGCCGTGATGCGCGTCATCCGGGTGCCCAGCGTGAAGACCTCGACCGGTGCGCCGGTGCCGACGAGCGTGTGCGCCAGCCGCAGCAACGCGTCGGCGTAGGGCCGCATGCTGGCCGACACGTCGACCAGTAGCACGATCCGGCGCGGCGCGGTCCCTCGGCGCCGGCACTGCACTTGACCCGGCTCGCCCATGAGGCGCAGCGAGCTGCGCAGCGTGCGTTGCAGGTCGACGTCACCACGCCGCCATGGCGTATGCCGGGCCGCGCGACGCAACGGCGCGCGCGGCCGCAACGCCCGGATCATCGCGTCGAGGATCGCCTTCTGCGCGGCATCCATGCCGGCAACGTCCCGGTGCCGGAGGATGTCCGCCTCGGACGCCGCCGCCCGCACCACATCGCGTTCCCCTTCGCCACCCGCGTCGTCGGGGTCGTCGCTGACCGGCAGCGGCGCGGCGACGTCCTCGCGGCGCTCGCGGGGAATGCTGCGGGGCAGCTCCGACCGGTCGCCGAACCACGCCTCGAAGACCCGGTCGTAGCGCTCCAGGTCGTCCGGTCCGGAGCAGAGTGTCGCGCGGCCGGCGCCATACACGCCTTCGGGGTCGCCCAGTCCGACGATGGCGACAGCGGTGAGGAAGCTGGTCGCGCGGTCCTGGGTGACCCGCACGCCGGCAGCCCGCAACGTGCGGGTGAAACCGAGCAGCACCTCGTCCGGATCGTGATTCATCGGGCCAGCATCCGGTCGAGGACGTGCTTGACCCGGTCGGTGTCCTCGCGGTACTTCACCACCGCTCCGAGGGTGTTGGCCGCCTGCTCCAGGTCGAGTTCGCTGGCGCCCAGGCGCTGCAAAGCCCTTGCCCAGTCAAGGGTTTCGGCGACGCCCGGCGACTTGAGGAGGTGCTCGGTCCGCAGTGATTGGACGACCTCGACCACCTGTCGAGCCAGCGCTTCGGGAACGTCCGGCTCGCGGGAGCGGACGATGGCGACCTCGCGTTCCAGGCCGGGATGGTCGATCCAGTGGTAGAGGCAGCGACGCTTGAGCGCGTCGTGCAACTCCCGGGTGCGGTTGGAGGTGAGCACCACGGTGGGTGGTGTGGCGGCTGCGACGGTGCCGAGCTCCGGGATGCTCACCGCCCATGTCGAGAGCACCTCCAGCAGGAACGCCTCGAACTCGTCGTCGGCCCGGTCGACCTCGTCGATGAGCAGGACCGCGGGCGACTCGCGCAGCGCCCGCAGCACCGGCCGGGCCAGCAGGAAACGCTCGTCGAAGAGCGACTTCTCGGCCTCGGTGGGGTCGAGGGAGCCGTCCTTGGTCGCCGCCTCCAACGTGCGCAGGTGCAGGATCTGGCGGGGAAAGTCCCAGTCGTAGAGCGCTTGGCTGGCGTCGATGCCCTCGTAACACTGCAACCGGATCAGCGGCACCCGGTGGATCTGCGCGAGTGCCTCTGCCAGGGCCGTCTTGCCCGTGCCGGGCTCGCCCTCCAGCAGCAAGGGTCGCGACATCTCGCCGGCGAGGAAGGTCACGGTCGCGAGCGCGGAGTCACAGAGGTATCCGGTGTGCTCCAGCGCCTGCGCCACCGCGCTCGGTGAGTTCATCCCGTCAGGCTAGGCCAGGCGGGGTTGGCGAGCGGTTGGGCCTCGGTCACCGGTCGACGTCCCGGCCGGTGGCCAGGTCACCGCATTCCACCAGCACCGGTGAATGCGCGCGCAGGTAGTCGCGTGCCCCGCGATCCCCGGTCGCGCCGGCCAGCGCGCCCGGCCAGTGGTCGCGGCCGAGCAGCACCGGGTGCCCGGGGACTCCGCCGTATGCCGCGCGCGCCAGCACGTCAGGCGTGTCCGGCTGGTCCAGCACCCGGCTGATGACGTCGCCGCCGACGTCGGGCAGGTCGACGAGCGTGAGCAGGCAACGAGTTTCGTCGGTCAGTGCGCGCAGGCCGGCCCGCAGCGACGCGCCCATGCCGGTGTCCCAGTCCTGGGCCTCGACGATCTCCACGTCCCGGTCGGTCAGCAGCAGCCGCGCCTGGTCCGCGGCCGCGCCGAGCACGACGACGGTCCGGTCACAGCCGGCGAGGACGTCCACGGACCGCTGCAGCCACCCGTCGACCAGTGCCTTCGGCTTGCCCATGCGCCGGCCGGCTCCGGCGGCGAGCAGCACACCTGCGGTCGTCATACGAGCCAGTATGTCGTGGAGCGTTTTTCCGGCCCCAGCAGTCGTCCAGGGTCCACGCCCACGCTCCGCTTCCCGTCGGCATACGCGCGCGCACGCCGACCCCGGCGAGACCTTCGCACGCCTGCCTGCCGGGCGCCCTAGGGTGACCGGGACATGAATCCACTCCGCAACCTCCGCATCGACGGGTTCGTCGTGGCGATCCTGGCCACGGTCGTTCTGGCGAGCGTCTTCCCGGCGACCGTGTCGTTCGCGCCGACCCTCGACCACCTGGTGACGGCGGCCATCGCGCTGCTGTTCTTCCTGTACGGCGCGCGGATGCATCCGCAGGAGGCGTGGCGGGGTCTGCAGCACTGGCGGTTGCACGCGGTGATCCTGGCGTTCACGTTCCTGGTCTTCCCGGCGGTCGGCGTCGGTTTGCGGGTACTTGAGCCGCATCTGCTGAGCCCGAGCCTCTACACCGGCGTCCTCTACCTGACGCTGGTGCCGTCGACCGTCCAGTCGTCGATCGCGTTCACCTCGATCGCGCGGGGCAATGTCGCGGGGGCGATCGTCAGCGCGTCGGCGTCCAACCTGCTCGGGGTCCTCCTCACGCCGCTGCTGGTCATCGCGCTGACGAGCCTGGGCGTGATCGGCGGCGGCAGCAGCATGTCGATCAGCGCACGTTCGATGGTCGACATCTGCCTGCAGCTCCTGGTGCCGTTCGTCGTCGGTCAGCTCGCCCGGCCCGTGGTGGGGTCGTTCGTCGAGCGGCACAAGGCACGCCTGAAGTATGTCGACCGCGGCTCGATCGTCCTCGTCGTCTATGCGGCCTTCAGCAAAGGCGTCCGGCAGGGCATCTGGAGTGCGGTCGAGCCGGGACAGATCGTCTTCCTGGTGGCGCTCTCGATCGTGCTCGTGGCGTTCATGTTGTGGCTGACCTGGCAGGTCGCAGAGCGCCTCGGCTTCGGTCACGGGGACTGCATCGCCGTCCAGTTCTGCGGAACGAAGAAGAGCCTGGCGAGCGGATTGCCGATGGCAGCAGTGCTTTTCGCCGGTCACGGGGTGAGCATCATCGTGCTGCCGCTGATGGTGTTTCACCAGGTGCAACTGATGATGTGCTCGTGGCTGGCGTCCCGCTATGCGTCGACGCCCGTGGCCGAGCCGGCTGCGGGCGGAGTCGCTCGGCCACGACCGAGACGAGGTAGATGCCGAAGCTGACGAACGCGATGAGGACGCTGGCCTTGATGTCGGTGTCGGCCAGCGCAAGGCTCAGCAGGAACCCGCCGTCCGCAGCGACGAGGGCGAACAGCACCGAAAGCGCCGTGAACGCAAGCGGATTGGCCGTCCATCTCCGGGCGGCAGCAGCCGGGGTGATGGCCAGGCTGAGCACGAGCAGCGTGCCGACGACCTGGGCCGCCTCGGTCACCGTCAGCGCGAGCAACAGCAGGAAGATCAGGCTCAGCGCGTTGACCGGAACACCCCTGGCGCCGGCGACCGCCGCATCGACCGAGGCGAACAGCAGCGGCCGGAAGATGACCACCATGACGACCAGCACCACCACGGCAAGGGCGCCGAGCACGAGGACGTCGCGGGTGGAGGCTGTCACCAGCGAGCCGAAGAGGATGTTGGTCGCCGCCGACGAGAACCCGCTGTAGAAGCTCAGCAGGAACACTCCGAGCCCGAGCCCGAAGGCGAGCACCACGCCGATGGCGGTGTTGCCCTCGCTCCGGCGGCGCCCGAGCAGCGCGAATGCCGTTGCAACGACGACCGACCCGACGAGTGCACCACTCACGGCGTCGTTCGCGACGAGCAGACCGGCCACCGCGCTCGGGAAGGACAGCTCGGCCGTGCCGTGCACCGCGAACGCCATGTCGCGCATGACGACGAACGGCGCCACCACCCCACAGGTGAGCGCGATGAGCGTTGCCGCGATGAGCGCGTGCTGTGCAAAGGGGTACTGCAGCATCGTCAGCACGTCGGTCATGCGGACACCGCCTCCGGGCCGCAGTGGTGGGACTGTTCCGGGGTCTCGCCGCCGCCGACCACGATCACCCGACCGCGAACGCGCAGCACGTCGACCGGCGATCCGTAGAGCTGCGAGAGACGCTCGGTGGTGAGCACCTCATCCGGTGTGCCGACCGCCCAGTTGCCGCCGACCAGATAGACGATGCGGTCGACGAACGGCAGGATCGGGTTGATCTCGTGGGTGACCATCACCACGGTGGTGCCGAAGTCCCGGCGCCGCCGGTCGAGCAACTCGAGCACCCCCTCCTGGTGCCGCAGGTCCAGCGAGGTGAGCGGCTCGTCACAGAGCAACACCTGTGGGTTGCTCATCAGCGCCTGCGCGATCCGCAACCGCTGCTGTTCGCCACCGGACAGCTTGCCGATGGGCGCATCGGCATACGCCTGCGCACCGACGGCCGCGATGAGCTCGTCTGCTGCCTGCCGCACCTCGCGCTTCGCCCACGGGACGCCGAAGCGGTGGCCGTCCGCGCCGAGCGCGACCAGGTCGCGGCCGCGCAGTCCGAGGTCGGCGTCGAAGATCTTCTGCTGCGGCACGTAGCCGACGTCGGAACTCCCCCGCGACGGCTGCCGGCCGACGACGGTGACCGAGCCGCCGGACAGCCGTGCCAGCCCCAGCAGTGCCTTGAGCAGGGTCGTCTTGCCGGCACCGTTGGGTCCGAGGATGGCGACGAACTGACCGCGCTCGATGGTCAGGTCGAGACCGGACCACAAGGTCCGGCCGCCGATCGTCAGCGTGGCGTCGCGGAAGTCGACCAGGGGTCGCACGTCGGTGGCGATGCTCGTCATTTCTGCTCCAGTGCGGCGAGTAGCTCCCTGACCTGGGCCAGCTGCCAGTCCTGATAGCTGCGGCTCTTCGGCGGCAGGGTCTCGGTGACCGGCACCAGCGGCACGCCCGCGTCGGTCGCCTGCTTCTTCAGCTGATCGGTCTGTTTGTCGGTGACCTGGCTGTTGTAGATCAGTACCCGCACGGTGTGGTGCTGCAACGCCTCCTCGAAGGCGACGGTGTCGCCGGGACTCGGGTCGTCGCCGTCCTCGATCGCCTGCGGGAAGCCGGCCGGTATGCCGAGCCGGAGCCCGGCGTCGGTCAGCAGGTAGCCGGCGACACGCTCGGTGTAGGCGATCCGCGCGCCGTCATACCGGCTCTTGATGGTGTTGAGCACCTGCTCGACCGGTGTCAGGTCCTTGGTGAACGTCGTGGCGTTGTGACGGTAGGCACCGGCGTGTGCCGGGTCGATCTTTGCCAGGGCGGCCGCAATCGCGCGGGCGAGCTGGGGCATCCGCGGCACGTCGTACCAGAGGTGCGGGTTGGCGTCGGGTCCGCTGACGCCGAGCACCTTCGCCGCGGTCACGACGGTCTGGCCGTGTGGTTCGGCGACCTGCGTCAACTCCTGCATGAAGTCGTCGTACCCGAGGCCGTTCTGCACCACCAGCTGGGCGTCGGACACCGCGGCCGCGTTCTTCACGTTGCACTCGTAGCCGTGCGGGTCCACGTTGGGGTCGTTCAGGATCGAGGTGACGTCGACGTGCGACCCGCCGATCTGCCGGACGATGTCGCCGTAGACGTTGGTGCTCGCGACGACCTGCACCCGGCTGTCCGAGGCAGCGGGTCGGCCCGAATCCGGGCTGCATCCGGTCATCAGCAGGACCGACGCCGCCGCCATCGCGAGCCACCGCAACTTCACGAAGTTCTCCCTCAAGCTGTATTGATAGTCATTCTCGTTAAGGGAACGATAGCAGGCCGAGCCGCAGCGCCCAATCGGTCAGTCGGCCAGCCAGTCGGCGATGGCCCGGCCGAGCGACGGATCGGCAACGGCGCTCATGTGATTGCCCGGTATCTCGACGAACGTGCCGTGCTGCACCAGCCGCGCGAACCGCTCGGAGCCGGCCCGATGGTCGACGTCCTGCGCACCGCACAGGGCGAGCACGGGGGCCGAGATGGTCGACAGCTCAGCGGGGTCGGTGCGGACGCTGGACCGCCACACCCCGCGCAGCGCCACCGGGTCGGAACCGGTCTGCCGCATGAAGATCCGCGCCTTGCCGGCCGCGGACCGCTTGTCGACCTCCTGGTCGAGATCGAAGGCGGTCTCGTAGACCTCGTCGCGGGTCTTGAGGTTCTCGATGCCGTCCAGTCCCATACCGGCGGCGATCAGCCGCCGCGGGCGGGCGCCGCGCAGGACCATTCGGACGCTGGTGTGGGCACCGAGTGAGTAACCGCCCAGGTCGTAGTCGTCCAGACCCAGGTGTTCGAGCAGGGCTGCGCCGTCCTGGGCCAGCACGTCCGGCGGGTATGCCGTGGCGTCGTGCGGCTGCGCACTGTCGCCGTGCCCCCGCAGGTCGGGCATGATGACCCGGAACCCTTTGTCGGCAATGGTTCGGGCGTGACCGTAGCGGATCCAGTTGGTGAGTGCGTTGGACACGAAACCGTGGATGAGTACGACGGGCCGGCCGTCGCCGAGCTCGCGCCATACGAGCTGGGCGCCGTCGAACGACGCGAAGTGATGCGTGGTGGGTTCGGCCATGACTAGGCGAGGGAACCCATCGGGTCCCAGGCGGGCAGCACGATCGGCTCGGTGTCGAGCGCGGCCTGCAGGTCGGCGGGCAGCCGGTCACGGGGCGCCGCGATCTCGAAGACGTATTCGCCGAACCACGAGTCGTTCATCGTGTAGAAGCCCTTGTCCGCCTTGTCGTCGCCCCAGGAGTTCTCGACCCGCCATTTGCGCGGTGTGTCGCCGTCCAGGTCGACGCCGGTCAGCAGCATCGCGTGCGTCATCAGCGTCTCGTGCAACTGCAGCCGGTCGGCCTTGTCGAGCGAGAGCTCGGTGTCGTAGACGCCCTCGAAGTCGTAGAGCGCGGCATCCCAGAGGCCCAGGTCGCGCTCCATCATCTGCCCGACGTCGCAGCCGAACCACACCGGCTCGCCGGCGACAATCGCTTGCGCGGCAAGGCTCTTCAGCGTTGCCGGCGGCACGTTGAGATAGCGCACCGGCGATCCCCCGACGACGTTGCCGAGCTGGTCGACGGTGAACGTGCGTCCGCGCGGGCTCGTCGGTCGCGGGTCGTCGACCAGGCAGACGTAGTCGTCCACGTCGATCGTCAGGTAGCGATCGCGGAACTCCGTCGGCGTGAGGGTCCCGTCACGGTGGAACCCGCCGTCGTCGTCGGTCCACTGCCACTCGAACTCGGCGGGCGGGGTGCCGAGGTGGATGGCCAGGATCCGGTATGCCGCGGACATGACGCGTGCCCGGATCCCCAGGACCTCGTCGCCGCTCTGGGCTGCGCGGATGTCGCGGGCAGCCTGACGCAGCAGACTGCGGAGGTTCTTGTTCATCGCGGCGGTGTTGGACGACGAATCCGTCTCCGGCATCACCGATTTGGGCACCACGCCACACTTGCGCACGAGCGCGGCGAACATGTTCCACTGGCCACCGTCGCCCATGACGTCCTGCAGCAGCCAGGACAGCGTCCGGTCGTCGGCCGGCCGGTCGGCCAGCTGCACCATCGACTCCAGGAAGTAGTTGCAGCGCTCCAGCTTGTCCCAGAAGAACGGGTAGTTCTGCGACAGCTCGAAGTCCTTGACGCCGAGCCTGCTCATCACTCCGGCACGCAGGAGGTTGAGCCCGGCGAACATCCAGCAGCGGCCGCTCTTCTCCTGGCTCGTCGCCGGCCACTTGTCGAGGCGGTGGGACATCGTCCGGTCGGTGGACGTCACGATCGAGCGATCCAGCGCAACCTTGGTGATCGGGCTGGTCGTGACGGCGTTCTGGAAGAGACGATTGACCGGGCGGGCGTCGAACTCCTTGCGGAGGAGCTCGACGTCCTGCTCGGTCAACGACGTGGGGGAAAAGGCCATGAAGTCAGCCTCTCACGATGTAGACGCGCCGTGAAAGCAGTCAGCGGACCAGGCCGGAACTACGCTGCTCCTCGCGCTCGTAATCGTCCAAAGCAGCTGCAGCGCCGCCGAATTCGTCGCCGACCTCACTGGCGATCTGGTCGGGCGCATCTCCGCCGTCGACGTGGTGGCCGTCCTCATCCATGCCCTTGTCGGCCGCGGCCAGCGTGCGGTGCGCAGTGCTGAGCAGGAGCGCAGCGGCGACAGCAGCGACCGCAGCGAGCGCGAACGGGACGTGCAGGTTGTAGTGCTCGACCAGCTTGCCGGCGGCGAACGGTGCGAGACCGCCGCCGATGAAGCGGACGAAGCCGTATGCCGCCGACGCGACCGGGCGCTCGACCGGGGAGATCACCATGACGGCCTGGGTGGTGAGCGTGTTGTTGATGCCGATGAAGATGCCGGCTGCGATCACCGCGCAAATCAGCACGGTACGGTCCGTGGGCCAGATCGCGATGATCGCGAGGTCCACTGCGAAGAGCGTCAGGGCGACATACAGGGTCGGAGCGGTGCCGAACCGGCGCTGGAGCCACGGCGCACCGAAGATCGCGAAGACGGCGACCAGGATGCCCCAGCCGAAGAAGACGAAGCCGAGCTGGATGGCCGACAGACGCATCGGGAACGGCGCGTAGCCGAGCATGGTGAAGAACGCCCAGTTGTAGAACAGCGCTGCAACACCCATGGTGAGCAGACCGCGGTGGCCGAGGGCCTTCAGCGGTGCGGCGAGCGATGTCCGGGTCTTCGGCTTGGGGGTTGCCGGGAGGAAGAAGACGGTCGCGATGAGCGCGATGAGCATCAGCACGGAGACGCCGAAGAACGGGTAACGCCAGTCAGCTTCACCGAGGAGACCACCCACGAGCGGACCACACGCGATGCCGACGCCGAGCGCCGTTTCGTAGAGGATGATCGCGCCGGCGAAGCCGCCGGTCGCCGAGGAGACGATGACAGCCAGCGAGGTCGCGATGAACAGCGCGTTGCCGAGGCCCCATCCGGCGCGGAAGCCGACGATCCCGTTGATCGAGCCGGCCGAGCCGGCCAGCGCCGCGAACACCACGATCAGGCCGAGGCCCCCGATCAGCGTCTTCTTGGCGCCGATGCGGCTGGAGACGGCGTTCGTGACCAGCATCGCCACCGCGGTGACGACCAAGTAGCTGGTGAACAGCAGGGTCGTCTGGCTCGGCGTCGCGTGCAGCTGGCTGGAGATCGCCGGCAGGATCGGGTCGACGAGCCCGATGCCCATGAAGGACACCACGCAGGCGAAGGCGACGGCATAGACCGCCTTGGGCTGGTTGAACATGGAAGGCCGTTGCTTCTCAGCGGCCGCAGGGTGACTCACTGCTTCGCTCCTCGCGCATCTGGACGAACTCTGACCATCCAGAATTATATGCATATTCTATATATATCTCCAAATCGACCCCGCGGTGCCCCGGCGACAGAACGGCCGGCTACGGAACGAGCAGCACCTTCCCGGTGGTTCTGCGACCCTCCAGCGCGTCGTATGCCGCGGCCGCGTCGTCCAACGCGAAGCGCGCGCCGATCTCGAGTTTGAGCGTGCCGTCGGCGAGCCGCCCGAGAATGTCGCCGGCGCGCCAGAGTAGTTCCTCACGGTTCTGCAGGTATGACGCGAGCGTCGGCCGGGTGACGAAGAGCGAGCCGAGCCGGTTGAGCACCTGCAGGTCGAGCGGCTCGACCTGGCCGCTCGCACCGCCGAACAGCACGCCCATCCCCCGCGGCCGCAGCGACTTCAGCGAGGCGTCGAAGGTGGCTCTGCCGACGCCGTCATAGGCGACATCGACGCCGCGACCGGCGAGACGGCGGACCTCGTCGGCGAGTGCGTCTCCGGAGAAGTCCCGGTAGTTGATCAGCTGGGCGGCGCCGAGGTCCTTTGCGATCTCCAGCTTTTCGTCGCTCCCCGCGGTGGCGACGACCGCCGCGTCCTTGCCGGTGATGAGCTGCACCAGCAACTGGCCGACGCCCCCTGCAGCCGCGTGCACCAGCGCGATCTGACCGGCCTGCACCGGCCAGGTGGAGTTGACCAGGTAGTGCGCCGTCATACCCTGCAACATCGCGGCCGCCGCGACGTCCAGGTCCAGCCCGTCGGGCACCGGAACGACGTCTGCGGCGGACACATTGGCGACCTCGGCGGCGCTGCCGGCCTGTCCGGCCCACGCCACCCGGTCACCCACCGCGACGTCCTCGATCCCCGCGCCGACGGCGGTGACCGTGCCGGCGCCCTCCTCGCCCAGCACGAACGGCGTCTCCATGGGATAGACACCCTGCCGCTTGTAGACGTCGATGAAGTTCACACCGACCGCGGCGATGCGGACCTGCACCTGGCCAGAGCCGGGCGGAGGTGTCGCGACGTCCTGCACCTCGAGGACGGATGAGTCACCGGGTTTCGTCACCACCAGAGCACGAGTCATGAGCCAACTGTAGGCACGGCGAGAAGCGTGCGACGTAGTGCCAGACCTGCTTGATCGCCTGTGGAGGGTGGCGGCCGGTCCTCGCGGCATCACCCAGGATGCGGGGCGTCAGCTGCTCGTCGATGGCCAGTTCGGTTGCCAGCCGGACGATTTCCGGTCCGCGGTAGTCGGGATGTGACCGGATGGCGGCGATGGACGCGACGAATCCCTCGTGCCACTCGACCGCACACGGCAGCCGTCGGGCCGCCTCCCCGACCTCCGTCCCGCGGAAGCTCGGGTCCAGGACGACTGCTTCGACGTCGGTCGCCAGGTCGAGGTGGCCGTGCACGTGCGCCTCGACGTAGTCGTCGAGCAGGTCGTGGCCGCCGGCGTCGGCCATCTCGGTGAGCCGACACGCGCTCACAACCCCGACGTCGGACGGGTCGTAGACGCTGTCGGGGTAGCAGAAGGTGGTCCGCTCCAGCGTGTGCGCCGCCAGCCGGACGTATGACGAGCCGAATCTCGGCGAGGCGCCGGTGCTTCTGCGTCGGTGGTTGAGCGCACCGTACGTCGGCCGCAGGTCCGGATCGGCATCGTCATACGCACCGCCGAAAAGCGCACTCTCCCAACGGAACCGGTCACCGCCAGGAAAGGCGGTCAGGCCTCCGTTGCTGGTCCCGGTGACGAACTGCGAGTGGTAGGAACCCTCGCGGGCCAACCGCTCGAGGAGCAGCTCGGTCGAGCCGGGCGCCGCCCACCGGTCCGGATGGAAGCTGCAGGTCACCCGCAGGTCGGCCCGCAACGGCGGCCCCGACGCCCGCGATCGGACGTGCGCGACGGCACGCGCCACACATTCGGCGACGTCGCTCACGCGGCGAACAACGCCGGATCCCCGGCGCCGACGCGCACCACCTCCGGGTAGCCGTCGGAGAAGTCGACGACCGTCGTCGGCTCCACGCCGCACTCGCCGGAGTCGATGACCGCGTCCACCTGGTGGTCGAGGGACTCCTTGACCTGCCAGCCGTCGGTGAGCGGCTCCTCCTCGTCGGGCAGCAGCAGGGTGCTGGTCATGATCGGCTCACCGAGCTCGGCGACGAGTGCACGCGCGACCGGGTGAGTGCTGATGCGGACGCCGACGGTCTTCTTCTTGGGCTGCTGCAAGCGGTGCGGCACCTCGGAGGTCGCCGGCAGGATGAAGGTGTAGGCGCCCGGCGTGGCTGCCTTGATCGCGCGGAACACCCGGTTGTCGATGTGCACGAGCTGGCCGAGCTGGGCGAAGTCGTGGCACATCAGGGTGAAATTGTGCTTGTCCTTCAACCTGCGGATCCGCACGATCCGGTCACGACCGTCCCGGTTGCCGAGCGTGCAGCCGAGCGCGAAGCACGAGTCGGTGGGATAGGCGATCAGTCCGCCGTCGCGCAGGATCTGCACGGCTTGCGCGATGCTGCGCGGCTGCGGGTCCTTGGGATGCACGTCGAAGTAGCGAGCCATGGGCCCACCGTACGACCTCCGGCGCATCGACACGATGCCCTCGCCGGTTGCTCAGCCCCACTTCTCGGCGAGGGTGCGGACGACCTTCAGATCGCGCGTGGTCGAGACTGTTCCCGGGCGCTCGAGGCGCGCGCCCGAGATCTTCGACTCGTGCATGGGTTTGCCGAGCCACCAATGCAGTTCGGTGCCGTCCGGGTGCAGGCGCTCGCCGGGCTCGCTCCAGTCGGCCAGCTCCTGGGCGCGGTCCGCCGGGAGCGGGTCACGGAAGAACGTCACATAACGGCGCAGGGTTGCACCGTCCAGGGGGTCGGCGAGCGAGTCGGCCGTCTCCAGTGCGTCGACGAGCTGCGTGGGGCTGCGAACGATGCAGGGTATGGCGAAGCCGAACTCCTTCTCCAGCAACGTCTCCATGTTCGCCGCGAGCTTCGCGGCGCTGCGTGTCGGGCTCGCGACGTGCACGTTGCCGCTCTGGATGTGCGTCTCGACGTCGCCGTAACCGGCGTCGGTCAGCACCTCACGCAGGCGCTGCATCTTCACCCAGCGCTTGCCGACGTTGACCGCGCGCAGCAGCACGATGTGGCGTGGCATGCTCACTCCGCCTGGTGGGACGTCACCTCGGTCGGCAGCATCACTGTGCGGCTGACCGTGCAGAGACGCTCGTGCGAGGTGCGGATGGCGTCCGGCAGGATCTGCCGGGCGGCGTCGCCGTCGGTGCCCTCGGGGAACTCCACTGCGAAGGTGATGTCGATCGGGCCCATGTGATTGCCCTGCTCGTCACGCAACTTGTCACCCTCGGCGGTGACCTCGAACCGGATAGGTTCGCTGCGCCGGGAGGTGAAGATGTCGACGTCGATGCCGGTGCACCCCGCGATCGCCGCCAGCATGATCTCCACGGGCGTGAACTGCTCGTCGCCACCGCTGCCGAAGTCGAACGTGCCGCCGCGGGCATTCGTCGCCCGGAACTTGCCCGGCGCGGTGCGCGTGATGGTGACGGACCGGTGCGGGTCGGAAGGCTGAGTCGTCATACAGCACAGCGTGCCACTAGGTTGGCGAGCGTGAGCGAGCGGAGCGAGCGACCAATCAGACTCAGGGCTCATCGCGTGACCCGACGAAGGAGGGGCGCGCGATGAGCGAGCGGAGCGAGCGACCAATCGGCCTCGGGGCGAATCGCGTGACCCGACGAAGGAGGGGCGCGCGATGAGCGAGCGGAGCGAGCGACCAATCAGACTCAGGGCTCATCGCGTGACCCGACGAAGGAGGGGCGCGCGATGAGCTAGCGGAGCGAGCGACCAATCGGCCTCGGGGCGAATCGCGTGACCCGACGAAGGAGGGGCGCGCGATGAGCGAGCGGAGCGAGCGACCAATCAGACTCAGGGCTCATCGCGTGACCCGACGAAGGAGGGGCGCGCGATGAGCTAGCGGAGCGAGCGACCAATCGGCCTCGGGGCGAATCGCGTGACCCGACGAAGGAGGGGCGCGCGATGAGCGAGCGGAGCGAGCGACCAATCAGACTCAGGGCTCATCGCGTGACCCGACGAAGGAGGGGCGCGCGATGAGCTAGCGGAGCGAGCGACCAATCGGCCTCGGGGCGAATCGCGTGACCCGACGAAGGAGGGGCGCGCGATGAGCGAGCGGAGCGAGCGACCAATCAGACTCAGGGCTCATCGCGTGACCCGACGAAGGAGGGGCGCGCGATGAGCTAGCGGAGCGAGCGACCAATCGGCCTCGGGGCGAATCGCGTGACCCGACGAAGGAGGGGCGCGCGATGAGCGAGCGGAGCGAGCGACCAATCAGACTCAGGGCTCATCGCGTGACCCGACGAAGGAGGGGCGCGCGATGAGCTCGCACTCGGACAACAGCATTGTCCTGATCCGGCACGGCGCGACGGAGTGGTCCCGCAACGGGCGGCACACCGGCACCACGGACCTCCTGCTGCTCCCCGAGGGCGAGGCCGACGCCCGGAGTCTGCGCGACCAGCTCGCCGAACTCGACGTCGTCGCGACCTTCTGCAGCCCGATGCAGCGGGCACGTCGCACGGCGGAGCTCGCCGGACTGACCGACGTGAGCATCGACCCGGACCTGCGGGAGTGGGATTACGGTGCGTACGAAGGGCTTTCCACCCCGCAGATCCGCGAGCGGCTCGGTGACCCGTCGTGGGAGATCTTCGCCGACGGGGTCGAGCCGGGCGAGACCCCCGGCGAGACGGTCGAGGACGTCGCGGCGCGGGTCAGTCACGTCGTGCGGCGGGTCGTGCCGCTGCTCGAGGTCGGCAACGTCGCCCTCGTAGCGCACGGTCATTCGCTGCGGATCTTCGCCGCTATCTTCCTGCGGCAGGAGGCGCGTATGGGTGCCCAGTTGATGCTCAACGCCGGCTCGCTGTCGACCCTCGGCTTCTACCACGGCACCCCGTGCATCAAGGTCTGGAACACCGGCGGCGACGTGGCGTAGTCGCGGTCTCGATACACCCTCCTCCGCTTCGCTCCCCCGGCCACTCGACCGGCGTGCTCGCTCCCTCCCCCGCTTCGCTCCCCCGCGCACGACGTGCCGTGGCTATTTCACCGGCCAGCTGTGCACCGGCTCGCCGGCGTGCATGTTCTCCAGGTAGAGCCGCAGCATCTCCTGCAACGCCGACGCCCGCTCTTTGCCTTGCCTCTCAAGGGCTTTGACACAGTCGATCTGCCAGGAGGCGCCGTTCTGCCCGGTCCGACACCGATCCTCGATGACGCCGAGGTACCGGTCGCGCACCTCCGTCGCCACGCCCCACTCGGCGAGCCCCTGGTGCGCCATCGGCAACAGATGCCGCAGGGTCAGCTCGTCGGCCCGGACCTCGCCGAAGCCCGGCCAGTAGACCTTCGCGTCGATCCCTCGCCGTGAGCACTCGGCGAAGTTGTCCTGCGCCGCTGCGAAGCTCATCCGCGTCCACACCGGCCGGTCGGAGTCCGCCAGGGTGCGCGCCACGCCGTAGTAGAAGGCGCTGTTGGCCATACAGTCCACGATCGTGGGACCCGCTGGCAAGACACGGTTTTCGACCCTCAGGTGCGGCTTTCCCTCGACGATGTCGTAGATCGGCCGGTTCCACCGGTAGACGGTGCCGTTGTGCAGCCGCAACTCGTCGAGATGCGGCGCCTCACCGGACTCGAAGACCGCGATCGGGTCCTCCTCGGTGGACTCGGGCAGCAGCGCCGGGAAGTAGCGCACGTTCTCCTCGAAGAGGTCGAAGATCGACGTGATCCAGCGCTCGCCGAACCACACGCGCGGCCGAACGCCCTGATTCTTCAATTCGATCGCGCGGGTGTCGGTCGCCTGCTCGAACAGCGGCACCCGGCTCTCGTGCCACAGCTCCTTGCCGAAGAAGTACGGCGAGTTGGCGCCGATCGCCATCTGGATGCCGGAGAGCGCCTGGGCGGCGTTCCAGAAGTCGGCGAACCGGTGCGGTTGCACCTGCAGGTGCAGCTGCACGGACGTGCAGGCGGACTCCGGCGCGATCGACTCGGCATACATGGCAAGGCGTTCGCCACTCACGCCCTCGATGTCGATGAAGATGTCCTCACCGCGGGCAGCGAAGATTGCCTCGTTGAGCGCGGCGTAACGGGCGTTGGCGCTCATCCACTCGGTGGTGAAGTGCTCGGGCATGAGGGTCGGCAGAATGCCGATCATGGCGATCTGGGCGCCGGCTTCGTTGGCCTTCTTCTCGGCGCGGTTGAGGCTGGTGCGCAGGTCCTGCTCGAGTTGCAGGGCGGCATCCCCCGGCATCGGCCGGGGGCTGACGTTGAGTTCGATGTTGTACTGCCCGAGTTCGGTCTGGTAGTCCTCGTCGGCGATCGACTCCAGGACGCTTGCGTTGCTCATGGTCGGCTGGAGGTCGTCGCCGACCAGGTTGAGCTCGATCTCCATGCCGGTGAGCTGGCGCTCGAAGTCGAAACTGTGCGTCGTGAGCATGCGTTCGAAAACGTCGAGGTCCTGGCGCACCTTCTCCCGATAGCGCTGCCGCTGCTCTCGGGTGTATGACGTGGCGGCGACATCCCTGCCCATGACAACCTCCTCGGATGAGCGTGACGACACGCTCGCACATTCTTGCGGCCGTCGGCGGGAAAACGCCCGGAGCGTCCGGGGCGGCGCTCCACCATACGGACGAGATGCCACACGCCGAGCAAGCTGCGGGCTCGTGTCGGTGCCGACTCCTACCCTGCAGGCATGCGCTTCCTGCACACCTCCGACTGGCACCTGGGTCGCCGTTTCCACGGCGCCTCACTGCTGGACGCGCAGGCGGCATACCTGGACCATCTCGTCGAGACGGTCCGCGCCGAGCGGGTCGACGCGGTGCTCGTCGCCGGCGATGTCTACGACCGCGCCTTGCCGGCACCCGACAGCGTCGCCCTGCTGGACGAGACGCTCGCCCGGCTGCGGGACGCCGGCGCCGTCGTCGTGGTTTCATCCGGCAATCACGACTCCGCGGTGCGGCTCGGTTTCGCTGCCCGCGTGCTCGCGCACGGTGGTGTGCACATCCGGACCTCGGCCGAGTCGGTCGGCACGCCGGTGGTCATCGACGACGTCGCGGTCTATCCACTCCCCTACCTGGAGCCGTCGCTCACCGCTCGGGCGCTCGACGCGGCGGAGCCGACGCACGCCGGCGTGCTGCGCGCCGCGATGCGCCGAGTGCAGGCCGACGTCGCGCACCGCGGCCTGCCGGCGGTGGTGATGGCGCACGCCTTCGTCCTCGGTGCCACCAGTTGTGGGTCGGAGCGTGACATCACCGTGGGCGGCGCAAGCGCCGTGCCGGTGTCGATCTTCAACGGCACGGTGTACGCCGCCCTCGGCCACCTGCACGGCGCGCAGCAGGTGGGCGACATCGGACGTTACAGCGGATCACCGGTCGCGATGTCGTTCTCCGAGGCGTCCCACCGCAAGGGCTCGGTGCTGGTGGAGGTCACCGGTGACGTCGTGTCGACGGAGATCGTCGATGCCCCCGTCGCGCGATCCCTCGCGGTGCTGCGGGGCACCCTCGCCGATCTGCTGGTCGATCCTGCGCTCGCGGAGGCCGAAACGGCCTGGTGCCAGATAACTCTCACCGATGCGAGCAGGCCGCTGGGCGCCATGGAGCAGCTGCGTCGGCGGTTTCCGCACACCGTCGAGTTGCGCTTCGATCAACCCGCCAGACAGCTGCGGGACGGCCGCTACACGACGCGGGTCGCGGGCAAGGACACCGTGGAGTTGTGCTGTGATTTCCTCGCGCACACCCGCGACGGTGCCGCCGCGACCGACGCCGAACGCGCCCTGCTGCGCACCGCGGTCGAGCAGGTGCGGCTGCACCGCGACAGCGACGACGGTCCGGAGAGCGTGCGCACCGTGGAGCGTTCCGCATGAGACTGCACCGGTTGCGGATCCAGGCGTTCGGCCCGTTCGCGGGCGTGGAGCACATCGACTTCGACGCCCTCGGCGCCGATGGTCTGCATCTCATCCACGGACCGACCGGCGCGGGTAAGACCAGCATCCTGGACGCCATCTGCTTCGCCCTCTTCTCCGGTGTCCCGGGCAGCCGCATGCAGGGCCGCGACACACTGCGCAGCGATCACGCCGACGCCGCCGCTCGGCCGGAGGTCGAGCTGGAGTTCGGTGTCGGCGATCGTCGGTTGCGCGTATGCCGATCGCCGGAGCACCAGGTGCCCAAGAAGCGCGGCACCGGCATGCGCGCGCAACGCGGCAGCGTGCAGCTGGAGGAACTCCGCGGCGGCCGATGGCACAGTCTCAGCAGCCGCGCCGACGAGGTCGGCCAGATGATCGGTGAGCTGCTGGGCATGGGTCTGCCACAGTTCGCGCAGGTGATGTTGTTGCCACAGGGCGAGTTCACCGCCTTCCTGCGCGCCAAGGCCGACGACCGCGGCAAGCTGCTCGAGCGGCTTTTCGACATCAGCGATTTCGCGGCCGTGGAGCAGTGGCTCATCGAGCATCGCAAACACCTGGAAGCCGAGGTGCAAGCGGCAGTCGCACATCGATCCGCGTTGATCGGCCGAGCCCAGGACGTCGTCGGCGCCCTGCCCGGCGACAACGCCACCGCCGAAGACGCACTGCCGTCATTGGAAGGGGACGACGCAGCCGCTGCGCTGCGCGACCTGACCGGCCGGTTGTCGGACCGGCTGACCGTTTCCCTGGCCGAGGCCGACGCGGCGAAGGCGCAGGTCGAGCAGCTGCGTGTGCACGTCGCGGAGCTGCGAACCATCGCCGGACTGCAAGCGCAGGCCCGGGCTGCCCAGCAGACGCTCGACCGTCTCGCCGCCGACAGCCCGGCGATCGCCGCGGCGGCGCAGCGGCTCGACCGCGCGGGCCGCTACGAGCTGTGCCGACCGGCCATCAGCGCCCTTTCCCGTCGTGAGTCCGCACATGACGAGGCCTGCGGCGTCGCGGAGCAGGCCCGGCTGGCGACGGCGCGCGAGACCGTCTGGCCGGTGCCCGAGCCGCACGGCGCGCATGTTCTGAGCGATGCCGCGCTGCAACCGCTGGTCGAGCGTTCCGCGGCCGGCAGCGCCGCACTGGCCGGCCAGCCCGAGCTGCTGCGTCAACTGCAGTCGGTGCGCGCTGCGGTGCGCGACGCGGCTGCGGCCAGGCAAGCTGCTGCCGCCGACGCCGCACAGTGCGAGAAGTCGCTGGCCGCAGCTCGAGACCGGCGCTCGGAGCTGACCGCCCGCCGCGCCGCACGCCTCTCGGACGCAGGTGCACACGGCCACTGGCGTGACCTGCTGGCCGACCTCGACGCCGCACTGGTCGCGGCCCGCGCCGCGACCGGTGCCCTCGATGCGTTGGCGGCGTCCGCGGAGCAGCATCAACACGCACACCGTGAGTGGGCGCGAGCCGAGAGCGAGGTGCTGCGGCTGCGCGCCGCGCGACTCGCCGGCATCGCGGCCGAGCTCGCCGACCAGCTGGTCGACAACCTGCCGTGTCCGGTGTGCGGTTCACCCGATCACCCGGAGCCGGTCGAGGCCGCACCTGATCACGTGGACGCCGACCGGGTGGCGGCCGCGGAGCAGCGCCAGCAGGACCTCTGCCGGCAGGCACAGCAGGCCGCCGCGCGCTGGTCGGCCACCGTCGGGCGCGCACAGACGACGTGCCGTGCGCTGGCCGAGGTCCTGGGCCGGCTCGGCACGGCACCGGACGACGATGCCGTCGATGAGGTGACCAGGCGCCGGGCCTCGATCTGCTCCACGATCGCCGATCATCGTGCTGCGCTGTCGGAGGTGATCGACCGGCTGGAGGCCGAGGATTCCGCGGTAGAGACGGCCTCGCTGCTCGCCATACGGGCCCTGGCGCGTGAGCTGAAGGCCGCCCATCCAGCCGTGGCCGAGCACACCACCCGTGCGGCGGAGGCCGCGGCCGAGGTCCGTGCGATCGACGAACAGCTGAAGAGCGTGCAGACCGAGCAGCTGGCAGCTGAACAGCCGGCGGCGACTGCCGCACAGGCCTGCCGTGCTGCGGACGCCAGGCTGGACGCGCTCCACACCCAACTCGCCGCTGCCTGCACGCGGCTCGACGAGATGGCCGCGGAGCACGGCACCTTGTGCGGGTGCACCGAGGACGCCGATCCGGCGGCGACACACGCCTCCGCCGCCCGGCAGCTGGCGGTCCTCCTCACCGCTGCCGCGACGCAGCGGACCACGGCGGCCGAGCTCCGCAGTGCGCGCGACGAGCTGGAACGCACCCTGACCGAGCACGGCTTCGCCGACCTCGACGCCGCGCGGGAAGCGATGCTTGCCGACGCCGAACAACAGCGGCTACGGGCAACCCTGGAAGCGGCACGCACGGACGAGGCGAAGGCGACCGGGATCCTGGAGCAGCCGGAGGTGGCCGCGGCAGCCGCCGCCGGACCCGCCGACGTCGACACCGCCGCCGCCGAGCTCGTAGCGGCGGAGCGGGCTGCGCGCCATACCCATGACGCCGTCGGCGAGCTGCGGCGCGCGGTGCAGTCGCTCCACCGCCTGACGACCGAGATCGAAGCGGACGACGCCCAGCTCGTCCCGCTGCGCGAGCAACTCGCCGTCGCGACCGGCCTGTCGGCGGCGGTCGCCGGCTCCGGGGACAACGTGATGCGGATGCGGCTGACGGCATACGTCCTCGCTGCCAGGCTCGAAGCCGTGACCGCGCTGGCCAATGAACGACTGGACGTGATGACGGCGGGCCGCTACCGGCTCGAGCACAGCGACGCCCGGGCCGGCCGAGGCAGCAAGAGCGGGCTGGGGCTGCGGGTGCGTGACGCGTGGACCGGCACCACACGTGACACCACCACCCTCTCCGGGGGCGAGTCCTTCGTCGCCTCGCTGGCGCTCGCGCTCGGTCTCGGAGACGCGGTCCTGCAGGCCGCCGGCGGCCGCCGGCTCGAAACGCTGCTCGTCGACGAAGGTTTCGGCTCACTCGACGAGGACAGCCTCGAGCAGGTGCTCGACGTGCTCGACGGCCTGCGGGCCGGTGGCCGCACCGTCGGCATCGTCAGTCACGTTCCCGAGTTGCGCACCCGCATCCCGTCCCAGATCCGGGTGCACAAGACGGTGTCCGGCTCGACACTGCAGGTGGTGACCGCGGAGGTGGCGTGAGTGCGGATCCGCGACGCCAGCTGACGCTCAGCCGGTCGCCGTACCGCGGCGTCAGCTGCCGTGGGAAAATCCGAGGGTGCGGCCCATCAAACAGTCCAAGAAGCTCCAGGACGTCCGGTATGACGTGCGCGGACCCATCCTCGTCGAGGCCGAGAAGCTCGAAGCGCAGGGACATCGCATCCTGAAGCTCAACATCGGCAATACCGCACCCTTCGGTTTCGAGGCGCCGGACGCCGTGCTGCGCGACATGATCCACAACCTGCCGCAGTCCCAGGGCTACAGCGACAGCCGGGGCATCTATTCGGCGCGTACCGCCGTCGCGCACTACTACCAGTCGCACGGCCTGACCGACACCACGGTCGAGGACGTCTTCATCGGCAACGGTGTCTCCGAACTGATCAGCATGGTGTTGCAGGCGTTCGTCGACGACGGCAACGAGATCCTCATCCCGGCACCCGACTACCCGCTCTGGACCGGCGCGGTCTCGCTGGCCGGCGGGACGCCGGTCCACTACCGGTGCGACGAGGCCAACGACTGGAATCCTGACCTCGCGGACATCGAGGCGAAGATCACCGACCACACGCATGCGCTCGTCATCATCAACCCGAACAACCCGACCGGCGCGGTCTACTCGGAGGAAACGGTGCGTGGCCTGGTGGACATTGCCCGCCGGCATGATCTGGTGCTGATGGTGGACGAGATCTACGAGAAGATCCTGTTCGAGGACGCCGTCCACCATCACGCAGCCACCTTCGCTGCGGACGACGTGCTCTGTCTCACCTTCAGCGGCCTATCGAAGGCCTACCGCGCGTGCGGGTTCCGCGCCGGATGGCTGATGATCTCCGGGCCGAAGCACATCGCCGCGGACTTCCTCGAGGGTCTGACCCTGCTCGCCAACATGCGCATGTGTGCCAACGTGCCCGGGCAGCACGCCATCCAGACCGCGCTCGGTGGCTATCAGTCGATCAACGAGCTGATCGGTCCGGGCGGCCGCTTCTACGAGCAATCGATGACCGCCTGGCGGCTGCTCAACGAGATCCCGGGCGTCAGCTGCGTCAAACCGCGCGGGGCGCTCTATTGCTTCCCGCGGCTCGACCCCGACGTCTACCCGATCGAAGATGATCAGGAGTTCGTGATCGAGCTGCTGCGGGCGGAGAAGATCCTGGTGACTCACGGCACCGGCTTCAACTGGTTCGAGCCCGACCACTTCCGGCTGGTCACTCTGCCGGACATCGAAGTGCTCACCGAGGCCATCGGCCGAATCGCCAACTATCTGAAGGAAGTTCGCGCCGGAGCTCCCCTCGGCACCCCGGTCGTAGGCACCCCACGGACCCCGGTCGTATGACGCAGTTGCACTGCCCCGCGACCGTGCTGCTCGCCCGGCACGGTGCGGCCGCCTACGAGGCGACCACCTGGTCCGGCAAAGGCGGCTCGCTCACCCGCGACGGCCGGGCGCAGGCCGCTGCGCTCGCCGACCGGCTGCACGGCCGGCGCGTGGTGCACATCTACAGCAGCACCATGGCCCGAGCGGTCCAGACCGCCGAGATCGCCGCCGCCAAGCTCGGCGTCGACGTCACGACCCGGGGCGGGCTGCAGGAATTCAGCGTCGGGACCTACGCCGACGTCCAGCGCGACATCGACCCCTTCGCGGAGACCTTCGCCACCTGGCTCGCCGGGGACCTCTCGGCGAGGGTGGACGGCGGGGAGTCGGGCGCGGAGGTCGTCGCCCGGGCCAACACCGTGCTGCAGGACATCGCCGACGCACATCCCGGCGAGACCGTTCTCGTCATCGCGCACGGCGGCATACTCACGCTCGCCATACGCAACCTGCTGACCTTCGGATCCGGCGTCAAACCGAAGGAATTCG
This sequence comes from Flexivirga sp. YIM B11880, assembly GCF_058148645.1. Classification (NCBI taxonomy): domain Bacteria; kingdom Bacillati; phylum Actinomycetota; class Actinomycetes; order Micrococcales; family Dermacoccaceae; genus Flexivirga; species Flexivirga sp. YIM B11880. The sequence continues at coordinate 25,404 of NZ_JBMAMH010000012.1, forward strand.
CCAACTGCGCGTTCGCCCAGACCGAGCTGCGCAGCGACGGCTGGCGCCTGACCGGCTGGTCCGACCCGGAGTAGCAAGTACCGAGTCGCACAGTTACCGCCGACTGGCACAGCTGTGGGTGTGCCAGTCGGCGGTAACTGTGCCAGTCGGCGAAGGGACCGGTTTCCGGCCCCGATCCGAGCGTTCTCAGTCCTCGAAGGCCTCCGGCGGCGGGCACGAGCAGACCAGATGCCGGTCGCCGTACGCACCGTCGATCCGCCGCACCGGCGCCCAGTACTTCCGCAGCGGGTCCACCCCGGCCGGATAGACCGCGTCCCGCCGGGAGTAGGGGTGAGCCCACTCCTCCGTGGTCAGCGACTCAGCCGTGTGCGGAGCATGGCGCAGTGCCGACTCGGCGGCGTCGACCTTGCCGTCGAGCACCTCCTGGATCTCCGCACGGATCGCGATCATCGCCTCGCAGAAGCGGTCCAGCTCCTCCAACGACTCGCTCTCGGTCGGCTCCACCATCAGCGTGCCCGCCACCGGGAACGACATTGTGGGAGCGTGGAATCCATAGTCGATCAGTCGCTTCGCGACGTCGTCGACGGTCACGCCGGACTCCTTGGTGAGGCCGCGCAGGTCCAGGATGCACTCGTGCGCGACGAGACCGTCCTCGCCGGCATACAGGACCGGGAAGTGCGAACCGAGCCGCTTGGCAATGTAATTCGCCGACAGGATCGCGGTCTGCGTCGCCTTCGCCAGCCCGGCGCCGCCCATCAGCCGCACGTAGGCCCACGAGATCGGCAGGATCGAGGCCGAGCCGTATGGCGCTGCCGAGACCGGACCGGTCTCCCCCGTGAGTTCCTCGGCGAACGGGTGCGAGGGCAGGTATGCCGCGAGGTGCTCCCGCACGCCGATCGGACCGACGCCCGGGCCGCCGCCACCGTGCGGGATGCAGAACGTCTTGTGCAGGTTGAGGTGCGACACGTCGCCGCCGAACTTGCCCGGCCGGGCCAGGCCGATCAGCGCGTTGAGGTTGGCCCCGTCGACGTAGACCTGGCCGCCCGCCTCGTGCACCAGCGAACACAGCTCGGAGATGGTGTCCTCGAACACACCGTGCGTCGACGGATAGGTCACCATGATCGCGGCCAGGTCCTGACCGTGCTCCTTGAGCTTGTCCTTCAGGTCGTCCATGTCGACTTCGCCCGTGGGCGCCGTCTTGACGACGACGACCTTCATGCCGGCCATGACCGCGGAGGCGGCGTTGGTGCCGTGCGCCGAGGCGGGGATGAGACAGACGTTGCGGTCCGACTCGCCTCGCGCCTGGTGATATCCGCGGATCGCGAGCAGCCCGGCGAGCTCACCCTGGGAGCCGGCGTTGGGTTGCAGCGACACCGAGTCGTAGCCGGTGATCTCGCACAGCCACTGCTCGAGATCGGTGATCAGCTCCCGGATGCCCTCGGTCTGGTCGGCCGGCGCGAACGGATGCAGGTTGGCGAACTCAGGCCAGGTGATGGACTCCATCTCGGTGGTCGCGTTGAGCTTCATCGTGCACGAACCGAGCGGGATCATGCCGCGGTCGAGCGCGTAGTCGCGGTCGGCCAGCGTCCGCAAATAGCGCAGCATCGCTGTCTCGCTGTGGTGCGCGCTGAAGACAGGGTGGGTCAGGATCTCGTCGGTGCGCACGAGCGCGTCGTCCCAGGCGAGACCGCCGTCCGACGGCACCGGCGCGTTGACGCCGAAAGCGCCTGCCACCCCTGCGAGTTCCTCGTCCGTCGTGGTCTCGTCGACGCTCACGGACACGTGGTCGTTGTCGACCCGCCATACGTTGATCCCGCGCTGGAGCGCCGCCTCGACGATCGAGTCGGCATGCCCCGGCACGACGGCGGTGAGCGTGTCGAAGTAGCTGTCGCTCACCAGCTCGACACCGCCGGCAACCAGCGACTCCGCGAGTCCGACGGCCTTGCCGTGCACCTCCCGCGCGATTCGCTTCAGGCCCTCGGGTCCGTGCCACACGGCATACATCGACGCCATGACGGCCAGCAGCACCTGTGCGGTGCAGATGTTGGACGTCGCCTTCTCCCGCCGGATGTGCTGCTCGCGGGTCTGCAGGGCCAGCCGGTATGCCGGGGCGCCGTCCGCGTCCACACTGACGCCGACGAGCCGGCCCGGCATGGTGCGCTCCAGGCCCTGGCGGACGCTCATGTAGCCCGCGTGCGGCCCACCGAAGCCCATCGGCACTCCGAACCGCTGGCTGGTCCCGACGGCGACGTCCGCGCCCAGGTCGGCCGGCGAGGTCAGCAGGGTCAGCGCGAGCAGATCCGCGGCGACCGTCACCAGCGCCTTGGTCTCGTGTGCCGCGGCCGTCAGCGCACGCGGGTCCCAGATCACGCCGTCGGCACCGGGGTACTGCACGACGACACCGAACACGTCACGCTCCCCCGCGGCGGCCCGCAGACCGGCAACATCGGTCACCGACCGCAGGTCGGCCACGACCAGCTCGATGTCGAGCGCCGCGGCACGGGTCTCGACGACCGCGATCGACTGCGGCATCAGCTGCGCATCGAGCAACAGCACGGCGTCCTTGGGCGCCTTCGAGCCGCGCCGCATCAGCGTCATCGCCTCGGCGACGGCAGTGGCCTCGTCCAGCAGGGAGGCGCCGGCGGTCGGCAGGCCGGTCAGGTCGGAGACGACGGTCTGGAAGTTGAGCAGTGCCTCCAGCCGGCCCTGCGAGATCTCCGGCTGGTAGGGCGTGTACGCGGTGTACCAGGCGGGGTTCTCCAGGATGTTGCGGCGCACGACCGGCGGCGTGTGCGTGCCGTAGTAGCCGAGTCCGATCATCGACGTCAGCACGCGGTTGCGGTCGGCCTTCTCGCGCAGCTCGTCGATGACGGCGGGTTCGGAGGCGGCAGCCTCGACGTCCAGCTCCTCCGAGGCGCGGATGCCGCCCGGGACGGCCTTGGCCAGCAGCTCCTCGATGCCGGTATATCCGAGCGCCTGCAGCATCGTGGCCACGTCGTCATCGGTCGGGCCGATGTGACGGGAGGCGAAGTCGGGCAGGTCGACAGCAGTCATGGGCGACACCTTCGGAGACTGGGCGGGATGACGTCTCCCCAACTGTCGTCACCGGCCGGTGTCTTCAGAGCTGCCTCAACCGGGCGGTCCTGGCGCCTGAGAGGTTCTGGGGAAGTTGCCCCTTCGGCGTCCCGACCGTGTCGGCGGGACTCTCCCACCCGGTGTCGTAAGCGAACCCAGGTTATCAGGTGACGGCAGGTCAGCCGGCGGTGCGGCGGCGGGCGCGGCGCTCGCGCAGCTCGTCACCGGGATGGTCGGCTGGCGCCTCGGCGTCGGGGCGCTCACCCGGCAGCTCCGAGAGCGACCCCTCGACCTCGCGCCAGACCGACCCGAGGGCGATCCCGAAGACGCCCTGGCCGCCGCGGAGCAGGTCGATGACCTGGTCGTCGGAGGTGCATTCGTAGACGCTGGCGCCGTCGGACATCAGCGTGATCCCGGCGAGCTCAGAGACACCGTGCTCGCGCAACACGGTGACGGCGACCCGGATCTGCTGCAGCGAGACGCCGGTGTCGAGCAGCCGCTTGATGACCTTGATGACCAGGATGTCGCGGAAGCTGTAGAGACGCTGGTGGCCCGAACCGCTCGGGTTGCGCACGGACGGCTCCAGCAGGCCGGTGCGCGCCCAGTAATCGAGCTGGCGGTAGGTCACGCCGGCCGCCCGGCAGACGGCGGGGCCGCGGTAACCGACCTGGTCGGTCATCTCCTCGGGCAGGTCGTGCGTGAACAGCGCTTCCTGCATGGGCGCGGGCGCCTTGGACTGCACCTCGTGTGCTTCACCCTTGCTGACCACGACATCCTCCATCAACTGCCCCAACGGACCGGAACACCAAGCCCGAACTCGCGCGTGATGTTCCGCAAACGTATGGCGAGCACGGTGCGGAATCAACGACCGGCGCGCGTGTCGCGGTCGCCTTTCTCGGCGTAACCTTCAACCTGAGGTCGAGATTGACCATCATGGCTCGTCCGGACCTTCATCGTGAGATTCGAAGTCCTCGGCCGAGACGTTGTCGAGAAACTCACGGAATTTCTCCACTTCGTCCTCTTCTTCCACCGGCACATCGACGCCCGCCTCGTCCAGCACGTCGTCGTCGACGAAGACCGGCACCTTGGCCCGCAGGGCGACCGCGACGGCATCCGACGAGCGCGAACTGATCCGGGTGCTGCCGTCGATCACCAACTCGGCGTAGAAGATGCCCTCCTCCATCCGGGTGATCACGACACTCGACAGTTCGTGACCGAGTCCGGTGACGACGTCGAGCAGCAGATCGTGGGTCAGCGGCCGCGGCGGGGTCACCCCCTGTTGGGCGTAAGCGATGGCGGTGGCCTCGGGGGCGCCGATCCAGATCGGCACGTATCGCTCACCGTCGCGCTCGCGCAGCAACAGGATCGGTTTGTTGGTCGGCATCTCGACCCGCACGCCCATCACGTCGACCTGTTTCACAGATCCCACGCTACTCCCGCGTGAGGTCCGCCCGCACCAGCGCAAGGTGGAGCTCCAGGCACTGACGGACAAGTTCGTCGAGGTCGACGCCGTGCGACATACCGCCCAGGCCGCGGACCAGGGCGACCTCCCGCTCGGCGGCGAGCCGAAAAGGGCGCAGGTGCCGCGCCTCGATGCCATAGGACAACAGCGTTGCCGCGGCATGAGCGACCTGCAGGTCCAGCCCGGTGTAGAGCTTCTCGTCGTCGGTCTTGATCAGGCCGAACGACTCCAGGTCGACCAAGGCACGGGTGTCCAGGCCGGTGGCGCGCTGCAGCTCGGCCCGGGTCAGCCGGAGCGCGGTGTCCTCAGGGGCTGCCGCGACCGAGACAGCAGCGAGTGCCGGATCCGCGCTGCGGGCGGGAGCCTGCGGCACGTCGTCGGCTTCGGCAGGCCGCAGGCCCCGGTCGTAGGCGTCGAGTGCCTCCGCGATGACCTTCAGCGGCCAGTACTTGTCGCGTTGGCACTGCAGCACGAAGCGGAGCCGGTCGACGTCGCGCTCGGCATAGCGGCGGTAGCCGGACGCGGTGCGTTCCGGGGAGACCAGTCCCTGGGCATCCAGGAACCGCACCTTGGACAAGGTGAGGTCGGGAAACTCCTCCTGCAACCTGCTCAGGACGGCGCCGATCGACAGGCCGGACGCCCCCGCGGTCACGACGTCGCTGCGCCGTAGAAGATGAGGCGGAACTTGCCGACCATGACCTCGTCGCCGGTCCTCAGGTCGTAGGAGTCGACGAGTGCGCCGTTGACATAGGTGCCGTTGAGCGACCCGATGTCGGTCACCGCGTAGCCGCGCTCGGTGCGACGGAACACCGCGTGCCGCCGGGAGACGGTGACGTCGTCCAGAAAGATGTCGCTGCTCGGGTGACGCCCGACGCTGACCTCCGCGTCGTCGAGCAGGAAACGGGCACCGGCATTGGCACCGCGAAGCGCCAGCAGCAGCGCCGTGCCCGGCCGCAGCGCGTCCACGGTGGCCTGGTCGGACGCGGACAGCCGGACCTCCGAGCTGACGGAGCGCTCGGCCACGCCTTCGCCGGACGCCGCGGTGAACCGGGCGGTGGCGTCGCTCGGACCCTCGCGGGGCGGCGCGGCTGCGTCGTCGCGCCCCGAGTCGCCCTGCCTGGGACCGCTGTCGTCGTTCGTCATCGAATCAACCTCGGGGGTCGTGTGCCGGATGTGTCGGAAGTGTCGATCGTACGCTCAGCCGAGGCCGGCCTTGTAGGAGTCCACGTCCTGCAGCCCGTCGAGCGCCGAACCGTCCGCCAGCTTGAGCTCGTACATCCAGCCCTCGCCGTAGGGGTCGTTGTTGACCAGCTCCGGTGTGGCGTCCAGTTGGTCGTTGACCGCGGTGACCTCGCCGGCCAGCGGTGCGTAGAGGTCACTGACCGACTTGGTGGACTCCACCTCCCCGCAGGAGTCGCCCGCGTCGACGGTGTCGCCGACCGTCGGCAGGCTCACGTAGACGACGTCGCCGAGCGCATCCTGCGCGAACGCCGAGATCCCGACCCGTACGACACCGTCGCCCTGGTCCTTCACCCACTCGTGGTCAGCGGTGTAACGCAGGTCGGCGGGGTATTCCAGGTCGCTCATGAGTCTCCTTGGACGCGAATCCGATTCGGCGGGACCGGACGAAATACGCCGGGTCACGGGTTGTCAGGCTGAGCGTAACGAGGCGTACTCGCCGCCCGCAACGCAGTCACGTCAACCCGCTCGGCGGACGTCACCGAGGGCGACGCGCCCAGCTGCCTGAGCGCGTCGACGACCCCGCCCGGGATCGCCATCGCGGTCGACATCGTGTGCGGGTCCCCGATCGCGGTGATGACGTATGGCGGCCTCAGTGGCGTGCCGTCGACCACGAGCCGGCCGTCGGTGGATTCGACGAAATAGGTGGAGGCGACGATGCGGACGTCGTTGATCTGCATCGCCTCGGCGCCGGCGTCGCGCAATTCCTCGACGGCGTTGAGCACATCGCTGGGCTTCACGACGTCCTTGGGGTCGTCGACCGTGATGCGGATGCCGGGACCGGTCGCCGGCAGCGTTCCCGCCAGGATGCCGAGCGTCTGGAGCCGGGCGGTGGCCGCCTTGAGCGCGGCCTGGTCACCGTTGTCGTCCTCGAGGTGCTTCTTGGTCGTCGTGAGGCTGTCGGCCTCCTTGCTCAGCTTCAGCGACTGCTGATTGACGCTGTCCAGCAGGGCGACCAGGTCCTCCTGCCGGAGGTTCTCCAGGCCCGAGGAGCGCGTCTCGTGGACCTGCGCGACCATCGCGAAGCCGAGCAGCAGCGCCAGCACGGTGATGTAGGCGTTGGCCCGGGTCAGCCGCGGGCGACCGGCGCGCCACAGTCGCGCCCACCCGGTGCGGACACTTTCCTTCTCCGGCTGTTCAGGCATCACGCGTGAAAGAGGTGTCGGCGAATGGCCGCCACATTGCTGAAGATGCGGACACCGAGCACGACCACGACGCCGGTGGACAGCTGAGACCCGACGCCGAGCTGGTCGCCGAGGTAGACGATCAGCGCCGCAACCACGACGTTGGACAGGAACGACACGACGAAGACCTTGTCGTCGAAGATCCCGTCGAGCACGGCACGCACCGCACCGAAGACGGCGTCCAGCGCCGCGATCACCGCGATCGGCAGATAAGGCTGCAGCGCCAGCGGCACGTCGGGGTGCAGGACGATGCCGACGACGAGGCCGACGACGAGGCCGATGGCCGGGATCATGACCCTCCCTGGGTGGTGGACGAGGACGGCGTGGCGCCGGTGGACACGTGCGCGAGCGGTGCGGTGGCCGCGGCCGGGACGTCGACTGATGCCTTGGCCGACAGATCCTCGCGGATCTTGTAGTCACTCACCAAAGCGCGCAGGTAAGCGCCACCCGCGTTACCGCGGAACCGGTCGGCGAGCTGGGGACCACCGATCACCGAGATCGCGTATGGCGGGCTCAGGGCGCGGAAGTTGACCAGGATGGCTTCCCCGGCGAAGCGGATGGCGGTCTGGCTCGTGACGCGTTGCCCGTTGATCGAGACGGCCTCCGCTCCGGCGGCCCAGAGCCCGTTGACGACGATCTGCAGGTCGGTCGACGTGATCCGGCCGGTGTCCGAGCTGTCCGTGCGCGGATTGCCCTGGGCGTCGACGCCGGAGCCCGGCGCGTCGTTGACGGTCAGCACCACACCCGGCCCGTGAGCCGCGCCGGCGCCGGTGCTCACCTCCAGCGCCTTCAGCCGATCGGCGAGCGAGGTGTCGTTCTGGTGCGCCAGCGCCTTGGCCTGCAGCGCGTTGATCTGCTTCTGCGTGGTGTTGATGGTGCGGCTGTCGGAGTCGATCTCGTGCTGCCGCTGTTTGATGGTGTTGATCAACTCGGTCCGGCGCTTGTCGGCCGCTGCCTGCGGGAGCCGCAGCGCGTGTGCGGCGACGGCCAGGCACAGCCCGATCACGACGAGCGTCACCAGCAGCAGCGGCGAACGCAGACCGGTCGACGCCGGCTCGCCCGCGGCGGCGCGCTTGTCGGCGGCTGCCCGGTAGCCCGGGTCGAGCGGTGCCTTCATCAGCTCGGTGATGAGCGACATCGACCATGCCGGGTCGGCCTGTCCGCGTCCGTTGCCGTGCACGGGAGGGCCGGCGTGCTGCTCCCCCGCTGCGGTCATGAGGTAACCGACGCCCGCGCTCGCTGCGGAGGCAATTCGTTCCTCATTGCCTACTCCGCCTGTGCCTTCTGGTGGGTCTGAACCATGCCGCGGACCTGCCCGACATACATCACTCCGGCGAGCCAGTAGAGGACCGTACCCCACCACACGAACGACCAGCCGATCGGGCGCGCCACATGCCCCCAGACGTTGTCCAGGCTGCCGAGCAGGACCAGCGGGAAGCCGTAGATCAGGCAGAACGTGGCGGCCTTGCCGATGAAGTGGACCGGCGGGATCGGCAGGCGGTGCTTGCGCAGCGCAGGACCGAGCGCGAAAACCATCAGCTCGCGCACCAGCAGCACCGCGACCAGCCACCACGGGATGATGTGCTTCCAGGCGAGCGCGACGATGGTGGACAGGATGTAGAGCCGGTCCGCTGCCGGGTCGAGCAACTGACCGAGCCGCGTGACCAGGCCGAACCGGCGCGCGATCTTGCCGTCCAGGTAATCGGTCACTCCGGAGGCGACCAGCACCCAGAGCGCCCACAGGCGATGGTCGGTGGCCATCAGCCAGAGGAAGACCGGTACGCCGACGAGTCGCCCGATGGACAGCAGGTTGGGCACCGTCCAGATCTGCCGATGCAGCGGCAACGAGTCAGTCACGGGCTCAAGGCTAAGTGGTGCCTGCGCCGGCGCGGCCGACATCCCCGGAGCGGCGCCGCCACCGTCCGGATCGTTATGGTGCGACCACTCGCTCGGGGTGGGTGCACACGGTCATCCGCCGCCCGCGGGTGTAGGCGATCAGCGTGACGCCGAGCCGGTCGGCCGCCTCGATGGCGAGACTGGACGGCGCCGACACACACGCCAGCACGGGTATGCCGGCCATCGCCACCTTCTGCACGATCTCGAAGGACGCCCGCGACGAGACCATCGCCACGCACCGCTCGGTCGGCTGCTCCTGCAGCAGCGCCCAGCCGGTGATCTTGTCGACCGCGTTGTGCCGGCCGATGTCCTCCCGGATGACGAGAGCATCGCCCTCCGCCGCGAAGAGCCCGGCGGCGTGCACTCCCCCGGTGCGCTCGAAGACCGTCTGGCCGGCACGCAGCAGCTCGGGCAGCTGCGCGATGCGCTCGGCGGGCACCCGCAGACCCACGCCGGTGAGGACGGCTGCGTCATACGCCGGAGACTGCGCGATCGCGTCGATGCTGGTCTTGCCGCACAGGCCGCAGCCTCCGTGCGAGATCAGCCGGCGCTGGGCGGTGGCGGGGACGCTCGCCTGCGAACGCAGCTGCACCTGCAGGACGTTCATCTCTTCGGTGTCGACGCAGTAGCGCGCGACGAGGACGTCGGCACGGTCCCCGATGATGCCCTCGGCCTGCAGCAAGCCGTGCGCCAGCTCGACGTCGTGCCCGGGGGTGCGCATCGTGACGGTCAGCACTTCGTCGTCGATGCGGATCTCCAGGGGTTCCTCGACGGCGACCGTCTCCACCCGCGTCGTCGCACCGTGGTCCAGGTCGATGCGAACGACCTTGTGTCTGCTGGTGATCCGTCCCATCGGCGGGCCTGGTCAGGCGCTGCGGCGCAGCGGCTCGACGATGCGTTCGGGGATCGGTGTCACCCGCGCAACTCCCCCACGGTCGTCCATCGTGACGACCGTGGCCGCGTCGACGAGCGTCACGCCGTCCTCCTCGCGCAGGATGCCGCTGGACGCGACCAGCGTCGTGCCGTCGCGCCGGACCAGGCTCAGGTCGAGGTATGGCGGGTGCGCGCTCTCGCCGACCGGCCAGACCTGCACATCGGCCGGCTCGGCCGAGGGGTCGTGCAGGCTGATCAGGTGCAGCTGACGGGGCGTGAGCAGCAGTGCGTTGAGGCTGCTGGCATCCATGCCGTGCCACCGCATCCGGGACACCACCCGTCCGGCCGCATGGGCGACGGCCGCGGGGTGCCGCTTCTGTCCGATGCTGCTGCGCAACCGGGCGAAGTAGCGCTCGCTGTCGGTGCTGCCGGCGGGAGCCGGCGCACCCGGCGGCAGCAGCAGGTCGATGCGGTCGAGCGGGGTGATGGCACCGTTGTGGGCGAACGCCATACCGTCGGCGACGAAGGGGTGGCTGTCGACCAGTTCCCGGCCGAGTCCGGGCGTCGCGAGTCGCAGATGCAGCAGCCCCCGGCGGGTGGGCGTGTCGTGGACGAAACGCGCGAAGTCGGCGTCCTGACCGGCTGCCGCCACCGAACGGTGCGCGTGCAGCTGGTCGTCGCCCTCGGCATACCAGGCGGCACCCCAGCCCTGCGCATGCACGCCGGCGAGCTCCCGCAGCCGGTCCAGAGCGACCGGTCCGAGCAGCTCGGCGACCGTGACGGAGTGGTCCGACGACCAGCCCAGCAGGCGACACATACGACCTCCGTTCCGCCGCCCGACGGCGGCGCACTGCACTACCGACCATGATGCGCTCGGCGTTCCGCCGCACCCGCAGCGGGTCACCGGAAGCACACTCGGCGCACACGCCTGCAGGAAATTCAAGAGTTCTTCGCCGATAATGGGGTGCAATCGCGCCACGAGACGGTGACCATTCCTTGGGAGAGGAAGGAGGTCAACCAATGTCGGTCCTGGTTCTGAACGCGGGCTACGAGCCGCTGCACACCGTGTCGGTCAAGCACGCCATGAACATGCTGTGGCGTGGTGTCGCCACGATCGAGGAGTCGCACCCGGAGGAGACCTTCGGCCCCTTCCCGAAGCCGACCGTGCTGCGGCTGCTGCGCTACGTGAAGATGACGTGGGCATACGCCAAACGCGGTGGCCTCAAGCTCACCGAGGCGAGCGTGAAGATCACCTGGGAGCAGTTCTCGCGCGGCACGCCGGTCTACAGCCAGGCGGGCGTCCTGAAGCGCGACCACGGGCAGTGCGCCTATTGCGGGATGCCGGTCGCGACGACGATGGATCACGTGCTGCCCAAGTCCCGCGGTGGTGTAACTGCCTGGGACAACGCGGTGGCCGCCTGCGAGCCGTGCAACCAGCGCAAGGCCGACCGCACGCCGGACGAGGCGGGCATGCGGCTGTTGTGGGAGCCGTTCGTGCCGACGCGCGAGGATCTCAGCTGGTAGGCGAGGGCCTCGCATCGCGGGGCGCGAGCCCTCAGGTCACGTGCCTAGGGTTCGCGGTATGGCGAGGTAGCGCACCTCGAGGAACTCCTCGATGCCGGTGCGGCCGCCTTCGCGGCCGAGGCCGGATTCCTTGACGCCGCCGAATGGCGCCGCCGGGTTGGAGACCAGTCCGGTGTTGATGCCCAGCATGCCGACCTCGATCGACTCCTGCAGCCGGAAGGCGCGGTCGACGTCCCGGGTGAAGGCGTAGCCGACCAGGCCCCAGTCGGTGTCGTTGGCCAGCTGCACGACCTGGTCCTCGTCGTCGAAGGCGATGATGGGTGCGACCGGGCCGAAGATCTCCTGCGACATCAACAGCGAGGTCGGTGCGACGTCGGCGAGAACCGTGGGGGCGTAGAAGAACCCGTCACGCTCCAACGGTGCGCCACCACACACCACCCGGGCGCCCCGGTCGACCGCGTCCGCCACGAGGGTCGCCACCTTCTCGACCGCCTTCGGCTCGATCAGCGGGCCGACCTGTGTTCCGTCCCTCATGCCGTCACCCACCGAGAGGGCTGTCATGCGCTCGGCCAGCCGGCGGGCGAACTCCTCGACGACCCCGCGCTGCACGAAGATGCGGTTGGCCGCGGTGCAGGCCTCCCCCATATTGCGCAGCTTGGCGATCATCGCGCCTTCCACGGCAGCATCCAGGTCCGCGTCGTCGAAGACGATGAAGGGCGCGTTGCCGCCCAGTTCCATCGAGGAACGCATCACGTGCTCGCTGGCCTGCTCCAGCAGCCGCACACCCACCGCAGTGGAACCGGTGAAGGACACCTTGCGCGCCTTGCCGCTGCGCATCCACGGCTCGACCACCGATCCGGGGTCGGAGGAGCAGACGACGTTGAGCACACCGGCCGGCAGGCCGGCCTCGACCAGGATCTGCACCAGCGCGAACGAACTGAGCGGCGTCAGATGGGCGGGCTTGAAGACCATCGTGCACCCCGCCGCGATCGCCGGACCGATCTTGCGAGTGCCCATGGCCAGGGGGAAGTTCCAGGGTGTCACCAGGACGCAGGGCCCGACCGGGGCCTTGGTCACGATGATGCGGGTCTTGCCGTCGCCGCTGAGGGTGGCGTCCCCGCCGATCCGGACCGCTTCCTCGGAGAACCACCGGAAGAATTCCGCGGCGTAGGCAACCTCGCCGCGTGCCTCGGCCAGCGGCTTGCCCATCTCGGTGGTGATGATCGCCGCCAGGTCGTCCTGCCGTTCCATCATCAGCTCATACGCCCGGCGCAGGATCTCACTGCGTGCCCGCGGAGCGGTGCGCGCCCAGGTCCGCTGGGTCCGGTCCGCGACCTCGATGGCCAGCCGAGCGTCCTCCGGACCGCCGTCGGCTATCGAGGCGATGACCTCACCGGTCGCGGGATTGACCACGTCGCAGCGCTTTCCGGTGGTCGAGCCGACCCATTCGCCGTCGATGAACAGGTCGGTGGGGACGGTGCTGACGAGCTCGCCGGCGGGGGTGGTGGTTCTCATGTGTCTTCCTTCCGGATTGGTCATCGGGTCAGCGCGTCGTCGAGGGCGAGCGCGAAGCGCTCGAGCCCGAGGTCGATCTCGGCCTCGGTGACGACCAGTGGGGGGATGAGCCGGACGACGTTGCCGGCCGGGCCGCAGGTGAGCGTGAGCAGGTCGTGTGCGGTGGTGGCCTGCTGGACGGCGGTCGCTGTCGTGGCGTCCGGTTCACCCGACTCGTCGACGAACTCGATGCCCTGCATCAGGCCCAGGCCTCGTACGTCGCCGATGCCGGAATACTTGTGCTGCAACAGTTTCAGGCCGTCCTGCAACTGGTCGCCGCGGCTCCGCGCGTTCTCCACCAGACCTTCGTCCCGGATGACGTCGAGGGTGGCGCAACCGGCAGCCGCGGCCACGGCGTTGCCGCCATACGTCCCGCCCTGGGAGCCCGGCCACCCCTTGGCCATCAGATCGGTCGGGGCAGCGATGGCGCTGATCGGGAAGCCGGACGCGATGCCCTTGGCCGTGACGAGTATGTCGGGAGTGATCGACGAGAACTGGTGGCCCCAGAACTTCCCGGTCCGGCCGCAGCCCGCCTGCACCTCGTCCAGGATCAGCAGGATGCCGTGCCGGTCGGCACGCTCCCGCAGTCCGTCCAGGAACGCCGGTGGCGTGGGCAGGTAGCCGCCGTCGCCGAGCACCGGCTCGATCAGGAAGGCCGCCGTGTCGTTCGGCGCCGTCCGGCTCAGCAGCAGGTAGTCCAGCTCCCGCAGCGCGAACTCCACTGCCGTCTCTTCGTCCCAGCCGTAGCGGAACGCGTAGGGGAACGGCGCCAAGTGGACGCCCGGCATCAACGGGGCGAAGCCCGCGGAGAAGCGCGTCCCAGCCGTCGTGAGAGATGCCGCGGCCACCGTGCGCCCGTGGAAACCACCTTGGAAAACCACGAGGTTCGGCCGCGCCGTCGCCATTCGGGCGAGCCGGATGGCCGCCTCCACCGCCTCCGAGCCGGAGTTGGCGTAGAACACCGAGTCCAGCCCCTCGGGCAGCACCTCACCGAGCTTCTCGGTGAGCTCCAACAGCGGCCGGTGCATCACCGTGGTGTACTGCGCGTGGATCACCTTGCCGGTCTGCTCACGCGCCGCTTCGACGACACGCGGATGACAGTGGCCGGTGCTCGTCACGCCGATGCCGGTCGTGAAATCCAGATAGTCGCGGCCGTCGGTGCCGTGGATCCAGCTGCCGGACGCGTGGTCGACGACGACCGGGGTGGCTTGTTTCAGAAGTGGACTCAGCGATGCCATGCGGGCTCCTTCGTTGCTCGGAAAGTGTTGGTGCGGAACGTGAGTCGTCAGGCCCGGCCGGCGCTGGACTCGATGGTTCGCAGGACCGCGGCGGTGAACTCCTCGGTGCCGGCGGAACCGCCGAGGTCGGCGGTCCGCACTCCGGCGGCCATGACCTCCTCGATCGCGGACATCAGCGCGGCAGCCGCCGCGCCCTCGCCGAGGTGGTCCAGCATCATCGACGCCGACCACAACTGCCCGACCGGATTGGCGACGCCCTGGCCGGCGATGTCCGGTGCCGACCCGTGGATCGGCTCGAACATCGACGGGTGATCGCGCGGCGGATTGATGTTCGCGCTCGGCGCGATGCCGATCGAACCCGCCAGGGCCGCGATCAGATCCGACAAAATGTCACCGAACAGGTTGGACGCGACGATGACGTCGAAATCGGCCGGTCGCAGCACCAGCGCAGCGGCCAGCGCATCGATCAACACACTGCGCAACCGGACGTCCGGGAACTGCGCGGCAACCGAGGACACGACCTCGTCCCAGAACGGCATCGAATGGATGATGCCGTTCGACTTCGTTGCGGACGTCAGGGATCCGCTCCGGGACGCCGCGAGCTCGGCCGCATACCGGGCCACCCGGCTGATCCCGCCGCGGGTGAACACGGCTTCCTGCACCGCGAACTCCTCGGCACTACCGCGGTAGGCGCGACCACCGATCGCGGAGTATTCGCCCTCGACGTTCTCCCGGACGACGACGATGTCCAGGTCCGCCACCTCGCGCAGCGGGGACACCACACCCGGCAGCACCCGGACCGGGCGCAGATTGACGTACTGCAGGAACTCCCGCCGGATCGGGATCAGCAGCCCCCACAACGTCTCGTGATCCGGCAGGTCGGGATGGCCGACTGCCCCCAGCAGGATCGCGTCGCCGTCGGACAACTGCTCAATCCCGTCGACCGGCATCATCCGGCCATGCTCGAAGAAATAGGCCGAGCCC
The DNA here is from genome assembly GCF_058148645.1 of Flexivirga sp. YIM B11880. Classification (NCBI taxonomy): domain Bacteria; kingdom Bacillati; phylum Actinomycetota; class Actinomycetes; order Micrococcales; family Dermacoccaceae; genus Flexivirga; species Flexivirga sp. YIM B11880. Next base: position 40,433 of record NZ_JBMAMH010000012.1, read on the forward strand.
CACTCCCGGTCCCGCCAGCCGATCCGGAAACCGTGCCGGCCGGCCAGCGCGTCCACCACACGCGTCGCCGCCGGCACCACCTCCTGACCGATGCCATCACCGGCGATGAGGTCGACCGTATAGCTGCGCCCGTCCGTCATACTCCTGCTCCTTTCGCTCGTTCCAAGGTAGGTGCGCTCGACGACGCTGCGGTGTAGCCGCCGTCGACGGGCGACGCTGCAAGGTATGGCGACCGCGCGCCGCTCAGCGCGGCTCCGGAAGCAGCACACACTTGGGTGCGGTCAGTTCCAACGTCGCGGAGCGGATGCCCTCGCGACCGATGCCCGACTGGCCGAACCCGCCGAACGGCATGGCGTCCAGCCGGAAATCGCTGGTGTCGTTGATCAGCACCGCACCAGCCGTGATCGCTCGTGCAAGTCGCATCGCGTTGTCCAGCGAGGCAGTGAAAACCCCTGCTTGAAGGGCAAATTGGCAGTCATTGGCCCGACATACGGCGTCCGCGGCGGTGGCGACGGGCTCGATGACGACGACCGGGCCGAAGATCTCCTCCTGCAGGATCGGCGCGTCGGCCGGGACGCCGGTCAGCACCGTCGGCGGATAGAAGCTGCCGTCGCGCCGGCCACCCGTCACCAGCCGAGCGCCGCGCTCGATGCTGTCGTCGACCAGCTCCGCGACGCGCCGCGCGGCCGCCACGCTGACCAGTGGGCCCACCTTCGTGTCCGGATCGAGCTTCGGGCCGACCCTCAGGGACGACGCACCGCGCGACACCCCGTCCAGCACCCGGTCGAAGACCGGCTGCTCCACGAAGACGCGCTGCACCGACAGACAGTTCTGACCGGCGACGCCGAACGCCCCGTCGACGATCTTGCGGACGGCGAGCTCCACATCGGCGTCCGCGCAGACGATCGTCGCGTTGTTGCCGCCGAGCTCCATCAGCAGCTTCTTGACGCCGGCGTTCCGGCTGATGGCGGCGCCGGTCCGCGTGCCGCCGGTGAAGGACACCACCGCGACAGCCGGGTGCGCGGTGAGCGCCTCGCCGACCTCCGGACCGCCACAGAGGACCGACAGCCGAGGCGCCGGCACACCGGTTTCGAGCAACACCTGGGCGAGATGCAGCGCCGTCAGCGGGGTCTGGTCCGATGGCTTGAGCACGAGGCCCGCACCGGCCAGGATCGCAGGCACGAACTTGTGCGCCACCAGGTTGAGCGGGTCGTTGAAGCTGCTGATCGCGGCCACCACACCGAGCGGCTCCCGGCTGAACCAGCCGATCCGTCCCTCGCCTCGCGCACTCGCACCGGTCGGCAGGGTCTCACCGGTCAGCACGTCACCGGATTCGGAGCCGACGCGCAACGTCTCGACGCACCGAACCACTTCGGCACGTGCCTCGGCGAGGGTCTTGACACCCTCGGCCGCGATCACCTGCGTGAACAGCTCGGCGCGCTCCTGCACGAGGTCGGCCGCACGGCGCAGCGATGCCGTCCGGGCATGCAACGGCCAGTCGTCACCCAGCGATTCGGCCGCTGCTCGCACCGCCGACTCGACGTCGTCGGCGGAACACCGGCTCACCCTGCCGACAACGGCACCGTTCTCCGGGTCGTGCACCGGAAGGTCCAGCGGAGCCGTCCGCCACCCGCCGGCGATCAGTGCCCCGCCTGGCGGCGGGGTCAGCGTGCCGGGCCGGTCGACGGTCTGCGCGGTCGCGGTCACGCCTTACCTCCTCGCAGCAGGTTCCACTTGTCGATGACGTGCGCGCCCGCGCCGATGAACGGCAGGAACCAGGGCGGCCCGACGTGTCCCGGAACGGCGCGGAAGCCGATGTCCTGGAACGGCAGGTCGGCGCGCGCGCCGAGCAGCTTGCGCGCGATCTGCTGCCCGGAGTAGGTCGCCATCTGCACGCCGTGGCCGCTGTAACCCACGCTGTAGTGCACGCCGTCGTGCTCTCCGGCATGGACCATCTGGTCCATGCTCAGATCGACCAGTCCGCCCCACGTGTAATCGATGCCGACCTCGGCGAGTTGCGGGAAGATCTCGGTCATCGCCTTGCGCAGGATCTGCGCGCTGCGCAGATCGGAGTCCGGGCTGGACAGCGCGAAGCGTGCCCGGCCGCCGAACAGCAGCCGATCGTCCGGTGTCAGCCGGAAGTAGTACGTCAGCATCTTCGCGTCCGAGGCCATTCGCCCACGGGGCAGCAGCTCCGCCGCCAGCTCGGGGTCGAGCGGCTCCGTGCAGACGATGAAGCTGCCGACCGGTATGACGCGCCGCTGCAGCCATGGCGTCAGTGACGAGGTGTAGCCGCTGGTCGCGACGAGTACGTCGTTCGCGAGGACCGGCCCGCGCGAGGTCTGCACGACGTGCCGGCCACCGTCGCGGTCGAGCGAGACCACGGGCGCGTTCTCACAAACGGTGGCCCCGGCGGCGATCGCCGCGACGGCCAGCCCGCTGACGAACTTCCCGACGTGCAGCCCGGCACCGAGCGGATCGACCATCCCGCCGTGGTAGAAGTCCGAGCCGATCTCCTTGCGGATGTCGTCCGGGCCGAGCACCTCGAGGTCCGGCAGGTCGCCGATGGCGGCCACCTCCCGCTGGGTGCGCCGCATGCCGGCCACGTCCCGAGGAGTGAGCGCGAGCGACAGCTTCCCGTGTCGGGCGAAATCGCAGTCGATCGAGTGGTCGCGCACCAGCGTTTCGACCGCGCTGATCGCCTTGTCGTATTCCAGGTAGTACTCCACCGCCCGATCGCGACCGTAGCGGGCGACGGCCTGGCCGAAGCCGATCGCGAGACCCGTCGTCGCCATACCGGCGTTGCGACCGGAGGCTCCCCAGCCCACCGAGTGTGATTCCAGCACCGCTACCCGGGCTCCCCCGCGTGCCAGCTCGAGCGCTGCCGAGAGGCCGGTGAGGCCGGCACCGACGACGGCGACGTCGACCTTGTCCGGCACCGGAGTGTGCCGGAAGTCGCCCGGCGGCGTGGCGGTGTCCTGCCAGTAGGAGACGAGTTTCATCAGCTGTCAGTCGGTCCCGAGCATCTGGTTGAGCTCGTCCAGCGAGTCGACGTCGACGTATTCGTAGGAGTGCGCGGCGGGGTCGTAGCCGCGGCGCAGCATCACCAGGTTGGGGAAGCCGAGATCGCGCATCGGCATGATGTCGTAGCGCGTGTGCGAGGACACGTGCAGGAAGTCCTCCGGCTTCGCGTCCAGCTGCTCGACCATGTATTCGAACGCCTGGTAGCGGGGCTTGTAGTAGCCCGCCTGCTCCGCAGTGAAGACCGCGTGGAAGGGCGCGCCGAGCTTCGGCACGGAGGCGTCGAGGAACTCGGTGTCCGCGTTGGACAGGATCACCAGCGGGTATTTCTCGGCCATCTTGGCGAGCGGTACGGGCACGTCGGCGTGCGGGCCCCAGGACAGGACGGCCTCGCCGAACTGCTTGCCGGCCGTCGGGTCGGACTCGATCCGCCACTTGCGGCAGACCCGGTCGTAGGCGTCCTGCAGCACCTCCCGGTAGGGGCGGTAGGCGTCGAGGACCTCGTCGTAGCGATATTTGCTGAACGACTCGCGGAACGCCGGCCAGTCCTTGTCACTGATCTGCCCGCGCACGACTTTCCTTGTCGCAGCGTCGATTTGGTAGTTGATCAGAGTGCCGTAGCAGTCGAAGGACACGTACTTCGGGCGGTAGTTGATCACGGTCAGCGCTCCCTGGGGTCGGCTCGATGTGGTGCGTGCGTTCGGGTATGCCGCGGCTGCGCCGGACGGCATGCCGGAGACAGTAGCGCGAATCTGGAATATTGTCGACAACATTCGACATACCGTTGACAGCATGCAATGAACATCACTACATTGCTCGGCATCCACCGATGAGGAGACCCCCGTGGACTCAGCCCTGCGGCTCTCGCCGCTCACCTTCACCTCGACCACCGACCGCGTCTGCACCGAGTTGCGGCGGCTGATCATGTCCGGTGCTCTCGCTCCCGGCCAGGCGCTCAACGAGAAGTCCGTCGCCGAACAGCTCGGCGTGTCCCGGTCCCCCGTGCGCGAGGCGTTCCAGCGGCTCGTGACCGAACGTCTACTCGTCTCCGAACGCAACAAGAGCGTGACGGTGAAAGAGTTCAGCGACAGCGACATCCAGGAGATCTACGACGCGCGCACCGCGATCGAGAGCCACGCTGCGCGCACGATCATCACCGCCGGCGATGCTGCAGTGGAGCGGACCGCGGGTCACCTGGAGGATGCACTGCAGGCACTGGGTGAGCAGCTCGACGACGGCGACCGGCTCGCGATCGCCCAGGCGGACCTGGAGTTCCACCAGGCACTGGTCGCCTCCGGAGGCAACTCACGACTGATGGCGGCATACCAGCTGCTCTCGGCCGAGACCCTCACCTGCATGGCGTGGCTGGAGAACGCCAAGCCGTCGGGCGACGAGCTGATGCAGGACCACCGCGACTTCATCGACGCACTACGTGCTCACGACCCCGAGCAGATCACCACGGTCATCGCCCAGCACCTGTCCCGGGCGAATTCGAACCTCGCCGCCAGCACCCCCGCTGAGCGCGCAAACCCCACCACACCGGCCGTCGTGCCGCAACGCTGATCAGGAGACCCACCATGAAGACTCGAGCAATCTCGCTCCTCGCCGTTGCGTGTCTCGCGCTCGGCACCGCCGCCTGCTCCACCTCCGGTGGGGAGTCCGGGTCCACCGGCAGCTCCGGTGCCGGTGGCGCCACAGCCGGCGGCGGCAGCAGCACCAGTGCCAAGGGCACGCAGGGCAACATCGCGCAGGGCGTGAAAGCGGACCCGGCAGCGGTCAAGCTGCTGCCGGCGTCGGTGAAGTCCAAGGGCACCATCTCGGTCGCCATGGACCTGCAGTATCCGCCCACATCGTTCCTGTCGACCAGCAACCAGCCGGAGGGTTACAACGTCGACATCGCCCGGTTGATCGCCGCCAAGCTCGGCCTGAAGCTGGACATCAAGAACGTCTCGTTCGACACGATCGTCCCCGGGCTCACCGGCGGACGCTACGACTTCACCGCGACCGACATGTCCGCCTCCCCGGACCGCCTGAAGGTGCTGGACATGATCAACTACTGGACCGATGGATCGTCACTGGCGACGAAGGCGGGCAACCCGGAAAAGCTGGACATCAACACCAGTTCGATCTGCGGCAAGAAGATCGCCGTCATGACGGGCACCACCCAGCAGCAGACCTACCTGCCCGCGCTGTCCAAGAAGTGCACCACCGGCGGCAAGAAGGCGGTCAGCACAGTGGTGCTGCCCAACGTCAACGCTGCGCTGACCCAGTTGGCCTCGGGCCGCATCGAGGGCATCTTCTACGACACCCCGTCGCTGGCGTATGCCGTGCAGCAGCACGGTTCGACGTTCAGCGTGGACCAGGACCAGTACAACAAGCCGGCGTCGCTCGGGACCGACCTGGTCGCCATCGGCCTGAAGAAGAACTCGCCGCTGACCAAGGCCGTGCAGCAGGCGATGCAGTCGGTCATGGACGGTCCGCTCTACAAGAAGGCCCTGGACAACTGGGGTCTCGGCGGCGGCGCGATCAGCAAGGCTTCGATCGCGACGTCCGTGTCGAACTGAGCCCGCATGGACGCCACCGACAAGCCGCGGATCCACCGGCGCGGGCTCTACGAATACCTCATGTGGGCGGTCTGCGCGGTGGTCGCCGCAGGAGTCGCGTACACGCTGATCACCAATCCTCGCTACCAGTGGGGCACGATCGGGCAGTACCTGACCGCCGGCACGGTGCTGAAGGGACTGTGGCTGACCATCTGGATGACCGTGCTGGTGATGGTGATCGCCACCGTCCTCGGGCTGTTCATCGCGGTCATGCGCGCCTCGAAGATCCTGCCGGTGAAGATCATCGCGGTCTGCTACATCAACCTGTTCCGCGGCACGCCGGTGCTGGTGCAGCTCATCCTGTGGTTCAACATCGCCGCGCTCTACCCGAACATCCGCCTCGGCATACCCTTCACCCCACTGGGCGGCAAGCTGGACACCAACGCCCTGATCAGCGCCACCTCCGCCGCCATCATCGGGTTGTCGCTCAACGAAGCGGCCTACATGGCCGAGATCGTCCGAGGCGGCTTCAACTCCGTCCCCAAGGGGCAGTTGGAGGCCGGTGACTCCATCGGGATGAGCGAGGGCCAGAAGATGCGCAAGATCATCATCCCGCAGGCCATGCCGACCGTCATACCCGCCACCGGCAACCAGCTGATCAGCATGCTCAAGGAAACCTCCCTGGTCAGCGTGCTGGGGGTCGCCGACCTGCTGCAGAGCGTGCAACTGATCTACGCGCGCACCTACGAGACGATCCCGCTGCTGCTCGTCGCGTGCATCTGGTACCTGGTGGTGTCCCTGCTGCTCAACTACCCGCAATCGAAGATCGAGGCCTACTACGGCAAATCGCGCCGCGCGATCGCCGAACCCACCGTGCTGCAGGAGGTGCCGGCATGACCAGCACCCCGTTCACCGAACCCTTCCGCCCGGCCGGACTCGGCGCGGCAGACGGCCCCGGCACCGTCCACATCCGCAAACTGGTCAAATCCTTCGGCCCGCACACCGTGCTCACCGACATCAACCTGGACATCGCCGCCGGCGAGGTATGCGTCCTGATCGGCCCCAGCGGCTCCGGCAAATCCACCCTGCTGCGCTGCATCGACGGTTTGGAGGAGATCGACTCCGGGGTGCTGAAGGTCAACGGCGAACACCTGGGGTATGTCGAGGAGGCCACCCACTACCGTCCGCTCCCCCGCGGCCAACTGCGCCGGCAGCGCACCAGCATCGGCATGGTCTTCCAATCCTTCAACCTCTTCCCCAACATGACCGCGCTGGAGAACATCACCGTCGGCCAAACCCTGGTGAAACGCACCTCGAAGACCGACGCGACGAAAAAGGCGCGTGAGCTACTGGACCAGGTAGGGCTCGCCGGCCACGAAAAGCACTACCCCGCCCAACTTTCCGGCGGTCAGCAGCAACGCGTCGCGATCGCGCGGTCGCTGGCCATGGATCCCAAGGTGATGCTCTTCGACGAACCCACCTCCGCCCTGGACCCCGAACTCGTCGGCGACGTCCTGGACGTCATGCGGCAACTGGCCACCGCCGGCATGACCATGCTCGTCACCACCCACGAAATGGGCTTCGCCCGAGAAGTGGCCAACAGCCTGCTCTTCATGGCCGACGGGCGCATCGTCGAACGCGGCGACCCCCGCGAGGTGCTCGCCAACCCCCAAGAAGCCCGCACCCGACAATTCCTCAAGAAGGTTCTCTGACCGTGACAGACGCGCACACCGCCGTCATCGGCACCGGCAGCATCGGCAGCATGGCGCTGTGGCAGGCCAGCCGGCAGGACAGCTCGGTGCTCGGCTTCGAGGCACGCACACCGGCCCACCCGCGCAGCGCGGTCGGCGGTGACTCGAGGCTGTTCCGGATGACCTACCGCGGCACCGATCCCTACTACCCGATCCTGCAGCGCTCGCGGCACCTGTGGGGCGAGCTCGAGGAGGAGTCCGGACGGTCGGTCTTCGGGCGCAGCGGCGGCCTGTCCATCGGCCATCGCGACGGCGACTACATTCCGGCGCTGCTGGAATCGATCCGGGCGGTGGGCGCCGAGCACCAGATCCTGGACCGTGCCGAGATGGCGGAGCGCTACCCGCAGCACGATCTGGATGACGACGAGGTCGGTGTCTGGGACCCGCACGCGGGCTACCTCAAGACCGACACCGCCGTGTTGTCGGCGATCGAGTGCGCCGAGCGCCGGGGCGCGACAGTCCTCACCGATACGCCTGTCACGGCCGTGACCGAGACCGGTGACGGGGTGCGGATCGAGTCGGCGGACCGTTCGTGGACCGTCGACCGGGTGATCGTGACCGGCGGCGCCTGGGCCGCGAAGCTGCTGCCCGAGCCGCTGCGCTCGAGCGTCTATCCGACCCGGATCCTGTTGACCTGGTTCGAGACCCGCGATCCGGCGGCCTTCGCACCGGAGGTCTTCCCCATCTTCATCCGAATCGCCCGCGGCACCTCGATGTACGGCGCTCCGTCCCTGGACGGCACGACCGTCAAGGCAAGTCTGGACGGACGGGCTCGCCGCACCGAGGACCCTGACGACCTGTTGCGGACACCGACCGAGGCCGAGATGAGCGAGGTGCGGCAGACCGCAGCCAGCTACTTCCCCGGTCTCATCCCGTATGTCGTGCGCTCCGACACCTACCCCGACCTCTACACGACCGACGGCGCTCCCCTGCTCGGCTTCGCGCCCGGCTCTCGACGCATCGTCGTAGCAACGGGTTTCAGCGGTGCCGGCTTCAAGATGGCGACCGGATACGGCGCGATCGCGGCGTCACTCGCACTCGGCCCGGACGGAGCCACCGCGCCGGCCTTCACCGACCCCGCCCGATTCTGCTGAACGCGCTTACCACCTCTCCGGCGCTTGCGGGCACATACTCGGAGGATGTCCTTCGAACTCGTCGCGCTGCCCGGCAGCGAGCGTCCCGCCATCGGAACCATCATCGGCGCAGCGCCGCCCGAGGACGTGGTCGAGGTGACGGTCGTGCTGCGTCGGCCGGCACAGTTGCCGCCATACGACAGTGACGCCTTGCCACTGACTCGTGAGGAGTTGGCCCAGCACTACGGCGCCGACCCGGCCGACCTCGAAACGGTGCGGAATGCGGTCAGCGGCGCAGGACTGGACGTCGTCGCCGAACATGCCGCGTCGCGAACGATGCGGATCTCCGGCTCGGTGTCCGCGCTCAGCGGCTTCTTCGGGACCGAATTGCACCTGGCGCAGCACCGCGGGGTACAGCACCGAGTGCGTGCCGGATCGCTCTCGGTGCCCGCGGCACTGGAGGGCGTCGTCGTGGCGGTGCTCGGTCTGGACAACCGGCGGCAGGCGGAGACGCGCAGCATCTTCGTCGATCCGAAGGCGGTCTCCACGTCATACACACCCCTGGAGCTGGCGACGGTTTACGGCATGCCGGACGCGGACGGGTCCGGGCAGACGATCGCGATCATCGAGTTGGGCGGTGGTTTCGCGCAATCGGACCTCGACACCTACTTCTCCGGGCTCGGGCTGGCGACGCCCAAGGTCACCGCTCAGGGCGTCGACGGGGCACAGAACACGCCCGGCCAGGACCCGCAGGGTGCTGATGGCGAGGTGCTGCTCGACATCGAGGTGTCCGGCGCGCTGGCGCCGAAGTCGTCCATCGTCGTCTACTTCGGCCCGAACACCGACGCCGGCTTCCTCGACGCGATCACTGCCGCGACGCATGCGACGCCCACACCGGTCGCGATGAGCATCTCGTGGGGTCAGAGCGAGGACCAGTGGACCGCCCAGGCACGGACCGCGATGGACAACGCGTTCGCCGACGCGGTCGCCCTCGGCATCACCGTGACTGTTGCGGCGGGCGACAACGGCAGTGCCGACAACGACACCTCCGGCGCCGCGAAGCACGTGGACTTCCCCGCCGCCAGCCCGCACGTGCTCGGCTGTGGCGGGACCACACTGCATGCCTCCGGCGGCACGGTGCAGAGCGAAACGGTCTGGAACGACGGAGGATCCGGTGGCGCGACGGGAGGCGGAGTCAGTGATGTCTTCCCGCTGCCGTCGTGGCAGTCCTCGGCGGGCGTGCCGCAGTCCGGTGGCGGCAGCCCCGGGCGCGGTGTCCCGGACGTGGCTGCCGACGCCGACCCGGTGACGGGTTACCAGGTGTATGTCGACGGCTCCGCGGAAGTCATCGGCGGCACGTCGGCCGTTGCACCGCTGTGGGCCGGCCTGGTCGCCCGCATCGCGCAGCTGACCGGTCAGCGGGTTGGGCTGGCACAAGCCAAGCTGTATGCCGGAGTCACACCCGGGAAGGCCTCCAACGCGCTGCGCGACGTCACCTCGGGCAGCAACGGTGCCTTTTCCGCCGGACCGGGCTGGGACGCGTGCACAGGCCTCGGCGTGCCGTCCGCTGCGACCGCCAAGGCGTTCGGCGGCTGACGGGGAGTGTCGGTGCGGCTTCAGCCCGCCCCGCGCCATACCACCGCGCGACGGAAGTTCGTCCGAGGTGACCCGTTCAGTGGTCGGGCATCGAATCGATCATCTCCACGCGGACGTGATCACCGTCGATCTTGGCCGCCGTCGGCGAGCCGGAAAACGCCACCGGGCCGCTTCCCGCGCGCAAGTCGCGACCGTCGCGAGTTATGCACGCCACCGGGCCGCTTCCCGCGCGCAAGTCGCGACCGTCGCGAGTTATGCACGCCACCGGGCCGCTTCCCGCGCGCAAGTCGCGACCGTCGCGAGTTATGCACGCCACCGGGCCGCTTCCCGCGCGCAAGTCGCGACCGTCGCGAGTTATGCACGCCACCGGGCCGCTTCCCGCGCGCAAGTCGCGACCGTCGCGAGTTATGCACGCCACCGGGCCGCTTCCCGCGCGCAAGTCGCGACCGTCGCGAGTTATGCACGCCACCGGGCCGCTTCCCGCGCGCAAGTCGCGACCGTCGCGAGTTATGCACGCCACCGGGCCGCTTCCCGCGCGCAAGTCGCGACCGTCGCGAGTTATGCACGCCACCGGGCCGCTTCCCGCGCGCAAGTCGCGACCGTCGCGAGTTATGCACGCCACCGGGCCGCTTCCCGCGCGCAAGTCGCGACCGTCGCGAGTTATGCACGCCACCGGGCCGCTTCCCGCGCGCAAGTCGCGACCGTCGCGAGTTATGCACGCCACCGGGCCGCTTCCCGCGCGCAAGTCGCGACCGTCGCGAGTTATGCACGCCACCGGGCCGCTTCCCGCGCGCAAGTCGCGACCGTCGCGAGTTATGCACGCCACCGGGCCGCTTCCCGCGCGCAAGTCGCGACCGTCGCGAGTTATGCACGCCACCGGGCCGCTTCCCGCGCGCAAGTCGCGACCGTCGCGAGTTATGCACGCCACCGGGCCGCTTCCCGCGCGCAAGTCGCGACCGTCGCGAGTTATGCACGCTGCTGACTCTCGCCCGCGCCGCCGGGTGTATCGGCCCAAGACGACGAAAACCGCCGACAAGTCGGCGGTTTCGTCCGTCGGGCTGACAGGATTTGAACCTGCGACCCCTTGACCCCCAGTCAAGTGCGCTAGCCAAACTGCGCCACAGCCCGTTGCTCGGCCACGAGATCGCGGCCGTGCCGGATGAACGATACCGCAGGGCACCACAGGTCCGAAAACCGGTCACGCTCACTGTCGGTGGTGCCGCCTAGCGTTGCGTCCATGGGCGGATGTCGAAGCTACTCGGACGAACAGCTGGCAGCCGCGATCAGCGCTGTCACGTCCTGGCGGGGCGTGCTTCGTGAGCTCGGTCTGACGGCAACCTCGGCTTCAGCGCAGCGCTCCGTGCGGCGTCGCGCCGACGAGTTGGGACTGGATCCGGGGCCAGCGCAGATGGACCGACCAGGACTTGGCCCTTGCCGTTTCGGCGAGTTCGAGTTGGACGGAGGTGGCGGATCGGCTCGGCTTGAGAGGCGGGTCCTGGGCCCCCACCCTGAAAGGACACGCCATCCGCCTCGTGCTGTCGACGGACCATTTGTGTCCACCCCGTCATACCGCTGACTCCACGCCCGACTTGCCAGCGCCGGAGATGCTTCGCAGGGCCGCGCCGATGATGGCCGCCGCATGGTTCACCCTGTGCCGGTATGACGTCTCGTGGCCTCTCGAGCCGTGCGCCTACGACCTGGTGGTGATCAGAAGCGGTGCGACGCAACGCATCCAGGTCAAGAGCAGCACCTGGAAAGTTGGTGCCTCCTGGATCGCGGGGATCGCACAAAGCGGACATGCGTCCTCACCGTATGATCCGGACGACGTCGACGCCTTCTTCGTCATCGATGGGGATCTGCAGTTCTACCTGATTCCAACGCAGGTCGTCGGTGGACTGACATCAGTCAGCCTCGCCTCATACGACCAGTTCAAGGTCACACAGCGATGGTCCGTGACCGAGGAAGTCTCGTGAGGACTGGTGTGACTACCGTCCACGCCGGCCACAAACCACATCGTGCGTGCTAGCGGCGACGCTTCTCGCGCACCCGCACCGACAGCTCGATCGGGCTGCCCTCGAAGCCGAACTCCTCACGCAGCCGGCGCTCCAGGAAGCGGCGGTAGCCGGCCTCGATGAAGCCGGAGGCGAAGATGACGAACCGCGGCGGACGGGTCGACGCCTGGGTCGCGAACAGGATGCGCGGCTGCTTCCCACCGCGCACCGGGTGTGGGTGCGCGGCCACCACCTCGCCGAGGAAGGAGTTGAGCCGGCCGGTGGGCACGCGCTGGTCCCACGAGTCCAGCGCGATCTCGAGCGCGGGAACGAGCCGGTCGAGATGCCGACCGGTCACCGCCGAGATGTTGGCTCGCGGCGCCCAGGAGACCTGGGACAGGTCACGCTCGATCTCTCGTTCCAGGTAGTGGCGACGCTCCTCGTCGAGCAGGTCCCACTTGTTGAAGGCCAGCACCAGCGCCCGCCCGGCGTCGATCACCTGCTGCACGACGCGCACGTCCTGCTCCGCGATGTTCTCCTCGGCGTCGATGAGCACGACCGCGACCTCGGCCTTCTCGATCGCGGCCTGGGTGCGCAGTGAGGCGTAGTAGTCCGCTCCTCGACTCAGGTGTACCCGCCGCCGGATGCCGGCCGTGTCGACGAATCGCCAGGTCTTCCCGCCGAGTTCGATGAGTTCGTCGACCGGGTCACGGGTCGTGCCGGCCACGTTGTCGACGACGACGCGGTCCTCGCCCGCGAGCTTGTTGAGCAGCGACGACTTGCCGACATTGGGGCGCCCGACGAGGGCGACCCGGCGCGGGCCACCGCGTCCGTATGCCGCAACGGCGGACTTCTCCGGCAGCACGTCGAGCAGCGCGTCCAGCGCGTCGCCGGTCCCCCGGCCGTGCAACGCCGACACCGGCCACGGCTGCCCCAGTCCGAGTGACCACAGCGCGGCCGCCTCGAGCTCGGTCTTCTGGTCGTCGACCTTGTTGGCCACCAGCACGACCGGCTTCTTCGAACGGCGCAGCAGTTTCACGACGGCCTCGTCGGTGTCCGTGGCGCCGACCTTGGCATCGACCACGAAGAGCACGGCGTCGGCCAGGTCGATGGCGACCTCGGCCTGCTCCGCGACCCGCAGGTGTATGCCGCTCGCGTCGACCTCCCAGCCGCCGGTGTCGACGAGGGTGAAGTCGCGCCCGGACCACTCGGCGTCGTAGGCGACCCGATCACGGGTGACACCCGGCACGTCCTCGACGACGGCCTCGCGGCGGCCGAGGACCCGGTTGACCAGCGTCGACTTGCCGACGTTGGGCCGGCCGATGATCGCCACCACCGGACGGGCGGCGGCCTCCTCCGCCGCACCGGCGCCCGTGCCGTCGGTCGCGAGCAGCGCACGGTCCTCGTCGCTCAGCTCGAAATCGTCCAGGCCGACCCGGAGCGCATTCTCGACGGACTCGTCGTGGGTGGAATCAGACATTGCCCCATCATCCCTGACGAGGACCCGAATCCGTTATTCGGGCGCACCCTCCGGCAGCGCCAGGGCGGTCTCCCGGGTCGCCTCGAGGACATGGGCGGCCAGCTTCGTCCGCAACTCCTCTGTCGCGATGCGCAGCCGTTGCCGGCCCGGCACGCCGACCCGCTTGGTGAGCACGAACGGCTCGCCCACCACCAGCCGGACCGATCCGCGCAGCTTCGGCCAGGAGTCGCGGCCGCCGGTGCCCTTCGTGCCGAGCACGGCGACGGGCACGATGCGTGCTCCGGTCACCTGTGCCAGGAACGCGGCTCCTTGTTGTGCCGTCCGCACCGCGCCCGAGCCGCGGGTGCCCTCCGGGAAGATGCCGAGCGCGCCACCATCGACCAGCACCTCGCGCGCGGCGGCCAGCGCATCGCGGTCCGCGGTGTTCTGGTCGATCGGGATCTGCCCCGTCGCTCTGAGGAACACACCCCACGACGACGAGAAGTAGGACCGCTTCACCAGGAAGCGCAGGGGGCGCGGCGCGAAGATGAAAACCATCGGCCCGTCGAGGAATCCGACATGGTTGGACACCACGATGACCGGTCCCGTGGCCGGCATGCGGTCACCGTGCAGCGTCTGGACGTCATACAACGCGTGCGCGAGTCCGAAGCCCAGCTTGCGGCACCCCGCAACCAGCCGTGGGCGACAGCGCTGACTCGAAGCTCCGTTCCTCATCTCCGAGTCATTCGCTGCGGGTCGCCCTCGGTGACCTCGCTCACCACCTGCAGCACCGCCTCGACCGACTGGGCGAAGTCGAGGTGGGAGGTGTCGATGGCGACGACTCCGTCGGCCGCGGTCCTGAACTGCGAGACCGTCGAGTCCGTCCGGTCCCGGTCCACGATCTGCGACCTGGTGGATTCGACATCGACCCGCAGCTGGCGGGACCGGCGCGCCATACGGGCCTCTTCGCTCGCCGTCATCAGGATTCGCACCGGCGCATCGGGTGCCACGACCGTCGTGATGTCGCGACCCTCTGCAACGCAACCACCGGTCGCGGCGACGCCTTGGGCGATCAGATCGCGTTGACGCTGCTTGAGGTCGGCACGGACCGCCAGGTTCGTGGCGACCCGGGACACGACGGACGTGACGGCGTCCTCCCGGATCTCGCGGTCGATCCGCCGCTCACCGACCGCGACGGTGGGCGCCGCCGGATCCATGCCCATCCGCAGGTCGAACGTGCGAGCGTGTTCGCTCACCGCGTCGGCGTCGTCGAGGTCGATGCCGGCGGCGACACACGACCAGGCCAGTGCGCGGTACATCGCACCGGTGTCGAGATAGCTGAGAGCAAGTCGCCGGGCGACCGCCTTCGACACACTCGATTTGCCGGTGCCCGACGGGCCGTCGATCGCAATGACCAGCGGCTTACTCATGCCCGTCCCCTCCTTCGTCGGGTCCCGCCATTCGTCCTGAGTCCTTTGGCCGTTCGCTGCGCTCACTCATGGACACTCCATCCCTTGTGCTCCAACACTTCTCGCAGCCGGTCGACGACCGCCGGCAGCACCGAGAGCTCGACCAGGCCGACCATCGCACCGACGCCGTGCTCCATCCGCAGGTCTTCCAGGTTGATGCCCGCGTCCCCCACATCGTTGAAGAGCCTGGCGAACGACCCCGGCTCGTCCGGGATCGGCACGATGACCGTCGCGTATGTCGCAGGCGCCGACCCGTGCTTGCCGGGGATCCGGGCATGGCCCAGCTGACCGTCCGAGATCAATCGCGCCACCGCTCCCCGACTGCCGTCGGCGGTGCTGTCGTCCGCCGCCAGCTGGTCCAGCGACCGCGCGACGGTCGTCAGCTGCGCGATCACTCGGTCGAGCACCGGCGCCACCGCCGACGCGTTGCCCGCGAGGATCTGCGTCCAGAGCATCGGGTCACTCTCCGCGATGCGGGTGACATCGCGAATCCCGCCGCCGGACAACGCGATCGCACTCTCGGGCAGTTCCCGCAGTTGCGCGGCGACAACGGACGCCGCGAGTTGCGGCACGTGCGACACGACCGCGACCGCCGCGTCGTGCTCGTCAGCGGGCATCGCGACGACCGCTGCTCCCGTGGCGCGGGCCAGGTCCTGCACCAGCGTGACGGCGTCGGGATCGGTCTCGTCCTGCGGGCACACCACCCAGGTGCGGCCCTCGAAGAGATCGGCCTGCGCCGCGACGGCGCCCGAGCGCTCACGACCGGCCATCGGGTGACTGCCGACATACCGATGCAGCTGGGTGGGATCGACCAGCCGGCGCACGTCGTCGGCGACCCGCTGCTTGACCGAGGCGACGTCGGCGACGACGGCGGTCGGCCAGCGCTTCAACTGGTCGGCGACGACGGATGCCGCGACGTCCGGCGGCGCCGCGACGAAGACGAGGTCCGTGACGCTGTCGTCGTCCACGACTCCCGCGCCCAGATCCGCCGCCAGCGCCTGCGCGGTCGGCGACGGATCGGTCAACAGCACTCGAAAACCCTTGTGCGACAACGCAAGGCCGATGGAGGTGCCGATCAGCCCGGTGCCGACGATGCGAACGGTGGGTGTATCGGTCACACTTTCTGTCGCGCCTCTTCCCTCGCCTCCGGTCCTCGCTGCGCTGCGATCCTCGGCTCCGTCGGCGCTCAAAGCCCCGCCGCCTTGTAGAGCCCCGCGACCTCCTGCCGGGTGAGCGGCCGCATCTTGCCGGGACGCAGCTCACCGAGGTGCACCGGCCCGACATCGGTGCGGGAGAGCGACTCGACGGGGTGGCCGACGGCTTCCAGCATGCGACGCACGATGTGCTTGCGACCCTCGTGCAGCACGACCTCCACCAGCGCCCAGCCGGGCGTGGAGTCGACGACCTTGAACGAGTCGACCGTCACCTTGCCGTCCTCCAACTCGACGCCCTCGCGCAGCTGTTTGCCGAGCGTGCGCGGCACGGGCCCGGGAATCATCGCGACATAGGTCTTCGGCACGCCGTAGGACGGGTGCTGCAGCCGGTTGGCGAGTTCGCCGTCATTGGTCAGCAGCAACAGACCCTCGGTCTCGACGTCGAGCCGCCCGACGTGGAAGAGGCGCTCCTTGCGCTGCTCGACGTAGTCGCCGACCGACGGCCGGCCCATGTCGTCGCTCATCGTCGACACGACGCCCAACGGCTTGTTGAACGCCAGGTAGACCCGCGACTCGTCCAGCTGCACGCGCTCGCCGTCCACGTGCACCGTCTGGCGCAGCGGGTCGATGCGGACGCCGAGCTCGCGAACCACGTTGCCGTCCACCGAGACCCGGCCCTGCCGGATCAGATCCTCACAGACCCGCCGGCTGCCCACGCCGGCCGCGGCCAGCAGCTTCTGCAGCCGCACGCCGTCCGGGTCGTGCACGTCGACGTATGGCCTGCTCGGTGCCTTCGGCGGCTGCGTCTGCGGACGCCGCGGCTGACCGCCACGGGTCCGTGCCGGCCGGCCCGCACCACCGGTGCGACCGCCCTGCGGGCGGCCCCGGCCACGAAATCCCTTGCTAGGCTGATTGTTTCGTCTGTTGCCTGTCATCCGTGTCCCTGCGCAATGAGTTCGTCCACCACATCTGCATCGGGCAGGTATGGCGCCAGTGCCGGCAGTTCGTCGAGCGAGGTGAGCCCGAGTCGCTGCAGGAAGTAGGGAGTCGTTCCGTACAGCATCGCACCCTGCTCGCCCTCGGTCCCCACCTCGACGATCAGCCCGCGAGTGAGCAGCGTCCGCACGACCCCGTCGACGTTGACGCCGCGGACCGCGCTGATCCGCGAGCGCGAGATCGGCTGCCGGTAAGCGATCACCGCCAGCGTCTCCAGCGACGCCTGGGTCAGTTTGGCCTGCTGTCCGTCGAGGAGGAACTTCTCCACTGCTGGTGCGTAGTCCGGACGGCTGTAGACCCGCCACCCGTCGTTGATGCACCGCAGCGTGAATCCGCGTTGCTGCTCGGCATACTCGCGCTCCAGCTCCTCGATGATCCCGGTGACCTCCGGCTCCGGAAGCTCCAGCGCGGTGGCGAGCTCGGCAGCGGTCACCGGCTGGTCGACCACCATGAGCACCGCCTCGATCGCACTGCGTGCGCCACCGGGCATCGCCCGCACGTCGAACGTGGCCTCCTCGGCGGTCGGCTCCTGCTCCGCGTCCGGTTCGGTGGCCTCGTCGGGCGGGATCGGCTCGTCAGTCATCGGTCTCCTCCGTGCGGTCGTCGTCGAACTCGGCGCTGACCTCGACCTGTCCGCGGTCGTCTCCGGTCCAGTGCACGATCAGCTCCCCCAGTGCTTCCGGCTGGTCCATCGTGATCACCGACTCCTTGTAGAGCTCGAGCAGCGCGAGGAAGCGCGCGACGATCACCAGCGTCGACTCGGCGTCCGCGACCAGCGACCGGAAGTTGGCCTGGCGCCGGTCCCGCAGCTCACCGATGACGATCGCGGCCTGCTCACGCACACTGACGGCCGGCGCGTGGAGGTGCGTCAGCCCGACCGTCGGCTCCGGCCGCGGGACCATGGCATGAGCCGCGATGCGCGCGAGCTGATCCGGCGTGACGTTCATGATCAGCTCGGGCAGCAGCTTGGCGAAGCGGTCCTCCAGCCCGGCCTGCCGGGCCGTCATCCGGCCGGCGGACGCCATCCGCTCGGCGAACTCGGCAGACACCTCCTTGAACGCGCGGTACTGCAGCAACCGGGCGAAGAGCAGGTCGCGTGCCTCGATGAGTGCCAGGTCGTCGTCATCGTCCGCGCGCAGGTCAGGCAGCAGCCGAGCTGCCTTGATGTCCAACAAGGTTGCCGCGATCAGCACGAACTCCGACGCCTGGCCCAGATCCCAGTCGGCCTGCTGATCCTGGGCATGCCGGATGTGCGCGATGAACTCGTCGGTAACCTTGGCCAGGGCGATCTCGGTGACGTCCAACTTGTGTTTGGAGATCAGCCCGAGCAGCAGCTCGAACGGCCCGGAGAAAACATCGAGGTGCACCTCGAAGGGTGTCGACGCAGCCCGCCGGGTGAGGACACCTCCGGGGACCGCTTCGGGCGGGCTGGAGTCGGTGTCCGTCGAGTCGGCTCGATCAGGGATCATCAGGCCGCTGCGCCGCGAGACACCAGCTCGCGCGCCAGTTGCCGATAGGCCTCGGCCGCGCCGTGTCCGGACGCGTAGGTCGTGATGGGTTCGGCAGCCAGCGAGGCGTCCGGGAACTTCACCGTCCGGCTGATCACCGTGTGGAACACCTTGTCCCCGAAATGCCCCACCACCGAACGGATGACGTCGCGACTGTGCAGGGTGCGACCGTCATACATGGTGGCCAGGATCCCGTCGATCTCCAGCCGCGGGTTGAGCCGGTCGGTCACCTTGTCGATCGTCTCGACCAGCAGCGCGACTCCGCGCATGGCGAAGAACTCGCACTCCAGCGGTATGACGACGCCATGTGCCGCGGTCAGCGCGTTGACCGTGAGGAGGCCGAGCGAGGGTTGGCAGTCGATCAGGATCACGTCGTAGTCGTCGAGAACGGGCCGCAGCACGCGCGCGAGCACCATTTCGCGGGCGACCTCGCCGACCAGCTGCACCTCGGCCGCCGACAGGTCGATGTTGGCCGGCAGCACGTCGAGGTTCGGGTTGGCCGTCTGCTGGATCACGTCGTGGATGTCGTGCTCACGCGACACCAGCAGGTTGTAGACGGTCGTGTCCAGCTCATGCGCGCGGATCCCGAGCCCGACCGAGAGCGCTCCCTGCGGGTCGAAGTCGACGAGCAACACCTTGCGGCCGTATTCGGCCAGCGCGGCGCCGAGATTGATGGTGCTGGTGGTCTTGCCGACGCCACCCTTCTGGTTGCACATCGCGATGACGCGTGCGGGGCCG
This sequence comes from Flexivirga sp. YIM B11880, assembly GCF_058148645.1. Classification (NCBI taxonomy): domain Bacteria; kingdom Bacillati; phylum Actinomycetota; class Actinomycetes; order Micrococcales; family Dermacoccaceae; genus Flexivirga; species Flexivirga sp. YIM B11880. The sequence continues at coordinate 59,732 of NZ_JBMAMH010000012.1, forward strand.
TGGCTCTTCAGCTCAGCCGGCCGGGGAAAGGTGGGCAGCGGGCGCCCTGTCGGCCCGACCTGCTCCTTCGAACTCACTGCGCGCTCCCGTAACTCGTTCGGCCTCTCGGCGATCGCGGTCAAACCTATTACATCCGTCGCACGCCGCGGGTCGGGAGGCTCGCCGGGTCAGGTGGCGCGCGGGTGCGAGCTGGCGAAGACCTCCCGGAGCTGCTGCACCGTCACCATCGTGTAGATCTGGGTGGTCGTCACCGATGCGTGGCCGAGCAGCTCCTGCACGACCCGCACGTCCGCGCCGCCGTCCAGTAGGTGCGTCGCGAACGAATGCCGCAGCGTGTGCGGACTGAGGTGACCGGGCAGGTCGGCGCGCTTTGCCGCGGCCTGGATGACGTTCCAGGCCGACTGCCGGGACAGCCGTCCCCCGCGCTGGTTGAGGAACAGGGCGGGTGTTCCGGTCCCCCGGGTCGCGAGCGCCGGCCGCGCTCGCGTGAGGTATGCCGTGAGCGCGTCCGCGGCATACCGGCCGAGCGGCAGCACCCGCTCCTTGCCGCCCTTGCCGAGCACTCGCACGGTGGCGGACGCGAAGTCGACGTCGTCGACGTCCAGACTGACCGCCTCCGTGACCCGCGCGCCGATGCCGTAGAGCAGCTCGAGCAGCGCACGGTCCCGCAGCGACGCCGGCGTGTCACCCACGCTCGCCGCCGCGAGCAGCCGTTCGACCTGGTCCAGCGGGATCGCCTTGGGGAGTCGTCGCGGCGGCGTGGGCGGCGGCACCGCGGCGGCAACGTCCTGCGGAGTGTCCCCTTCGAGCGTGAGGAAGCGGTGGAAGCCGCGGACGGCGACCAGGGTCCGCGCCGCGGAGGACGCGGCCAGCGGCTGGTGCTCGGGATCGCCTTCCCGCAGGGTCGCCAGGAAGTCGGTGATGTCGGCCTCGCCGACGGCCCGGGCGTCGTCGATGCCGCGTCCCGTCAGGTGATCGGCGTAGCGACGCAGGTCGCGCTCGTAGGCCCGGAGGGTGTGCGGCGACGCGCCGCGTTCGACGCGCAGATGATCCAGCCAGCCGCGCATCGACCGCTCCAGCGAGGAGGTGCCCATGGAACGACATTCTCACGAGTCACGTCAGCACCTTCGTGAAGGGGCACGGAGGACACCGCTCGTGAAGTTGTATGCCGCCCAGCGGTCCCGCGCCATCCGCCAAGCCGGGTACGACGTGGCGACAGCCGGCTGGGTGGCGGCCTGGCTCTGGCTGGGGACGTATGTGCACGACCACGTCTCGGGCTCCGAGGCGGGTGCCCGAAAGATCGAGACGAGCGGTCGGGGCCTGGCCCGCAACCTGCACGACGCGGCCGGCGTGCTGTCGCACACGCCGATGATCGGCGACGACATCCGCCGGCCCGTCGATCACGCCGCCAATGCATCGACCACGCTGCAGCACGCCGGCGGGCAACTGGCCGACAACCTCGGCACGCTCGGGGCTGCCATCGGCTTCGAGATCGCGCTGGTGCCCGTGCTCGCGGCGGTCTTCGGCTGGCTCGTCGTCCGGATCGGCTACGCCCGCCGGGCCGGTCGGGCGGCCAGGCTGGCGACGCTTCCCAGCGGTGCCGACCTCCTCGCCCTGGACGCGTTGACCCGGCTGCAGCCTCGCACGCTGGCCGGCATCGGCGCCGAGGTGGTGTCCGGCTGGCGCGACGGGGACGACGCGGTGATCGAGGCGCTGGCCGCGGCATACCTCGCGTCGCTCGGCCTGCGCCATGGCGACCGTGACCGCCCCACCATTCACGACGCCGACCTGCACCGCTCCCCGCATGCCGAGAGGCTCAGAAACGCCTCGACAGGCTCAGCAAAACGGCCCGATCCGGCCCGTGTTTCTGAGCCTGTCGACGATTAGTGAGCCTCTCGGCAAAGGGGCCGGCGGGCGGGGGGTCAGGCGTCGTGGGCGGGGGGACTGACAAGTGATGGGCGCAGATCGGCCTCCGGCGGGGTCCACGACGCGGGGTCGGCCGGCACCTGGTCGCCGCTGCGGAGGTCCTTCACCTGGTCGCCGTCGGCGCCGGTGAACCACACGAACGGTATCCCGCGGCGGTCGGCGAACTGGATCTGTTTGCCGAACTTCGCCGCCTTCGGGGCCACCAGCGTCGGTATGCCGCGGGCGCGCAACGCGGTGGCCACGCGCATCGAGTCGCGGCGGCTGTCCTCGTCGTTGACGGCGACCAGCACCACGGCCGGCGTCTCGCGGGACGCGGTCAGCCCCTCCTCGGTGATCAGCTTGCCGAGCAACCGGGACACCCCGATCGAGATGCCGACACCGGGGAAGGTGCGCTTGCCGTCGGTCGCGAGCGCGTCATACCGGCCCCCGGAGCAGATCGACCCGTAGCCCGGGTCGCGCTCGAGCATCGTCTCGTAGACCGTGCCGGTGTAGTAGTCGAGCCCGCGCGCGATCCGCAGGTCGGCGAGGACGACGCCGGGAGCGTGCTCGTTCGCGACCTGCACGATCGCGGCAAGCTTCGCCAGCCCCTCCTCGAGCAGCTCGTGGCGCACGCCGAGGGCCCGGACCTGGTCGACGAATCCCGTGTCCGGACTGCTGATCTCGGCCAGCGCCAGGCACTGCTTGGCCTGCTCCTCGCTGCAACCGGCGTCCAGCAGCAGCTTGCGCACGGCGTCCGCGCCGATCTTGTCGAGCTTGTCGACGATGCGCAGCGTGCCGGAGACGTCCTCGATGCCCAGCCCGCGGTAGAAGCCCTCGCAGATCCTCCGGTCGTTGACGTGGATGCGGTAGTCGCCGATCGGCAGCCGGGAGAAGACGTCGGCGACGACGAGCAGGAGTTCGGCCTCGTAGTGGTCGGGCAGCGAGCCGATGTCGATGATGTCGATGTCGGCCTGGATGAACTCCCGGTAGCGGCCGCGCTGCGGCCGCTCGCCGCGCCAGGCCGGCTGGATCTGGTAGCGGCGGAACGGGAAGGTGAGCTTGCCGGAGTTCTCCAGCACGTAACGCGCGAACGGCACGGTCAGGTCGAAGTGCAGCCCGAGCGAGGTCTCACCGGAGTCGTCGGGGCCGGCGGCGAGCCGGCGCACGCCGTAGATCTCCTTGTCGGCGTCCTCGCCCTGCCCGGCCAGCCGGTCGACCGTCTCCATCGCACGGGTGTTGATGGACGCGAAGCCGTGCAGCTCGAAGACCTCGCGGATGGTGTCGAGCACGATGAGCTCGGCGATGCGGTCGGCCGGGAGCCATTCCTGGAAGCCACTGATGGGCGTGACCTTGGTTGCCATGAGTCCTCTAGAGGTTCTGCAAGTAGGGGTTGGTGGCGCGTTCGCGCGCCATGGTGGTGCCCGGCCCGTGGCCGGGCAGCACGAGGGCGGTGTCGGGCAGCGTCAGCACGACGTCCCGCAGCGAGCGGTTCATCGCCTCGCCGTCGCCGCCGGGCAGGTCCGTGCGGCCGATCGAGCCGGCGAAGAGCGTGTCCCCGGAGAGCACCGTGGAGTCGACGTCCGCCTCGGCCGGCAGGCCGTCGGGCACCTCGCCGATGCCGAAGAGCACGGAGCCCTCGGTGTGCCCGGGCGTATGTCGCACGTCGAACGTCATACCGGCCAGCTGCAACGTCTCGTGGTCGCGGATCTCGACGACGTCCTCCGGCTCCGTCCACGTCGGTGCCGCCCCGAACTGCTGCTCGAACATCCCGACCAGCTGCGGGCCGAGCGAACTCAGCGGGTCGACCAGCCGATAGCGGTCGTCGGCGTGGATGTATGCCGCGGTGCTGCCGCCGCACACCGGCGTCACCGAGTAGACGTGATCCACGTGACCGTGCGTCAGCAGGACCGCGGCGGGCCGTAGCCGCAGCTCCGCCAGTGCGTCCCGCAACGTCTCGACGACGCCGATGCCGGGGTCGACGACGACGCACTCCTCGCCCTTCCCGGGCGCGATCACATAGCAGTTGGTGCCGAAGACAGCTGCGGGAAAGGAGGCGGTGAGCACCCGGCGAGCCTATCGGGGGCCGGCTGGCGGTCACGACGACGTATCGGCCATGGAGTATCCGGTGGAAATCCACACCGAACGACATAGACTGACGGACGTTTGTCGCCGCCACCGCTGCGCGCCACCGCCCGATAGCACCGAGGAGAACCGACCCTTGCGTCTGAACCGGACACGGTCCGTCCTGGCAGTCGCGTGCCTCCTCCCGGTGGCGGCCCTCACCGCCTGCGGATCGAGCACGACCAACGGCACGGGAACCCCGGCCGCCACCGTCGCCACGTCACCCGCCGTGGGCGTTTCCGGCACGACCCTGCGCTGCACGAAGCCGCCGGCCCCTGCCGCGTCCGCGCAACAGCTGAAGCTGCCGTCGAAGAAAGCCGCCGCGGGCAAGACGTTCACCGCCGTCCTGCAGACCACGTGCGGGACCGTCACCTTCGAGTTGTATGGCGCCAAGGCGCCCCAGACGGTGGCGTCGTTCCTCCAGCTGGCCAAGGGCTACTGGGACAACAGCCCGTGCCATCGGCTCACCACCCAGGGCATCTACGTCCTGCAGTGCGGCGACCCGACGGGCACCGGCACCGGGAGCCCGGGCTATGGCTTCGGCGTCGAGAACGCTCCGAGCGACGGCGACTACCCGGCCGGCACGGTGGCCATGGCGCGCGGCGAGAGTCCGGACAGCAACGGCGGACAGTTCTTCGTGGTCTACAAGGACACCCAACTGCCTACCAACACCGGCGGCTACTCCATCTTCGGCAAGGTCACGAGGGGCATGGACATCATCAACGCGGTGGCCAGGGCCGGCACCAACAGTTCCACCGGCGACGGCGCCCCGAGCCAGCCGATCAGCATCCTCAAAGTCACCGTCACGCAGAAGAAGAGCGCAGCATGAGCGACCTGTCCCCCGAGAGCCCGCAGCCGACGGACGAAGGCTCCGACGCGACGACCGAGCAGGTGACCACTCCTGCGGAGCCGCGCCCGCAGCCCACGGCTGCTCCCGTGCCACACCCCCCGGCCGCGCCCGTGCCGCACCCGCCGACAACGCCTCTGCCGCACCCGCCCGCTGCGCCGTTGCCGCACCCGCCCGCGGCACCGGCCGTACCGACGCCCGCGCCGGCGGCGACCAGCAACTCCGCGTCGTTCGGCCGCGTGGCCGAGGACGGCACGGTCTTCGTGCGCACACCGGACGGTGACCGGGAGGTCGGCTCCTATCCGGAGGCGACGCCCGAGGAGGCCCTGGCCTACTTCGCTCGGAAGTACGACGAGCTGGCCGCGGCCGCAGGCCTGCTGCTGCAGCGGGTCGTGCAGACCGACCTGTCGGTGCACGACGGCCAGGAGGCGCTGCGTGCCCTGCGTGAGCAGGTCGGCGAGGCGCGGGTGGTCGGCGACCTGGCCCAGCTGGATGCCACGGTCGAGCAGATCGCGACCGCGCTGAAGGCGAAGGCTCAAGTGGAGGGTGAGGCTCGAGCCGCCGCTCGCGCCGAGGCGGCCCAGCAGCGTGAGGCACTGGTCGCCGAGGCAGAGCAGATCGCCGCCCAGCCGACGCAAAAGGTCCAGTGGAAGTCGAGCACCGCGCGGATGCGCGCGCTGCTCGACGAGTGGAAGACCCTGCAACGCAGCGGCACCAAGCTCGACAAGCCGACCGAGAACGCCCTCTGGCAGCGGTTCAGCCACGCCCGCAACGCCTTCGACAAGACGCGCCGCGCGCACTTCGCCAGGCTGGACGAGGAACACGCCGAGGTCAAGGCACGCAAGGAGCGGCTGATCGTCGAGGCCGAGCGGCTGGCAGCGTCCAAGGACTGGGGACCGACCGCGTCCGCGTTCAAACGGCTGATGAGCGAATGGCGCCAGGCCGGCCGCGCGTCACGCCAGGACGACGACAAGCTGTGGGCCCGCTTCAAGGCCGCGCAGGATGCGTTCTTCGCCGCCAAGGACGAGGTGGTCGCCGAGGAGAACAAGGAGTTCGAGGCCAACCTGCAGGTGAAGGAGCAGTTGCTGAAGGAAGCGCAGGCTCTGCTCCCGGTGAAGAACCTCGGCGCGGCCAAGTCCGCGCTACACAGCATCCAGGACCGGTGGGACGCCGCCGGCAAGGTGCCGCGCAAGGACATGAACCGCATCGAGCAGGCGATGCGCAAGGTCGAGCAGGCCGTGCGTGACGCCGAGGACTCCAAGTGGAAGAAGACCGACCCGGAACTCGCCGCACGCGCGCAGTCGATGGTCGACCAGCTGGAGCGGGCCGTCGCCGACCTCGAGGCGGATCTGGCGAAGGCCCGGGAGCGGGGCAACGACCGCAAGGTCAAGGAGCTGGAGGACTCACTCAAGGCGCGGCAGGCGTGGCTCGAGCAGGCGCGCAGCGGTCTGCAGGACGCGGACAAGTGACGGCACCGTCGACGGCGGCGCGCACGGTGGGCGCGGGGCTGATCGACTACCTGAACGCGGCGCCGACACCGTTCCACGCGTGCGCCGAGTCGGCCCGGATGCTCACCGCGGCCGGTTTCCGGGAGGTCGCCGAGACGGACGAGTGGCCGGCTGAACCGGGCGGCTACTTCCTGATCCGCGGCGGGTCGTTGCTCGCCTGGTCGACGCGGCACTCCGCCGGTGCGACGACTCCGGTCCGGATCGTCGGCGCACACACCGACTCGCCGAACTTCCGCATCAAGCCGCAGCCGGACGTGACCCGCGCGGGCTGGCAGCTGCTGGGTGTCGAGCCGTATGGCGGGCTGATCGCACCCAGCTGGATGGACCGTGACCTCGGCGTCGCGGGCCGGGCCGCCGTCCGGGCCGACAACAGTGTGGCGCAACGTCTGTTCCTGGTCGACGAGCCGGTGCTGCGCATCTCGCGGCTCGCCATACACCTCGACCGGTCGGCACGCGAGGGAGAAAAACTCAATCCACAGCAGCACCTGGTGCCGCACTGGGGCCTCGGCGACACGCCCGGCGACTTCCAGGCATACCTCGCCGAGCAGCTCGAGGTCCCGGCCGGTGACGTGTTGGCCTGGGACGCCATGACGTTCGACCTGCAGCCGGCGGCGTTCTTCGGCCGGGAGCAGGAGCTCATCGCGGGCGCACGCATGGACAACCTGGCCACGTCGTACGCCGGCACCGTCGCGCTGATCCGCGCCCACGAAGCAGGGCCGGCGCGACCGGCAACCCAGGTGCTGGCCCTCTTCGACCACGAGGAGATCGGCTCGGTGTCCGAGCGCGGTGCGCAGTCGGCGTTGCTCATGACGACGCTGGAGCGCATCACGGGCACCCTCGGCGGCGACCGGGGCGAACTGCACCGGGCGCTTGCCGGCAGTGTGATCGCGTCGGGCGACATGGCGCACGCGACCCACCCCAACTACGCCGACCGGCACGAGCCGCAGCACCAGATCGCGATGAACGGCGGCCCGGTGCTGAAGCTCAACACCAACCTGCGCTATGCGACGGATGCAGTTGGTGCGGCAGCGTTTTCGCTGGCCTGCGAGCAGGCGGACGTCCCGGTGCAACGCTTCGTGGTCCGGTCGGACCTGCCGTGTGGGTCGACCGTCGGGCCGGTCACCGCGGCGCTGACCGGCGTCACGACCGTCGACTTCGGTGCGCCCACGCTGTCGATGCACTCCGTGCGGGAACTCGTCGGCACCGACGATCAGCGGATGTATGCCGACGCGCTCACCGCGTTCCTCGCCCCGCAGGCCGGCTGACCGACCAGTCCGCGCCGTAGACGCTGAAGATCGCCGCACCGGGCTGCGCCGCGCGCGCCGACCGCAGACTCTCCGCCGCCGTGCGACCCGACGCGAGCCCGCGGTGGTAGCTGCTCATCACCTCAGCGGCCAAGGCGTCGTTGACCGGTCCGGCGGCGGCGAGCACGCTGCGGACGCCGAGGCCGAGCAGTGCCGCCGCCAGGCCGAGCGGCTCGTCGCCCGGTCCGACATGCGAACGGCCGAGGTCGCAGGCGGACAGCACGACATGCTGCGGCGCCCGCTCGCCACCGGTCAGTTCGTGGGCGAACAGCGGGCCGTCGTGGAGCTCCAGTCGGGAGAAGAGCGGACTCTGCTGGGCATGCACACCGTGTGCCGCGACGTGGACCAGGTCCGCGCCGGCGAACGCCTCGCGCAGCCGCTCCGTGGTCGCCGGGGCATGGCTGACGACCTCGAGTCCGGTCGCGCGCCATACCTCATGGACTTCGTGTAGTTCGTTGTGGCCGTGGGTGATTCGGGGACCGAGCAGAAGCTCTGCACGCCGCGGCGGACCGGCCTGGCCATCCACCGCGCACCACCGCGACACGGAGGGGGCGACCACCACCGCGCGTTCGGTGAGTGCGGGCAGCATGCTCCACGGCAGCGAACCGAGTGCCCGGGTCGGCGCGACGAGCACTGCATCGGTGAGCGACACGGACTCCGGCAGCAACACGGCGGCGAGCCGCTCGGCGGTGCGCGCGATCCCCCGGTCGATGGCCGGACCGAGGGCGCGGTCCGCGCCGGCATGCGCGCGTACCCGCAGGTCCGCCTCCAATCGGGCCGCCAGCTTCGCCGCCTCCGCACCGCCGGGCAGCGGACGAACCGCCGCACCCCGTGGCCCGCAGCAGAGCAGGTGCATCGCGCCCCGATGGGCGAAGTAGTAGAGCAACGTCGTGCCGGTCCGGAGGAGTTCGGCCCGCACCCGCCGGTATGGCGCCGGTGCCAGCCCGGCGGCCGTGCCGGTCGCACCGGCCGCCCACAGCCGACGGCCGAGTTGCGCCTCCAGCGAGGCGATTTCGGCTCGCAGGGTGACCTCGTCCTCCCCCGCCTGCAGGTCGTGGCGCAGCTGCCGCAGCCGCGACACCAGGGACGCGACGGTCGGGTCCGGGTGCGGCCGCACAGCCGGTAGCCGCTGGGACGCCGCGCGCCACCGTTCGACGGCCCGGAAGACCTCGCCGGGCTCGGCGAGCCGCATGGCCTCGGAAAGGTTGTAGTCGGCCAGTCGGGCACCGTGCACGGCGACCGCCGCCCGCGCCTGCAAACTGGCAACCGAACCCTGCATGCGCACCAGTTTCCGTGCCGCGGTTCGGAATTCGCGTTCTGCGGCGCGATGATCGCTGTTTGCCGCCGCGATCCGCGCCCTGAGTAGATGCTCGTACATGCCTGCAGCGAGCCCCTCAGCCGGGACGACTGGCAGCTTGTCGAGCAGCCGGGCCGCCTCCCCCGGTTCCCCGCGGCTGATCATCAGCTCGGCGGTGAGACGCGTCGCCATCCGCCCCGCAGTGGTCGTGCCGTTCAGCAGAGCCGGGTCGGGTGCCGAGCTCGCGCGGCCGCGTGCGACGTCGACGGCGATCGTCATGAGTTCGGCGTATGCCGTGAGCGGCCCATCGCCATACGCCCGGAACGCGCGGCTGGCTGCGGCGGCGCTGCGGCCGGCGCCGCGCACGTCACCCGTGAGCAGTTGCGCACCGACCAGGTCGAGCAGGATGTTGCCCTCGTCGAGCCGCAGGTGCCGGTTCCGTGCGCTGCGCAGCGCACGCCGCAACAGGTCCTCGGCCGGGTCGACCCGGCGGAGGGCCTGCTGCGGTGTGCGCTGCGCAGCGCACGCCGCAACAGGTCCTCGGCCGGGTCGACCCGGCGGAGGGCCTGCTGCGGTGTGCGCTGCGCAGCGCACGCCGCAGCAGGTCCTCGGCCGGGTCGACCAGGCCGACCTCGAGCAGCGCCGCGGCCATGTCGCGACGCGACTGCAGCCGGTCCACCCTGACGGGCAGCTCGTCCGCCTCCTGCATCATGCGGATGGCCTCCGGCAGGTGGCCGACGAAGAACTCGAGACAACCCAGATTGTGCCGCGCCTTGAAGACGACCTCGGGCCAGTCCTGTTGCGCGGCAAGCTTCAGCGCAGCCCGCAGATCCCGGCGTCCGGCGGCCGGCCGGCGCAGCGTGATGTTGGCCAGGCCGCGGTTGAGCAGCACCGCGAGCACCTCGGCCGGTGAGCGCAGGTCCTCCTCGTGCACCTGCTCGAGCGCGGCGAGGCCGGCCGCCCAGTCGCCGCGGTACATGGCGATGGTGCCCTCCTGGACGAAGGCGAGGGCGACGACATACCTCGACCCGGCCGAGGCCGCCGCGCGACGCGCCTCCCCGAGTGTGCGGTGCGCTGCGTCCGGGCCGCCGACGTGCAGATCGGCCAGCGCGCGGGTCACCAGCACCCGGCCGAGCAGCTCCAGTTGGCCGGCGTCACCGTCGAGGCTCTCGATCGCCCCCGTGAGCCGGCTGCGGGACGCGGACCACTGGCCCAGGGTGTTCAGGCGGCGGGCCTGGGCGAGTTCGCGTTCGGCATACGAGGTGCTGATAGTGCCTCTCAGATCTGAATCGGTGGGGTGACAAGTGGTCGCGTGCCAGGGCGCGCTGTCTGCTGAATCACCAAGTGCACCAATCCGGCTCGGGAGAACTCGACCTCGAATCGCCCGTCCTGGTCGAGCACCGCCTCGACCTCGCCGTCCGGGCCGTGCACCCGCACGGAGACCTCCGGCGTGCTCAGCCAGCCGGTGATGCGCCGGCGTGGGCGTCGCTCCGAGTCCAGGGTGAGCAGCACGGTCACCTCGTCGCCGCTGAAAGTCACGGTCGTGATCGGCTCGTATGTCGACCGCACGCCGACCGGCGTCGAGTCGAGCAGCTCGGCGACCTCCGCACCCAGCGCCTCCACCGTCAGCGCGAACTTCACCTGGTCGATCAACCCGGCGGGCACCGGGTCGTTCGCGGAGACGATGCCACCCAGCGTCTGCAGGATCTGCTCGTCGGTCGAATCGATCGGTCCGCCGAGCAGTTCTTCGATGCGGTTCATCGTGCGTCCTCCCATTCACGATCGGCCTCCAGCGACGCCCGGAGCTTGGCCAGGCAACGCCCCCGGGTGGGGCCGATACTGCCCACGGACACGCCCATCGCCGCGGCCAGTCCGGCGTAGTCGGGGCGGTCGCCGGTCGCCACGACGGACAGCAGTGCCCGGCATCGTGGCGGCAGTTGCCGGAAATGCCTCCAGAGGGTCCGCTCGGAGTCGGTGCGCAGCATCGTCGCCTCGGGACCGTCGGCCACGGGCGCGAGCCGGTCGACCGGCTCGTCCTCCGCCTGCACGCGGCCGGCCCGGCGTGCCTCCGCCCAGGCGCGCCGCCGGGTGCTGACCAGCAGCCATTGCAGCACCGCCTGCGCGTCGGTGATCCGGTCCGCCTGCCGGTAGAGGGTCAGCCAGACCTCCTGGACGACATCCTCGGCGGTGCCGCTGTCGAGACCCGCGCCACGAGCAGCGCGCCACATCACGGGGGTGACCGCGTCCACCAGACGTGACATCGCGAGGTCGTCACCGGCGCGATAGTCCCGGAAACAACCGGCGGCCCGATCGGCCAGGCCGTCCCGGCGGGAACCGACGGCCGTCACGACGCACCGCCGAGACACGACTGCACCGCCGCGATCAGTCGGTGACGGCGGCTCTCGTCGTCCGGGCCGCCGCTGCCGCCGAGGGCGGCCGCGATGTCGCCGGCCAACGCCGGCGCGGCGAACGATGTGCCGCTCCACAGCCCGAAACCGCACGAGTAGTCGTCCAGATCCACCGCGGCGCGTGCCGGCAGCACACCGGCATTCGTCGAAATCGCTGCCCGGGCAGCCGCATTGAACGTCGTCGGCATGGTGCTCACCACGTTGGTCGCCGCCCGGTAGGCGGTGACCCACGAGCCGGTGTTGGAGTAGACGGAGACCAGCGCCTGCCCCGGATCGGTGGCACCCACGGCGAGCAGCGGCACGGCACCCCCTCCGCCGGCCGCCAGGCCGGCCGGATAGAAGGGTGTGGTCGTCGCATCGTTGCCCGCCGCTGCCACGACGCTGACGCCGGCGTCCCCGAACGCCTTGAGGATGGCGGCCAGTGCACTGCTGTGCACGACCGCTCCCGGCGACTCGGCGTAGTAGCCCATCGACAGCGAGAGCACGTCGAGCGGACGCCCCTCGACGCGGCCGTCGCAGGCCAGCAGGTGGTAGGCGTAGAGATCGGTCAGCGCCGCGAGCAGATCGCCCTCGTCCGCGGCGCCGTCGCCATACATGACCGGCGCGCTGATCAGGGTCGCGGAGGGGCAGTGCTGCCGGACGATGCCGGCCAGGAACGTTCCGTGCCCGGCGCGCGGGTCGAGTGTTCCGTTGACCCGGTCGAGGGTGACCCCGGTCTGTTCCGGATCGTCGGATGCGTTGAACCGCAAGCCGATCGGCGCACCGGCGAGCCGCGGATCACGGTCCGTGTGATGTGTGAACCACGGGTGTTCGCCGATGCCGGTGTCGAGCAGGGCGACCACGGGCCCGTCCTCGGCGTCGACTCCGTCGGCGGGGTCCGGGGCGGCCCAGCTGACCGGAGCACGCGATGCACCGCCGGCCTCGGCACCGACACCTTGCAGGTAGCCGACACCCTGCAGGTAACCGACGCCCTGGAGGTAACCCACTCCCTGGAGATAGCCGACGCCCTGCAGATAGCCGGCGACGGTGAGGATGTGGCTCAACCCGGCCGGAATGCCGGCGTCCCGGGCGCGCAGGACCCACGGTGCCGCATCCACCGGGCGCGGGTCGGCGCTCGTGGGCACCAGGCGCACCACGGTGGGCATGAGGCCTTCGAGTTGTTCGGTCAGCCGCAGCTTCCGGTCCAGCACGTCGGACGAGTTCACCACCACGACGCGCGCACGGTCACCGAGCAACTCCTGCATGGTGCGCACCACCGACTCCACGCTGCGACCCGGGACACCCGGCAGCACGATCCGGTCCCCGGCATACAGGGTGGGTGCCGCGGGCCGGCCGTCGTCGTTCACGGGCCACTGATCGGGATCGAGCATCCGTGCGGAGAAACGTGCCACGGCCGACGGAGGCAGCATCGGCACCGGCGAAACCGATTGGGCAAACTGGGATTCGGCGCGGGTGCCATCATTCATGGTGTCTCCTCGAGACCGGTGGACCCGGTGGCTCCAAGTATGGCGCTGGGAGCCTCGTGCTGCCACCGATTCCTGCGTGTTCGGCCGGGTGCTGACACCCTGCAGGAGCACCGTGCAGCCGCGGTGATACGTCCGGACGCCGATCTTCTCGGCGCGGAGATCTCTGACGTATCAGGGGTGTCCGCAACTGCTCCTTCCCGTCAACAAGCTCGAGAGGCGAGCGCGATCACAGCAAGGAGAGTCCCATGGCCGACGACCGAGCACAGGCACGGGCACAGATCCGAGGGATCAAGCAGGCGGCCGAGGACGACCTGCTCGCGAGGAAGAACGTCGTCGGGGTCGACATCGCCGACAAGGAGACCGACGGCAAGAACACCGGGCAACTGGCGATCGTCGTCTTCGTCGAGCAGAAGCAACCCGACTCCGAGCTGTCCGCCGCTGACCGCGTCCCGAAGGAGATCGACGGTGTACCCACGGATGTGCAGCAGATGACCATCGAACTGCAGGGGCCGTCGATGGAGCTGGTCGGCGACGTCACTCCGGAGGTCGACACGACGGTGTACACGACGATGCACGGCGGCATCTCCATGGGACCGCTGCGCAGCGTCTATCTCGCGCCGCCCGACGTACCGTCGGCCGGCAACTACATCTTCGCCGGCACGCTGGGCGCGATGGTGCGTGACCGCGGCAACGGCAGCACGATGGCACTCACCAACTTCCACGTGGCCTGCGTGAACAACACCTGGTCGGTCGGCGACCGCATGGTCCAGCCGTCCCTGCTCGACGGCGGCTCCAGCGGCAACCAGTTCGGCAGCCTCACCCGGGCCACGCTCAGCGACGACGTGGACGGCGCCGTCGTCACGGTGGATTCCGGCAAGGCGACGAGCCCGACCGTCGAGGAGATCGGCGACGTCGCCGGCCACACGCCTGCGACCATCGGGGCAGCGGTTCGCAAGCGCGGCCGCACCACCGAACTGACTTACGGCACAATCGTTTCGACCGATTTCACCGTGTCGATCGACTACGGCAGCGACGTCGGGTCACGCACCCTGCACCATCAGATCCGCGTCCAGACCGACACCAGCCGGTCCGCCAGGTTCTCCGATCACGGTGACTCCGGATCGGTGGTCATGGACGACAACCGGAACGTGGTCGGGCTGCTCTTCGCCGGTTCGAGCGACGGCCAGTGGACCTTCGCCAACCCGATCCAGTCGGTGCTGGACGAGCTGAATGTGGACCTGATCGTCGCGCCGGTCGTCACGCGCCCGATCCTGACCTGCCTCAACACCAGGCTCACGGTGTGCACGATCAGCCGATCCACCTCGTGCGTCCTGACCCGCACCGTCGCCTGCAACGTCACGCGCTCCACGGTCTGCCTGGTCACCCGGGTGGCTTGCGGGTTCACTCGGCTGACCTGTCCACCAGTGACTCGAGTCGGCTGCGACATCCTCACTCGGGCCGGGTGCACCATCCCCGATCCGGGGCCGTGGCAGGAAGGGTTCGGCGAGGACGGGCACGGCTACGGCGCGGCGCCCGATGTGCCCGAGGAGTTCTGGGCCGGCTATCTCACGGCGCTCGAAGAAATCAACGAGCTCGACCAGCCGGAACAGGACTGAGATGACCACCACTCCGGAGATCCTGTCGCTCGCCGTCCGGGCGGGGCTGGCCGGCGCTGCCGACGCGGTCTCCGGAGTGGTCGACGTGGTGCCCGTGTCCCGTACCAACGGGGTGCACTGTGTGCAGCGACATGGGCGACCGGTCGCGTACGTCAAGCAGCCCGGTATGGCGAGCCGGGTCGACGGCGACGACGTCGTCGCCGCCGAACGGCTGGCCCTCACCCGGCTGCACCCCCTCGGTCTGACACCACCGCTGTTCCCTCAAGGGGGATCAGCGGTGGTGTGGACCGGTGTCGCGGCCGGGCAGGACCTGCTGACGATCTCCCTCGGGGGGACGTCGTCGGCCCGGGTGGCCGCCGCGCTCGGCCTGGCGCTCGCGCGCCTGCACACCGCACCGGTCGACGACCGGGTGCCGTTCGCCCGCCCGCCCTGGCCGCTGCTGATCGAGCCGCTGCCGTCGATGCGGACCCACAGCGCAGCGGGCGACCGTGACGCGGTCCTCGGGGTCTGGCAGGAAGCCGGCGTGCAGCGCCTGCTGCAGCCGCTGGCCGAGGCGTGGGAGCGCAGCGCCCACTGGACACATGGCGACCTGTCGGCCACGAACGTGTTCGTCGACGTCGACGCTCGCGTCACCTTCATCGACCTGGAGTCCGCGGGGCGCGGCGACGCAGCCTGGGACGTGGTCACGCTCGAGCAGACGCTCACCGCGACCGCAGTCCCCGTCGCGGACTTCCGCGCTGCGTATGCCGCGGCCGGCGGCCCCGCACCGCAGGGTGGTCCCGCATGGCGCATCGTCCGGTTGCTTGTCACTGCCTGGCAGCACGCGGCTCAGCCGGACACCGACCAGCATGTGATCGTCGAGCGGCTCTTGCGGGACGTCCGACGGAATGCGCTTCTCCCAGAGAGGAATTGACGATGAGCTGGACCACGCACACGATCGAGGAACTGCGCGCCGCCCACCAGGTGCTCACCACGATGGCCGACGCGGACGACCCGGCGATGGCGCTCTACGAGCACTGGTGGGCCGCACCTCGGCCCGGCGGCACCGCCCCCGGGCGCTGGGACCCGCCGCTCGGCTGGGCGCTCCGCGCCGCACACGCCGGCGGCCTGGAATGGTCTCCCGAGTCGCAGCAGGTGCTCGCGGTCGGAGCGTATGGCGCGGCCGTGGTCGCCGACGAGACGCGCCGTAGGGCACTCGGACGTGGTGACTACCTCACGACCGGCACCGGCGTGGGGCTCGCCCCGACCGTGGGCTCGCGGCTACGGGTCACTCAGCGCCGGGGTGGCCACGAGGATCAGGGCTGGTGGAGGACCTGGGGGCCGGCGTGGCCACACCGCGAGCCGGACCCCGAGATGACCCGGCTGTACTTCGCGCCCCGCCGGGTGGAGGTGGCACGACTGGTGCACGAGATCACTCGCGTCATACCGCGCAGCACCGGGAACTGGTCACTCAAGGTGGCGACGCACCCGGCCGCACTGGATCGGGCGGACGCGGTCGTGCTGTATGTGCCGGACGCGTGTCGCGACGAGGTGTTCGGTGCTGTCATCGAGGTATGTCGCGAGCACGTGCGCAACGCGTCACCGCCGTTCACCCGGCTGCTTCGACCGGGCATCGCCTGGAGCGAGGACCCCGGCGACGGGCGCAGCTTCGGCGAGGTGCGCTGTCGCTGGCTGAGCGACGCATACTGGCGGGCCGACGCTCGCGGCGACGCCTTCACGGACGTCGTGGCGGAGGTGTTCGCCGCGCACGGCGTGACCCAGGAGAACACCCAGCTGCGCGGCGCGAGGGTTCTGACATGACCGTCACCGCGACACCCGCGCCGGTCGCGCCCGCGCCGCTGCCGAGCATCGAGGACCGGCTGCGGAGGACGGTGTCCGCGTGCGCAGATCTGTTGGCGGACAATGCGATCGAGTCCGGCGAGCAGGTGACCTGGCCGACCTGGGTGCTGGGTGATTCCGGGCTGCCGGACCGGTGCACCGCCGGCCGGTCGGCCTTCTACGACGGCGACGCGGGCATCGCCTGGGCGCTCCGCCGGCTGGGGCCGGCGCTGCACCGGCCAGACGTTGCCGCCCTCGGCGATCACGCCGCCCGCGCCGTGTGCCGGCGGACACCACTCGACTCCCCCGGCCTGCTCGACGGGCGCGCCGGTGTCGAGCTGCTAGCTGCCCGGGCCACCACGCCCACGTGGCTGCATCACGACCCCGCCGAGTTCGTGGCGCTGTTCGACTGTTGCGACCTCACCTCGGGCCTGGCCGGAGCACTGCTCGCGCTCACCCGCGTGGAGACGGCACCACCGCAGTTGGCCGCGGCGGTCGTGGCCGAGTTGTGGCGTCGCTCGGAGGTGCAGCTGTGGGGTCGCGCCTGGCCGGACAACACCCAGCACGGCGACGCGGGCCGGCCGCTGTGCGGATTGGCACACGGCGCGAGCGGCATTGCGTGGGCCTTGGCCGAAACAGCTTGGCATCGGCCGCAATTGGCCGACTCCGCGCTCTCGCTCGCAGCGGAGGCGCTGCGTTTCGAGGCGGCGTGGTCCGACCCGTTGCACGGCGGCTGGCCGGACCTGCGCGGCGGGAAGCCGGTGTGGGCGGCTCGGTGGTGTCACGGCGCGGCGGGCGCCGGCGCCATACGACTGCGTCTGCTGGAGCTGTCTGCGCAGGGCCTCGTCGCTCCCTGGTCCGACGAGACGATTCGCGCCGAGCTGGAGGTCGCGGTTCAGGCGTGCGGTGCCGAGGTGTGGTCGGAGCGCGAGGTGTGGCACCGCTATGGAGCTGACGGGCTGGGTCAGGGCTGGACGCTCTGCCACGGGCTCGGCGCACCGGTCGCCGTGCTGGACCTCGCCGCCACGACACTCGATGAGCCGGCACACCGCACACTCGCGCTGGAGGCGGCAGCCGACTTCCTCGACGTCGCCGGCGACGACCCCGGCAACTGGCCGTGCGGACTGCAGGGTGCCGACGCCGATTTCGGACTCTGCAACGGTGTCGCCGGCACCGCGGTGCTGCTCGCCGATCTCGCCCGACTCACCGGCCCCGGCTCGGCCGACGCGGATCGTGCGGCGGTGCTGCTCGGCTGAAGCGGCGACTGAACGCCGAACGCATGGGACCTTGTCCGGATTTGGTCTCGCAGGCGGCGTCCCGGATAAGGCGCCCTTACCGGGCGATTTGCCGGGCGGCTCTTACGGGACAACGTGCCGAACGTCCCGTCGTTGACGAGGCGAACCATCGAAGCTCAGCTATTTGACCAACGCGACAGTCTCTTGATGATCACCGTCCAGGAAGCCGTGGACTGCTCTGATTCCGACCCCGCGACACACGCCGAGTAACACTTCACCTTGTGCTGAGTCGATTCGACCGCCGAGACCGCGCTGATTACGAACTACTCAGGCGTAAGAGCCCGTGGTCCTGACGGCTCCATAGCCAGACCAACTGCACGACCAGGGGCGGCGTTGTCGGCACGGTGGCTGTCTCCCAGAGGGATCCCTGATCGGGCGCGGCTGTCGGTTGGCTGGCGGCGCGGACGAGGAACGTTGATTGTCCGGTTACACGATCGGGCCGACGGGCAGGCCCGGGAGCTCGGTTCCGGGTGGCTCACGGATCACGATCTGCATCGTTGTCGATGGCAGCCAAGGGGCGGCGGGCAAGGCGCGGGCCAGCGGTCCGGCGGGGTCCACCGAGCGGACAACGCTGGTGACGTCATCTCGCATGTCCCATCTGAGGTGATGCCAGAGCAGTTGCGCTGCAGCCTCCTGTCCGCGGCGGAACCACGCCAGGCGCACGTTGGTGTTGCGCATCAACCTGTTCCGCGGGACGACTCGGACTACGGCATTGGCGGCGGCCAGGAGAGCGGGCATCCGGGTCACCTCCATCGAGATCAGCTTGTACTCGTGTTCAAGGCCGATCCCCGCTACCACTGCGCCAGTGGCGTCGACCGCCACGGTGTAGCTGTGCAGCACTTGTCCGCCTACGCGAACGTCGACCCATCGAGCGAGCTCGTCCGCGTTCACAACCGGTGCGAGCGAAAGCTCTCGCGCGGCCATGCGGATGCCTGCTGCGACGGCGTCGAAATCGGCGACCGCGATCGGTCTGATACGCACGTTCGGCGACGGAGCTGGAGCCCGACGGGGCGGAGGGACGGGCGTGACCCGCACCGTTCCGAGTATCCGGTTAGCCCAGCGCATGGCGTTCCCCATTGACGGCGCGTTGCCTGCCTGCACCGCGGCAGCGACCACATACGCACCGTCTCTGCTGGAGACTGCGTCGAGCCGGCCGGAAGTGAGCCGACGCGCGATCCCTCGCCCACGCCAGGGCGGCGCCACCACCAAATCCGACAACCAGGCCAGACCGATCTCACGGTCACCGTCGGCGACACGGGAGAACGACACACACCCCGCGCCGACGAGTTCGCCGTCGATAACGGCCGCGTAGTGCTGACTGTCGCCCCAACGAAGCGAACGCAGCGCTGTGTCATCGCCGTGATGCCGTGGCCGGAAAGCCACTTTCCCGCTGTCACTGGACGACGCGCGCAGTCGGCGAAGCTCGGAGAATTCCTCTTCTCGGAGCGGCCGCACCACGAGGTCATCGCCGAGATCATCTGGCCCGCTGATCACGGTCCAATCCTAGGGTCGACCGTGCGGGAACGACAGGTGCGGCTGCGCGGCGCTCGAGCACCGCAAGCCGCCTCTGCCCGCCTGGTCGAGGTGATCTCGCTCCCGGCCGGCACGGTCTACTGCAGCGTTCCTGGGTGCCAGCCGAAGGGGGCGAGACTCAATTCGGCGGCCACCACCACCGGCAGGTTCACAGGAAGTGCCGCGACGCCGATCGCTGTCCGGGCGTGCTGGCCGATGTCGTCGCCGAAGACCTCGATCACCAACTCGGAAAAGGCGTTGATCACAGCAGTGGTCCGCGCGTAGCCGGGTTGGGCCTGCACAAAACCGGTGACCGTGAGCCAGGCGGTGATGCGGTCCAGTTCGCCGATTGCCCGTTTCACGCTGGTCAGCACAGACAGAGCAGCTGCTCTGGCCGAGTTCGCCGCCTGCTCGAAGCTGACCTCGTCTGGAACACGGCCGAACGGGCCGACCGGGGAACCATCGAGGTCCTGCGCACCATGGCCGGACACCAGCACGCGGTCGCCCACGACTCGCACCCACGAGAAGGACGTTACGACACCGGCAGGCATCGCCGGGACACCCGGCAACTGCACACCCAGATCGGACAGGCGCTCCTCGATGCCCATGATCCCATCATTGTGCAGCACGCCAGGTGCGCGCAGGGATCGCCGCCCGCGTGTCCGGACGGATAAGCAAGCACAGCCGGCCGTCTAGCCTCAAAGCAAGGACACCACGCCAGGCGAAAGTGGGGCGGAGAACTGTCCGAGTTTCGGACAGTCCGCATGCCAAATGTCGCGGTTCCGTGGTCCCCTGAACGGCGCATGAGGCCCCCGTTGACGGATCGGTGTACGGTCACGCGACGCTCCGGCACGGGACGTGGTCGCGGTTCCGCCAAGCGCCCTTGCTCCTCGCGGCCAAGCTGCGCCCGGCAGGATGGGGGCATGTCAGGTACGGATCACGTGGTGAGGGACAGCACCCGCTGGCGGGGACGGCTGCAATCAGCATTGCACGTCGGCCGTCGAGCGGCGTGAGACTCGGGACGTTCGGGACGAGGGCGATGGCCGACCTTCACTCCCGGAATGCTGAGCGCGACGGGCTGCTCGTCGTCGCCCGCGTCGCGGGTCTGCTCGGTGTGGCGGCGTACAACTGGTGGCTCTATGTCCTGATCCGGCCCGGGCACTACCCCGTCTCCGAGAATGGCATGTTCAGCGACCTCGAGGCCCGCTCGGTCCCGCACTCGGTCGACCTGCGCGCCTTCGACATCGCTTCGGGCGTGCTGTTGCTCCTTGCGTATGCCGCGCTCTGGGCCCGCGGACGGCGGCGCCTCTGGCCGGAGACCCCGCTCATGGCGCTCATGGGCGTGACAGTGCTGCTCGGAGGCCTGTTCCCGTATCAATGCGCGGAAGGGCTCTCGCCGTCATGCCGGCGGGCGGAGTGGCATCTGGAGCTGCCGTCCAGCCATTACCTCCACGTGGTCGCGGGAATCGGTGAGTTCGCCTGTGTCACAGCGGTTGCAGTGCTGCTCTGGCGTCGGCTGCGTCCCGCCGCGTCGAGCTGGTGGCGGGTCGTCGTCTCGGTGGTCTACCGGTTGCTGTTCGTGGCGTATGCCGTGTTCGCCGTGACGTACCTGTCCGACCACGGCTCGCTGTTCATCGAGCCGGTCTTCCTGCTGATGTGGACCGCCATCACAGTCGTCATGCTCTTCGCGCCGATCGACCCTGCGGCGCCATGAGGATCCTCTACGGAGCCTCCTGTCAGCTGAGCCGGTCGTTGCCTTTCTGCAGGCGGTCGATCTGCTTGCTGGCCTCGGCTTTGGTCATCGTCGCCGGCAGCTGCTCACCTGCCTCGCGGGCCAGCGTCTCCAGGTAGGAGCGCTGGGCGTCGGTCATCGGCTCGTCGCCGGTGGCCCACTCGTCGGGGTCGCGCTCGAGCTGGTCGGGCCTGCCCGGATGGGCGGCGCCGATGGTCTCCTGGCCGGCGTCGTCGGTGGCTGGCTCATCGGGGGTGGGGGTATCGGATTGACTCATGCCGTCACATTAACCGACTGCCCGACGCCGAACCCCTTGTGATTGGCGGTCCGCCGACCTGGTCATCCGGTGGATCAGCTGGACAGCACCCGGCCGGTCAGATCGGGCTGGAAACGATCTTCGCTGCCTCTCGAGATCAGGACTGGCTGGCCGCCGGAGCCTCGGTGCTGCGGTGCCCGGATCCGGTGATGCGATAGACGTCGAACACGCCGTCGATCTTGCGAACTGCCTTGATGACGTGATCGAGGTGGCTCGGGTCGCCCATTTCGAAGGTGAACTTCGACATGGCCACCCGGTTGCGCGTCGTCTGCACCGACGCGGACAAGATGTTGACGTGCTGGTCGGAGAGCACGCGTGTGACATCGGACAACAACCGGTTGCGGTCCAACGCCTCCACCTGCAGTTGCACCAGGAAGACCGACGCCGCCGAGGGCGACCACGCGACGTTGATCAGCCGCTCCGGCTGGGCCAGCAACTGCTCGGCGTTGGTGCAGTCGCGGCGGTGCACCGACACCCCGTTGCCGGTGGTGACGAAACCGATGATGTCGTCGCCGGGCACCGGGGTGCAGCAGCGTGCCAGCTTGACCCACACGTCGTCGGTGCCGACGACGGTCACCCCCGGATCGGCGGCCGACGCGCGCCGGTTGCGCCGCACCGGGTTGGTCGCCTCGGCGAGGTCCTCGGTGGTGCCCTCCTCGCCGCCGAGCATGGTCACCAGCTGTTTGACCACGTGGTCCGGCGAGACGTGGCTGTCGCCGATGGCGGCATACAACGCATCGATGTCGTGATATTTGAGCTGCTCGGCGACGGCGGTCAGCGAGTCGTGCGACATCAGCCGCTGTATGCCGAGGCCCTTCTTGCGGATGGTCCGCGCGAGGGCGTCCTTCCCGTTCTCGATGGCCTCCTCACGGCGCTCCTTGGAGAACCATTGGCGAATCTTGTTGCGGGCGCGGGGGCTCTTCACGAAATTCAGCCAGTCGCGGCTCGGGCCGGCGCCGTCCGCCTTGGAGGTCAGGATCTCGACGACGTCGCCGTTCTCCAGCGGGCTCTCCAGCGGCACCAGGCGCCCGTTGACCCGGCCGCCGATCGTGTGGTGACCCACCTCGGTGTGTACGGCATACGCGAAGTCGACCGGGGTGGACCCGGCGGGCAGGCCGATCACCGAACCCTTCGGGGTGAAGGCGTAGACCTCCCGGGAGCCGACGTCGAAGCGCAGCGACTCCAGGAACTCCCCCGGGTCGGCGGTCTCCCGCTGCCAGTCGAGCAGCTGCCGCAGCCAGGTCATGTCGTTGACCGGGCCGGCGTCGCCGTCGACCTCGTCGCCGCCCTTCTTGGACTCTTCCTTGTACTTCCAGTGCGCCGCGACCCCGTATTCGGCGCGTCGGTGCATCGCGAAGGTGCGGATCTGGATCTCCACCGGCTTGCCCTGCGGGCCCATGACCGTCGTGTGCAGCGACTGGTACATGTTGAACTTCGGCATCGCGATGTAGTCCTTGAACCGCCCGGGAAGGGGGCTCCAGCGCGAGTGAATGGTGCCGAGCACCGCGTAGCAGTCGCGCACCGACTCCACCAGCACCCGGATCGCGACGAGGTCGTAGATGTCCTCGAAGTCGCGGCCGCGGACGATCATCTTCTGGTAGACGGAGTAGTAGTGCTTGGGCCGGCCGGTGACCGTCGCCTTGATCTTGGCCGCGCGCAGGTCGGCCGTGACCTGCTCGCGCACGCCGCGCAGGTATTCCTCCCGGGCCGGGGCGCGGTCGGCCACCAGCCGGGCGATCTCGTCGTAGACCTTCGGGTAGAGGGTCGCGAAGGACAGGTCCTCCAGCTCCCACTTGATGGTGTTCATGCCCAGCCGGTGCGCCAGCGGGGCGTAGATCTCCAACGTCTCGGTGGCCTTGCGCTGGGCGGACTCGGCCGACACGTAGCGCCAGGTGCGGGCGTTGTGCAGGCGGTCGGCGAGTTTGATGACCAGCACCCGGATGTCCTTGGCCATCGCGATGACCATCTTGCGCACCGTCTCGGCCTGGGCCGCATCGCCATAGGTCACCTTGTCGAGCTTGGTCACCCCGTCGACCAGCATGGCGATCTCGCGACCGAACTCCTCGGTCAACTGCGTCAGGCTGTATGACGTGTCCTCCACCGTGTCGTGAAGCAGCGCCGCAGCGAGCGTCGGAGGCGTCATACCGAGCTCCGCCAGAATCGTCGCGACGGCCAGCGGATGGGTGATGTAGGGGTCGCCCGACTTGCGCAGCTGACCGCGGTGCGCCTTCTCGGCGACGGTGTAGGCCCGGTCGATGACGGCCACGTCCGCCTTCGGGTGAGTCGCCCGGACGATGGCGAGCAGCGGCTCGATCTCGCGGTTTGTGCTCGGCCGCGGAGCACCGAAACGGACCAGCCGGGCACGAACCCGGGACGCACCCGACGGGTTGCTGGTGCGCTCGTCCTGACTCATGTACCGAGTCTAATGGCGCTTAGTCCACGAGGATCGCGCGCACGTCGCGATCGGGCAGTCTGTCCCGCCCGCGCAAGAACGACAATTCCAGCAACACCTCGAGGCCGACGACCTGCGCGCCGGCGCCTTCGACGAGGTCGCACGCGGCCGCGGCCGTGCCGCCGGTGGCGAGGACGTCGTCGACGAGGAGCACCCGATGCCCCGCGGTGAACGCGTCGGTCGTGACCTCGATCGTCGCCGTGCCGTACTCGAGATCGTAGGACCGCGCGTGGGTGTCGCCCGGCAGCTTGCCAGCCTTGCGGATCGGCACGAACCCGAGGCCCATCCGCAGCGCGAGCGGCGCCCCGATGATGAAACCACGGGCCTCCACCCCGGCGACCACGTCGGTCTTCCCGGCCCAGCGGCCGGCGATGTCGGCGAGCACCTGCTCGAACGCCGACGGATCCCGGAAGAGCGGCGTCAGGTCCTTGAACAGCACGCCCGGCTTCGGGAAGTCGGCGACCTCCCGGGTATGCGTGGCAAGAATGTCGGCGGCGGTCATCGAGGTCAGTCGTCCGCCCGCTTGGCCAGCGGGTGGATCTCGCGGCGGCGAGTTTTGCTCGCCATCGCGGCCGCGGCGGCCTTGGCTCGCTCCGGCTCGATGACACCGGACACCGACTCACCGGGCGTGTGCTGGTCGCGGCTGCCGGTCTTGGCGAGCACGTTGGCCTGGCTGTTCTGGTAGGCCTTCGCCCGCCGGTCGAGTTCCTTGATCCCCGCCTCCCGCTGCCGCAAGGACACCAGCAGCGGCGTTGCGATGAAGATCGACGAGTACGTGCCGACGGCGATGCCGAAGAAGAGCGCGACGGCCAGGTCGAGCAGCGTGCCCGGACCGAGCAGGAAGATGCCGACGACCATGATCGCGGTGATCGGCAGCAGCGCGACGACGGAGGTGTTGATGGACCGCACCAAGGTCTGGTTGACGGCGTAGTTGGCCGCCTGCGCGTAGGTGCGGTTGCCGGTCCTGATCGCCTCGTTGGTGTTTTCCCGGACCTTGTCGAAGACCACCACCGTGTCGTAGATGGAGTAGCCCAGGATGGTCAGGAAGCCGATCATCGTCGCCGGGGAGATCTCGATGCCGGTCAGCGCGTAGATGCCGACGGTGAAGAAGAGGTCGTGCACCAGCGCGACGAGCGCGGCGGCCGCCATGGTCCACGTGCGGAAGTAGACCGACAACAGGATCGCCAGCAGCAACAGGAAGACGATCAACGCTTGGATCGCCTTGTGGGTCACCGAGCTCCCCCACGACGGCCCGATGAACTGCGTGGTCACCGAGCTCTGCTTGACACCGAACTCCTTGGCCAGCGCGCGCGCGACCTTGTCGGTGTCGGCCGACGTCCCGTGGCCGAGCTTCTTGGACTCGATGTTGACGGTGGTCGGACCGGCCTTGGTCACGACCAGGTTGTCCGCCGAGCCGACCGCGGACTTCACCGCGTCGTGGGCTCGCTGGTCGAAGTTGCTGACGTTCTTGATGTCGGCGACCGACACCTGCGAACCACCCTTGAACTCCAGGCTGAAGTTCAGTCCCCGGCCGAACAGGCCGACCGCGGCGGCGATGAGCAGGATGGCCGTGAGGAGATACCAGGTGCGACGCCGGCCGATGAAGTTGATCTGCCGCCGACCGGTGTAGAGGTCGTTGCCGAACTGCGCGAAGCTGGCCATCAGGCCTTTCCTCCTTCGACGGCGGTCGCGGCACCCGCGGCAGCCTTCCGGTCGGCGATGGTCACGCGACCACGTCCGGCATACGTGACACCGCGCGCACCGAGCCGGTCGGGATCGAAACCGGACCACTTGTGGCCCCCGCCGAAGAACTTCGTGCGGGCCAGCAGGGTGAGCACCGGATGGGTGAACATCATCACGACCGCGATGTCGACGACCGTGGACAACCCGAGGGTGAAGGCGAACGCCTTCACGTTGTCCTCACTGAGCACGTAGAGCACGGCGGAGGCGAGGAAGTTGACCATGTCGGAGATGATGATCGTCCGGCGGGCGCGGGCCCAGCCCGTCTCGACGGCGGCCCGCAACGGCCGCCCGGATCTGACTTCGTCTCTCACCCGCTCGAAGTAGACGATGAAGCTGTCCGCGGTGATGCCGATCGAGACGATCAGACCGGTGACGCCGGCCATCGTGAGCCGGAAGCCGGCCGTGGTGCCGAGCAGCACCACCAGCCCGTAGCTCAGGACGCCGGCGACGCACAGCGACGCAACGGTGACGAAACCGAGCATCCGGTACTGGAACAGCGAGTAGAGCACCACGAGGGCGAGGCCGATGATGCCGGCGAGGATGCCCTTCTGCAGTTGGTCGGTGCCGACCTGCGGGCTGACCTGGTTGGAGGTGAGTTCCTTGAACGAGAACGGCAGGGCGCCGTACTTCAGTTGGTTCGCGAGCGTCTTGGCGCTCGACTCGGTGAAGTTGCCGGTGATCTGCGCCTGCCCGTCGGTGATCGCCGACTGGGTGCCCGGCGCCGAGATGACCCGGCCGTCCATGGTGATGGCGAAGCGGTTCTGGTCCGACTGGTAGGGGTACTGCATCAGCCGCTGGGTGACGTCACCGAACGCCTTCTTGCCCTGGTCGTTCAGGCTGAGGTTGACCGCGATCGTGCTGGTCAGGTTGCCCTGCTGGTTGGTGGTGTTGCCCCAGGACGCGCCGCTGACCTCTTTACCGGTGACCTCGGCCGGGCCCATCAGATATTTGGTGGTGGCGTCACAACCGATGTCGGCCTGGTTCTGCGGGGCCTGCGCCGCGATCTCGCGCCACTTCTCGACCGGCGGGGTGCCCGCGGCGTGCTGCGCCGCGGTGCACGGGAACGCCGAGAACAGCTGCGAATAGGTCTCGCCGGCGGTCGCCATACCGTTGTCGACCCAAATCTTGTCGACCGGCATGTTGCCCCAGGCGGTGTCGCTCGCCGAGGTGGGCTCGGGACGTGCGCCCGGCAGCTGCCGCTCCGGCTGGGTGGGGGTCGGGCTGGGCGTAGCGGAACTGGACGGGGTCGAGCTCGCCGACGACTTCGCGGTGGCGCTCGGAGTGGAGGACGGCGACGAGGTCGCGGCCCGATACGCTTGCGGCAGCACGTCATTGGCGCCGGACGCCGTGGACGTCGCGGTCGCGCTCGGCGACCCCGACTTCGCGGCGGACGAGCTCGTCGACGCCGTGGCCGACGGCGAGCTGCTCGACGACGGCTTCGCTGAGCTGGACGAACTCGGGCTGGAACTGGGTGTGGGCGTCGCGACGGGCAACTGCTGGGTCTGGATCACCGCGCGGAAGGCGAGCTGCGAGGACTGGGCCAGCGAGTCGAGGGTCGCCTGGCTCGGGTTGCCCGGCAACGACACGACGATCAGCGACTTGTTGAGCGTCGAGACCTGCGCCTCGGAGACGCCGTTGCCGTTGACGCGGTTGCGGATGATGTCGACGGCCTGGTCCACCTGGCCGGCGTTGACCTGCTGACCCTTGCCCACGATCGGCTGCAGGGTGATCTGCCGGCCGCCCTCGAGGTCGAGACCCAGCAACGGGACCCATTTGCCCTTGGGGTGCGCCCACTGGGATGCGCCGGCGATGCCGGCATACAAGGCGATGACCAACAACAGCAGGACGGCCAGAATCCGTCGCGGGCTGACGCCCGCCGATCGACGTGCTCGGGTTGCCACCTATTCGGCCTTCGTCTCGGGTGTGGGGTCGTCGTGCTTGTCCAGGTCGACGGTGTCAGCCGTCGCGCTCGGCGGGAGAGCGGACTGCCCGGTCACCTTCTGGCGCGGCACGATCGCGCGGCGCACGAAACGCACCTGCACTCCCGGTGAGACCTCGATGCTCCCCTCCTCGTCGTCGAGGGCGACGAGGGTGCCGAGCAGGCCGGACGTCGTACTGACCTCCTGCCCCACCTGGATCTGGTCCTGCGCCGCGCGCATCTGCTGCTGGCGCTTGCGCTGGGTCCAGAAGAGCCACGCGATCAGCACGATCGGGACCAGAAGAATCAGCGAGTCCATGGCTGCTCCAGGGCATACATCGAAAAGTCAGTCCTTGAGATTGGTGGGGTCAGGGCAGCATCAGCGGCCGACGGGTGAGTCTAAGTGAGTAACGTCGCCGACGGGTGGTCGGGTTCCGTCCGTGTCGCTCAGCCCCCGAATCGGCCGTTGTCGTCGTCCAGCGGCAAGGGTATGGCGCCCGGCGCGCCACCCGACGGGGCCGTGAAGCCGAGATGCTCCCACGCCAGCGGCGCCGCGGCCCGGCCGCGCGGCGTGCGGACGAGGTATCCCTCGCGCACCAGGTAGGGCTCGGCGACCGTTTCGACGGTGTCCGGCTCCTCGCCCACCGCGACGGCGAGCGTCGAGAGGCCGACCGGTCCACCGCCGAACCGGCGGCACAGCGACTCCAGCACGGCCCGGTCGAGGCGGTCGAGCCCGCTCTCGTCGACGTCGAAGAGCGCGAGGGCCGCACGCGCCGCGTCGCGGTCGAGCACTCCGGTGCCGTGCACCTGCGCGTAGTCGCGGACCCGGCGCAGCAGCCGGTTGGCGATCCGCGGCGTGCCGCGGGAGCGGCCGGCGATCTCGGTGATGCCCTGCTTGGTGGAGTCGATGCCGAGCAGCGTGGCGTTGCGGGTGAGGATCTGCGCCAGGTCGTCGGCGCTGTAGAAGTCGAGGTGCCCGGTGAAGCCGAACCGGTCGCGCAGCGGCGCGGGCAACAGGCCGGCGCGCGTCGTAGCGCCGACGACGGTGAACGGCGGCAACTCCAGAGGTATGGCGGTGGCGCCCGGCCCCTTCCCGACGACCACATCGACCCGGAAGTCCTCCATCGCGAGGTAGAGCATCTCCTCCGCCGGCCGCGCCATCCGGTGGATCTCGTCGAGGAAGAGCACCTCGCCCTCCGCCAGCGAGGACAGGATCGCGGCGAGGTCGCCCGCGTGCTGGATGGCCGGACCGCTGGTGATGCGGATCGGCTGCTCCAGCTCCGCCGCGATGATCATCGCCAGCGAGGTCTTGCCGAGCCCGGGCGGCCCGGAGAGCAGGACGTGGTCCGGCGGCCGCTGCCGGCGGCGGGCAGCCTCCAGCACCAGCCCGAGCTGGTCGCGCACCCGCGGCTGGCCGGGGAAGTCGGCGAGCCGCTTGGGCCGCAGTGCGACCTCGAGTCGGCGCTCCTCCTCGTCGCTGCCCGGGTCGACGATGCGCGACGTCGCGTCCCACGAACCGTCATCAGTGCGCTCATCCATCTGTTCCATCATTGCTCAGCGCCCGAGTTCACGCAGCGCCGCACGCAACAGCGCGGCGACCTCGGTGACGTCGGGATCGGCGGCCGCGACCTTCGCGACGGCGTCGTCGGCCTGCTTGGCCGACCAGCCCAGACCGATCAGCGCCTCGCTCACCTGGCCGTGCTGACCACTGGTCGGCACCGGCGCCGCGTTGTGCGTGCCGCCGGGCGCCAACGGTCCGACCTTGTCCTTCAGCTCCAGCACGATCCGCTCGGCGCCCTTCTTGCCGATGCCGGGCGTCTTGACGAGGGCGGCGACGTCGCCGCCGGCGATGGCGGCGCGGATCTGGTCGGGACTGGCGACGGCGAGCATGGCCAACGCGATGCGGGGGCCGACACCGCTCACGGTCTGCACCAGCTCGAACAGATCGCGCTCGTCGGAAGTGGCGAAACCGTAGAGCGTCAGGGCGTCCTCACGCACGACGAGCGTGGTGGAGAGCGAAGCCTCTCCCCCGCTCCGCAGGGCGGCCGCGGTGCCCGGGGTGGTGTGAGTCAGCAGGCCGACGCCGCCGACCTCGACGACGACCTGGTCGAGCCCGACGTGCAGCACCGTCCCGCGCAGCGTCGCGATCACCGGCGGGCCCCCGCCGTCGCGCGTTGCCTCGCGACCGCTGCGGCGATGCGGTCCTGGGCGCCGCCGCGCCATACGTGGCAGATCGCGATGGCGAGCGCATCCGCGGCGTCGGCCGGCTTGGGCGCAGTGTCCAGCCGCAGGATGCGGGTCACCATGGAGGTCACCTGCGCCTTGTCGGCGCGCCCGTTGCCGGTGACGGCGGCCTTCACCTCGCTCGGGGTGTGCAGCGCGAGCGGCAGGCCGCGGCGCGCAGCCGCCAGCATCGGTATGGCGGACGCCTGAGCCGTGCCCATGATGCCCTTGATGTTGGCCTTGGCGAAGACACGCTCGACCGCGACGGAGTCGGGCTCGTGCCGCTCCATCCATTCGTCGATCTCGGTCTGCAGGCTGAGCAACCGCTCCGCCGGGTCGTCGG
The DNA here is from genome assembly GCF_058148645.1 of Flexivirga sp. YIM B11880. Classification (NCBI taxonomy): domain Bacteria; kingdom Bacillati; phylum Actinomycetota; class Actinomycetes; order Micrococcales; family Dermacoccaceae; genus Flexivirga; species Flexivirga sp. YIM B11880. Next base: position 89,556 of record NZ_JBMAMH010000012.1, read on the forward strand.
TCACCGGTGTGCGGACCACGCCGACCGCGATCATCCGCACCGGCTGCCCGATGCCTCCCTCGACCACTCCCAGACCGCACCGGGTCAGGCCGGGGTCGACTCCGAGCACTCGCACAGCGGGGCAGCTCCTTGATCACAGGTGGTCCGACATATGTTCGGTGCTCGCCAGCCTAGGCGCGCGGGCCGTCATACCTGCGAAGGCTCGTCCGGCGCGTCGCAGTGCTATCATTTACCATCATTGATAGCAACTCGGAGTAGACCATGGCAGCCATCACCGTCCGCAACCTCCCAGCCGAGACACATCGTGCGCTGAAGGCGCGCGCAGCCGCACACGGTCGGAGCACTGAGGCCGAGGTGCGTGCGATCCTGCGTGACGCAGTCGCGGAGCCGGAAGGAGCCGGTTTCGGTACCCGCGTGGCACGGGCGGCGGCAGAGGTCGGCGGCTTCGACCTCGAAGTAGAGCGCGACCGCACCAACTCTGAGCCGATCGACTTCGCGTGATCGTTCTCGACACGAACGTCGTGTCCGAACTGATGCGCGCGGCGCCGCAACGCTCGGTTGTGGAGTGGGCGGACCGGCAGGCGTCCTCGACGCTGTTCGTCGCGTCATTGAGCTTGGCCGAGATTCGCTTCGGCATCGCCGCGCTGCCCCGCGGACAACGGCGCACGCAGTTGAGCCACACCTTCGAGGAGACCATCCGGCCGATGTTTGGCGACCGGGTGCTCGACTTCGATGAACCTGCATCGATCGCGTGTGCCGAATTGCGTGCCGAAGCTCGATCGACCGGCCGCGCCATCGGGGATGTCGATGCACTGATCGCCGCAATCGTGCGCAGCCGTTCCTTCATTGTGGCAACGCGCGACGTCGCACCCTTCGAAGCCGCTGGGCTGCAGGTCATCAATCCGTTCGCCGCCGGTTGAACCCGCGATTACGCCACAGGAATGCGGTGAGCGGCCGGTTCGAGGCCGTGCAGCGGCGGCTGTCGCCAGTGCAGCTCGACCGTGGCGTCTGCCGGATCAGCGATGAGCCGGATGACGTGCGGCGTCCGGATCATCCGCAGCTCGGCCCGGAAGACGCCGTCGGCCCAGCCACCCGCGGACCGGAAAGGGAGCCCATGGTCACCCTGCCATGCACCGGCCGACCAGGTGCCGCTGCCGATCGGCAGCTGCCAGGAGTCGGCACCTCTGCGGAATGTCGCAGACCAGCCGTCTCCCTCGCTGCGAATCGCCAGCGACCGGACGCTCGGCGCCGCGTCACCACCGACCCGTGCCAGGACATCGGTGCCGCGCCCGCTGCCGTCATCGGTCGGTGGCTCGATGGCCGCAGCGGCGAGCCGTGCACCGAGGGCTTCGTCGGCGGTGGCGGTGCCAGCGGTTCCGAGTCCCGGGAGCAAGTGCTGCCACACCGCGTCGAGCACATCCTGCATCTGCGTCGTCTCGGCGGTCATCGCCAGCACCGCGTCCTGCTCGGGCAGCACAAGACAGAACTGCCCGTAGGCGCCGTCGCCGCGGAAACCGTTGCGGCAGATCCAGAATTGGAAACCGTAGCCGCGTCCCCAGTCGAACGTCGGCTCGTCGGCGCCCGGTCGACGGTGCGCTGCGTCGTTCGGCATCTGCAGGGACGTCGCGAATGCGACCCAGTCGGCCGGGACGAGTTGCCGGTCGTCCCACCTTCCGTGGTGCAGCAACAACTGACCGAAGCGCCCGATCGCATCGGTGGACAGATGCAAGCCCGAGAAGCCACAGTCGTGGCCGTGGCCGTCGGTCAGCCAGGCCGCGTCGGAGACGCCGAGCGGATCCAGCAGTCGCGGCCGCAGGTAGTCCAGCAGCCGCTCGCCGCTGCTGGATTCGATGAGCCGGGCGACCGTGTAGGTCGCCAGCTGGTTGTAGGTGAAGACAGTGCCCGGCTCCCGCTCGGGCGGCAGCCGCAAGAACGCGGCGAGCCAGTCGTCGGCTCGGGGACTGATCGCGGGGTCCTCGAGATGTCCGGTCCCCATACAGAGGCAGTCACGAACGGTGACCCGCCCCCAGCGGTCGTGCACGTCGTCCGGGACGAGGTCGGGCACGAGGTCGACGACGCGGTCATCGAGCCGAAACCGCTTCTCCGCCACGGCGATTCCCGCAGCCGCGCTCACGAAGCTCTTGCTGAGCGAGTAGAGCAGGTTGAACTGTCCGGCTTCGTATGGCGACCAGTGCGCCTCGGCGACGACCGCACCGTGACGCAACAGCACGAGGCTGTGCATCTCGACACCACTGCCGGTCAGCGCATCGAGAAAGCCGCCGACCGCCGCGGCGTCGACGCCCTGCGCACTGGGCGTGGCTTGCGGCAGGGCACGCACCGGCGGTCAGTCCTCGGCTTCGAGCTCCGCGAGCACCTCGTCCGGCACGTCGCCGTTGGCGTAGACGTTCTGGACGTCGTCACTGTCCTCGAGTGCTTCGATGATCCGGAACATCTTCTTCGCGCCGTCCTTGTCGAGCGGCACCTCAACAGTCGGAAGGAACGACGAGTCCGCCGAGTCGTAGTCGACGCCTGCAGCCTGCAGCGACTCCCGCACAGCGACCAAATCCGTTGCCTCCGAGACGATTTCGAAGGACTCGCCGAGGTCGTTGACTTCCTCGGCCCCGGAGTCGAGCACGACCTCGAGCAGCCCGTCCTCGCTGGCCTCACCGTTCGGCTGCTTCTTGGGGACGATCACGACGCCCTTGCGGTTGAAGAGGAATGCGACCGAGCCGGACTCGCCCATCGAGCCGCCGTTCTTCGACAGCGCGGCGCGGACCTCGGCCACGGCGCGGTTCTTGTTGTCCGTCAGGCACTCGATGAGCAGCGCGACACCACCGGGCGCATAACCCTCGTAGGTCAGTGACTGGTAGTCGGCGCCGCCGGACTCCGCACCGGAGCCACGCTTGACCGCGCGGTCGATGTTGTCATTGGGAACGCTGGACTTCTTGGCCTTCTGAATGGCGTCGAACAGCGTCGGGTTACCGGCCGGGTCACCACCACCGGAGCGCGCCGCGACCTCGATGTTCTTGATCAGCTTGGCGAACAGCTTGCCGCGCTTGGCATCGATCGCTGCCTTCTTGTGCTTGGTTGTCGCCCACTTGGAGTGACCGCTCATGGAACCCTTAACCCTCTTCTGATTCGAACGTGCTCGCGCCTCGACCGACGATGCTATAACCAGCGTCGCTGGTCGAGTGCCGCGAGGGACGAGCGGCGCATCGAGACCCGGCGCTCACGCTTTCGCCATACGCAGGAAGTATTCGTGGATCCGGTGATCGCCGGTGACCTCGGGGTGGAACGACGTCGCCAGCAGATTGTCCTGCCGCACGGCGACGATCCGCCCGGCCGCCGGACCGCTGCTCACCGTGCCGAGCACCCGGACCTCCGGGCCGACCGACTCGACCCACGGCGCCCGGATGAACACGGCGCGCACCGGTTCGGCGGAGTCTCCCAGGATCGCGGGCATCGACAGGTCCTCCTCGAAGGAATCGACCTGTCGCCCGAAGGCGTTGCGGCGCACGGTGACGTCGAGGCCCCCGAGCGTCTGCTGGTCAGCCGTGGCGTCGAGCACGCGGTCGGCCAGCAGGATCATCCCGGCGCAGGAGCCGTATGCCGGCAGGCCGTGCTGCAGCCGCTCACGCAACGGGTCCCGCAGCTCGAAAGCGCGCAGCAGCTTGTCCATCGTGGTCGACTCCCCACCCGGCAGCACGATGCCGTCCAGGTCGGCCAGCTCTCCCGGGCGACGGATCAAACGCGTTCTCGCGCCAAGGGATTCGAGCGAGCGTGCGTGCTCGCGGACGTCGCCCTGTACGGCTAACACGCCGATCAGTGATTTCACGTGGGTAGCGTCCCACACCCCCGGCGACGCGCCCGTGGCGGCCGGCCAGCGGACTGCGCGGCCAGAACCGAAAAATCAGGTGCATCGACCCCAGGCATTCGATAAACTCACGATATATCGTGATAGTGAGAAAACCTAAGTACTTGCTGTCACCATCCAGCTTCTCGGGAGGATCTTCGGATGGACCACCGCATCGCCGGGCTGATTTGCGGTCGCCGCAGCAAGTACGCCGTACTCGTCATCTGGGTCGTGGCGCTCATTGCGCTCGGCCCGCTCGCCGGCAAACTCTCCGGCGCACAGGACAATCAGACCTCGTCGTGGCTGCCGACCAGCGCAGAGTCGACGAAGACCTTCGACCAGCTGGGCAAGTTCGTCGATCGCAACAGCCTGCCCGCGATCGTCGTCTATCACCGCGCCGGCGGGCTGACCGCCGCAGATCGGGCGAAGGCGCAGGCCGACGCTACGACCTACAGCAAGGACACGCCGCACCTCGCGGGCAAGGTCATCGGACCCATTCCGTCGAAGGACGGCACGACCCTGCAGACGCTCGTGCCCCTGCACATCGATCCCAAGTCTGGCTGGAACGATCTGCCGGCGACCGCGGACAACATCCGGGCGACGGCGGACCGCCACGCCAATGGCATGAGTGTGCACCTCGGTGGTCCGGTCGGCTTCGGCGCCGATCAGGCCGATGCGTTCGCGGGCCTGGACGGCACGCTGCTCTTCGGCACGCTCGGCGTGGTGATCCTCATCCTGCTGCTCACGTATCGAAGTCCGGTGCTGTGGGTGTTGCCGATTCTGAGTGCCGGCGTGGCGCTCATCGCGGCGCAGGCGTTCATCTATCTGCTCGTCGACCACACCGGCCTGACGGTGAACGGCCAGAGCTACGGCATCCTCACCGTGCTCGTGATCGGCGCCGGCACCGACTACGCACTGCTGCTCGTGGCCCGATATCGCGAAGAGTTGCGCAGGCACGACGATCGCCACGAGGCAATGGCTTTCGCGCTGCACCGATCGGCACCGGCGATCCTGGCCAGCGGCAGCACGGTGATCCTGGGCATGCTGTGCCTCCTCGCCGCGGAGATGAACTCCACCAAGGGACTCGGGCCGGTCGCCGCGCTCGGCATCGTGTTCGCCCTGCTGGCGATGGTGACGCTGCTGCCGGCGTTGCTGGTGACCGTGGGCCGCTGGGTGTTCTGGCCGCGCCGGCCGACCTACGGCAGCCCCGAACCGACCCAGAGCGGGCTGTGGGCGCGCGTCGGCCGGTTCATCCGACCGCGACCTCGTGCCGTCTGGCTGGTCACGGTAGGCATCCTGCTGCTCTGTACCCTCGGCCTGACCCAGCTGAACTCGCACAGCCTGTCGACGACGGAGAGCTTCACCGGGCATCCTGACTCGGTCGCCGCGGCCGAGATCCTGCAGAGTCACTACTCACAGAACAGCGCCGACCCCGTCTACGTGCTCGTCGACTCCCAGTCGGCACGGCAGGTCACCGGCGAGCTGTCGTCGGCCGGCTTCAGCCCGACAGCGGCACCGCTGACCCGGGGTGACCGCACGCTGCTGCAGACGGCGATCTCCGGAGATCCCTACAGCTCCAACGCTTTCGACCAGGTCATCCGCATCCGCGACATTGCGCACGGCATACCCGGGGCGCATGCTCTCGTCGGTGGCACGACGGCGGTGACGTATGACGTGCAGCAGGCGACCGACCACGACAGCCGGGTGATCATCCCACTGACGCTGCTCGTCGTACTCATCGTTCTCGGCATCCTGCTGCGAGCGATCGTGGCGCCGGTCGTGCTGATCCTGACCGTGATCGTCTCGTTCGGTGCGGCGCTGGGCCTGTCCTCGTTGACCTTCCACTACGTCTTCGGTTTCGCGGGCACCGACCCGTCGTTGCCGCTGTTCGTCTTCGTCTTCCTGGTGGCTCTGGGGATCGACTACAACATCTTCCTGATGACCCGGGTCCGCGAGGAAGCGCGGCAACACGGCACACGCCGCGGGGCGATCGTCGGCCTGTCGGCCACCGGCGGGGTGATCACCTCGGCCGGCCTGGTGCTGGCCTCGACCTTCGCGGTGCTCGGCACCTTGCCGCTGGTCACCTTCGCCGAGATCGGTTTCGCGGTCGCACTCGGTGTGCTGCTCGACACGATCGTGGTCCGGGCCGTGCTGGTCACGGCGCTGACGCTCGACATCGGGCCGGCGATCTGGTGGCCCGGCAAGCTGCGGACGGTGGCGGACGCGACGGACGAGCAGATCGAGTCGGACGCCGCCGCGGAGCGAGTCACCGCCTCCACCTGACGACAAGGTCAGCAAACGATCGACGGCTCAGAAATCCGACCGTGCGGACGGCCGGACTTCTGAGCCGCTCGACGCGTCCCGGGCCTCTCAGCCCGGCGCCGATCTGCTGGTTACTTGCGTGCGGCGAACACGTAGAACAGCGCGGCCGGTGAACCGACACCGGTCTCGTCGTCCCAGCCGCGCGTGTCGTGCAGCGTCGAGGTCTGCACGTCGATGCGCTGCAACTCGAAGTGCAGCCCGCCGGACCGGTTCAGATGGTTGACGTAGTCCGTGCGGACCTGCGACAAGGGCTGCCTCGGCGCCTTCAAGTCGTGCAGCGCGCGACTGTCGAGCAGCGAGTAGTACAGCGGGTTGACGAAGCCCAGGGCGTGGTGCGCCCGGGAGCTGGCCACCGCGACAATGCCCGCCATCACCGGCGAGGACAAACTGGTCCCGCCGATCCGGTAGGTGTCCCAGTACGTCCCGTCCGGGAACGCCTGGGTCTCACCGACGACCAGGCCGGTGTTCGGGTCACCGACGGTCGCGATGTCCGGGATCGCCCGCATCGGCGTGCTGCCGTAGTAGTCCGCGACCGAGGTCGGAACGATGCCCTTCTGATACCAGGGTTGCGGGAAGAGCTGGCTGGTGCCGCCGCCACCACCGGAGGAGTAGGTCCCGGGGGGTGACACCCACGAGGTGCCGTTCGCGGACAGCTGCGCGTAGGCGTTCTGCCAGCCCCACTCACCGGCCCAGACACCCTTCTGGTTGACGTCAAGGCTGGTGCCGCCGACACCGGTCACGTACGGCAGATCGGCCGGGAACTCCGCGGTCTTGGCAGCCAGATCGGTGCCGCCGGCCGTGTGGTCGCCGCTGTCGCCGGTGGAGAAGTTCACCGTGATCCCGCGCAGCGCAGCCTCGGTGGAGTACTGCTGGTAGAAGTCGATGTAGGACTGCCCCAGGTCCGCGACGTCGTCGACGCCGTCGGTCCAGGAGTTGGTGATCACGTCACCGGTGTGGTTGTCGATCGCCGCCGCCCAAGTGTCGTCGAGTCCGGACGCGCAGTCCGGTGCCCCGGCATACACGATCTTGGCGCCGGGCGCCATCGTGTGCACGGCCTCGACGTCGAGCGTCTCCTCGCCGTACCAGCCGTTGCCGCCACACTCGTTGACCAGGTCGTAGCCGTTCGGTCCCGGTGTCTGCTGGGTGAACTGGCCCTTCGTGAACTGCGGGAGGCCGTACTTGGCGTTGTACCTGCGCACGTCCTGGACGATCGTCGGCGCCGCGAAGGCGTCGGTGATGACGACCGTCTGCCCCTTGCCGGAGTGCCCCTGCTTGAGCTGGCGGTCGACGCCGTACGCGCTCTCCAGTTGTTTCGGGGTGTAGCCGCAGACCGCGTAGGGCCACTTCTTGCCGTATGCCGACGGCAGTGTCCGCGCGATCTTCTGTCCGTAGTAGGACGAGCAGGGCTGCACGCCGTAGCGGGCACCCGGGGGCGGCCCGGGCAGCGTGTCGGCGGGCTTCTTGACGGTGGCGCCCGTGTCCAAACCCACGACGCCCTTGACCGCGGACAGCACCGTCGCCGACGTGTTGCTCGGCAGGGTTAACGCCGTGGTGTTGGACCGGACCGTCACACCGAGGAAGGAGTAGGACTCCATCTTCGTCGCGAAAACGCGATCGACAGTGCTGGTCGATCCGGTGACGTTGACGAGCATGCCGCTCGGCGAGACCGACGACACGTGCAGACCCTGCGACTTCGCCCAGGAGGTGATGGCCGCGATGTCGGACCTACTCGGGCCGTACGCGGCATTGAACTGTTTCAGGCTGAGCCATTTGCCGTAGCGCGCGCTCGACGGATCACTGAGGGCGCGAACTTCGGCGTTGGCCCCGGCCTGGTCACGCATTGCGAGCAGGAGGCTGAAACTCAGCGTCTGCCGGCTCGGCAAGGCTCCCTCGGCACGCGCCTTGCCCAGCCAGGCCGGCCGGGCCTGGACCGTATGCCGACCGGTTTGGGCCGACGCAGCGCCTGCGGTCGCAAGACCCATGCTGACCGCCAACGTTCCTGCTGCTGCCAAGGCAACTACTTTGGTACGCGATGTTTGTCGCTTCACGAATGCACCTCACCAATGTGGAGGAGATCAATTGCTGGCCGATCGACTCAGCTTTTGAAATAGACACCCATTCGGCGCAGCACGTCAATCAGTCCGGCTCACTCTGATAGGAACCTGATTCGACATTGGTCGGCATCTGCATGTCATTCGGAAAACGCTGCAAAGTCAGCTGACCCAGCCGCCGCGCCAACCCCAGCCGCCGAAGTCACCGTAGGTTGCGCCCCCGCCGCGCCCACCCAAGTAACCGCCCACGACGGCGGCGCCGAGCTCGTCCAGTTCCGGCGCGACGACACGGCCACCCGCACGCTTCGCGAGTTGGTCGACGAACCGGGCGAGTCCGGGGTCTTCGCCGAGTCGGAAGATCGTCGTCTGGGCGCCGAGCCGCACCGCGTTGTCGAGTTCGCGCACGCTGTAGGCGATCGTCAGCGGGTGCGGCGGGTAGCTGAACCACGCCTCCCCGTCCGGCTCCAGGTGCGCGGTCGGCTCGCCGTCGGTCACGATGAGCAGCACCGGCTGGGCGTTCGGGTGCCGGCGGAAGTGCTGGTTGGCCAGCATCAGCGCGTGGTGCAGGTTGGTGCCCTTGTCCCACTCGGCCGACAAGGCGGTCAGCGTGTCGATGTCCATCGTCTGCGCATGCCGGCCAAAACCGATGAGCTGCAACGTGTCTCCGCGAAAGCGGGTCTGGATGAGGTGGTGCAGCGCCAAAGCGGTGCGCTTCATCGGCACCCACCGCCCGTCCATCGCCATCGAGAACGACGTGTCGACCAGAAGTGCGACCGCAGCCTGGGTGCGCGCCTCGGTCTCCTGCACCTCCACGTCGGAGATCGCGAGGAGTCGCTCGTCTTCACCACTTGCCCGGCGCAGCGCGGCGTTGGTCAGCGTGCGCGTGACGTCCCACGGTTCGGTGTCGCCGAACTCCCACCCACGGCTGGCGCCGGTCGGCTCCCCCGCCATACCGGCCCGACGCGCATCGCGTGAGCCGGCTCGGCCGTTCAACCGGGTCGCGACGTCCTTCAGCAGCGTCCGGCCGAGCTCCCGCATCGCACGCGGGGAGAGCTTCAGCTCGCCACTGGAATCCTTTGTCAGATAACCGCGTTCGCGCAGCGCCTGCTCCAGCTCGGCGAGTGTTCGCGCAGATGCGGCCGCTTCCCCACCGAGCTGCTTGGCCAGTGCGTCGAGGTCCAGGTCGTCCATCTGCGCACCGGCATACTGCTGGGACAACTGCTCGGACAGATCGTCCAACTGCGCGAGATCCTGTATGACGCCCGTGCCGTCACCCAGGCCCATCCCCTGCTGGCCGCTGAACTCCTCCGAACCCGACCAGTCCTCGCCCGGGCGCAACGACTGCAGGTTGGCGTCCAGCTGCGCCAGCTGTTGCATCAACTCCGGTGAGCCGAACGCCTGCTGCGACAGCTGCATCAGCTCGGCCCGCTGTTCGGCAGTCATCGAGTTGAGCATTCGCTGCGCGGCGGCCGCGCGCTGTGCCAGGGAGTCGAGCAGTTCGTCGATGTTCTGCGGGTTCTCCGGGAAGAAGTCGCCGTGTTTGGCCATGAAGTCGGCGAACTGCTGATCGGTGTCCTCCCCCCGGGCATGCGCCTCGAGCAGGTCGTTGAGGTCCTGCAGCATCTCGCTGATCCGCTGCCGGTCCTCGTCGGTCGCGCCCTCCAGCGCCTGCTTCATGCCGGCGAACCGCTGGTCGAGCATCTCCCTGCCGAGCAGGTCCTTGATCTGCTCGTACTTCTCCCGAGCCTCGGAGCTGCGCCACGGGTAGTCGGCCAGCTCGTTGACCGCCGCCGCGGTCGAGGGCGGCAGGTTCTCGATCCGCATCTCGGCGAACCGGGCGTCATCGTCCAGGTCGCGTGCCAGCTGTTTGCGTTCGGCCAGCACCGCCTCGTCGAGCAGCTTCTTGATCTCCTGGAAGGTCCCGTCCAGGTTGTGCTTGGCGAGCAGCTCGCGACGTTTCTCGGCGACCTGCCGCGCAAGGTCGTCGAGGCCCCGCTGCTGCCGGCCGCCGCGGCGCAGGAACTCGCGCATCGCGTGCTCCGGGCTGTAGCCGGCCATGACGTCCTCGCCGATGGCGTCGAGCGCCTCGGCCAGGTCGACCGGCGGCGCCAGCGGGTCCGGGCCGCCGGCATACCGGCCGTAATGTGCGCGATGAGTGTGCTTAGGTGCCAACGAGATACGCCTCCAGAAGCTCCGGCAGGATCTGCGGAACGAAGATCTCCATGTCCGGTGAGTTGTCCGGCACGAGACCGCCGTATGACGAGACCTCGACGTCCCCGCCGGACACGCGGTAGATCGCGTCGTCATTCAGCGGCCGGTCGCCGACGAACACCTCGCCGTCCGCGATGGTGGCGCCGACCACCACCAGACGACCGAGCGCTCGGCCACGGAACAGTCGCGGCGTCCTGTCGGCGTTGTCCGCACTGAGCCCGATCTGCAGCATCGATCGCAGCCGTCGGCCGGTGGTGGTGATGATCGACAGGTTGGCCGGCGACGACGTCGCGGCCCAGATGTCTCCGCGCGTCACCCGTCCTTCCGGCAGGCCGGCATCGCAATTGGCCGGATAGAGCAGGGTGACATCCACCGGCTGCGCCTCGTGCATCGCCCACGCCAGCAGTCGGGCCACCCCACCGCCGTCGACCGGGTTGTAGTCCGCCGCTTCCCTCAGCGTCGCGATCGGCTCGGCCAGCCAGTCCTCGATCCTGCGCTCCTGGTCGGCAACGGCGTCCAGCACCCGCTGGTCGGCGGGACCGTCCTCGGGCACGGGTTCGAGGCTCATCGACCGGACGGTCACGCCGTCGGTCGTCACGTCGAGCAGCACACGGCCCAGGTGCTCGGCGTAGTTGCCGGCCTGGGCGATCGGGACGCCGCCGAACGCCCACGTGCCGTCGGGCAGCGCGTCATGGGTGTGACCGCCGACGACCAGATCGACGCTGCCGCCGAGTGTGGCGGCAAGTGCCGTGTCCTGCGGCAGCCCACAGTGACTCAGCACGACGACCACGTCCACGCCGTCGCGCCGCAGTTGCACGGCTGCGTCGTGAACCAGCGTGTAGAGCGGCACCTCGGTCAACCCGTAGGACGAGTAGGAGTTCATCAGCGGCACCGAGATGCCGATGACGCCCACGCGCGCCGAGTCGGTGTCGATCACCTGGGTCGCGGCGACGCCGGCCGGGAGTGCACCGTCGCGGTGGAAGTTGCCCAGCAGCGGTGGCCGCCCGAACGCCTCGGCGTAGTCGACCAGCCGGTCCGGGCCGTATCGCAGCATGCCTCCGTTGCCGACCACCGCCGCATCCACATCTGCGGCCCGCAGCACCGCCCACCCTGCCGCCCCGTAACTCAGCGCGGAGAGGCGAACACTCGACTCCTCGATGTCACCGCCGTCGAAGAGCAGCACCGGATGGTCGGACTCTACCCGGATCCGGCGGGCCATCGCCGAGGCGCGCGCCAGCTCCTCATAGCGCCCGTGTACGTCGTTCCAATGCAGGATCTCCAGTGTTGCCAAGGCTTTTGCCTACTTCCTGGACCAACGCGAGTATGGCGTGACCAGCTTGGCGACCGCGCCGTTCGGACCCGATGCCCAGCATGCGCCGCCCACCGAGCAATGGATGCCGTCGTAGTCGGTGGTGTCGAATGTGGCCCAGGTCCGACCGTCGTTGGTGCTGACATCGCTGCCGGTCGGCCCCACCGCGATGATGTCATCGCCCCAGCCCGGACCGTACGCGACACCGGAGCGGTAGCCGCCGAGCGAGTTGCTCGCCTTCCACGGGAACCAGGCGAATTTCGTTGCGGCTGCATTGCTTCCATCCGTCGGCGCGGTGTAGTCGCCGCCCACTGCGACGCCGGTCCAGGAGTTCTTGAACGCGATGCTGTAGATGCCGGCGGAGTCACCCGCGCGCACCGGTGTCGCCTCCGCGGTCCAGCTGTCCCCGGCGTTCGTGGTGTGGAACACCCGTGGCGCCTGGCCGCCGGTGGCGAACCAGAACTCGCCCGGACGCGCGCGGTGCGGGTCCTGCGCCGCGACCAGGCAGGTGCCGGACGCGGCGAACCCGAACTCGTTCGGGTATGCCGGAGGCATGCCGGTCGTCGGCAACACCTTCCAAGTGCGGCCGCCGTCGGTCGTGCGCGCCATCCGGAAGTAGCCGTCGACCGGGTCGCTCATGGCGAGACCGATGCCGTGGGAGCTGAACGCCATACAGTCGTAGAACGCGGCCGGGTCGGTGTTGGTGAACACCTGCTGCCAGGTCTGGCCGCCGTCGTCGGTGCGGAAGATGCGTGAATCGCTCCCGGGACCGATCGACAACGCCTCCGCGTGCCGGCTGTCCCCCGCCTCGATGTCGCGCAGCGCCAGCCCGTCGGCCTTGGCGGCCGACGGTGACACGTCGGTCCAGGTGCGGCCACCGTCCGCGGTGCGGAGCACACTGCCCTGCTCACCGCTGACCCATGCGACGCGACTGCTCACGGCGGCCAGGCCGCGGAACTGTTCCTGCACGCCGGTCGGACGCGGAATCCACGAATAACCGTCTGGCGCCCCGCGGTTCGGCGATGCGGTCGCAGCGGGCACAGCCAGCGCGGCAGCAGCGAGGACGGTCGCCGCGAAGCCGGCAACTCGCACGGAACGACGGGAAGCGCTGTGAGTGACCATCTCTCAGACGCTATCCGTGCACTGGCAGCAGTTGTGGTTTGCGCATCGTCATACCGATTCGCGCTCCCCGTAGGTCGCGTTGCCCTCGTCGTCCGACTCCTTGCTGACCTGCTTGGCCAGGTAGAGACCCTCGAGCGCCAGCTCGATCGCACCCGCCCGCTCGCCGGGCGTGCGCGCGTCCAGCCGGTCCGCGACCTGGTCGTAGAGATCCGACTCCCCGAGGACCGGCAGTTCGCCGAGCACCTCGGTGGCGCTGACCTGTTCGCCCGTCGTGACCCGCGCACCACGCTCCAGCGCGCGCACGAGTAGCCCCAGATCGATGCCCCGCAGCCGGCCCCGCGCCGTCTCCGCCGTCGCGGTGCGCAACAGGTGCTCCAGGATCGCCTCCTCACGACCCTCGTGGCCGGTCTCGAACTCGACCTTGCCGGCCAGCACGTCGACCGCCGTCTCGAGGTCGATGACCCGTGCGACCGCCTCCTGCTCCCCCCGCAGCGTCGCCCGGTGCAGTGCGGCAGCGGCAATGGTCTCGGCCGCCGCGATCGCGAATCGCGCTGAGACACCCGACCTTTGGTCGACGGCGTTGGATTCGCGGAGCGCACGGGTGAATCGCGCCAGGATCTCGATCAGGTATGCCGGCACGCTCGCGACCAAGCGCGCCTCCTGCTCGATGACGGCGATCTCGCCCTCCACCTCCAGCGGGTAGTGGGTGCGGATCTGCGCGCCGAAGCGGTCCTTCAGCGGAGTGATGATCCGGCCGCGGTTGGTGTAGTCCTCCGGATTGGCACTGGCGACCACCAGCACGTCGAGCGGCAGGCGGAGGGTGTAGCCGCGCACCTGGATGTCGCGCTCCTCCATGACGTTGAGCATCGCGACCTGGATGCGTTCGGCCAGGTCCGGTAGCTCGTTGATGGCGACGATGCCGCGATGCGCGCGGGGAATCAGCCCGAAGTGGATCGTCTCCGGGTCACCCAGACTGCGGCCCTCGGCGACCTTCATCGGGTCCACATCACCGACCAGGTCACCGACGGACGTGTCCGGGGTCGCGAGCTTCTCGGCATACCGGGTCTCCCGATGCCGCCACGCGACCGGCAGCTCGTCGCCGAGCTCTGCCGCACGGCGCCGGGACGCCGGGGTGATCGGGTCGTAGGGGTGCTCGCCCAGTTCGGAGCCGGCGATCACCGGGGTCCATTCGTCGAGGAGGCCGACGAGCGTGCGCAGCACGCGGGTCTTGCCCTGGCCGCGTTCGCCCAGCAGCACGACATCGTGACCGGCGAGGAGCGCCCGCTCCAGCTGCGGGATCACGGTGAAGTCGAAGCCCTGGATCCCGGGCCACGGATCGTGGCCTGCCGTCAGTTTCTCGATCAGGTTCTCGCGCAGTTCCTCCCGGACGCTGCGCTGCCGGTGTCCGCTGGCGCGCAGTTCACCGACGGTGGAGATGGCGGGTGCAGGTGTCGAAGTGGTCGAATCCGTCACGTCGTCAACGCTACGCCCTTTCCGAGGCGGAAGCGGAGGGAGAGTCCGGATCCGCCGGCCTGCCGGCCTGTCACACAGCCTCCGTAGGCTGGTCGCCATGACGCTTCGCATCGGTGCCCACGTCAACCAGCAGGACCCGCTCGCGGAGGCAGCTGCCCGCGACACGACGGTGGTGCAGTTCTTCCTGGGCGATCCGCAGAGCTACAAGGGCCCGGTCGTTGCGTATGACGGTGGGGCGGCCAAGCTGCGCGCCGACGCCGAAGCTGCGGGAGTGACGGTCTACGTGCATGCGCCATACGTCATCAACGTCGCCACGCTCAACAACCGGATCCGCATCCCGAGCCGCAAGCTCCTGCAACAGCACATGGACGCGGCGGCCGAGATCGGTGCAGCCGGGCTCATCGTCCACGGCGGGCACGTCGGCAAGTCCGATGATCCGGCGAAGGGGTTCGACAACTGGCGCAAGGCGGTCGAGGCGACGGACTGCAAAGTCCCCCTGCTCATCGAGAACACCGCCGGTGGCGACAACGCGATGGCGCGTCACCTGGTCCGCATCGCCGGCGTCTGGGCGGCGATTCGCCAGGCGGACGGTCACGAGCAGATTGGTTTCTGCCTCGACACCTGTCACGCCTGGGCCGGTGGCATTCCTCTCGCGGAGGCGGCCGAACGCATCCACGAGATCACCGGTCGCATCGACCTGGTGCACGGCAACGACAGCCGCGACGACTTCGATTCGGGCGCCGACCGGCACGCCAATCTCGGTGCAGGACAGATCGATCCGGACGAGCTGGCCGCGGTCGTGCGCGCCGCCGCGGCGCCGGTGGTGTGCGAGACGCCCGGCGGTGCCGAGGAGCACAAGGCCGACATCGCCTGGCTCCGCGAACGGCTCTAGCCCATTTGGCCGAGTAGGCCGAGGCGCTGGCCGATGCCGCATCGAGACCTCAGTCGGCGTGGCCGACCCGGCCGTCAGCCATGACGATCGGCTCGAAGGACACCCGGGCGCCGAACGCGCTGCGATATCAGTCGATTGCCGCCCGTGCGTCCTTGACCGTCAGGTATCGCGTGATCATCGTCGCCCCTGGTAGCCGACGGTCGCGTCCCAGTTCCAGTGCGGCATCGGCAGATCCGCGGGTACGTCCTCAGCCGACCCGTGGAAGTACATCGGATACCAGGTCGCCCAGCCCCAGTAGTCCAGAATCGCTTGGTACGTCTCCAGATCGGTATCCAACCCGGCGTCGTGCAACGCTCCCGCGAAGCAGTCGATCGCGCGTTCATTCATTTCGTCGTGCTCCCCGTTGCCACTGTGCAGGCGCACCACGGTGGCGTGATCGCCATACGTCGTCGTGTAGCGCGCCGGGCCACCGAGCGCCTCGCCGAGGTATGCCGCCAGCCGGTCGACGTGACCCGGCTTGGCACCTCCGTGGAAGGCGTGCGACACCACTGGGTCGGCCATCACCCGCCGGTGCCACGCGTCTGCGATGCGCGTCATGGCTTCCGCTCCGCCGGCGGCTTCGAAGATCGAGCGCTGCGCCATACCTGCTCCCGTGGACGGTGTTTACGCGTATACCTTAGTCCGCACGCCCGCTCACCAACAAGACCAGCGCGGCCCGCAGATCGAATTCCGCTCGTTGCGCGGCGAGCGCCGCGCCGCAAGCGGCCAGCGCCTCGAAGCCACTGTCGGCCGCATCTCGCCGCACGCTCTCCTGCACCGTGGGCCGCTGCAGACTCCGCATCGTCTGCGCGGTGCGGGCGTCGAGTTGCGTCGCGCCGAGGAGGAGCCGCCAGGCGGCCGAGTAGCGGTGGGCGGCCTGCTCGGGGGTGCAGCCGGCGGCCAGCAACGAGCCGAGGATGTCGTCCGTGGCGCGAGCAGCAGAGGGTGCCATCAGATCTCCGCGGGTCAGCGCGTCGAGCACCCAGGGTCGGCTGCCGAGCTCCCGGCGGAGCATCAACAGCACCTCGACCGCTCGATCCGGCCCCGGCGCGGGCAGGTCCGGCCAGGTGACCTCGGCGAATTCCTCGTCGAGCAGCGCGACGAGCAACTCGTCGCGGCTGCCGAAGTGGCGGTAGATCGCCATCGGCGTGACGCCGAGCCGGGCACCGAGCGTCCGCATGCTGAGCGTCGGCGAGCCGTCGTCGCGCACGAGCTCCCCCGCCACGGCGAGGNCGGTAGATCGCCATCGGCGTGACGCCGAGCCGGGCACCGAGCGTCCGCATGCTGAGCGTCGGCGAGCCGTCGTCGCGCACGAGCTCCCCCGCCACGGCGAGGATCCGCTCGCGGGTGAGTGCGGACCCACGGCCCGATGCCGGTCTGCTGCCGCCTGCCACGGTGCCGAGCGTAGGACACGTTTTCAACACGGACTTACCGCCTGGTAGCAGGACGTCCGTTCAAGTGATTGAATCGCCCGTCATGAAGGCAACCCGCCGGATCCGGTTCGTGGACGTGCACGGTCACCGCCGCGCGTTCGTCCTGACCGGTCACGGGCCGGCGCTGCTGTTGCTGCACGGTGTCGCGTGCGACCACACGACCTGGGACCGGGTGATCGGCCCGCTCTCCCGCGATCACACGGTCATCGCGCCGGACCTGCTGGGCCATGGCCGGTCCGCCAAACCACGCGCCGATTACACCCTCGGCGGTTTCGCCAACGGGATGCGCGACCTGCTCGGCGTGCTCGAGATCGATCGGGCAACAGTGATCGGGCACAGCTTCGGTGGCGGCGTGGCGATGCAGTTCGCCTATCAGTACCCCGAGCTCACCGAGCGGCTGGTGCTGGTCGCCCCCGGCGGCCTCGGTCCGGAGGTCAGCCCGGTCATTCGGCTCGCGACACTGCCCGGATTCCAGCAGGTGATGGGGCTGCTGACGCTGCCCGGCATCCGGCACGTCAACACCGTGGGCTTGCGTATGGCGCACGCCGCCCGGCTGCCCGGCACGCGCGACATCGACGAGATCGCCGAGATCTACAACGCTTTCCGCGACCCGCAGGCCCGCGCGGCCGCCGGCCACGTGCTGCGGGCCGTCGTCGACCGGCACGGCCAGATCGTCACGATGACCGACCGCGCCTACCTCACCGAGTCGATGCCGCTGGCTGTCGTCTGGGGCGCCGATGACCCGATCATCCCGGCCTCGCAGGCCGGCAACGTGGCGGCGCTGGCACCTGGCGCCCGGGTCGAGATCGTTGCGGACAGTGGGCATTTCCCGCATCGGGATCATCCCGGGGAGTTCGTGCGGATCGTGCAGGACTTCCTGTCCGCGACACGCCCCTCGACATACGATCAGGCGCGGCTGCGGGAGCTGTTGCGCAGCGGACCGGCTCGCCGGATCCGCCGCGCTCGGGCGGGCCAGCGACCGGTGGCACCGCTCACCGGCTGACCGGATAACGTGCCGGCGTGGATCTCGTCATACGTGACCGGCAGGATGCGGACCTGCCGGTGCTCGCCGCACTCATCGCCCGCCAGCAGGCACAGACCCGCTACCCGTTCATCTGGCCGTTCCCACGGCCGCTCGAGCAGTTCCTCAAGCGTTCGACCGAGTTGCACGCCTGGGTCGCGGAGGTGGACGGCGAGGTCGCGGGACATGTCGCCCTCGAGCGCGTCGAGGACGACCTGCTGGGACGATCCTGGGCCGCGGCCCACGATGTCGGCGTGAACGAGTTGCGTTGCGTTTCAGCGTTTTTCACTGACATTCAACGCGCCGGACAGGGCATCGGGTCACGTCTATTGGAGACCGCGACCCAGGCAGCGCGGGCCGAAGGCTATCCGGTGCTGGACGTGGTTGCCGCTCACGAGACACCGGTCCAGCTGTACTTGCGGCGTGGTTGGCAGATCATCGAGACGACGCAGGCGCCGTGGCACCCCGACACGGATCTGCCGATCCACCTGATGATCCTGCCGCGCACCGCCTGACCGCCGACGGAGCGAGGGCAGCCGCCTCGCCGAGAGGCTCACCAAACGCCGAAAGGCTCAGTAAATATGGCGGTTTCGCGCCGATTAACTGAGCCTCTCGGTATGTTTCTGAGCCTGTCGGCAGGGGTGTCACCAACCGCGCTCGGCGAGCCGGTGCGACTGCGCGATGTCCTCGACGTTGATGCCAACCATGGCTTCGCCCAGACCACGCGAAACCTTCGCGATCACGTCGGGGTCGTCGTAGAAGGTCGTCGCCTTGACGATCGCCTCGGCGCGCTGAGCCGGGTTGCCGGACTTGAAGATGCCCGAGCCGACGAAGACGCCCTCGGCACCCAGTTGCATCATCATCGCGGCGTCGGCCGCGGTGGCAATGCCGCCGGCGGTGAAGAGCACGACGGGCAGCTTGCCGGCCTCGGCGACCTCCTTGACGAGTTCGTACGGCGCCTGCAGTTCCTTGGCGGCGACATACAGCTCGTCCTCCGGCAGGCTGGTCAGCCGGCGGATCTCCTGGCGGATCTGGCGCATGTGGGTCGTGGCGTTCGAGACGTCCCCGGTGCCGGCCTCGCCCTTGGAGCGGATCATTGCCGCGCCCTCGGTGATGCGGCGCAGCGCCTCGCCCAGGTTGGTCGCACCGCAGACGAAGGGAACGGTGAACTCCCACTTGTCGATGTGGTTGGCGTAGTCGGCGGGGGTCAGCACCTCGGACTCGTCGATGTAGTCGACGCCGAGACTCTGCAGCACCTGTGCCTCGACGAAGTGACCGATGCGAGCCTTGGCCATCACCGGGATCGAGACGGCCTCGATGATGCCGTCGATCATGTCCGGGTCGCTCATCCGCGACACGCCGCCCTGCGCGCGGATGTCGGCGGGCACGCGTTCCAGCGCCATCACGGCCACCGCGCCGGCGTCCTCGGCGATCTTCGCCTGCTCGGGCGTGACGACGTCCATGATGACGCCGCCCTTCAGCATCTCCGCCATACCGCGCTTGACTCGGGCGGTGCCGGTCTCGGACACGTTCGTCACTGCTGGACTCCTTGCTCAGATGTGGGTACGCCGCCAGAATACCGCCGCACCACGGCAGCTTGGTGCCATAAAGATTCCCGTGGCACCTTTAGGTCACGGCGCGCACCGGCCACCGCGGCGGAGCACACCGCAGTGCGGCTCAAAGGCCGTCGGGCAGCCGGTCGTCGAAGTCGACCGGGGCCGGCAGCGGTGTGTGGCCGGCGAGGCCGAGGTAGCGCACCTGGGGCCGGTGCCGCAGGCGCTGCACGTCGCGCACCGCTTCGTTGTGGAAGCGGCGGGCGATCTCGACGCGCTGCCCGGCCGAGCGCAACCGTTCGACAAGCTCCGGCCACCCGTCGTTCTCGTCGCGCAGCTCGGCGACGACGTCGCTGGT
>NZ_JBMAMH010000013.1:0-84012 GCF_058148645.1 Flexivirga sp. YIM B11880
AACGCTACCTCGCACGCCACATCCAGCACCTCATCCGCGACGCCCTCACCGAATCTGTCACCCTGCCAGTCCCGGCCGAACAACCACTCCAAAACGCCGCTTGACAGATATAGGAGCATCTCCTCCGCTCTACTCGAACGAACGCACGGCCTCATTCACTGACGATCCACCCCACGCGCGGGATACTGGCTCTGATGTCAACCGAAGCGAGTCCGTGGATCGGACACCTGCGCAAGGCGGACGGCTACGCCACCGGGCCCTATGTGCTGAGCGAGTTGCGGCGGGTGATCGTGTCGGGGCAGCTCCGTCCCGGGGTCAGCCTGCCGGTGGACGAGATCGGCGCCTTCTTCCAGGTCAGCCGGATCCCGGTGCGCGAGGCACTCAAGACCCTCATCGGCGAAGGCCTGGTCCGCCACCAGCCACGCGGCGGCTACACGGTCACTGTGCTGAGCGGTCCGGAGCTGCACGAGCTCTATTTGGTGCGCGGCGCTCTGGAGGCAGCGGCGATCGAGGCGGCGACAGCGGCAGCAACGCCCGAGAACGACCGCCACGCAACGGAAATCCACCGTGAACTGCTCGAGGCGATCGACCGTGACGACGTGCACCGCTATCAGATCCTCAGCCGCTCGTTCCACGAGACGCTGCTCGCGCCGTGCGGGATGCCACGGCTGCTGCACATGCTGAGTCTGGTCGCCGACCTGACCGAACCGTCGCAGGCGATGAGTCTGCTCGACGCCGACCAGCGCGCGGAGTTGCAGGCCGATCACACCAGCATGCTCGAGGCGTTTCTCCGGCGGGACGGTGCACAGTTGAGCGCGGCCGCCCGGTCGCACCACGGCCGGCTGACGGCATACATCGACGACGCGCGCAAGAGCCACGGAGATATATCTGCCGACTGACGGATATATCTCCCAACCTATTTCGCGGCCGGACCGGCGCTCCTAAGTTCCTGAGCAACGCTTAGGAGGCGCGATGTCCAACACCGAATGCACCAGCCCGCTTCATGACGATCCGCACGGCGCAGCCGTCGCCGACGTCCTGCAGCCGGCGTACGACCACCGGCTCTACAACTACGACATCGCGCCCTCCAAGAAGGAGGGCCGCACGTGGAGCGCCTACAACATCTTCGCGTTGTGGGCCAACGACGTGCACAGCCTCGGCAATTACACGTTCGCGATCGGGATGTTCGCCCTCGGTCTCGGCGCCTGGCAGATCCTGCTGGCGATGGGCTTCGGCTCGGTGTTCCTGCTCGTGCTGCTCACCATCTCCGGCTTCGTCGGCTACAAGGTCGGCGTGCCGTTCCCGGTGATGAGCCGGATCAGCTTCGGTGTCCGCGGCGCACACATTCCTGCGTTGTTCCGCGGCGGCGTCGCGATCGCGTGGTTCGGCATCCAGACCTACCTGGCCTCGCTGGTGTGCAACATCCTGGTGCTCGCGCTCTTCCCGGGAGCGAAGCCGATGACCGAGCACAGCCTGCTGGGCCTGGACTACCTCGGCTGGATCTGTTTCGCGGTGCTCTGGGTGATCCAGGTGATCATCGCCTGCTACGGCATCGAGATGGTCCGCAAGTTCGAGGCCTACTCCGGACCGATCATTCTGGTCACCTTCCTGGCGATGGCGATCGCGGCCGTCGTGCAGGTCAACGGCCACATCACCTGGCAACCGAAGGCGACCCTCGGCGGAAAGCCCTGGGCGCTGCACGCCTGGGACATGTGGCACGAGATCCTCGCCGGCGCGTCCGGCTGGGTCGCGATCTACGGCACCTTCGTCCTGAACTTCTGCGACTTCACCCGTGGCGCCAAGTCGAAGCGGTCCATCGTGCTCGGCAACATCGCCGGCATCCCGGTCAATACGATCTTCTTCGGCTGCATCGTCGTGCTGCTTGCCGGTGGCCGGTTCACCGTGGACGGGCAGGTCATCGCCGGGCCGGAGGACGTGGTCCACACCTTCGCCACGCCGTTCCTGGTGCTGGCCTGCCTCGCGCTGGTCATCCTCACCGTCGGCGTCAATCTGATGGCGAACTTCGTCGCGCCGGCATACGCCCTGACCAACATCGCCCCGAAGAAGCTCGACTTCCGCAAGTCGGCGATCATCTCCGGTGTCATCGGCTTCGTCATCCTGCCGTGGAACCTCTACAACTCACCGACCGTGATCAACTACTTCCTCGGCGGTCTCGGTGCAGTGCTCGGCCCGCTCTTCGGGATCGTGATGGCCGACTACTGGGTGCTGCGCAAGCAGCAGGTCAACGTGCCCGACCTCTACACCCTCGAGCCGGACGGCGACTACCACTACAGCAACGGCGTCAACCGACGCGCCGTCGGCGCCCTCGTCCCGTCCGCCCTCATTTCCATCGCGTTCGCGTTCTCCGGGCAGATCCACGTCCTGCACGCGCTGAGCAGTTACGCACCGTTCTCCTGGTTCATCGCCGCGGGCATCGGCTTCGTGCTCTACCTGGTGGTCGCCGACCGATCCCGCACCTTCCGTGACGTCGACGGCGAAGCGATCGCCGTCCAGGCGCACCACTGACCTCGAAAGAGAGACCCCGACATGACCACGATCGTTGCCTACCAGCCCGGTGTCGCCGGCCTCGAGGCGCTGCGACTGGGTGCCTTCCTCGCTCGCTCCACCCGCTCGCGCCTGCTGGTCACCATGGTGATGGAGACGCCGTCGGCACCGACGGTCGCGCGCGTCGACTTCCAGTACAACAGCCTGCTGCGCCAGCAACTGGCCGGTCAGCTGGACGAGGCGAGACGCGACGTCCCCGGCGATGTCGAGGCCGATTTTCTGATCCATGACGCCCGGTCGGTGCCCAGTGGCCTCGTCGAGCTCGCCGAGCTCGAGTCGGCGGAGGTGATCGTCGTCGGCAACGCCTCGCACGGTCTCCTGGGCCGGGTGAGCCTGGGCAGCGTCGCGAACCACCTGGTGCACTCCAGTCCGGTGCCGATCGCCTTGGCCCCCCGAGGTTTTCGCACCAAGCCGCAGGACCGGGTGGTGCGCGTCAACGCGGCCTACGGCGGCGTCGCCGGCAAGTCCGGCCTGGTCCTCGCGGCCGCCGGGATCTGCGGCGAGACGGGTGCGGAATTGCGGCTGGCGTCGTTCTCGCTACAGCCCCGCCATGCGACCACCGACCTCGAGGCGGAGAACCGGCTGCGCGAGAAGGTGACCTCGCAAATCCGGGAGAGCGGCGCAGCCGCGCTGACCGAGGTCGAGAGTCTGCCCCACGCCCCCCGGATCGCCGAGACCGTCGTCGGGTTCGGGGAGGACTGGGCGGACGCCATCGAGCACGTGGAGTGGGACACCGGTGATGTCCTCGTCGTCGGCTCCAGTGACATGGGCCCCGGCCAACGGGTCTTCCTCGGGTCCACCGGCATGCGCATCGTGCACGAGTCGCCCATCCCCGTCATCGTCGTGCCCGGCGACGCCGTGCAGCCGCTGGTGGAACGCGCCGAGGAGGCCTGACCGATGAAAATCCTTGTGGTCAATGTCAACACGACCGACACGATGACCAAGTCGATCGGTCAGGCGGCGCAGGCCGCTGCCTCGCCCAGCACCGAGATCATCGCCCTCACCCCGCAGTTCGGCGCGGAGTCGTGCGAGGGCAACCTGGAGAGCTATCTCGCGGCGGTTGCCGTCATGGACCGGGTCGTGACGTATGACGGCGAGTACGACGCCGTCATACAGGCCGGGTATGGCGAGCACGGTCGCGAGGGTCTGCAGGAGCTGCTCGATGTCCCGGTGGTCGACATCACCGAGGCCGCCGCGTCGACCGCGCAGTTCCTGGGCCACAAGTACAGCGTCGTGACCACGCTGGACCGGACCGTCCCGCTCATCGAGGACCGGTTGGTGCTCGCCGGGCTGGACCGCCGGCTTGCTTCCGTCCGCTCGTCGGGGATGTCCGTGCTCGACCTCGAATCCGAGCCGGAGCGAGCCGTCGAGGCCATCGTCCGCGAGTGTGAGCTCGCGGTTGCCCAGGACCGCGCCGAGGTGATCTGCCTCGGCTGTGGCGGTATGGCGGACCTGGAAGCGCAGGTCCGGGAGCGCACCGGTGTCCCCGTGGTCGACGGCGTGGCGGCCGCGGTCACCGTCGCCGAAGGCCTCGTCCGCCTCGGCCTGCGCACCTCGAAGGTCCGCACCTACGCCCCGCCGCGTCCCAAACGGATCACCGGCTGGCCGATCACAGCCACCCGTTAGTCTCGGCGATCTGCGCGGCCTCGGCTCGGGTGCGGGCACCGGTCTTGCCGATGACCGCCGACAAGTGGTTGCGGACGGTGCCCTCGGACAGGAAGAGCGCGCCGGCGATGTCGGCGACGGTGCCACCTCCGCGAGCAGCGCGCAGCACGTCGGTCTCCCGAGCGGTGAGCGGCGAATCGCCCGCGATCAGGCTGTCGGTCGCGAGCGCCGGATCGACCACACGCAACCCCTGATGCACCCGTCGCACGGCGTCGGCGAGTTCGCGGGCCGGCGTGTCCTTGACCACGAATCCCGCTGCGCCGGCTTGCAATCCCCGGCGCAGATAGCCGGGCCGGCCGAACGTCGTGACGATCAGCACCTTGGCGCCGGGCACGGCCTTGCGCAGCTCGGCGGTGGCCGTGATGCCGTCCTTCCCGGGCATCTCCACGTCCATCAGCACGACGTCGGGCTCGGTCTCGATCGCCGCGGCGACCACCTGGTCGCCGTCGCCCACCTCGCTCACGACGGTGAGGTCGGTCTCGAGCTCCAGCAATGCCGCGAGCGCACCGCGCACCAGCGCCTGGTCGTCGGCGAGCATCACCCTGATCGTCATGCGGGGTCCCCGCGAAGTATTCGGAGGAGCGAAGCGGGGGAGAAACTTCGTGGGGTGCTCATGCAAGTGCCTCCCCCGACGCGTGCCCAGTGGTATGACGCACCGCTGCCGCGGTGACATCAGCGATGTCCCCGCCCGATTGTCCGTCCGTTCGCGCGGTGACCGTCACCGAGAAGCCGTGCGGCTCGACCGCCCGGGTGATGACCACCGCACCTGCCGCCGACGCCCGCTCACGCAACCCGGCGAGGCCGTTGCCACTGCCGTGCGCGCCCCCCAGGCCCACGCCGTCGTCGGCGACGGTGAGGGACATCGGAGTGACGGTGATGGTGCACGTCGACGCGTGACTGTGCCGCAGCACGTTGGTGACGCACTCGCGGACGGTCCAGGCGAACGGCTCCACCAGGTCGGCGGGCACCTGGTCGAGCGCGGTCGGTGTCTTCGCGGTGATGCCGGCCGCGGCGAGCGCCTCTTTGGCCCGGGCCAGTTCACCCGACAAGGAGATCTCGCGATAGCCCTCGACGGCGCGGCGCACGTCCGCGAGTGCGGTCCGCGACAGCCGCTCCAGGTCTCCCACCTCGGCACGGGCGCGCTCGTCGGCACCGGCGTCCAGCAGCCGGCCGGCGAGTTCGGCCTTCACCGTGATCACGGTCAGCGAGTGGCCCAGGATGTCGTGCAGGTCGCGCGCCATCCGGTTGCGCTCCTGCTGCACCATGAGTTCGGCGTTGACCCGGCGTGACTCGCGCAGCTGGTGCTGGCGCCGGCCGGCCGTCATACCGACCGAGATGGCGACGGCACCGAAACCCAGCCCGATGAAGGTGCTCGGATCGGACCGCCAGCCCAGCACTGGCCACAGCACCGGGTAGAGGATGCCGACGGCGATGACGACCAGCCAGCCGAGGCGGAGCCGGAGCGTCCACAGGCCGGAGAGTGCGAAGAAGATCGCGGCCGTGAAGCCGGATTGACCGACCGCGAGGACGCACGCGACCGCCAGGACACCGAGCAGCGCATAACGGAGCAGGTCGCGCCCCCCGGGCCGAACCTCGGTCGGATAGGCCAGCCGGAAGAACATCGCCCGGCACTCGTAGAAGTGCCAGAGATAGACGACACAGAAGACGGGCACGACCACCACCCCGGCGATTCCACGGGGCGTGTTGATCCGCTCGACCGAGTCGATGAAGGGCTGCAGCATCCAGAACAGCCAGATGCCCGACCAGAAGAGCATCAGGAATCGGTTGCCGCGCGACTCCTCGGTGTCGTGGTCGAAGGCAGCGACCAACCCCGAGGATCGCCTCGGGGTCGGCTGCCACATGTTCTTCTTCATCGCGGTTCAGTCTGCCAGGGGCCGTATCAGACGCGGTTGGTGTCGCGGCTGAACCGCCATACCGCGCCGGCGGCGAACAGCCCGATCCAGACGACCCCGCTCACCAGCCACATCACGTCGAACGATCCGCCGAGCAGTGGGTAGCGGGCGATCTGGGACAGTCCCCACATCGGGGTGAACGACGCGACCGTCTGCATCGTGTCGCTCATCGCCGCCAGCGGGTAGAAGATGCCACCGGCGAAGGCCAGCAACGAAATTCCCGGCCCGAGGATCTGCATGGCGTTCTCGGAGGGGACGAGGTAGCCCACGAACAGACCGAGGGAGGCGAACACGCTGCCGCAGACCCAGGTCAGGGCCAGCGCGGTCAGCCATGCCCCGGCAGTCATCGACCCCCCGGTGAAGCTGCCGATCGCGAAGACCAGGACGACCGGCAGCGCGGCGGCCACCATCGCGGTCAGCACCTTCACCGCGATGTATGCCGGGCCGGACAACGGCGTCAGTCGCAGCTGCCGGCTCCAGCCCTGGGCTCGTTCGACCGCCACCGTCGCTCCGATGGCACAGGAGGCGGCCATGGCGCCATACAGCGCGAAGCTGATCATCTCGTACGCCTTGGCGTTGAAGTCCAGCCCCTTCCACTGGGCCGGCTGCGACATCCCGAACGCCAGGTAGAAGGCCACCGGAAGAGCGATGGTGAAGATCATTGTCCGTTTGTTGCGCACCACCCGGAGCAGCTCGATGCGCAGCAGCCGGCTGTTGAACCCGCCGTGCGCCGGGACGCGGCGCTCCAGGTCGATCCGCTCGTCGACGGGGAGGGCACGGGGTGCGATGAAGTCGGTCATGTCAGGCTCCCTGCTCGTCAGGTGTCTGTCGTGCTTCCATGGCGCGCTCCGGGCCTCGTTCCTCGATCCTCACGCGCCTGTCAGCACTCTCGTCGCCGGTCAGGGCGAGGAAGGCGTCTTCGAGGCCGCGGGCGGTGATCTCCACATCCCGGGCGTTGGTGTTGGCGAAGAGATAGCGGGCCACGGCGTCACTGTCCTTGGAGTGCAGGGTCACCGAGTCACCTTGCAACTCAACGGAGTCGACACCCGGTATGGCGGACAGCTCTCGATCACTGAGGCCGGTCATGGTTGCCCGCACGGTGCGTCCGGTGGCCATCGACTTGATCTGCGCGCCGGTGCCGTCGGCGACGATCCGGCCCTTGCGGACCAGAATGATCCGGTCGGCGTACTGATCGGCCTCTTCCAGGTAGTGCGTCGCGAAGAGGACGGTGCGGCCGCGCTGCGCGTCCTGGCGGATCGCGGACCAGAAGTCGCGGCGACCGGTGACGTCCATGCCGGTGGTCGGCTCGTCGAGCACGACCAGCGCCGGGTCCGAGACCAGTGCCATGGCGAACCGCAGCCGCTGCTGCTGGCCGCCGGAGCACTTCTGCACCTTGCGGTCCCCGATGCCGGCGATGCCGGCGCGCTCGAGACACTCCTCAATGGATCGGGTCTGCACGAAGAGGCTCGCGGTGAGGTCGACGGTCTCGCGCACGGTCAGGTCCCTCAGCAGGCCGCCGGTCTGCATGACGGCCGCCACGAGGCCGCGCCCGACCGCGGCACGCGGCTCCATGCCGAAGACCCGGGCGACGCCCGCGGTCGGCGTGGAGAGACCGAGCATCATGTCGATGGTGGTCGTCTTGCCGGCGCCGTTCGGGCCGAGGAAGGCCACGATCTCGCCCTGCTCGACGGTCAGCTCGATGCCACGGACGGCGTGCACCGAACCGAAACGCTTTTCCAGGCCGACGAGTTCGATCGCCGGCGCCCCCTGCGGGTCGATGCCGATCGGCCGCCCCTGCTCCTGTGTCCTCATCATGCCGATGACTCTGCCGGAGCGCGCCGTGCCACGTCCCTGCCGACGATCATGTTCCGCCCATGACATCGGTCATGGGCCGTCCCGGGCGGCGGATATCCTGGAGGCGATGTCAGCTCCTTCTCGCCCGTCCGTCAGCGCGTCACCGTTCCGTGTGCGCGTCGAGCACGCCAGTGACCCGTGGTTGCAGCGGATCGCCCGCGCACCGCGTGCCATGCCCGCTCTGGTCGTTCTGTTGATGCTGGTGATCGGCGTCGTCTTCCGCGGCGTGGTCGGCACGGTGTGCTTCGGCCTGTGCGCGCTGCTCGTCGCCTGGCTGCTCTACCTCGCCTGGCCGCGCATCCAGCCACCGGAGCGGATGATGCGCTGCTCGGTGCTGCTGCTCGCCGTCGCGCTGGCGATCGTCAGCACCGGGATGTGACGACGGTGAGCGCGAAGCAGCCCGTCCGCCGTACGACCCGCCAGCAGGTCGCCGTGGCCGAGCAACTGCGCGACCAGACCGACTTCGTCTCCGCGCAGGAGCTGCACTCCTCGCTCAAGGACAGCGGCGAATCCGTCGGTCTTGCAACGGTTTACCGGATCCTGCAGAACATGGCCTCCGACGGCGAGGTCGACGTGCTGCGCGCACCGGACGGTGAGGCGATCTACCGCCGGTGCAGCACCGGCCACCACCACCATCTGGTGTGCCGTTCGTGCGGTCGCGCTGTGGAGGTGGAAGGCCCGCAGGTCGAACGCTGGGCGGCGGCCGTCAGCTCCGAGCACGGCTTCACCGACGTGGAGCACACCGTCGAGATCTTCGGCGTCTGCGCGGAGTGCTCCGCTCAGCGCTGACGGTTCTCCCTATGCCAGACGGGAGGTATGGCGCCCGTCCGGCATAGGCCAGACAGCTCGCGTCAACCGCTGGCTGCGTCGACGGCACCGCCGAAGCGCCGGTCGCGCGCGGCATACAGCTGGATGGCGCGCCACAGGTCCAGCCGGTCGAAGTCCGGCCAGAGGGTGTCGAGGAAGACGAGTTCGGCATACGCCGACTGCCAGAGCATGAAGTTGCTGGTGCGCTGCTCGCCGGAGGACCGCACGAAGAGGTCGACGTCGGGCATGTCCGGCCAGGTGAGGTTGCGCGCGATCGTCTTCTCGTTGATCGCCGATGGCTTCAGCTTGCCGGCCTGCACCTGCTCGGCG
The DNA here is from genome assembly GCF_058148645.1 of Flexivirga sp. YIM B11880. Taxonomy (NCBI): domain Bacteria; kingdom Bacillati; phylum Actinomycetota; class Actinomycetes; order Micrococcales; family Dermacoccaceae; genus Flexivirga; species Flexivirga sp. YIM B11880. The sequence continues at coordinate 9,135 of NZ_JBMAMH010000013.1, forward strand.
ATCCGCCGGGTGGCGTCGGCTATCTCCGCCCGGCCCCCGTAGTTGACGCACATCTGCAGCGTCATCACGGTGTTGCCGGCAGTGATCTCCTCGGCCCGCTGCAGCTCCTTGAGCACCGAACGCCACAGCCGCGGCCGCTGCCCCGACCAGCGGCAGCGCACACCCCACGAGTGCAGCAGGTCCACGCGCCGCCGGATGACGTCGCGGTTGAAGCCCATAAGGAAGCGCACCTCGTCGGGTGAGCGGCGCCAGTTCTCGGTCGAGAACATGTATGCCGACAGGTTTTTCACGCCCGCTTCGATGCAGCCGGCGATGACGTCGATCAGCTGCGCCTCCCCCGCCTCGTGGCCCTTGGTGCGCGGCAGGCCGCGCTGGTTGGCCCACCGGCCGTTGCCGTCCATCACCATCGCGATGTGCTGCGGCACCAGCTGAGCGGGTATGACGGGCGGCTTCGCGCCGCTCGGGTGTCCGAAGGGTTGCACCGGGCTCATCGGGTGCTGTCCATGCTCGGGGTCCGGTCCACGAGTCGCAACGATCTCACGCCGCGTTCCAGGTGCCACTGCACGTAGGCCGCGACCAGCCCGCTGGCCTCCTTGCGGGCACCGGGTGTGCTCGCGTCGGCGACCGGCCACTCACCGGTGAGCAGGGCGGCCAGCAGCACGAAGGTCTCCGGGTGCGGTGCCGAACTGCCCGGCGTGCGGCACGAATAACAGACCGCGCCGCCGGACGCGAGGTTGAACGCGCGGTGTGGTCCGGTCGCGCCACAGCCCGCACAGTCCACGAAGCTGGGCGCCCAGCCGGCAATCGCGACGGCGCGGAGCAAGTAGGAGTCGAGCACCAGCCCGGGTTCGTGCTCGCGGTGTGCCAGGGAAGCCAGACCGCCCGCCAGCAGGTTGAACTGGTGCGGCACGGCCTCCTTCTCCTCGATCAACCGCTCGGCGGTCTCCAGCATCGCGGTCGCGGCGGTGAAGGCACCGTAGTCATGGACCAGCCGCTCGCCATACGGCGCGATGATCTCGGCCTGGGTGACCGTGTCGAGCGAACGGCCTTCGTAACACTGCAGATCCACGATCATGCCAGGCTCGAGTCGCGCGCCGAACTTCGACTTGGTGCGGCGCACGCCCTTGGCCACCGCGCGCACCTCGCCACGTCCGCGGGTGAGCATGGTGACGATGCGGTCGGTCTCGCCGAGCTTGTGGGTGCGCAGCACGATGCCGACGTCGCGATAAGTGGCCATGACCGGTCCATTGTCGCTGATGGCGCCCACACCGTCCGCAGGCGCGCGGCGCCGGCCCTAGGCTGCCTGCATGTCTCGCACTCGGTATGACGTCATCGTCGTCGGCGGCGGCCACAACGGCCTCACCGCCGCCGCCTACCTGGCCAAGGCAGGGAAGTCGGTGCTGCTGCTGGAGCGCCAGGATCAGCTGGGTGGCGCCTCGGTTTCGGCCGAGGCGTTCCCCGGGACCGGCGCACGGCTGTCGCGCTACTCCTACCTGGTCAGCCTGTTGCCACAGCAGATCATCGACGACCTCGGCCTGCGGATCTCTTTGAAGCGCAGGCGGTTCGCGTCATACACGCCGGTGCCGGGTGGCGACCAGGGGCTGCTCATCGATCACGGTGACCCGGCAGCCACCGCCGCCTCGTTCGCAGCCATCGGCGCGGCGGACGACCTGGCCGGATGGGACGACTTCTACGCACGCGCCGGCCGGCTGGCTCAGACCCTCTGGCCCACGGTGACCGAGCCGCTGCTGCGCCGCTCCGAGGTGGTCGATGCCGTCGGGGACGAGGCGATCGTTCGCGACTTCCTCGAGCGTCCGCTCGGCGAAGCCATCGAGGCGAGCGTCCGCAGCGACCTGGTGCGCGGCGTCATCCTCACCGACGGGCTCATCTCGACCTTCGCGAGTGCGCAGGACGCCGATCTGCAGCAGAACATCTGCTTCCTCTACCACGTCATCGGCGGCGGCACCGGCGACTGGGACGTGCCGGTCGGCGGCATGGGCCAGGTCTCCGGCGCGCTCGAGCAGGCCGCCCGTGCGGCCGGAGCCACGTTGCGCACCGGCTGCGAGGTGACCGGTGTCGAGGACGGCACCGTCCGGTGGCGGGACGGCGACGCCGAGCAGGTCGCGGACGCCGGCACCGTGCTGTGGGCCGCCGCGCCGGCTGTCCTTGACGAGCTGCTCGGCACGGCGCCGGGGCCGGCGGAGGGCGCCCAGGTGAAGGTCAACCTGCTGCTGCGGCGGTTGCCGAAACTGCGTGACACCGGCGCGGATCCCAGCGCCGCCTTCGGCGGCACGTTCCACATCAACGAAACCTATTCGGGGCTCGAAACCGCTTATCAGCAAGCGCTTTCCGGTCAGCTGCCGGCCCCGATGCCGGCAGAGATCTACTGCCACTCGCTCACCGACCCGACCATCCTGTCCCCCGCGCTCCAGGAGTCCGGTGCGCAGACGCTCACGGTCTTCTCACTGCAGACGCCGGACCGACTGATCCAAGGCGGCGACGAGGAGCGCGAGAGACTGCAGCGGGCCGTGCTCGACTCGCTGTCCAGCGTGCTCGCGGAGCCGATCGACGACGTGCTGATGACGGACGGCAACGGCGACCCGTGCGTCGAGACGAAGACCACCCGCGACCTGCAGGAGACGCTGCGTATGCCGGGCGGCAACATCTTCCACGGACCGCTGTCCTGGCCGTGGGCGAGCGACGACGAACCGCTGGAGACGCCCGCCCAACGCTGGGGCGTCGCCACATCCGACCCGCGGATCCTCCTGGCCGGGGCAGGATCTCGTCGTGGCGGCGGGGTGAGCGGGCTGGGTGGCTATCACGCGGCGCGGGCGGTGCTCGACGCCACTTCCTAGACATTTGTTCGAAGCAGTGGTTAGTGTGACTGCATGGGTATGTCGTTGCAGGGTTCGCTGCTGGACCAGGTCGACGAGGTCGGCCTGCGACCGCTGGAAGGCGCGATCCGTCGGGTGCCGCTGACCCGGGGCGCTTGGGTCGACCTGCGGCCCGGGTGGCTGACGGGCGCCGACGAACTGTTCGCCCGGCTGACCCTCGGCGGCAGCGCCGGCGTGGACTGGCGCGCCGAGCGGCGGCAGATGTACGACCGGGAGGTCGACACGCCACGGCTGCTGCGCTTCTACGACGAGCGGGAGACACTGCCCGATCCGGTGCTGACACAAGCCCGTTCGGCGTTGTCGGCGCACTATGCCGACGAGCTCGGCGAGCCGTTCACCACGGCCGGCATGTGCCTCTACCGGGACGGCCGCGACTCGGTCGCCTGGCACGGCGATCGCATCGGTCGCTCGAGCACGCACGACACGATGGTCGCCATCGTCTCCATCGGACAGCCGCGCACCTTCGCGATGCGGCCGGTCGGCGGTGGCGCGTCGATCCGGCATACCCTCGGCCACGGCGACCTGATCGTCATGGGCGGCTCCGCCCAGCGAACCTGGGAGCACGCGATCCCCAAGACGAGCAAGCCGGTCGGGCCCCGCATCAGCATCCAATTCCGCCCGTTCGACGTACGCTGATCCGCGCGATCCTCTCGCGCCGAGTGGCACACCTGCCACCGACTCGCACACCTGCAGATGTGCCACTCAGTGTTTCCTGTGCCACTCGGCCTCACGCCCACGCCATGATCACTCGCGGCGTCTCGCGCGTCCTGGATGACGCACTGGCTCAGCCGGTGGCCTGAGCAGCGCTCACTGTCCCACCGCGACGGGGATGACGACGAACAGCACGAGGACCAGGATCACCACGAGCAAGAGCCACAGACCCGGCCGCTTCTGCTTGACCGGCCCCATCCGGCCCTTCATGAACTGCATCATCGGTGCCGCGTAGAAGACCGGCACCGACTGGCCCGGCTGGACCTCGACGTCGTATGCCGCCCGCCCATACTTCACCAGCCACGTCGCATAGGCGCTCACCGTGTGCCGGCCCGCCGTAACCGGCAACCGGTTGACGCCGTAGGACGCCGGCACCGGGTAGCCGTCGATGGACACCTTCGGCGTGAGCATGTTCGACGTCATCGGGCTGCCCTGCACGGTGAGCACGATCTCGCCCTCGGCGCGGAACCGGCCCTGCTGCGGCGGCAGTGGTGCAGCCTGCGGCTGTCCCATCGGCTGCTGCCAGCCGGGCAGCGGCCGGCTGCCGACCGGGCCGCCGGCAGGCGGCTGCGGGTTGCTGAACGGATCCCCTGGGTGCGTCATGGTGAGCAGCTTAGGGTGCACGCAGCCGATATCCGCTCGCGTCGTGTCCGTACCCGCATCTAGTGTCGCTCGTCATGACGAAGCCAGACTTTCTGACCGTGATCCAGGACGAGTCCGCGCGCTTCCGCGCTGCCCTGGCAACCGCGCCCGATACGACTGTCCCCACCTGTCCCGACTGGAGCACCGACGACCTGCTCTGGCATCTCACCGAGGTCCAGTGGTTCTGGGGCACGATCGTGGCTCAGGACGTCGACGACCCGGAGCGCCTCGAGCGCCCCCAGCGTCCCGACGGGCGAGAGGCAACGCTAACGGCGTTCGACGCCGCGCAGCGGGCGCTGACCGATGCGCTGGGTTCCACGGCCGGCGCGGAGCCGCGCTGGATGTGGACAGCGGACGAGTCACTGCACACGGCCGGTTACATCACGCGGCGCCAGGCACACGAGGCGTTGATCCATCGCGTGGATGCCGAACTCACTGCAGGGGCACGGGTTTCGCCGATCGATCCTGCGCTTGCCGCCGACGGCGTCGACGAGATCGTCGAGGTGATGTACGGCCGCGAGCATCCCCTCGTCACGTTCGCGGCCACGCAGGGTCGGGTCGTGGAGCTGGTGGCGACCGACGCCGCCCGTCGGTGGGTCCTGCAACTCGGCCGGGAGACCGGAACCATCCCCGATTCGGGCGAGACGATCGACGATCCCAACTTCCGTCCGGCTCCGGACGCTGCTCCGGTTGCTACCGTTTCGGGGTCCGCGGCCGACCTGGACCGGTGGCTCTGGAACCGGCCCACGACCGGCACGCTCACCCGCACCGGCGACCGCGCCACTCTCGACGCGATGGACGAGGTGCTGCGCGAAGGTCTGCAGTAGCGCCGGACGCTCAGTCCGTCCCGAGCAGCTGATGTAACCGAGCGGCGCTCTCCGCCGGGTCACCCTCCACCACGTGGAGATGACGTATGCCGGGGTGCTTGCGGGTGATCCGCTCCAGGCCCCTGGCATACGCCTGCAAGTCCTCCGGCGCGACGTTCGCCTGCCAGGCTTGTCCGTCGAGGTGCGACGCGCCCTCCACCATGACCAGCACGAACTCGAAGTCCTTCGCGACCGCCTCGAACCGCGCGAGCTGCTGCCGGTCGGCGACGAGTTGAGGTACGACCACGTCGTTGCCGCTCGCCAGATGCGTCGCGGCGATCGACAGCGCAAGTGCACGCCCCGGCTCCGCAGTCTCCTCCCATCCGCCGCCGAGGAGCGTGCGCAGCACGTCGATGTCCAAGTTGAGGGCACCGGGACGGTCGGCGACATACGCCTTCGCGATCGCCGACTTGCCGACGCCAGGAAGACCGTTCAGCAGAATGAGCCGCGGACGCGACCCGCCACTGATGCTCTCGAGCAGGGCGTCCCCCGCATTGACCAGCTGAACCCGCCGTTCCTCCAGCTCCTGCTCGCCGACCAGGTCACGCCCCGCCAGGAAGTCCAACGCCCGCAACTGCGAACGGATCTCGCTGAACGCGTTGAAGTGTTCGCGAACGCGCTCCGGTGCGGCATAGATGACGTCCCGGAACGTGCGCATCGGACGAGGGCCGTCGAGTGCGCTGCTCAGCTCACGCCGGATGCGGTGATCGCCGACCCATTCGGCGAAGACCGCCATGTCCCGGTAGACCCGGTGGCCGCCGTCCCCGTCGACCGGGAGGAACGCGTCGACCGCCTCGGCTCCGTCGGACTCGTCCTCGAACCCGATGACCTCCCCCTCGAAGACCGGGTAGAGCTCGCCGGTCTCCGGGTCGAGATAGCCGGAAGGGTCTTCGCGTTGGTCGAGCAGGCGGCCCAGTTCGAGGATGTCGATCTGATCGAGTCTCAGCACGACGTCAGGCTAGCGAACCGTCGCTCTCAACCCACCGCTTCCGCGTCGCGCTCGGCCCGGTTGACCGCCGAGAGGATCGCCGTGAGGGACGCCTTCACGATCGAGCTGTGGATGCCGACACCCCAGATGACCCGGTCACCGATCGCGCATTCGAGGTATGCCGCGGCGCGTGCGTCGCCACCCGTGGACAGCGTGTGCTCGGCGTAGTCGAGCACCCGGACGTCGATACCGATCGTGGCCAGTGCGTTGACGAACGCGTCGATCGGGCCGTTGCCCTCGCCCTCGACGGTGATCTGTTCGCCGTGGTCGGTCATCGTGGCGACGATGTGGTCGTGCTCGTGCTCGCCGCTCTCCAGGCTGTGCGTGACCGGCCGGAAGCGACCCCAGGCCGACTCGCCCTCACCCGTGTCGGGCAGATATTCGTCCTCGAACGCCGTCCACAGCTGGGCGGGCGTGACCTCGCCGCCGACCGTGTCGGTGCGCTTCTGCACCACGCCGCTGAACTCGATCTGCAGCCGGCGCGGCAGATCGAGCTGATGCTCGGTCTTGAGCAGGTAGGCGACACCGCCCTTGCCGGACTGGCTGTTGACCCGCACGACGGCCTCGTAGGACCGGCCGACGTCGTGCGGGTCGATCGGCAGATAGGGCACGCCCCACACGAGTTCGTCGATCGACTTGCCGGTCGCGATCTCCTGGCGGGTCATGTCGGCGAAGCCCTTGTTGATGGCGTCCTGGTGCGACCCGGAGAACGCCGTGAACACCAGGTCCCCGCCATACGGGTGTCGTTCGTGCACCGGCAGCTGGTTGCAGTGCTCGACGGTGCGCCGGATCTTGTCGATGTCGGAGAAGTCGATCTGCGGGTCGATCCCCTGGCTGAACAGGTTCAGGCCGAGCGTGACCAGGTCGACGTTGCCGGTGCGCTCACCGTTGCCGAACAGGCAGCCCTCGATGCGGTCGGCACCCGCCTGGTAGCCGAGTTCCGCTGCGGCCACACCGGTTCCACGGTCATTGTGCGGGTGGAGGCTGAGCATCACCGACTCGCGGCGGGCCAGGTGCGCCGACATCCACTCGATCGAGTCGGCATAGACGTTCGGCGTCGCCATCTCGACGGTCGCCGGCAGGTTGACGATCATCTTGTGGTCCGGAGTCGGGTCGATGATCTCGATGACCTCGTTGCAGATCCGCGCCGCGAACTCCAGCTCGGTGCCGGTGTAGGACTCCGGCGAGTACTCGTAATAGACGTCCGTGTCCGGGATCGTCTCCTCGAGCTTCTTGACCAGTCGCGCCGCCTGGGTGGCGATGTCGACGATGCCGTCCTGGTCCAGGCCGAAGACGACCCGGCGCTGCAGGATGCTGGTCGAGTTGTAGAAGTGCACGATGGCCTGCTTCGCACCGCGGATCGCGTCGAAGGTGCGCTCGATCAGCTGGTCACGGCACTGGGTGAGCACCTGGATCGTGACGTCGTCGGGAATGTGTCCGCCCTCGATCAGCTCGCGGACGAAGTCGTAGTCGGTCTGGCTGGCACTGGGGAAGCCGACCTCGATCTCCTTGTAGCCCATGTCGACCAGCAGGTCGAACATGCGCTTCTTGCGCTCGGAGTTCATCGGGTCGATGAGCGCCTGGTTGCCGTCGCGGAGGTCGACGGCGCACCAGCGCGGCGCCTTGGTGATGACCTTGCTCGGCCACTGCCGGTCCGGCAGGTCGACCTTGATCTGTTCGTGGAACGGTACGTATTTGCCGATCGGCATGGAGGTCGGCAACTGGGGGTGCTTCATGGCTCGTCTCTTCGGTGAGTGCTGGGCTTCGGCCCGTGGGCAGCAGAACCTCCGCGACGAGGAAGGCCGAACGTCAGGCCTCGTCGCGGCAACGAAGGAGGAGCACGTATGCCGAACGCACGCTCAGCACTGTACGGCACGGTCCTGAGCGCTGTCCACGGGCCGGTCAGCTCGTCCGAGGCGTGGACAGCGGCCCGCCATACACCTTCCGGCTGATGTGCGGCCGGCACCGGCTCGGTCACACTGGAGGCATGGAGATCTGGGCACCGGGCCGGCCGACGCGTCGGCAGCTGGTCTTCGATCTCGGGTCCGCCGCGGGGTTCGCCGCACTCGTCGGCCTGCTCTACGCCACCGTCGGGACGGCCGATGTCGCCGTCGTGCTGCTTCTGGCCGGCGCCCTCGCGGTGCGCCGGCTCAGCCTGCCGCTCATGGTGGCGCTCGGCGCAGCCGCCGCGGCCGTCCAGTTCGCCAATCCGGACTGGTACGTGCGGCTGTTCGTCGCCGACCTGGCCTACGCCGCGCTGTTCTTCACCCTCGGCGCCGATCGCCGGTCACACGTGCGGAGGTTCGGGGCCGTCGCCGCGGCAGTGGGGTGCGCAGGCCTGCTGGTGTGGGCCGCGACGCTCACCATGTCGGACGCGACGGCGCGCAGCCGGTTGTTCGGCGCAGCCGCGGTCACCGCGATGGCCAGTGTCGTGTGTGGTGGCGGTTGGATCGCCGGTTACTTCCGGCTGCAACGTCGCCGCTCGATCCAGGCGGCGCTCGACGCCCAGGTCGAAGAGGTGGAGCGCCGCCGACTCGCCGAGAGCTACGCACACGAGGTGCAACGCAGCCGGGTCGCGGCCGACATGCACGACATCGTCGCGCACTCCTGGGCGGTCGTCGCTGCGCAGGCCGACGGCGCGCGCTACGCGCTGGGTGCCGACCCGGACGCGACCGAGCAGGCTCTGGAAGTCATTGCCGAGACCGCGCGCTCGACCATCGCCGACCTGCGCACCATTCTCGCCGAGTTGCGCGACCCCGACGCCGACCACTCGACACCGGGGCCGGACCAGCAGGACCGGCTGATCGAGCGAATGCGGTTGACCGGCATGCAGATCCAGCATCAGCGGGTCGGCGATCCGGAGGGTTCCACGCTGCTGGCACTGTCGGCCTATCGGTTGCTCAGCGAAGCGCTGACCAACGCGCTCAAGCACGGCGACCTGTCGTGGCCGGTGCAGGTGACCCAGGACTGGACCGACGGCTACCGGCTGCGCGTGGTCAACCGGATCGGGCAACGCGGTGACGGCACCGGGCAGGGCGTGGTCGGCATGAGGGAGCGCGCCGCGATCGCCGGGGGGCGCCTGGACGCCGCAGCACACGGCAGCGAGTGGGTGGTCGACACGCACATCCCCGAACCCGGCCGGTCCCGTGTGCAGCAAAAGTCACAAACCACAAAGGAATCTGCGACCAGGTGAGCAACCCTCCGATCCGAGTGGCCATGATCGACGACCAGGCGCTCTTCCGCAGCGGCCTGGCATTGGTCATCGGCAGCCAGTCCGATCTGACCGTCGTGGGCGAAGCGTCCGACGGCGACCGAGCAGTCGACTTGATCAGGCGCACCTCTCCCGATGTCGTGCTGATGGACGTGCGGATGCCGGCGACGGACGGCGTGACGGCGACCCGCGCGATCCGTGACACGTTCGGCGACGCAGCGCCGAAGGTGTTGGTACTCACCACGTTCGACCTGGATGCCGCCGTCACGGACGCGATCGAAGCGGGAGCCAGCGGCTTCCTGCTCAAGGATGCGCAACCGGAGTTCCTGCTCGGTGCCATCCGGGCCGTCGCCGCCGGCAATCAGGTGGTGGCAGCGAGCGCGACGCAGTCGCTCTTCGAACGCTTCCGGGCAGGGCAGACGCGGACTCCCGGTGAGGAGCTGGACCAGCTCACTGCACGGGAGCGCGAAATCATGCTGCGTGCCGCCCAGGGCATGTCGAACGCCGAGATCGCCTCTGCGGAATACCTTTCCGAGGCAACGGTCAAGACCCACATGTCACGCATCCTGGCCAAGTTGCACGTGCGCGACCGGGTGCAGTTGGTGGTCTACTGCTACGAGCACGGCCTCCTCTGAGATGTATGGCGGCCGCCGGCGCCATACATCTTGCGGCATAGGCGGATTGGACCGTTCGCCCGATGTGCGGACTCGCCTCCGCGGGCGACGCTGGAGCCATGTTCACCACACCTCCACCGACCGAAGTCGTCGCCTTCCGGAACGTCAGCAAGAGCTACGGGACGGGTGGCGCCGTCGTTCGCGCGCTCGACAACGTCGACCTCGACATCCACCAGGGTGAGTTCACCGCGATCATGGGGCCGTCGGGCTCCGGCAAGTCGACCTTCATGAACATCGCCGCCGGCCTCGACGACGCGACCTCCGGCGCCGTCTTCCTCGCCGGCCACCCGCTGCACAGCATGGACGACACCGCCCGCACCATGCTGCGGCGACGACAGGTGGGCTTCGTCTTTCAGTCCTTCAACCTGGTGCCGACACTGACCGTGACCGAGAACATCGTGCTGCCGTTCGAACTCGCCGGGCACCGGGTCACCTCCGACGAGCAACGGTGGATCGACCACCTTGTCCACGTCCTCGGGCTGACCGAGCGCGTCGATCACAAGCCGGCGGAACTCTCGGGCGGTCAACAGCAACGGGTGGCCATCGCACGGGCCCTGGCATCCCGCCCGGCGGTGGTCTTCGCCGATGAACCGACCGGCAATCTGGACACTCGCTCCTCCAGCGAAGTGCTGCAGCTGATGCGTTCGGCGGCAACCGAATACGGGCAGACGATCGCGATGGTGAGTCACGACCCGATCGCAGCGTCATACGCCGACCGGATCGTGGTGCTGGCCGACGGCTGCGTCGTTGCCGACCGGGGCCGGCTCTCCCCGCAGGAGATATCCCAGGTGCTCCTCACGGCAGAAGGTGTGCCCGCATGAACCGCAATCTGGTCCTCGGTTCCTGGCGTGAGCTCCGCACAGTCGGTGTCGTCGCCGGACTCGCCGGCGTGTACGCCGGCGCGCTCCTCACCTGCAGCACGCTGCTCGCGACCATCAGCAGGAGCACCGGCGGATCGGTGAGCATGCTCTTCGACGTCGTCTCCGTGGTCTTCATCGGTATGGCGCTCTACGTCGCGGCGGTCGTCATCTCCGCCGGAGTGAACACCGTCGTCGCGGGCCGGTTGCACCACATCGCGGTCCTGCGGCTGCTGGGGGCCAAGAGCGCGGAACTGCGTGGCTCCGTTGCGAGCAGCACCGCGGGAATCTGCTTGGCAAGCAGCGTGATCGGGGTCGTCACTGCAACGGTCGTCGTCGACGGCGTGCGCATCGTGCTCGTGCGACAGGGACACCTGCCGGATGTCCACTACCCGTGGTTCTCGGTCGGAGCGCCCGTCGCCACGCTCGTGATCACCGCGACTGCTACCGCTGCCGGATGGATCGGCTCTCGCCGCGTGCTCGAGGTGTCGCCGGCGGACGCTCTGGCCGGTACGTCGGGGGCACGTCCTGCCGGCAAGCGCATCGGCCGGCGCCGCATCCTCTTCGCAACCGCCTTGACGATCGGCGGCATCGCGCTGTTCGCCTGGGCCATGGTCCTCGGTGAACACGGAGGGGCAGCGGGCTTTCTCGTGGCCTTCGTCGCTGCGTGCCTGACCTCGACGGGCCTGCTGACCGGAGCCGGCTTCGTGCTCCCCGGGGTGGTCCTGCTCCTCGGCCGGCTGACCGGCAGCGACGCGGCCAGCGTGATCGCGCGCCGCAACGCCGTCGCAGACCCGGCGCGCACGACGCGCTCGACGCTCGGCCTCTTCGTCGGGGTCGCGCTGGTGATGACGATCGCCTCCGGGACGTCCGCCCTGCAGGCCTCCGTCTCGTCGTGGACCGATCTCACCGCCGGCCAGCAGCACGAGGCGCATCAGGTCCTGGTGGTGGCATCCGCCGTCACGATCACCGTCGGGGTGGTGTCGTCGCTCATCGCGGCCGTCGGGTTCGTCAGCACGATGTCGCTCACCGTCATCCAACGTCGCCGCGAGTTGGGGTTGCTGCGCGCTCTCGGGCTCACCGGCGCACAGGTCCGTTCGATGATCACCAAGGAGTCAGTGGCCATGTCCGCGGCCGCGGCGGTTGCGGGGGTCGTGGTCGGCGTCTGCTATGGCTCAGCCGGCGCCCAGGCGCTGATCGGCAGCCGTAACAGCGGTTTCGTGTGGGGTCTGCCCTGGTACGCGCTGGCTGCGATCGTCGTCGCCGCGCTCGCCGTGGTCCTGTTGTCCTCACAGCCGCCGGCGCGGCGGGCGATCGCGACCTCACCGGTGACGGCGTTGCGGGTCGACGACTGATCGGGCAGCTCGCAACCCACCGGGTGTCGGTGGGCAAGGCCACCATGGAGGGCATGAGCCACTGTCAGATCGTTCCCCCGCACCTCCTGCAACGTCTCGCTGCCTCCGGCGAGCCCCAGATCGCCTACGCGGCCGAGCGCACCCTCCGGATCAGTTGGCAGCACATCGGACAGCGTGAGGTGCGCAATGCGCAGGTCACCTCGGAGGGCAGCCACGGTGCTGCCGGGCTGATCCCGCCCGATCTACGGGAGCGCGCCGAGCAACACGGCGACTACGAACTGCCGGCCAACGCCGTGCGTCCCCAGGCCGGCCCGACGCCGCCGTCCCACCCGCAACGCACCATCTACGACGCCGGCCACAGCACCGAGCTGCCCGGGACGGAGCGCCGCGGCGAGGGCGACCCGGCGAGCGCCGACGAGTCGGTCAACGAGGCCTACGACGGACTCGGTCAGACGTTCGCGCTCTACGCCGACGTCTACCAGCGCAACTCGCTGGACGGCAAAGGCTTGCCGCTCCTCGCCTCCGTCCACTACGACGTCAACTTCGACAACGCCTACTGGGACGGTGAGCAGATGGTCTTCGGTGACGGGGACGGCGTCTACTTCTCGTCGTTCACGGACTCGGTCGACGTGATCGGTCACGAGCTGACCCATGGATTCACCCAGTACACCGCCGGATTCACCTATGTCGGCCAGTCCGGTGCGCTCAACGAGTCGGTCTCGGACTGCTTCGGGTCCATGGTGAAACAACGCGTCAACGGACAGACGGCTGCGGAGGCCGACTGGCTGATCGGCGCCGGCCTGTTCACCGCCAAGGTGCACGGCGTGGCACTGCGCTCGATGAAGGCCCCGGGCACGGCATACGACGACCCCCACCTCGGCAAGGACCCCCAGCCGGCGACCATGGACGGCTATCAGGACCTGCCGCACGACCAGCAGCACGACAACGGCGGGGTGCACATCAACTCCGGCATCCCCAACCACGCCTTCTATCTGGCCGCCACCGGCATCGGCGGCAACAGCTGGGAGGGCGCCGGTCGCATCTGGTATGACGTCATGACCAACGGCAACCTGCCGAAGGACGTGGACTTCCAGGGCTTCGCCGAGGCGACCATCAAGTCGGCCACGAGCCTCTTCGGCGCGGGCGGCGCCGAAGAGGAAGCCGTCCAGCGCGCATGGGCCACCGTCCAGGTGCTCGGCGGCTGAGCGAGCCGAGGCACTACTCGCCGGTACCTGGGAAATCGCTGTTTCGCACTGCGAGTGGCCGCGCCAGCGGGATACTTCGCTTTGCGAAGCCTGTGAACGATGCCACCTGTTCGGTTGTCGCCGATCGGTCCGACACGGTTCACGAGGTTCGCGATGCCGGGCTGCATGCCTGGTGGGCGCGATGCTCCAGCCACCCTCGGGGCACCAGGTGCTGTTCGGTCTGGGGCTGAGAAGGACCCGAGCCAGCCGACTGCTGACGCGGGTCACACGGCCGTCCGACCCGTGTCGCTCGACCCCGACCAACTGACGACGTCAGAAGGGGTTTCTGAAATGAATTCGTCCGAGCCTGCCTGCGGGCAGGCCGATTCTCGCTGGCGGGCCAGCCGCCGCTTCCACCGGAGCAGACTGCGCCGCGCCATGGTGCTGGGCACCGTGCTGCTCTCGGCGATCGCGCTGGCGATCTTTGCCAACTCCGTCCCTGCTGTTGCCACCGCCGCGGTCCGTGCGGGCGGCTCGCCATACCACGCGACGAAGACAGGGGAACTGGACTGCAATGGCGACAGCCCCGCCCAGAGCGCACTCCACAAATCCGCGGAGTGCACCGACATCCGCGGCTTCCTGGGCACCGACAATGCCAACACGTGGGGCGGCCGTTTCTACGACAACGGTGTCTACATCGGGCATGACGAGCCCGACATGACCTTCTTGTCCAACCGTCCGGGATCGGGCGACAACGTCACCTGGACCGAGACGCTCGGCACCGACCCGGCGGCCGCGCCGACCGTGCACACACCCGGCAGGGACGTGGCGCACTGGTTCGAGTTGACCCCCGCGCCGTGGTTCTCGATGGCGATGTGCGACCCCCTGTCCTACCCGCAGAAGTCGTGCACTCCGCAGAGCGACGCCAACGCGGCGAACAACGGCGGGTCCGCCTTCATGGAGATGCAGTTCTACCCGCCGGGCATGCCGCCGTTCGTCGACTCCACGAGCTGCGACGACTCGCACTGGTGCGCCGCGCTCACCATCGACTCGCTGGCGTGCACGGCCGGGTTCGCGCAGTGCAACGTCAACTGTGAGGAGCCGGTCAACTTCGCCTTCATCCAGACCGATGGGGTTCCCGCCGGGCCGCCCAGCCCGCAGGACAGCGACCTCGCCAGCTACACGCCCAACGGGAACACCCTGCTGATGAACCCCGGTGACCGGATCAGGGTGCACATGAGCGATGCACCTGTCCCCGGTGGCCGCGGTGCGAGAGCGTTCAAGGTCACGGTCAGCGATGAGACGACCGGCAGATCGGGGTTTATGCAGGCGTCCGCGGCCAACGGATTCAAGGACACGTCGATCGCCGACTGCAGCGGCACGCCGTTCAACTTCCAGCCGGAGTACAACACGGCGGCGAAGAGCAACACCGTCCCGTGGGCCGCGTTGCAGACGAACATCTCCACGCAGTTCGAGACGGGTCACTTCGAGCCGTGCACGAGCCTGGCGCAACCGTTCAGCGTGCAGCTGAGTTCGACCGTGAGCGACACGACCTGGAACAAGTGCCTTGGACCGTACGAACAGTCGGCCTCCGGCGGCGACGGGTCGAACGCTCCGGAGACCGGTGATGCGTTCTGCTATCCGGCGGGCGACAGGCACGGCGCGCTGGCCACCCAGCCGGACCAGGTGACCGGGTGCGAGGACAACTACTTCCAGAACGGCGACCTCGACTTCGACGGGACACCGTACTGGCCGGAGTGGCCAACCTCGACGACGCCAGGGACCTACCCGGGCAGCTTCGTGCAGAGCCTGCCGAAGTCCGGAGGGCGAGGTTACGCGCAGTTGTTCATCCAGACCGACCTGGCACTGAGCGAGTCCACCTGCACCGCGGGTTCGCCCACCGGGTGTGGCGTCCCCGCGCCGAATTCACCCGGCGGCTTCTACCCCTACTGGAGTGAGGTCAGCTCGCACGGGCACTGCACGCTGGAGTTCGGCAACGTCTCGTCGGGACCGGGCATCACGGACTTCGGCAAGACCGCACAGTACGGATCCGATCAGGAGTCGACCCTCGGCTATCCCGAGTTCGAGGGACCGACGATGAACAACTCCTGTCCCGCCGGGTGATCGGGCGCGGCGCGTGAGTGCCGGCTCGCACCCGCGGTCCGGTTCAGGCTCAGTCGATCGTGCTGGGCCTGAACCGGTATGGCGGGGGGCCGGCGGTCAGCGCCGGATGTCGGGGAGTCGGCGGATCGCGAAGTAGCGATCGTCGATCTCCTCGATGCCGAACTGCCCGATCGGCACCTCGCCCAGCACGAGTTCCTCGTCCAGCCCGAACGCGTGGATCGTCGACACCACCTCGCGCACCTGCTCGCCGTCGCGCAGCACCCGGAAGGTGTTGGTGATCTCCACCCGCCCGTCCCGGACCGGCTGCGCCTCGAACCACCGCTGGTATTCCATCCGGCCCATCGTCGCCGACTGCACCAGGGAGCGCTCGACCGCCTGGTCGGGCACCCCGCCGTAGGACCGGCTCAGCAGGATCGGCGCGCCCGGCACCATGACCTGCGCCATCCGCCGCCAGAACGCCTCGCGGGCGTGCCCGGCGAGGAAGTAGATCACGTTGAACAGCAACGCTCCCCCGCACCGGTCCGGCAGCCAGGCGTTGAGGATCGACTCCGGCAGCACGGTCGTGCGTGCCCGGATGTCGTCCCGCTCGGCGATCCGCAGCATCTGCAACGACCGGGTGAGCGGCTCCGGCTCCACCGAGATGATCTCGGTCTCCGGGAAGCGCTCGGCCAGTGTGATCGTGGTCAGCCCGCTCCCCGAGCCGATGTCGACCAGTGGCAGCTCCGGCATGAAGTGCGCCGCGTCCCACGGGATCCCGTGCACATAGTCGCGCTCGGGGTCGACGGGCAGCCGCAGCACCTCGCCGAACTCGGCCCACACCAGACTTTCCCGATCACGTGCCACGGTGCGCGCCCCTTCAGAATCCGAGCTTGGACAGCTGGTTGGGGTCGCGCTGCCAGTCCTTGGCGATCTTGACGTGCAGGTCGAGGAAGACCTTCTGACCCAGCAGTTCCTCGATCGCGTGCCGGGCGCGGGTGCCGACGTCACGCAGTCTGGAGCCGCCGCGGCCGATGATGATGGCCTTCTGGCTGGATCGCTCGACGAAGATGTTGACCCGCACGTCCATCAGCGGCCGGTCCGCCGGGCGACCCTCACGCGGCAGCATCTCCTCGACCACCACGGCGATGCTGTGCGGCAACTCGTCGCGCACGCCCTCCAGTGCCGCCTCGCGCACCAGCTCGGCAACCATGACGTCCTCCGGCTCGTCGGTGAGCACACCGTCCGGGTAGAGCTTCGGTGACTCGGGCAGGTACTTCATCAGCACCTCGAGCACCGTGTGCACCTGCGCGCCGCTGGTCGCCGAGCACGGCACGATCTCCTCCCACTCCCCCAACTGCTCGATCGCGAGCAGATGCTGGGCCAGGCGCTCCTTGTCGACGGTGTCGGACTTGGTGGCGATCGCGACGACCGGCCGCTTGCGGCCGCGCCGCAACTCGGCCAGCTCGGCGGCGATGAACTGGTCGCCCGGGCCGATCCGCTGGTCGCACGGCAGGCAGAAGCCGATCACGTCGACATCGAGGAGCGTCTCGCGCACGACGTCGTTGAGTCGCTGGCCGAGCAGTGTGCGCGGCTTGTGCAGTCCGGGAGTGTCGACCAGGATCAGCTGCGCGTCGTCGGTCGTCGCGATGCCGCGGATGGTGTGTCGTGTCGTCTGCGGTTTGCTCGACGTGATCGCGACCTTCTGTCCCACGAGGGCATTGGTCAGCGTCGACTTGCCGGCGTTGGGCCGCCCGACGAGGCAGGCGAAACCGGCACGGTAAGGCTGGCTCGGCGAGCTGCCGTGGTCACTCATTGCGGTACATCCTTTGCCGGCTCGCGCCCCTGAGCGTGCAATGCGGTGGTCAGAACTACCGTCCATCCTGCTGTATGACGAGAGCCGCCTCTGCGACCGCCCCCTCGCCGCCGGCGTCCGGCGGGTCGGCGCCCTCGTCGCCCGCCTGCCCGGCGACCCGCTCGACCAGGATCGTGGCGATCTGGTGCCGCCGCCCGGCGAGCCGCTCCGCCGTCAACTGCAGGCCGGCGAGCTCGGCGCCGGCACCGGGGATCGGGACCCGGCCGACGAGCTTGGCGAGCAGACCGCCCACCGTGTCGACGTCGTCCTCGTCGATCGTGACGTCGAAGTAGTCGGCCAGGTCGTCCACCGACATCCGGGCCGGGACCCGGACAGTGCCGTCCGGCAGCTCCTCCGGCCCGGGCGTCACGCGGTCGAACTCGTCGTCGATCTCACCGACGACCTCCTCGACGATGTCCTCGAGGGTGACCAGGCCGGCGGTGCCGCCATACTCATCGATCACGATCGCGAAATGCCTTCGGGCCAGCTGCATCTCCCGCAACAGGTCATCGGCGGGCTTGCTGTCCGGGATGAACGTCACGTCCCGCATGACCGAGGTCACCGGCAGGTCCAGCGCCTCATCGTGCCGGAACACCCGCGCCGCGACGTCCTTGAAGTAGAGCACTCCGTCGACCGCGTCTGCGTTGCCGTCGACGACGGGGACCCGGGAGAAGCCGGACCGCATGAACAGCCGCATCGCCTGACCCAGGGTCTTCTCGACGTCGATGGTGATCATGTCCGGTCGGGGCACCATCAGCTCGCGCACGACCGTCTCGTCGAGCTCGAAGACCGACTGGATCATCTTGCGCTCGTCGTCCTCGATCAACTCCGAATCGGTTGCCAGATCGACGTATTCGCGCAGCTCTTCCTCGGTGTCGAAGGGCCCGTCGCGGTAACCATGCCCCGGCGTGACCGCGTTGCCGACCGCAACGAGTGCCCGGGCGATCGGCCCGAGGAGGCGGTGCAGCCAGAAGACGATCGGTGCCGACGCCAACGCCACCGGTATGGCGTGCTGGCGACCGAGCGTCCGCGGCGACACTCCCACGAGCACGAACGACACGACCGCCATCACGACGACCGCGACCAGCAGGGCGATCCAGAAGTCGTCGACCGCCTCGCGGACCGCCAGGGTGACCAGCACCGCTGCCGTGGCCTCGGCGGCGACCCGCAGGAACGCCAACACCATCGCGACGGCCGGGCTGTCCTCGACCAGCCGGGCCAACGGGAGGGACCCCCGGCGCCTGGCGGCGACGAGGTCGTCCGCGGTGTGCCGCCCGATCCGGCTCAGCGCCGAGTCGACGGCCGCGAAGCCGAAGCCGAGCACCACCGAGATCAGCGCGGCGATGAGTAATGGGATCATCCGCGTCACTCGCCGGTCGGCGGAATGATGCGCACGTCCTCACCCTGCCGCTCGCGGCCGGCCAGGAACGTCAGCAGCAGCGTGCGCTGCAGCGAGAACATCTCACGGCGTTCCTCCGGCTCGGCGTGATCGAAACCGAGCAGGTGCAGCAAGCCGTGCACCGTGAGGAGCAGCAACTCCTCGGCCGTCGTGTGACCGGCCTCGGCCGCCTGCTTGGCGGCGACGGTCGGGCACAGCACGATGTCGCCGAGCACGCCCTCGACCGGCTCGTCGCCGTCCTTGCCGGGACGCAGCTCGTCCATCGGGAAGCTCATCACGTCGGTCGGGCCTGGCAGGTCCATCCACTGCTTGTGCAGCAGCTCCATGGCGGACTCGTCGATGATGCCGATGTAGAGCTCGACCTCCGGGTGCACGTTGAGCTCGCGCAGCACGTGCACCGCGCATTCGTGCAGCTCGGGCAGGTCGACCTCGAAGTCGGTCTCGTTCAGGAGGTCGATCGACATTTATCGATCCCGCCTCTGGATCCCGGACTCGCGTCGCACGACACCGGTCGGACGCGCGCGGCCGCCGCGCGCGTCGAACTCGTCATAGGCCTCGACGATCTCGCTGACCAGGCGATGCCGCACCACGTCCTGGGCGGTGAGCCGCGAGAAGTGGATGTCGTCGATGTCGGAGAGAATGTCCTGGACGACGCGCAGCCCCGACTGGGTGCCGCCCGGCAGATCGATCTGGGTGACGTCGCCGGTCACCACCATCTTGGAGCCGAAGCCGAGCCGGGTGAGGAACATCTTCATCTGCTCGGCCGAGGTGTTTTGCGCCTCGTCGAGAATGATGAACGAGGAGTTCAACGTCCTCCCGCGCATGAAGGCCAGCGGCGCGACCTCGATCGTGCCGGCCGCCATCAGCCGCGGGATCGAGTCGGGGTCGATCATGTCGTGCAGCGCGTCGTAGAGCGGCCGCAGATAGGGGTCGATCTTGTCGTTGAGCGTGCCCGGCAGGAAGCCGAGCTTCTCCCCCGCCTCGACGGCGGGCCGGGTCAGGATGATCCGGTTGATCTGCTTGGCCTGCAACGCCGCCACGGCCTTGGCCATCGCGAGGTAGGTCTTGCCGGTGCCGGCCGGGCCGATGCCGAAAACCACCGTGTGGTTGTCGATGGCGTCGACATACTCCTTCTGGCCCAGTGTCTTGGGACGGATGGTGCGGCCCCGGTTGCTCACGATGTTCATCGTCAGAACGTCCGCCGGCCGCTCCCGGGTGCGGGAGCGCAGCATGCCGATGGAGCGCTCCACCGCGTCCCGGTTGAGCGGCTGGCCGGCGTCCAGCACGGTCAGCAACTCGTCGAGCAGCTCCTCGACCAGCGCCATGTCGGCAGGTGGCCCGGAGAGATGAAAGACATTGCCGCGGACGTGAATCGCGAGTCTCGGGAAGGACCGCTCCATGGTCCGCAGCAGCTCGTCGCGCGGGCCCAGCAGGGTCACCATCGACACGTCCGGCGGGATCTCGACGGTGTGCT
Source organism: Flexivirga sp. YIM B11880 (assembly GCF_058148645.1). Classification (NCBI taxonomy): domain Bacteria; kingdom Bacillati; phylum Actinomycetota; class Actinomycetes; order Micrococcales; family Dermacoccaceae; genus Flexivirga; species Flexivirga sp. YIM B11880. The sequence goes on from NZ_JBMAMH010000013.1 coordinate 29,345, forward strand.
CGGCGTGCAGATCGCCCGGGGCGCTCACCTCGGTGGCGTCCTCGTCGGCCGACCGGATGCGTGCACCGGGCTGGGGATCATGATCGTCGCTTGTCATCGTGCGTCCCATTCTACGGGCGGAGTATGACGTGCTCGAATCAATTGCGTCCCGCGAGCACCATCCCCAGTGCCCAGATCCCCGCCCCGACGACGAAACACCACGCCATCCGGCTGGTCGCACCGGGCGCCGTGGCCGGTCCGCTGAGCGCACCGAAGAGGGCAACCCCGACCGAGGTGCCGGTCTGGCGGGCCGCATTGTTCAGACCGCCGACCAGCCCGCTGTGTGCCGGGGCCGCCGCCACCGCGCCGGCGACCAGCGGTGTCACCAGCACTCCGAGAGCGGTGCCGGCGAGCAGCATCCCCGGGACCAGCGCGAGCACCGAGTGCGGGTTCCGCCATACCGACACCGCGAGCGTGAGTTCACCCACCACACCGATGGCGAACCCGGCCCGGACGAGCCGCCCGGTTCGCACCCGTACCAGCAGACGCCGCCCGACCAACGGCACCACCGACAGCGGAGCGAACATCGGCACGGTGGCGAGGCCCGCCGCGAACGCGTCCCTGCCCTGGACCAGTTGGAAGAGGAAGGTCACGAGGAGCAGCGTGCCGTTACCGACGAGGTTCATCCCCAGTGATCCGCCGCACGACCGCAGGAGATCCGCATTGCGCCGCAGCACCCGCGGGAGCATCGGATGGCGGGCGCGCGCTTGACCGAGCACAAAGGTCACCGCGCCCACGAGTGCGCCGACGAGCAACAGGACGCTCACCCGGCCCGGCCCGGTGCGCCCCAGCTCGATCACGGCGCCGACGAGACAGCCGAGGGAGCCGGTCGACGCCAGCGCACCGAACCAATCGATCGGACGATCGCGTCTCGCTCCGGCAGGCAGGACCCGTGCGCCGACGACCGCCCCGCTCACCACCGGCAGGTTGACCACGAAGATCAGCCGCCACCCACCCAGCCCGATCAGCGCACCCCCGATCAGCGGGCCGACGGCCACGGCCGAACCGGACACGCCTGACCACATCGCGATCGCGCGGGCCTGCTCGGCCGGCGCTGTCCAGATCGCCGCGATGAGTGCCAGGCTGGCCGGCAGCATCCCTGCGGCACCCACGCCCTGCGCGACCCGGCTGGCAACCAGCACAGGCAGATTCGGCGCTGCGGCACAGCACACCGAGCCAGCACCGAACGCCAGCAGCCCCAGCACGAACGACCGTCGCGCACCCCACCGGTCGGCGATGGCCCCGGCGGTCAGCAGCAGCGCTGCCAGCGGCACCGTGTAGCTGTCGACCACCGACTGCGCGCCGGCAGTGCCACCGCCCAGGCCGTGCGCGATGCTCGGCAGTGCGACGTTGACGATCGACACGTCCAGCAGCACCAGGAACATCGCGGCGCACAGGATCACCAGGCAGCGGTGCTTCGTCGCGGCCCTTGCTGTCGTTGCGAGCTCGGTTGTCGTCATACGAACGAGCCTGGTGCGTCGAAGCTTCGGTGCTGACCGAATCGTCGGGCGCCCACAATGGTCGTATGACGAAAACCCGGACGGACCTGCGTGACGTCAGCGACGTCGCGGCGCTCTTCGCCGACCGGGCGCGGGCCCGGATGGTCGGCGCGCTCGTCGACGGACGCAGGCTGCCGGCCTCCCGGCTGGCGACGGAGGCCGGTGTCAGCGCTGCGACGGCGAGCGGGCACCTGCGCAAGATGCTGGACGCCGGCTTCGTGGGCGTCGAGGTGAGCGGCCGACACCGGTTCTACTACCTGGCGGACGAGCAGGTTGCCGCGGCATACGAGGCGATGATGGCGCTGACCCCGCTGCCGCCGGTGACATCGCTCCGAGCCGGCACCCGGCAGCAGCGGCTGCGGGCGGCGCGCACGTGCTACGACCATTTCGCGGGCCGGCTCGGCGTCGCGATCACGGCCGCGCTGATCGCGTCCGACGTCCTCGTGCCGCGCGACGCGGTGCCCGACACCCGTCGGCGGGCCGGTGACCGGTTGTCCGCGCAGCTGGGCCGCGGGCACTTCGAGCTCGGGCCCCGTGCGGCAGCCGAATTGCCTTCCTGGGGAGTCGATCTGGCGTATGTCGAGGGCCTCTCCCGGTCGACGCTGCGCTTTTGTCTCGACTGGACCGAGCAGCAACATCACCTGGCCGGCGCGCTGGGCGCCGCCGTCCTCCAGGCGGCGCGCGACCGCGACTGGGTGCGACCCGGACCGCGTCCACGGGAGCTGAGCGTCACCGACGCCGGCGTCGAGGGCTTCGGCCGCCTCGCCCCCGCCATCGGCGCGCAACTGGCCGGCTGACCGCGGCCACTCCCCGTCCCTGCCCTTCCCCCGTGACCCGGACCCTTCTTATGCCGAGAGGCTCAGCAACATACCCACAGGCTCAGTTATCGCGGCTGGAATCGGCCGCGTACTGGGCCTGTCGACGATTACTGAGCCTCTCGGCGAGAAGTTGCCGGGCGAGTGGGTGCCGGCGGGTGCGGCGAGATCAGTGCCAGCGCGTGCGCGCGAGGAGTATGGCGAGCGCCGTGGGGCCCGCGTTGGACGCGCGCAGCACCGTCGGGCCGAGCCGGACGGCTTGCGCGCCGGCATCCTGAAAGGCGCCCAGCTCCTCGGGCGAGATGCCACCCTCGGGACCGACGAGGACCAGGACTTCGCCTGGGGGAACGTCGAATTCGCCGATCGGGAGCTCCGCGTCCTCGTGCAGCACGAGCACCGCGTCAGCGCCCCGCAACCGGCTGGCCGCAGCACGGCCGGTGACCATCGGCTCGACGGTCGGAACCGTCGCACGCCGCGACTGTTTGCTCGCGGCCAGCACCAGCGACTCCCACTTGCGGGCCGCCTTGGCCGCCTTGTCGCCGCGCCACTGCACGATGCTGCGATCGGCCTGCCACGGGATGACGGCGTCCACCCCGAGCTCCGTCGCGGCCTCGACGGCCTGCTCGTCCCGACCACCCTTGGCGAGCGCCTGCATGAGCACGAACCGCGTCGCCGGGTCATCGGATCGGCTCATGGTCGCGATCCGCACCACCATCTCGTCGCGTGCCGCCGAGACGATCTCGCCTTCGACGACGCGGCCGGAACCGTCGGCCACCTGCACCAGCTCGCCGACGCCGAGCCGGCTCACGACGACCGCGTGACGCGCTTCGTCGCCGGTCACCGCGACGGTGTCGCCCGGTCCGCGACCGTCCAGCCCGTGCGGGGCGGCGAAGAACAGCCGAGACGTCACGACCGGGGGCTACTTGGCCTGGAAGGCGTCGCGCAGCTTGCCGAACAGGCCCTTCTCGACCCGTCCGAACCGTGCCTCCGGACGCTCCTCGCCGCGCTCCTTGGCCAGCTGCCGCAGCAACTCCTCCTGCTGGGGGTCCAGCTTGGTGGGCACCCGCACGTTGGCGTGCACCAGCAGGTCGCCCCGGGCCTGGGTGCGCAGATGGGTGACGCCGAGTCCGCGGAGCGTGAGGACGTCACCCGGCTGGGTCCCCTGCGGGATCTCCACGTCGCGCTCCCCGTCGAAGGTCTCCAGCGGCAACGAGGTGCCCAGTGCGGCGGCGGTCATCGGCAGCTCCACCGAGCAGTGCAGATCGTCGCCGCGGCGCTCGAAGGTCGAGTGCTTGCGCACCCGCACCTCGACATACAGATCGCCGGCCGGACCACCGCCGGGACCGACCTCGCCCTCGCCGGTCAACTGGATCCGCGTGCCGGTGTCGACGCCGGCCGGCACCTTGACGGTGATCGTGCGGCGGTCGCGGATGCGGCCCTCCCCCGAACAGTTGAAACACGGGTCGTCGATGACCTCGCCGTAGCCGCGGCACGCCTGGCACGGACGAGTGGTCATCACCTGGCCGAGGAACGACCGCTGCACCTCCTGCACCTGCCCGCTGCCGTGGCAGATGGGGCAGGTGTGCTTGCCGGTGCCGGGACGCGCGCCCTCGCCATGGCACACCGAGCAGGTGACGGCCGTGTCGAAGGTGAGCTCCTCGGCCCCACCGAAAACCGCTGTGGACAGGTCGATCTCCACCCCGATGAGCGCGTCCTGGCCGCGCTGCTTCCGGGAACGCGGACCCGCCTGAGGGCCACCGGCGCCGCCGAAGAACGCGTCCATGATGTCCGAGAACGAGAAGCCCTGGCCGTAGCCCGCACCACCGCCCGCTGTCGCGTAGGGGTCGCTGCCCATGTCATAGGCGCGGCGCTTCTCGGCGTCGCCCAGCACGTCATACGCCTGGGCGATCTTCTTGAACTGCTCGGCCGCCTCCTCCGACGGATTGACGTCCGGATGGAGCTTGCGCGCCAGCTTCCGGTAGGCGCGCTTGATCTCTTCCGGGCTCGCGTTCTGCGCGACGCCGAGGTCGCCGTAGTAGTCGTTCACGAAGCTCCTTCTGAGCTGCCAGCGAGGTCAGTTGTCGATGATGTCGGCGACGTAGCGTGCCACGGCACGCACCGCCGCCATGGTGGAGGGGTAGTCCATCCGGGTCGGTCCCAGCACGCCCAGGCTGGCCAAACTGCCGGAGTCGTATGGCGTGGTCACGACCGACGTGGCGGTCAGTCCGCTGATGGCGTTCTCGGTGCCGATGCGGACTGCGACACCGTCGGTGGCGGCCTCGCCGACCTCATGGCTCAGCAACCGCAGCAGCACCATGTGCTCCTCCAGCGCATCGAGCAACGGACCGAGGGACAGTGCGAAATCGCCCCTGGACCGGACCAGATTGGCGGTGCCGCCGAGCAGGACCCGGTCCTCGCGCTCCTCGGCGAGCACCGACGCGACGGCGTCGATCACCACCGGCCGGGCGTCATCGGCGGTCGCCGCGAGCTCGGTCGACCAGCGCAGCAAGGCGTTGGACGCGGGCGAGCGGCGCAGGCCGACACTTCGCTCGTTGAGTCCCGTCCGCAGGTCGTTGATCAGCTCGTCGACCTGGGTCTCGGTCAGCGACCGGCCCAACTCGATGACCCGCTGCTCGACCTGGCCGCTGGACAGGATGACCACCAGGGTGAGCCGGTCGGCCGCTCGCGGCACGAGTTCGACATGGCGGACGGTCGCGGTGTTGAGCGACGGGTACTGCACGACCGCGGCCTGACCGGTCAACGACGACAGCAGCCGCACCGTGCGAGACAGCACGTCGTCCAGATCCACGGACCGCACGAGAAAGGCCTCGATCGCGTTGCGTTCGGCCCGGGACAGCGGCTTGATCTGGCTCAGCTTGTCGACATACAGCCGATAGCCCGCGTCGGTGGGGATCCGCCCGGCGGAGGTGTGCGGAGCGGCGATCAAGCCCTCCTCCTCCAGTGCGGCCATGTCATTGCGCACCGTGGCCGCACTGACGCCGAGCTGATGCCGCTCGAGCAGTGCCTTGGAGCCGACCGGCTCGGAGGTCGACACGTAGTCCTGCACGATCGCCCGCAACACCTGCAGCTTGCGCTCGTCACTCGCGGCCATTCCCAACCTCCTCGTCCGCTCTGTCGTGCTTGGCACTCAACACTCCCGAGTGCCAAGTCTACTTGCCTCCCCCGATGCAGCCGAATCCACGACCGGCCAGCCCGCCTCGCTCCTCCGATACTTCGCGGCGGACCCCGGCTAGTCTTCGGGTCCGTGACGGACAGATATGGCGCGGACGTGCTCTCCGGTGATTGGCGTACCCCGCCACGCGGTCGCTCCCGGCAGGTCCCGGCCGACACCGGCCTGGTCGTCGAGGAGGTCCAGACCGGCTGGTGCGGGGCCGTCGTGTCCGTGGAGAAGGCGGGCGGCATGCGCGTCGTGCACCTCGAGGACCGGCACGGTCGTACCCGCGGTTTTCCGATGGGCCCGGGCTTCCTGATCGACGGCGCGCCGGTCGAGCTGGTGCCGCCGGTGCCCACGGCGGACCGCGCCGCGCTGCAAGCGGCCCGGGACGCCGCGACGCGCACGGCGAGCGGGTCGCGGGCCGTTGCCGACGCGCCGGCGCGCGTCGCCCGCGGGTCCCGCATCTTCGTGGAGGGCAAGCACGACGCCGAGCTGGTGGAGAAGGTCTGGGGCGCCGACCTGCGGGTCGAGGGCGTCGTGGTGGAGCCGCTGCACGGGGTCGACGACCTCCGGGACGTCATCCGCGACTTCGCGCCGTCGCCCGGCCGCCGGATGGGCGTCCTCGTCGACCACCTGGTGCCCGGCACCAAGGAAGCCCGCATCGTCGCGGACGCTCTGGCGATCCCGGAGGCACGGCAGGACGTGCTGGTGCTCGGTCATCCCTACGTGGACGTGTGGCAGTCCGTCCGTCCCGAGCGGCTGGGATGGGAGAAGTGGCCCGTCATACCGCGTGGAACGTCGTGGAAGCACGGGATCCTCGCAGCGCTCGGCTGGCCGCACGAGACGCAGGCCGACGTCGCCGCCGGCTGGAAGCGGATCCTCGGGACCGTGCGCAGCTACACCGACCTGCAACCGGAGCTGCTCGGCCGGGTGGAGGAATTGATCGATTTCGTGACGGCGACTTCGTGAGCGCCGACCGAGGCGAGGATCGCAGCGCAGCGAGGACCGGAGCCGAGGGAAGAGGCGCGACAAAAGGCGTGAGCGCCGACCGAGGCGAGGATCGCAGCGCAGCGAGGACCGGAGCCGAGGTAAGAGGCGCGACAAAAGGCCTGCAGCTCGAAGCGGAGTTGGTCGCCGTCGTACTGGCCGTCGACGGTGGCCGCCCGTGGGTGCTCGCGGGCGGGGAGCCGCCCGCGCTGCCCGCCGGTCCATTGCGGGCGGACGAGGAGTCCTTGCAGGCTGCGGTGCGCGAATTCGCTCGGGAACGGAGCGGATTCGACCTCGGGTATGTCGAGCAGCTCTACACCTTCGCCGACCTGAGCCGGTCCAGCGTCGACCACCGCATGGTGTCCATCTCGTACCTCGGCCTGACGCGCGCGTCCATCGCCGGCAGCGTCCGCCCGACCGATTGGTCGCCGCTGTACGACCTCCTGCCGTGGGAGGACCGCCGGCACCTGACCGATGCCGGACCCGACCGGTTGGGCGAGGAGATCGAACGGGCCCTGCGTCGGTGGTCGGACACCTCCGAGGAGCGGCTCGACCGGTGCCGCTTCCTCTTCGGGTATGACGGCCGGCCGTGGCACCCGGAATTCTCGCTGCAGCGCTACGAGCTGCTCTGGGAAGCCGGGCTCGTCGCCGAATCCCCGAGGGCAGGAAGGATTTCCGCGCTCACCGCCGGACCGATGGTGCACGACCACCGCCGCATCCTGGCAACCGGACTCTCCCGGATCCGGGCCAAGCTGCAGTACCGCCCGGTGGTCTTCGAGTTGATGCCGGAGACGTTCACCCTGCTCGCCCTGCAAGAGACAGTGGAGGCGATCGCCGGCCAGCACGTGCACAAGCAGAACTTCCGGCGCTCGGTCGAGGTGCAGCACGAACTCGTCGAACCCACCGGCGAGGTGTCGCACGAGACCGGCGGCCGGCCGGCCCGGCTCTACCGCTTCCGCGGCTCGGTGCGGGAGGAACGCGCCCAGGTCGGCACCAAGCTGCCCCTGGCACGCGCCCCGCGGTAAACCGGCCCCAGACCCGTCCCGACCCACTGACCCTCGGCCCTTCGGGACGCGAAGTTCCACCTCTGACCAGAGCACGGCACACGGATGTTATGCTCAGGGTCAGCATTTACTCATCGTGAGCATTTCAGTTGAGGAGTCGATGGTGAGCATCACCGAGTTGCAGCCCTACGACCACGCCGCGGCATACGACGCCGTCCGGCACGTCATCCCCGAGATCGAGTGGGCGGTGTATGCCGAGGACATCGAGGCCATCCAGCGACTGAAGCGAGAACAGGACGCCGTGATCCTGGCGCACAACTACATGACTCCGGAGGTGTTCCACGGCGTCGCCGACATCAAGGGCGACTCGCTGGCACTCGCCCGCGAGGCACAGCAGGTCGACGCCGAGACGATCGTGCTCGCCGGCGTCCACTTCATGGCCGAGACCGCCAAGCTGCTCAACCCGAGCAAGCGGGTGCTGCTGCCGGACTTGCGATCCGGCTGCTCGCTTGCGGAAAGCATTACCCCCCAAGACATTGCGGCGCTGCGCGCGCAGCACCCCGGCGCCCCGGTCGTGACCTACGTCAACACCTCGGCGGCGGTGAAGGCCGCCAGCGACATCTGCTGCACGTCGGGCAACGCGGTCAAGATCATCACCTCCCTCGGCGTCGACAAGGTGATCATGATCCCCGACCAGTACCTCGCGCGGAACATCTCCGCGCTCACCGGTGTCGAGGTCGTCACCCACCCCGGCGCCTGCGAGGTGCACGAGCGATTCACGCCGCTGGACATCGTCCAGATCCGCCAGGGGCACCCGGGTGTCACCGTGCTCGCGCATCCCGAGTGTCCGCCCGAGGTGGTGGCGGAAGCCGACTTCGCCGGCTCGACCGCGGACATGCAGCGGTATGTCGAGACGGAGCAACCCGTCAGTGTCGCGCTCATCACCGAGTGTTCGATGAGCGACAACATCGCCGCGCAGCACCCGGACCTGGAGTTCGTGCGACCGTGCAACCTGTGCCCGCACATGAAGCGAAACACGTTGGGCGCCATACGAAAGGCGCTGGAAACCGGCGGACCGGAGATCGACGTCGACCCGGCCGTCGCGGCGCCCGCCCGCCGCGCCATCTCCCGGATGCTCGAGATCCGCTGATGAGCGCGAAGCCGATCGTCGTCGTCGGATCCGGTCTCGCCGGCCTCACCTGCGCCTGGGCCGCGACCGAGCCGTGCGTGCTCGTCACCGCGGGCACCCTCACCGAGGGCGCTGCGAGCATGTGGGCGCAGGGCGGCATCGCGGCAGCGATCTCCCCCGACGACTCGACCGCGCTGCACGCCGAAGACACCTGGCGGGCAGGGGCTTTCGTCGGTCGCCGATCGGTCATCGACCGCATCACCGGTGAGGCGCCCGACGTCGTGCGGCTGCTGACCGAGCTCGAGGTGCCGTTCGACCGCGACCCCGAAGGTGCGCTGGATCTGGCACTGGAGGGCGGTCACAGCCGGCCGCGGGTCGCGCACGCCGGTGATCACAGCGGAGCGGCGATCACGGCGTCCATGGCCGCGGCCGTGCTGCGCACACCTGACGTCGAGCTTCGCGAGAACCACTCCGTCACAACGCTGCTCACCAACCAAGCGGGTGGAGTGCGCGGCGTCGTCGTCCGGCGCGCGGACGGCACCGAGGAGACCATCGAGACCGACCGGGTGGTGCTCGGAACCGGTGGACTCGGCGGGCTGTGGCCGCACACCACCAACCCCCGCACCGCCCTCGGGCAGGGCGTAGCACTGGCCGCGCGTGCTGGTGCACGAACTGACGACCTGCACCTGGTCCAGTTCCATCCCACCGGCCTGGACGTCCCGCGCGATCCGATGCCTTTGCTCACCGAAGCACTGCGCGGTGCCGGTGCGGTCCTGCTCGCCGACGGCGAGCGCTTCACCGACGAACTGCAACCTCGCGACGTCGTCGCCGCCGCCGTGTGGGAGCAACTCACCCACGGCCGCAGTGTGCGGCTCGATGCCAGGGGAATCCCGGACGTGGCAAGGCGTTTCCCGGCTGTCACGGAGCTGACATCGGCTTCCGGGCTCGACCTCGCCACCGACCTGCTGCCTGTGCGGCCCGCCCTGCACTACTCGATGGGTGGCATCACCGTCGATCCGCGCAGCCGCACCTCGGTGCCCGGCCTCTGGGCGATCGGCGAGGTCTCCCGCACCGGTCTGCACGGAGCGAACCGGCTGGCATCCAACTCGCTGCTCGAAGCCGTCGTCACCGGTCGGGCTGCCGCACGGGATGCCGCCTGCTGGACGGGCGGGTGGCACACCGGCATCGCCGACCCGGACCCAGCCACCCTGCGGCCGAGAGACGACGCACAGCCGATCCCGGTGCAGCAGGTCCGCGAACTGCTGGGCTCCGCCTGCGGAGTGCTGCGCGACGGACCGACCCTGCAGGCCGCGATAGACGCGCTCGAGCCACACGCCGGCAACGGCGTAGCGTTCGTGGCGTGGCTGATCGCCCGCTCGGCGCTCGCCCATCCCGTCAGCGTCGGTGCCCACCGGCGCACTGATTCCGTTGCCACCCAAGGACTTCACGCATGACCAGCACCCCCCGAAGTTTCTCCTCCACTTCGCTCCCCCGAATACTTCGCGGCGACCCCGCATGATCTCCCCAAGCCTCGACCGTGTCGTCCGGACCGCCCTCGAGGAGGATCTCGGCCTCGGTGGCGACCTCACCTCCCGGCTCACCGTGCCCGAGGAGGCGGCCGGGGCGGCATACATCGTCAGCCGGGAAACGGGCGTGCTCTCCGGCGTCGACGCGGCCACCGCAGCGTTCGCCGCCGTCGATCCCGCGCTCGAGGTCGACTGGGCGAAGGCCGCGGGAGACAAGATCGCGCCGGGTGACCTCCTGGCAACGGTCCGTGGCGGGGCCCGCTCGATCCTCTGCGCCGAGCGCACCGCCCTCAACCTGCTCGGTCATCTCACCGGAATCGCTTCCCGGACCAGTGTTTTCGTCGATCTCGTCGATGGCACCAAAGCCCGCATCGTCGACACCCGCAAGACAACGCCCGGACTCCGTGAACTGGAGAAGCAGGCGGTCCTCGACGGCGGCGGCACCAACCACCGCTTCGGCCTGTATGACGCGATCCTGGTCAAGGACAACCACATCGGTTTGGGCGGTGGCCTCGTGGCGGTGCTCGAGCGTCTCGCGAGCAGCTCCGGGCACCTCGTGCGCGTCGAGGTCGAGGTCGACACCACGGAGCAGCTCGACACCCTGCTGGCCTTCGACGCCGCTCGCGTCGCCGCCGGTCAAACGCCGGTCGTGCACGCGGTACTGCTGGACAACATGGAGGCGTGGCAGGTGGCGACCTGCGTCTCCCGCATCCGGCGGCACCCGGCACCACTCGTCGCCGAGGTGTCGGGCGGGGTGACCGAGGAGACCGTCCAGGACCTGGCGCGCGCCGGTGCGGACGCGATCTCGGTCGGCGCGCTCACGCACAGCGTGCGCTGCCACGACTTCGGCCTGGACCTGCGGGTCTGATCCGTCACCAGCCGAGCAGGCGGTGCACCACGGTGTCGGCGAGCAGCCGGCCGGGCAGGGTGAGCCGGGCGGCCGGGCGGTCCTGCCGAATCGCAGCGGTGCCCTCGAGCAGCCCGTCGGCGACGAGGCCGGCGACGGCGGCCCTGCCGGCCTCCTGCAGCTCGTTCAGCGGCAGGCCCTCGGTCAACCGGATGCCGAGCAGGACCTGCTCGTCATACGCCTGGTCCGGGGTGAGGATCTCTCGGCCGGCGCCCGGCGACCTACCCGCCATCACCCGATCGGCATACGGCGCAGGGTGTTTGACGTTCCACCAGCGCACGCCACCGATGTGGCTGTGTGCTCCGGGACCGATGCCCCACCAGTTGTCGCCGCGCCAGTAGAGCTCGTTGTGCCGGCACCGAGCGTCCGGGCGGCGTGCCCAATTGCTGATCTCGTACCACTCGAAACCCGCTATCGAGAAGGCAGATTCGGCTCGTTCGTATTTTGCCGCCTCGTCGTCGTCGTCCGGCATGGTGACCGCACCGCGCCGCACCTGCGCGGCGAGTTTGGTGCCGTCCTCGACGACGAGCGCATAGGCGCTGACGTGATCGGGTTCCAATGCGAGCGCGGCATCGATGCTGCGCTGCCAGTCGTCGACGCTCTCCCCGGGCGTGCCGTAGATCAGATCGACGCTCACCTGCAAGCCGGCTGCCTGCACCGCCCGCACGGCGCGGGCCACGCTCGCCGGGTCGTGCGTGCGCTCCAGGGTCCGGAGCACGTGCGGCGCCGCCGACTGCATGCCCAGGCTGACGCGGGTGAAGCCACTCGCGGCGAGGGTCTCGGCGACGGCATCGTCGACCGTGTCCGGATTGGCCTCGGTCGTGATCTCCGCGCCGGGCTGCAGGCCGAAGCGGTCGGCGACGCCCGACACCATCCGACCGAGATCGGTCACGGGGAGCATGGTCGGCGTCCCGCCGCCCACGAAAATGGTGCTGACGGCCGGCGCCGACGCCCCGAGCACTCTCCGCGCCAGGTCGAGTTCGGCGAGCGCGGCGTCCGCGTACGTCGCGATGCCGGCACCGTGACCACCGAGCTCCGTTGCCGTGTAGGTGTTGAAGTCGCAGTAACCGCAACGGACTCGGCAGAACGGCACGTGCAGATAGATGCCCAGCTCGCGCTCCGGCAGACCGGTCAGTGCCGTGGCCGGCAGCGCACCGTTGACGGGGACGGGTTCACCGTCGGGAAGGGCTGAGGGCACCGCCCCATGGTAAGTGGCCGATCCGTCGCCCTTCCCGGCCGACCGGTATGAATGACCCATGACGCTCTTCCTCACCATCGACGCCGGCGGCACCTCGACCCGCGCCGTCGTGCACGACGCGACCGGCTCCTGCCGCGGCTACGCCGTGGGCCGCGGCGGCAACCCGACGGCGTCGGGCGTGGAAGCCGTTGCCGCGACGATGCGTTCGACGGCCGCGGAGGCACTTCGAAGCGCCGGCGCACAACCCGCTGAGGTCGGCCACGCGCTCGCCGCCATGGCCGGCTCGGTCGTCGGTATGGCGGGCGTCGATCTCGGCCTGCGCGACCTCGGAGTGCCGGTGCCGCTGCGGCTCGGGAGCGACCTGGAGGCCATGTTCTTCGCGGGCACCCCGGCACTGGACGGGACCGCGCTCGTCTCCGGCACCGGCGCCGCCGCCATCGTCGTGCAGAACGGCATCACCGGCGCCCGCAGCGACGGCCGGGGCTGGCTCCTCGGCGATGTCGGCTCGGGCTATTGGATCGCGCGCCGCATCGTGCGCGCCGTGACCGCGGACCTCGACCGACGCGGCCCCCGCACCGCGCTGACCGACGCGCTGCTGGCGGCCGCAGGAGTTGTGGGCGACCGGGCGACCGACAAGGATCTGCTGCTGGACCAACTGGTGTCGATCCTCTACGCCATCCCGACGCCGGGCATCGCACGTTTCGCCCCGCTGGTCTTCGACCTCGAAGACACCGATCCGGTGGCCTGGCAGATCGTGGACGACGCGGCCGAGGGACTCGCCGACACCGTCCTCGCCCTGTGGTCCGCGGACCCGGCCGCGCCGCTCGTCGTCGGTGGCAGCGTGCTCTTCCACCAGGACCAGCTGCGGTGCCGGGTCACCGAGTCGCTGCGGGACAACGACTGGACCGGACCGGTCAGCGTGGTCTCCGACGGCACCGTGGGCGCGATCTGCATGAACCTTCGCGCGGCAGGCGTCGCCGTCGACGAGGGCACGCATGCGCGGATCACCCGGTCGTTGAACGAGATCCGCATGCGGTCCTGAGAACCGGGCTCAGAGAGTGCCGGTGAGCGCCTGCAGACCCAGACTGGCGGTCCCGACGCAGATCCACAGCAGCGCCCCGAGCACGAGCGGCCGGTGTCCGGCCTGGCGCAACTGACCCAGCCGCAGCCCGAGGCCGATGGCCGACAGCGCGACGGTGATGAGGAACGTGCCGAGGAACGTCAGGCCGCCGTGCCACGCGACCGGGATGACCCCCACCGAGTTGAGCGCCGCGGCGGCCAGGAAGCCGATGAGGAACGCCGGCACCACCTTCCGCCAGGGGATCCGCACCTGCTCGCCCTGCTTGGCCGCGTCACGGCGAGCAGTCAGCATGGCCAGGAAGATCACGATCGGGATGATCAGCAACGAACGCGTCAGCTTCACGACGATCGCGTACGGACCTGCCCCGTCGCCGAAACTGTATGCCGCGGCCACCACCGAGGACGTGTCGTTGACGGCCGTGCCGCTCCACAACCCGAACGAGTGGCCCGTCATACCCAACAGGTGCCCGAGGGGAGGAAACAACAGCACCGCAAGGATGTTGAAGGTGAAGATGGTCCCGATCGCATAGGCGACGTTCGACTGCTTCGGCCGTATGACGGCAGTGGTCGCCGCGATCGCCGACGCGCCGCAGATGCCTGTGCCGACCCCGATCAGAGTGGCCAGCTCGGCGTTGATGCCGAGCAGCCGACCCAACAGGAACGCCCCGCCGATCGCGACCGCGAAGGTGCCGAGCATCACCGGCAGCGACCCACCGCCGACCTGGACCACCTTCGCGAGGGACAACCCGGTGCCCAGCACCACGATCGACAACTGCAGGACCGTCGTGCCGGCGAAGCCCACCCCCGGCGCCAGACGATCGCGGCGCAGAGCAGGGACCGACGCGCCGGCGACGATCCCGAGCACGATGCCGAAGACCGGTCCCCCGACCACGGGCAGGTAGTGCCCCAGAGCCGTTGCGACACCGGCGATCACGATCGCGACGGCGAGACCCGGCAGATAGCTGAGGCCGCTCGTGCGGGAGGACGCTCCCCGGGCTGCAGCCGGCTCAGCCGCCGCGCGGCCCTGCTCACTCGACCGGTGCGGTACCGAACTGTTCGCCGAAATCGCCATGCCTACAGCGTCGAACGATCCGGTGCCATGCGGTAGCCGTCAGTTCACCATGCCGATATATCCTCCGAACATGCCCACGACCTGGCCGGACCTCAGCGCCCTGGAACTGCTCGTCGCGGTGGCGGACCACGGGAGCCTGTCGGCCGGCGCCCGCGCTGCCGGCATGGCGCAGCCCAACGCCAGCCGCTCCATCTCCCGGCTCGAGCGCCATCTCGGCATCACTCTGCTGCACCGCTCCACCCACGGTTCGACGCTGACCGACTCAGGGCTCCTGGTCGTCGACTGGGCACGCGCCGTGATCGCTGCAGCGCACGAACTCGTCGAGGGCGCACGGACGCTCGCGTCGGGCACCAGCGAGAAGATCGTCGTCGCGGCCAGCCAGACCGTCGCCGAGCACCTGCTGCCGGCCTGGCTGGGCGCGCTGCGATCGATGCACGAGGGCCTGCGCGTCGAGGTCCATGTCCACAACACCCATGACGTGCTCGACGACCTGCACGAGGGCCGCTGCAACCTGGGTTTCATCGAGGGACCGCGCCCGCCGCGCGGCGTCAACCATCTGGTGGTGGCGCACGACGAGATGGTGCTGGTGGTGCCGCGCGACCATCCGTGGGGTCACCGTCGGCACCCGGTCACCGCCGAAGAACTCCGGCACACCCCGCTCGTCACCCGGGAGGCCGGCTCGGGCACCCGCGTCGCACTCGAGGAGGCCCTCGGCGGACCGGCGCAGCCGGCACTCGAACTGGCGAGCAACGCCGCCGTCCGGGTCAGCGTCGCCTCCGGCACCGCACCCGCGGTGCTCAGCCGCCTCGCCGTGACGGAGGCACTCGCCGTGCGGACCCTGCGGGAGGTGCCCACCACCCTCGACATCCGCCGTGACCTACGCGCGGTGTGGACCGGCCCTCGCCGGCTACGGGGTGTCGCCGCCGACCTGGTGGCCATTGCGACTCGAGACTGATTGCCGAAAGGCTCAGTAAGTCTCGAAAGGCTCAGAACCAGCGGCCGCAGAACCGGCGTGTTTCTGGGCCTCTCGGCAGTTGCTGAGCCTTTCGGTGAGAACGGTCAGGACTTCGCCTCGGTCACCCACAGCGGTATGACGCCGCGCACGACCTCCATGCCGTCGGCCAGCCGGCCGGTGACACGCACGCGCACCTCGTGCGGCGTCGGCTGTTCCCAGTCGGCCGGATCCGTCTCCGCCACGCAGTCGACCGCCGTCGGCACCTTGGCGAGATAGTCGAGCTGAATCCCCTTGGGAATCCATCTGGTTCCCGGTTTCACCGTCGCCTCGGCGAGCAAGCCCATCGCGGCCTCCATCCCGTTGGCCACGGCGATCGCATGGATGGTGCCCAGGTGGTTCTGGACGCCACGCCAGTTGCGGATCCGCACCACGCCGCGATTGGGCGCCATCTGCCGGATCTGCGGCTGCACGGTCGCGAAATACGGTGCACGCCACATGAAGCCGAGACCGAAGAGCTGCCGGCCGAGGGGCCGGGCGGTGAGTCGCTGATAGAGGCGGTACGTGGACGTCATACCGGCCGATGTTACTGGTCAGTACGACCGGCGGCCTGCGCCGTGCCGACGACGTCCCGCACGATCCGGCCGACCGCGAGGCCCTTGCGCTCGAACCGCGTCTGCACCCGGCCCTCGAACCGCGGCGCGAACCCGCCGTGGTCACCACGCGGGTCGACGTCGACGTCACCCGCGTCGGCCAGCCGACCGGCAAACGGGTTCGTGAGTCCCGCGCAACCCTCGACGACGTCCCTGATCTGCCAGGCATAGTCCGCCCAGTCGGTGGCGAGCCGCCAATTACCCTGCGGTTCCAGCAGACCCGCGATCTTGTCGGCGAACTCCGGCTGCACGAGGCGGCGCTTGTGATGCTTCTTCTTCGGCCAGGGGTCGGGGAAGAACGTCCAGACCTCGCGCACGCTCTCCCGACCCAGCATGGTGGGCAGCGCCTGTGCCGCGTCGGCACAGATGAGCCGCACGTTGTCGACGCCCTCGTGCACGCACTTGGCGATCGTCTGGGCCACACCGGGAACCCAGACCTCGATCGCGAGGAAATTCCGGTCCGGGTGCTGCTGCGCGGCATGCACCACGCAGTCGCCGCCGCCGGAACCGATCTCGACCACGAGCGGCGCGCAGCGGCCGAAGGCGGCAGCGACATCGAGCCGGTAGGACGGCTCGACAGTCGTGCCCTCGCCGACCAGCGGCACGTCGAGCAGGTATGCCGGGCCGTGCTCCGCGAGCGCGCGGTGGTGTCGTTCCGCCATCCGGCCGCTGCGACGGGTGAACGACCGCGTCCTGGCCAGATGCGGTGAATCGGCTTGCGGCACTTACTTCTTCGCCTTCTCGGCGCCGGAGTCCTGGGAGAGCGCCGCGATGAACGCCTCCTGCGGGACCTCGACGGAGCCGACCATCTTCATCCGCTTCTTGCCTTCCTTCTGCTTCTCCAGCAGCTTGCGCTTGCGGCTGATGTCACCGCCGTAGCACTTGGCGAGCACGTCCTTGCGGATGGCGCGGATCGTCTCCCGGGCGATCACCCGGGTGCCGATCGCGGCCTGGATCGGCACCTCGAACTGCTGGCGCGGGATCAGCTCCTTGAGCTTGGTCGCCATCATCACGCCATACGAATAGGCCTTCTCGCGGTGCACGATCGTGGAGAACGCGTCGACCTTGTCGCCCTGCAGCAGGACGTCCACCTTGACCAGGTCCGCGTCCTGCTCGCCGTCGGGTTCGTAGTCCAGAGAGGCATATCCGCGCGTCTTCGACTTCAGCGCGTCGAAGAAGTCGAAGACGATCTCGGCGAGCGGCAGGGTGTAGCGCATCTCCACCCGCTCGGGCGAGAGGTAGTCCATGCCGCGCAGCGTCCCGCGCCGCGACTGGCACAGCTCCATGATCGCGCCGATGAACTCGCTCGGCGCGAGGATCGTGCCGCGCACCACCGGCTCGGTGATCGTGGCGACCTTGCCCTCCGGGAACTCGCTGGGGTTGGTCACGGTGACCGTGCGCCCGTCGTCCAGGGTGACCTCGTAGACCACGCTCGGCAGCGTCGAGATCAGGTCAAGGTCGAACTCCCGCTCCAGCCGTTCGCGGACGATCTCCAGGTGGAGCATGCCGAGGAAGCCGACGCGGAAGCCGAACCCGAGCGCCGCGGAGGTCTCGGGCTCGTAGACCAGGGCCGCGTCGTTGAGCTTCAGCTTGTCGAGCGCGTCGCGCAGGACCGGATAGTCCGAGCCGTCGATCGGATAGAGCCCGGAGAAGACCATCGGTTTCGGGTCGCGATAGCCCCCGAGCGGCTCGGTCGCACCGCCGCGCGCGGAGGTGACGGTGTCACCGACCCGCGACTGCCGCACGTCCTTCACACCGGTGATGAGGTAGCCGACCTCGCCGACGCCCAGACCGCCCGCGGGCACCGGCTCCGGTGAGATCACGCCGATCTCGAGCAGCTCGTGGTGTGCTCCGGTCGACATCATCTGGATGCGCTCGCGCGGGTGCAGCGCCCCGTCGACGACCCGCACGTAGGTCACGACGCCGCGGTAGGTGTCGTAGACGGAGTCGAAGATCATCGCGCGGGCCGGCGCGTCGGCGTCGCCGGTCGGCGCCGGGAACTGGCCCACGATCTGGTCCAGCAGCGCCTCGACACCGACGCCGGTCTTGCCGGACACCTGCAACACGTCGCCCGGGTCGCACCCGATCAGTCCGGCGAGCTCCTCGGCATACTTCTCCGGCTGCGCGGCCGGCAGGTCGATCTTGTTGAGCACCGGGATGATGGTGAGGTCGTTCTCCATCGCCAGATAGAGGTTCGCCAGCGTCTGCGCCTCGATGCCCTGGGCGGCGTCGACGAGCAGGACGGCGCCCTCACACGCGGCGAGCGAGCGCGACACCTCATAGGTGAAGTCGACGTGCCCGGGGGTGTCGATCATGTTGAGGCAGTAGGTCGTGTCCTCGACCGCCCACGGCATCCGCACCGCCTGGCTCTTGATCGTGATGCCGCGCTCCCGCTCGATGTCCATGCGGTCGAGGTACTGCGCACGCATGGCGCGCTCGTCGACGACGCCGGTGATCTGCAGCATCCGGTCGGCCAGCGTCGACTTGCCGTGGTCGATGTGCGCGATGATGCAGAAGTTGCGGATCAGGTCCGGCGGGGTGGCGGCGGGCGGCAGCGCCTGACGGGCCATGGGTGACAACGTCGCTTACCTCAGGGGATTGCGGGATCGGGGTGACTGGCTCCAGTCTCCCATGCGGGCGGAGCCGATTCGAACCGGCGAGTTCAGCGCCCGGTCGCCTGCGCGCGCCGGGCGACCAGCGCACTGAGGCCGGCGATGCCGATGCCGCCGACCGCCAGCACGGCGCCGACCCGGCTGGGCCACTCATAGCCCAGGCCGTGCGACAGGACGACCCCGCCCAGCCAGGCGCCGAGCGCGTTGGCGATGTTGAGCGTCGAGTGGTTCAGCGCGGCCGCCAGCGACTGGCCCTCCCGCGCGACGTCCATCAGCCGGGTCTGCAGCAGCGGCACCAGCACCGACGGCAGCATGCCGAGCAGGAACACGCCGAGCACCGCGGTCGCCTTCAGGTGTGCGAGCTCGCCGAACACCGCGAGAAGTATGGCGATCGCGACGAGCGAGGCCACCATCCCGCGGAGCATGCCGTATGCCGCCACGCGTCCGGAAAGCATCGTGCCGGCCGTCATACCCAGGCCGTACACGACGAGGATCAGCGGAACGGCCGCATCGGCGAAACCGGCGAGATGCGTCATCGTCGGGGTGATGTAAGAGAACGTGGCGAACATGCCCCCGAAACCGACCGTGCCGACGCCGAGCGTCAGCCACACCTGCGGCCGGCGCAGCGCGCTCAGTTCGGAGCGGGCCGACGAGGTGGTGTCGGCCGGCTGAGCCGGCACCCAGACCAGCACCGCGGCGGCCGTGACGAGCGCGACCACGGCGACGAAGACGTAAGGCCACTGCCGGCCGAGGTGCTGGCCGAGCAGCGTCGCGAGCGGCACGCCCACCACATTGGCCACGGTGAGGCCCGCGAGCATCATGGCGACGGCCGCCGTGCGGCGGTGCCGCGGCACGAGCGACGCGGCGACGACGGACCCGATGCCGAAGAACGCGCCGTGCGGCAGCCCGCTGACGAAGCGCGCCAGGACGAGCACCGGATAGTTGGGCGAGAGCGCCGAGGCCAGGTTGCCGACGGCGAACGCCGCCATCAGGGCGAGCAGCACCGCCTTGCGCGGGCGCTTCGCGGCGATCGTCGCGACCAGCGGGGCACCCACGACGACGCCGAGCGCGTATGCCGAGACGACGTGCCCGGCGGTCGGGATGCTGATGCCCACGCCGTCGGCGATCTGCGGCAGCAGACCCATCGTGACGAACTCGGTGGTGCCGATCGCGAACCCGCCGAGCGCCAGCGCGAACAGGGCGAGCCGGAGACGCCGGTCGGGCAGATGATCGCCGGAAGCAGCGGGGCGCGCGGCGGTCGACATCTCGGTCACCGTCCCAGGGTTCCCCTCCCCGCCCGTTACTCGCGAGTAGAACCGGCCGGGGGTGACGGGTCTCACGCACCCGGGCCCGTCAGCCCGCCCGGATCTCTTGCGAAATCGACGCGTGGGCAGAAATGATCGTGGGGAGTGGCAACCTGTATGATTCCGCTCAGCGAGCCAGAGATTCCGCCATACGAAAATTTCACACCCACGTGGAGGTTGCACCAATGCCCGACTCGACCATCGCCGAACTTCCGACCGGCGTGACAGTCACGGGTCCGATCAAACCGCGCTATGACGAGATCCTCAGCTCGCCCGCCCTGGAACTCATCGCCGAGCTGCACCGTGCGCTCAACGCACGGCGGCTGGAGGCGCTCGAAGCTCGCAAGCAACGCATCGCCGAGGTGTCCGCCGGCAAGGACCTGGACTTCCTCGAGGAGACCCGCGACATCCGCGAGGACCCGTCCTGGAAGGTCGCCCCGCTCGCCCCGGGCCTGGAGGACCGCCGGGTGGAGATGACCGGGCCTACCGACCGGAAGATGACGATCAACGCCCTCAACTCCGGCGCGAAGGCCTGGCTCGCCGACCAGGAGGACGCCAACACCCCGCTGTGGGAGAACGTCGTCGAAGGACCGCTCAACCTCAAGGACGCGCTCGACGGCACACTGGAGTTCACCAGCCCGGAGGGCAAGGAGTACAAGCCGGTTCCGCCGGAGCAGCAGCCCACGATCATCCTGCGCCCGCGCGGCTGGCACCTTCCGGAGAAGCACATCCTGGTGGACGGCGAGGAGACGTCGGGCTCCCTGGTCGACTTCGCGCTCTACTTCGTCGCCTGTGCCCAGAAGCAGCTGGACCGCGGCAAGGGTCCCTACTTCTATCTGCCGAAGATGGAGAGCCACAAGGAAGCGCGGCTGTGGAACGACGCGTTCAAGCTGGCGCAGGACCGGCTCGGCATCCCGCAGGGCACCATCCGCGCGACCTGCCTGATCGAGACCCTGCCGGCGGCCTTCGAGATGGAGGAGATCCTCTACGAGCTGCGTGACCACTCCTCCGGCCTCAACGCCGGCCGCTGGGACTACCTCTTCTCGGTGATCAAGACCTACCGCACCCGGGGTGCGGATTACATTGTGCCCGACCGCAACTCGGTGACGATGACGGTCCCGATGATGCGCGCCTACACGCAGCTGCTCGTCAACACCTGCCACCGCCGCGGCGCCTCGGCGATCGGCGGTATGGCGGCGTTCATCCCCAGCAAGGACGAGTCGGTCAACAAGGCGGCCTACGAGAAGGTCACCGCCGACAAGTCTCGCGAGGCGGGCGACGGCTTCGACGGCTCCTGGGTCGCCCATCCGGCGATGGTTGACACCTGCAAGGACGTCTTCACCCAGGTGCTCGGCGACCAGCCCAACCAGATCGGCACGGTGCCCCCGGCCGACGTCAAGGCGGCACAGCTCCTCGACGTGAAGTCGACGCCGGGCGAGGTGACCTCCGAGGGCCTGCGCAGCAACATCGACGTCGCGTTGCAATACCTCAAGTCCTGGCTGGAGGGCCGGGGCGCGGTCGGCATCTACAACCTGATGGAGGACGCCGCCACCGCCGAGATCAGCCGCTCACAGATCTGGCAGCAGATCCAGAACGACGTCGTGCTCGCCGACACCGGTGAGACCGTCACGAAGGACATGGTGCTGAAGCTCGTCGACGATGTCATCGCCGGCCTGCCCGGTGAGCCGAGCGACTACGACGACGCGAAGGCCACCTTCCTGGAGGTCGCGGTCGCCGACGACTACGCCGACTTCCTCACCCTCCCGGCCTACGAGCGCATGCCCTGAGCCGATGACGCGGGCCGAGGCACCGATCGCAGCTGTCACCGATCAGCTGCGATCGGTGCTGGCGTCCGGGGCCCTGATCGACGACCCGACCGAGCTGGCCACCTACGACTGTGACGGCCTGCTCCACTACCGGGTCGCCCCGGCGCTGGTCGTCCTCGCCCGGGACGCGCACGACGTACAGACGGCCGTACGCGCCTGCGCCGCGCACGGCGTCCCTTTCGTCGCCCGCGGATCGGGCACCGGTCTGTCCGGCGGTGCACTCCCCCACGCCGACGGCGTGCTCATCGTGATGAGCGGATTTCGAACCATCCGAGAGGTTTCCGCGCGCGACCAGCGCGCCGTCGTCGATCCCGGCGTCGTCAACCTCGACGTCTCGGCACGCACCCGCCCGGAGGGCTACTACTTCGCCCCGGATCCCTCCAGCCAGCAGGTGTGCAGCATCGGCGGCAACGTCGCGGAGAACTCCGGCGGAGCGCACTGCCTCAAATACGGCTTCACCACGACGCACGTCCTCGCGGCCGACGTCGTGCTGCCCGACGGCGAACAGACCACGCTCGGCACCGTCGCGCCGGACGCTCCCGGGTATGACGTGCTCGGCGCCTTCGTCGGGTCCGAGGGCACGCTCGGCATCGCGACACGGGTCACCGTCCGGCTGACGCGGACTGCTGCAGCGGTGGAGACCTTCCTCGCCGGCTTCGCGGACACCGACTCCGCCGGCGCCGCGGTCTCGGCGATCATCGGCGCCGGCATCGTGCCTGCGGCAATCGAGATGATGGACGCCCTGGCCATCGAGGCCGCCGAGGCCGCAGTCGCCTGCAACTACCCGGCGGGCGCGGGAGCGGTGCTCGTGGTCGAGCTGGACGGTCCGTCGCACGAGGTGGCGGTGGAGTTGGCCGCGGCAGAGGCACACTGCCGCGAGGCCGGCGCGTTCGAGATCCGTGTCGCGGCGAACGACGAGGAACGCCAAGCGATCTGGCGCGGGCGCAAGTCGGCGTTCGCGGCGGTCGGCCGGATCAGCCCGGACTACATCGTGCAGGACGGAGTCATCCCACGCACCGCACTGCCGGAGGTGCTGCGGTCCATGACGGCGCTCGCGCAGGAGCGGGGGGTACGCGTCGCCAACGTGTTCCACGCGGGCGACGGCAACCTGCATCCCCTCGTACTGTTCGACGAGCGGGTGCCCGGCCAGGCCGACGCGGCGGAGGAGACGTCCGGCGCCATACTCGACCTGTGCCTGGCGCACGGCGGCTCGATCACCGGCGAGCACGGCGTCGGCGCCGACAAGGCCAAGCACATGCCCAAGATGTTCACCGCGGAGGACCTCGACACGATGCAACGGGTGCGCTGTGCCTTCGACCCGACGGGAATCTCCAATCCGGGCAAGGTGTTTCCCACTCCGCGCCTGTGCGGCGAGGTGCCCGGCAAACGCACTGCCGCGCACCCCGTGCAGACCGCGGGCCTCGGCGAGGTCTTCTGAGCCGATGGACCTGATCTCGGCACTGCAGGAGCTGGGCGTCGATGCGCGGCGCGGTACGGCCGACGACGCGGTCGACGGCAATACCCCGGCGTCCGTCGCCCGGCCGGCCGGCACCGAGCAGGTCGCGGCGACCATGCGGGCGGCCCATGCGGCCGGAGCGGTCACCGTCGTGCGTGGGCACGGCACCAAGCTGACCTTCGGCGCTGCCGGTGTCGCGCCCGAGCTGGTGCTCGACCTCAGCGCCTGCGACCGGCTGCTCGAACACCAGCCGGGTGACCTCATCGTCCGCGTCGAGGCCGGTATGCCGCTCGCCTCGTTGCAGGACGCCCTGCGCGACAGCGCGCAACGCCTCGGCATCGACGAGCCGGTGCCGGGCAGCACCGTCGGCGGGGTGATCGCCACCAACACCAGCGGTCCCCGACGGCTGCATACCGGCACCGCACGTGACCTGCTGATCGGAGCGACCGTCGTGCTCTCGGACGGCACCGTCGCACACTCCGGTGGCAAGGTGGTCAAGAACGTCGCCGGCTACGACCTCGGCAAATTGATGGTCGGCTCGTTCGGCACCCTGGCGGTCATCACCGAGGCGACCTTCCGGCTGCACCCGGTCCCGGCACGCGCCGCCTGGGTGTCGGCCGGCGTCGAGCCGGACGCCCTCGAGCCGCTGCTGGCGCGGCTGTGCCACTCACAGCTGGCGCCTTCCGCGCTCGAAGTCGACTGGCCGCCGGGCGGTTGCGCGACCGTCGCGATCCTCCTGGAAGGCACCGCCGACGGTGTGCGGGACCGCGTCGACGCAGCCCGCGGCGAGTTCGGGACGCCCTCATCGGTCCACGACGACCTCGACTGGCCGTGGCAGCTGCCGGCTGCCACGGACGCTTCCGACACCTGCCTGAAGCTCAGCTGCAGCCTCGGCGCCGTCGCCGAACTCGCGGCTCGCGCAAACGAACTCGGCCTGCACGTGCGCGGCGCTGCCGGCACAGGAGTGCTCTATGCCGCTGTCCCGGACCCGACCACGGCGAGTGACCTCAGTGAGCTGTTGCGCATTCTCCGCCCGCTGGCCGCCCAGCACGGCGGTGCGGTGGTAGTGCTCACCGCACCCCTCGAGATCCGCCGCTCGGTGGACGTGTGGGGTCCGGTCAACGGGCTGTCGGTGATGCAGCGACTGAAGCGGGAGTTCGATCCGGGGCGGCTGCTCGCGCCCGGCCGATTCGTGGGAGACATCTGATGCCAGGCGCTTTCGACACCCACCACCCTCCGTCGCAGGAGCTGATCGCCGACTGCGTGCACTGCGGCTTCTGCCTGCCGACCTGCCCGACCTACCAGCTGTGGGGCGAGGAGATGGACTCACCGCGCGGCCGCATCCATTTGATGCAGGCCGGCCTCGAGGGCAGCCCGATGACCGACCAGATGGTCGAGCACTTCGATGCGTGCCTGGGCTGTATGGCGTGTGTGACCGCCTGCCCGAGCGGCGTGCAGTACGACCGGCTGATCGAGCAGACCCGGGCCCAGGTGGAGCGGCGCCACGAGCGCTCGAAGTCCGAAAAAGCGCTTCGGGCAACGATCTTCAGCCTGTTCCCCTACCCGGACCGGCTGCACAAGCTGCGGGGACCACTCCGGGTCTCGCAGCGGCTGGGCCTGGACCGTGCGTTGCGGCGCACCCGCCTGCTCGACCGTTTCCTCCCCGGGCTGGCCGCGATGGAACGCCTCACCCCGCCGCTCGGCACACCGGAGAAGCTCCCTGTGGAGCTACCGGCGGCAGGCGGACAGCGGGCGGTCGTCGCGATGCTCACCGGCTGCGTGCAGGACGTGTTCTTCTCGGAGGTCAACGCCGCGACCGCGCGCGTGCTCGCTGCCGAGGGATGCCGGGTCGTCATACCTCCGCACCAGGGCTGCTGCGGCGCCCTGAGCAGCCACTCCGGCCGCGAGCCGGAGGCACAGCGCTTCGCCCGGTCGACGATCACGACGTTCGACGCCGGCACGGCGGTGGACGCGGTCGTCACCAACGCGGCGGGCTGTGGCAGTGCGATGAAGGACTACGGCGAGCTCTTCGCGGGCGAGAATGACGCAGCGACAAGCGAATCCGCGACTATGTTCGCCAGCACGGTGCGGGACCTGAGCGAGGTCCTGGCCGAGTTGGGCACCGTCGCCGAGCGCCATCCCCTCCCGTTGAAGATCGCCTATCACGACGCCTGTCACCTCGGTCACGCGCAAGGTGTGCGCTCGCAGCCGCGCCAGCTGCTCCGGGAGATCCCGGGCGTCGAACTCGTCGAGATCGCCGACGCCGCGATCTGCTGCGGGTCGGCCGGGGTCTACAACATCCTCCATCCGGAGACCGCTGCCGAGCTCGGGGAGGCGAAGGCACGCAACATTCTGGCGACCGGCGCCGACCTCATCGTGACGGCCAATCCCGGCTGCCTGATGCAGATCGCGACCGCGCTGGACCGACTCGGCAGACCGATTCCCATGGCGCACACCGCAACTGTGCTGGACGCGTCGATCCGCGGCCTGTCGGTCGAGGATCTGCTGCACTGACGTCGGGGTTTGCGGCGCGTCCGCACTGTTCCGCTTTGTTTCCGGTACCGTAAGTTACAAGAACACTGCCGGAGCACGGCTCACCGCACCGTGCCGTCACGTCCTGGAGGGGCACCAT
Source organism: Flexivirga sp. YIM B11880 (assembly GCF_058148645.1). Lineage (NCBI taxonomy): Bacteria > Bacillati > Actinomycetota > Actinomycetes > Micrococcales > Dermacoccaceae > Flexivirga > Flexivirga sp. YIM B11880. Next base: position 55,211 of record NZ_JBMAMH010000013.1, read on the forward strand.
GAGCGATCCGCACGCCAAGCCGAGTCTCGCCGAACGTAGCCAGTCGCTGGGCATGCGGCTCATCACCCGCGCCGGCGGCCTGGACGCGATGAAGAATCCCGCGCTGCGCGCGAGGGCCGAGAAGGTCCTCTACCGGGGAGCACGACAGGGCTTCAAGGCGCAGGTCACCGCGAGCCGGGTGTTCAGTGCCCGCCCCGGCTCCGGCGCGCCGACCCGCAGCAAGCCGGCCCGGCCGCGGGCCCAGTTCGACCTGACCCCGACCGACGATCAGCAGATGATCCGCGACGCGGCCCGCGAGCTCGCCGACGAGGTGCTGCGTCCCGCCGGATCGCAGGCCGACGCCGACCGACAAGCTCCTCCGGAGCTGCGCGAGCAGGCGGCCCAGATGGGCATGGCGCTGCTCGGCGTCCCCCCGGAGCTCGGCGGCGTCGCCGAGGAGGCGTCCGCCGTGACGAGCGCCCTCGTCCTGGAGGAGCTCGCCCGTGGTGACATGGGCCTGACCGTGGCGGTCATGGCGCCCGCCGCAGTCGCGAACTGCCTTGTCAACTACGGCGACTCGGCACATCAGGAGACCTACTTGCCGGCGTTCACCGACGACGAGCATCCCGCGACCGGGGCGCTGGCGCTGATGGAACCGCAGCCCCTCTTCGATCCGGCAGCGCCGCGCACGACAGGACGTCGCGACGGTGACACGGTCGTGCTCGAAGGCCGCAAGGCGCTCGTCCCGGGCGCCGCGGACGCCGATCTCTTCATCGCCTCCGCCCTGGTCGACGACGAGCCGCGGCTGGTCATCGTGCCATCCGGGACCGACGGAGTGACCGTGTCGGACGACCCCGCCATGGGCATCCGGGCGGCGCACACCGGCACGCTGCACCTCGACCAGGTGCGCGTGCCGGTCGCCAATCTGCTCGGCAGCACCGCCGACCACACCGACGCCGTCGCGCGTGCTCGGCTGGCGTGGGCGGCCGCCGCGGTAGGTACCGCGCAGGCGGTGCTCGACCAGGTCACGATCTACACGAAGGAACGCACGGCCTTCGGCGAGCCGATCGCCCATCGGCAGGCCGTCGCCTTCACGGTCGCCGACATCGCCATCGAACTGGACGGCCTCCGGCTGGTCGTATGGCGAGCCGCTTCTCGCCTGGACCGCGGACTCGACGCGACCGAGCAGATCGCCCATGCCCGTGTGCTCACCGAGAAGCACTGTGCCCGGATCGGTTCGGACGGTGTGCAACTGCTCGGTGGCCACGGCTTCGTCAAGGAGTTCGACAACGAACGGTGGTATCGCGACCTCCGAGGCGCCGGCCTGATGGAGGGCGTGCTCATGCTCTGAGTCGGCGTTGCTCGCCATACCGAAGATCCCTCTGCAACAAAGGATGACGCATCATGATCGATCTCGAGGTTCCGAGGAAGTTCGTGCCGCTGGTCAGGCAGGCGGCCGGTCTCGCCGACGAGGTGTTCCGGCCGATCAGTCGCAAGTACGACCTGGCTGAGCACGACTACCCGCACGAACTGGATCTGATGTCCGCCGTCATCGACGGCTTCTCGGACTCCGGCGCCGGGCAAGGTGCGGGTGCGCGGACGACGAGCGGCGGGTCCACCGAGCCGGCCGGCGTCGGCGCCGGTTCGCGCGGGCCGAAACAGCCGGGCGGCAACGTCAACGGCTCCAATCTGTCCTCGGTGCTGTCGATCATGCAGACCTGCCGCGGCGATGTGGGTCTGACGCTCTCACTCCCCCGTCAGGGTCTCGGCAACGCTGCCATCGCGGCCGTCGCCAACGACGAGCAGAGGGCCCGCTACGGCACGAAGTGGGCCGCCATGGCGATCACCGAGCCCGACACCGGCTCCGACTCGGGCGCCATCCGGACCACCGCGGTGAAGGACGGAGACCACTACGTCCTGAACGGCGAGAAGATCTTCGTCACCAGCGGCGAGCGCGCCGAACTCGTCGTGGTCTGGGCAACCCTGGACCGGTCGCTCGGGAAGCAGGCGATCAAGTCCTTCGTGGTGCGGCGCGACAACCCGGGCCTGCGGCTGGTCCGGCTGGAACACAAGCTGGGTATCCGCGCGTCCGACACGGCGGCGTTCACCCTTGACAACTGCCGGGTGCCGGCGGAGGACTTGCTCGGCGATCCCGAGATCCGCACCGAGAGCGGCTTCGGTGGCGCGATGCAGACCTTCGACAACACCCGGCCACTGGTGGCCGCCATGGCCGTCGGCCTGACGCGCGCGAGCCTCGACCTCGCCACCGAACTGCTGAAAAAGGCTGGCGTCACGGCAGATCCGAGTGCGCCGGCAAATGCCCAGTCGTATGCCGGCGCCCGGATGCTGCAGCTGGAGGCGGAGTACGAGGCGGCATACCTGCTGACCCTGCGCGCCGCGTGGATGGCTGACAACGGCAAGCCCAACTCGATGCAGGCGTCGATGGCGAAGGCGAAAGCCGGGCGCACCTGCGTGGAGGTCGCGCTGGACTGTGTAGCGCTGTGCGGGGCAGCCGGTTACGCCGAGACCGAGCTACTGGAGAAGTGGGCGCGCGACGCCAAGATCCTGGACATCTTCGAGGGCACCCAGCAGATCCAGCTGCTCGTCGTGGCCCGACGTCTGCTCCAGCTCAGCTCCAGCGAATTGAAGTGAGCCGCAATCCGATTCAGCGGCCGGAGTGGGCGCGCTGCATCGCCATGACCAGGTCGTCGCGCGCGCTCTGCGTCGACGCGTTGTCGATCGCCTGCAGCAGTGCCCGCCGACTGCGAGCGGACTCACGGTGGTTGCGGATGGCGCGGGCGAGCGAGGTCATGCTGAGGTCTCCTTGGCAGATTTTTCGATAACGAACATTTCGCTACCGAAATTTTACTGCCGGCCGACCGGCGTTGCCAATCATCCCGGGGTGATGTCACACACACCCCGAATCTCTTTGCCGTCAGGCGTTGTCCAGTGCTGCGCGCACCATGCGCACGAGTTCATCGGCATCCAGGCCGAGCCGATGGACACGCGTCGCGAAGTCGGCCGCGGCAGCCGCGGCGAGCTGTCTGGTGGCGTCCCTCCCGGCGGCGACCTGGGTGCCGGCCCGGCCCTTCGCCTCCACGACCCCCGCAGCCTCCAACTCGGTGTATGCCTTCGCGACCGTGCCCGGCGCGATGCCCAGCTCGGCGGCGAGGCCACGCACCGACGGCAACCGCGTCCCGACAGTCAGCTCGCCGGTCTCGATCCGCGCCACGATGTCGTCGCAGATCTGCTGATAGGGCGGCACCGCGGATGCCGGATCGATGCTGATCATCCGCTCATCGAAGCGGGTTTCGCACGACGGCGGAAGGCCCGACTCGTGATCCCGTCGCGCACGTGAACGACTGCGGAGGCCTCATGGCGGCCTCCACGGTGGTTACGCTGCCGGTCGTGATCGTCTTCGTGCTCGCCCAGCGGCGTCCGGCTGCCGGCCCCGTGTCGGGAGCCGTGAAATGAGCGCCGTCACATGAGTGCCGACCCCACCGTTGACCGGCTGATCCATGCGGTGCTCCAGCCGGGCTTCGCGGGACTTCAGGCACCGCCGCGCTGGCTGGAGACGGCGATCGAGCGGGGGCTCGGCGGCGTCGTCTACTTCCGACACAACATCGGGGACGTGCGGACCACGCGCGGCCTGTCCGACCGGTTGCACGATCTCGGCGAGGTGCTCATCGCGACCGACGAGGAGGGCGGCATCGTGAGCCGGCTCGGTGTGCGCGCCGGTTCGCCGCACGTCGGCGCAGCGATGCTCGGTCGGGCGGATGACGTCGATGCGACGCGTGCGGTCGGTATGGCGATCGGTGCCGACCTCCGCGAGTCGGGCATCGACATCGACCTCGCCCCGGTCGTCGACGTCAACAGCAACCCGCGCAATCCCGTGATCGGCGTGCGATCCTTCGGTGCCACCACGGAATTGGTGTCCAGGCATGCGGTCGCGTATGCCGAGGGCGTGCAGCGCACCGGCGTCGCCGCGACCGCGAAGCACTTTCCCGGCCACGGCGACACCGCGGTCGACTCCCACGTCGGACTGCCGCGTGTCGACGCCTCGCTCGATGAGCTCCGGGCCCGCGAACTCGCCCCGTTCGCGGCCGTCGTCGCAGCCGGCGTCAGAGCGGTCATGACGGCACACGTGATCGTTCGGGCCATCGACCCGCTGCGGCCGGCGACGATCAGCGCGGCCGCCTTGTCGGTGCTGCGCGACGACCTCGGCTTCGACGGCGTGATCATGACCGATGCGCTCGACATGGGCGCGATCACCGACAGCATCGGACTGGGCGAGGGCTGCGTCCGGGCACTTCTTGCCGGAGCCGACCTGCTCGGTCTGGGCAACCCCGTGCTCGGGGCGGACAGCCCGGACAAGGACGAGCGGGTGTTCGCCGAGGCACACGCCGCCGTCCTCGCTGCGGTGCGCGACGGCCGACTGCCGATCGAGCGGCTCGAGGACGCGGCTCGGCGCGTCGGCGAGCTGCGCCGGTGGCGGCGCAGCCGGCCGGCTGCTCACGAGCCGGCCGACAAGGCGGCCGACGCCGTTGTCGCCCGGCGCGCGCTGGCCCACCGCGGCCCGATCTCCGTGCCGGCCGGTCCGCTGCGGATCCTCGACGTGCGGCGCCGGCGCAACGTCGCGGCGGGCGCGCTGCCCACGACGACGGTGCAGGCGATCCTGGACCGGGCACCGGGGTCGACGCTGACCTCCGCTTTCCTGCTGCCCGATGCCGTCGAAGGACACGCGGATGCGGACGGCGGCTCGCCACGCACCGACCTGCCGGTGGCGGATGTCGTCGTTGCCGGCTCGCCCGGGCACGATCCCGTCGAGGACGAGCAGCGGCGAAAGGCGTTGCACGCCAACCCGGACGCGCTCCTCGTGGTCATGGGCTACGCCCAGGGCGACGAGGAGCTGGACGGCGCTCGCCGGGTCATCTGGACCTTCGGCGACAGCCTGCCGACCGCGCGAGCCGTGGCCGACCTGCTGTCCCGCTGACGGGCTACGTCAGGCGCGCTGCTGCTCGACGGTGCGACGCACCGCCTCGGCGACGGCCGGCGCGACGTGCGGGTCGAAGACGCTCGGCACGATGTAGCTGGCGTTGAGCTCGCCCGCTGACACCGAGTCCGCGATCGCCCGAGCCGCCGCCACGAGCAGTTCGGTGCTGATCTCGTTGGCTGCCGCGTCGAGCAGACCCCGGAACAATCCCGGGAAGGCCAGCACGTTGTTGATCTGATTCGGGAAGTCGCTGCGGCCGGTGGCGACGACGGCAGCGTGCTTGGCGGCTTCGGCCGCCGGCACCTCAGGGTCCGGATTGGCCAGCGCGAAGACGATCGCGTCGTCGGCCATCCGGGCGATGTCCTTCTCGCCCAGGATGTTCGGGCCCGACACGCCGATGAAGACGTCGGCGTCGGCCAGCACTTCCGCCAGCGAGCCGCTGACTCCACGGGGATTGGTGTTCTGCGCGATCCACTGCCGGTGTTCGTCGTCGTAGCTCACGCCGGAGTGGATGGCACCGGAGCGTCCGGCCGCGACGATGTCCGAGGCGCCCTGCGCGGTCAGCAGCTGGATGATGGCGTGCCCGGCGGCGCCGACGCCGGAGACGACGATGCGCACGTCCTCGATCTTCTTGTCCACCACACGTAACGCGTTGATCAGCGCGGCGAGCACCACGATGGCGGTGCCGTGCTGGTCGTCGTGGAAGACCGGGATGTCCAGCTCGTCGCGCAGCCGGCGCTCGATCTCGAAGCAGCGCGGCGCCGCGATGTCCTCCAGGTTGACCCCGCCGTAGACCGGCGCGAGCGCCTTGACGATGGAGATGATCTCCTCGGTGTCCTTGGTGTCCAGGCAGACCGGCCAGGCGTCGACGTTCGCGAACTGCTTGAACAGCGCCGCCTTGCCCTCCATGACCGGCAGCGCGGCCTCCGGCCCGATGTCGCCGAGGCCCAGCACGGCGGTGCCGTCGGTCACCACCGCGACGGTGTTGCGCTTGACGGTCAGCCGGCGCGCGTCGTCCTTGTTGGCGGCGATAGCGAGGCACACGCGGGCAACACCCGGGGTGTAGGCACGGGACAGGTCGTCGCGGGTCCGCAACTCGACCTTCGGTTCGACCGACAGCTTGCCGCCCAGATGCATCAGGAAGGTGCGGTCGCTGACCTTGCGGACGTCGTATCCGCCTGCAGAGACGAGTGATTCGCGGATCCGGGCGGCGTGGTCCTCGTCGGCCGTGTCACAGGTCACGTCCACGACCAGACCCTGGGGGGTCGACTCGGTGACGTCCAGTGCGGTGACCGAGGCCCCGGTCGCCGCGACCGCCGACGCGAGGTCGGTCGCAGTGCGCTGGCCGGGGGTGAGCCCGACGCGAAGAGTCACCGAGTAACCGGGGCTGGTGTGGGTCATGAGAGTTCTCCGATCTGGCGGGCGGCGCGCCCACCCCGCTGGATTTCCGTCGAAGTATGCCGCATCCGCGGCCCTCCGGTCCCGTGTCGTGCCGGTCCGTGGACCCCCTTGACGGGAGCGGTCCTATCTTGGCAGACTTTCGCCATACAACATTTAGATTCCACGATTCGAAACTTTGCGATTCGGACTTCAACGACCGAGGGACTGACCCGGATGACCCGCTACACCGTCAACGCCTCCATCCTGCTGACCGACCTGCCCATCCTGCAGCGGCCGGCCGCCGCACGTGCCGCCGGCTTCGATGCCGTCGAGTTCTGGTGGCCCTGGCCGCAGAATGCAACCCCCTCCGCCGCGGAGGTCGACGAATTCGTCGCCGCCGTCGAGGATGCCGATGTCCAGCTGACCGGCCTGAACTTCTTCGCGGGAGACATGCCCGCCGGCGAGCGCGGTGTGGTCAACAACCCGGAGCGCCAGGACGAGTTCCGCGCCAACGTCGCGGTCGTGGTGGAGATCGGCAAGCGGCTGGGCTGCAAGCACTTCAACGCGCTCTACGGGCTGCACGCCGACGGCCGTGACGCGGAGGTCGAAGCGGCCACCGCACGCGAGAACCTGACGTATGCCGCACGGGCGGTCGCCGAGATCGGCGGCACCGTCCTGCTCGAGCCGGTCTCGGGTGCCGAGGCCTACCCGTTGAAGACGGCCGCCGACGCGCTCGCCGTCATCGACTCCCTCGACGTCGACAACGTCCGCCTGCTCGCCGACTACTACCACCTGGTGGTCAACGGCGACGATGTCGCGAAGGTCGTCGCCAATCACGCCAAGGACTTCGGCCACATCCAGATCGCCGACGCACCGGGCCGCGGGGCACCGGGCACCGGGGAGCTGCCGCTGCAGGAGTGGATCGTCGCCGCCCAGCAGGGCGGCTACGACGGGCCGATCGGGCTCGAATACCTCGCCGGCGACAGCGATCCCTTCGCCTGGCACCCAGCCGAAACTGCCTGACCGCCATACGTCTTCCAAGGAGCCATTCATGAGCAACACCACTTCAGTCGCCGTCATCGGCCTTGGCATCATGGGCGCGCCCATGGCGGCCAACCTCGTCAAGGCGGGTTACCAGGTCACCGGCTACAACCGCAGCCAGGGGCCGATCGACAAGCTCGTCGCCGCCGGCGGCAAGGGCGCGTCCTCCATCGCCGAGGCGGTGCGTGAGGCGGACGTCATCATCACGATGGTGCCCGACTCCCCCGACGTCGCCGCCGTGGCGCGGGGCACCGAAGACGAGGCCGGCCTGATCGCCTCCGCCAAGAAGGGCGCGATCTGGGTCGACTGCTCGACGATCCGTCCCGACGTCGCCCGCGAGGTCGCCGAAGATGCGAAGGCCGCCGGCCTGAAGCCGCTCGACGGCCCGGTGTCCGGTGGCGAGGCCGGTGCGATCGAGGGCAACCTGTCGATCATGGTCGGCGGCGACGCCGCTGACCTGGAGGCCGTGCGCCCGGTCCTGGAGACCGTCGGCAGCACCGTGGTCCACGTCGGCCCGAGTGGCTCCGGTCAGACGGTCAAGGCCGCCAACCAGCTGATCGTGGCTGGCACGATCGAGCTGGTCGCGGAAGCGCTGGTCTTCCTGGAGGCGTATGACGTCGACACGACGGCAGCCGTCGAGGTGCTCGCCGGCGGACTCGCCGGCAACCGGATCCTGGACCGCAAGGCCGCCTCGATGATCAAGCGCGAGTTCCAGCCCGGCTTCCGCATCGACCTGCACCACAAGGACATGGGCATCGTCCTGGACTCGGCCCGTGCGGCCGGCGTCGCGATCCCGCTCGGCAGCCAGACCGCCCAGCTCGTGCAGGACCTCCGCAACCTGGGCCACGGCGGCCTCGACCACTCCGCGCTGCTGCTCCTGGTCGAGCAGCTGTCGGGCCGCAGCAACACGAACGAAAGTGACGCGAAATGACCCGCATGCAGGCAGTGGACGCAGCCGTCCTGATCATGGAGAAGGAAGGCGCGACACAGACTTTCGGCCTTCCCGGTGCGGCGATCAACCCGCTCTACGCCGCGATGCGCCGGCACGGTGGCATGCAGCACGTGCTCGCCCGCCACGTCGAGGCGGCCTCGCACATGGCCGAGGGCTTCACCCGGGCGGCGCCCGGCAACATCGGCGTCTGCCTCGGCACCTCAGGGCCGGCCGGCACCGACATGATCACCGGTCTCTACTCGGCGTCCGCCGATTCGATCCCGATCCTGGCGATCACCGGTCAGGCGCCCATCGCGAAGCTGGACAAGGAAGACTTCCAGGCCGTCGACATCGCGTCCATCGCGGCACCGGTCACCAAGTGGGCCGTCACGGTGAAGGAAGCGGCCCAGGTGCCGGGCACCTTCGCCAAGGCGTTCTGGCTGATGCGCGAGGGCCGACCGGGTCCGGTGCTGATCGACCTGCCGATCGACGTCCAGCAGGCCGAGATCGACTTCGACATCGAGACCTACGAGCCGTTGCCGGTCGTCCGCCCGGCGGCCACGCAGGCGCAGGTCGCCAAGGTCTTCGACCTGCTGCTGGCGGCCGAGCGTCCGGTGATCGTCGCCGGCGGTGGCGTCCTCAACGCGGATGCTCCCGACAAGCTGGTCGAAGCTGCCGAGCTGCTCGGCATACCGGTGATCCCCACCCTGATGGGCTGGGGCATCATCCCGGACGACCACCCGCTGCACGCCGGCATGGTCGGCATCCAGACCGCGCACCGCTACGGCAACGAGACGCTGTTGGCGTCCGACTTCGTGCTCGGCGTCGGCAACCGGTGGGCCAACCGGCACACGGGCGCACTCGACGTCTACACCAAGGGCCGGAAGTTCGTCCACGTCGACATCGAGCCCACGCAGATCGGCCGGGTCTTCGCACCCGACTACGGTGTGGTGTCCGACGCCGGCGCGTTCCTCGACGCGTTCCTCGCCGAGGCGCGGCGTCGCAAGGCCGACGGTCCGCTTCCCGACTACGACGTGTGGGCCAAGGACTGCCAGCAGCGCAAGGCCACCCTGCAGCGCAAGACGCACTTCGACAACGTGCCGATCAAACCGCAGCGCGTCTACGAGGCGATGAACGCGGCTTTCAGCCGGGACACCGTCTACGTCTCGACGATCGGCCTGTCGCAGATCGCCGGCGCCCAGCTGCTGCACGTCTTCGGCCCGCGTCGCTGGATCAACTGCGGGCAGGCCGGCCCGCTGGGCTGGACCCTGCCTGCCGCCCTCGGCGTGGCGACCGCGGAACCGGACAAGCCGGTTGTCGCGCTCTCCGGTGACTACGACTTCCAGTTCCTCATCGAGGAGCTGGCCGTCGGTGCGCAGCACAACATCGGTTACGTCCACGTGCTGGTGAACAACTCCTACCTCGGACTGATCCGTCAGTCGCAGCGTGCGTTCGACATGGACTACTACGTGTCGCTCGCCTTCGAGAACATCAACTCCCCGGAGCTCGAGGGGTATGGCGTCGACCACCTCAAGGTGGTCGAAGGGTTGGGCTGCAAGGCGATTCGGGTCCACAACCCGGACGACCTGGAGCCGGCGCTGCGCAAGGCGAGCGCGATGGCCGAGGAGCTGAAGGTGCCTGTCGTGGTCGAGGTCATCCTCGAACGCGTCACTAATATCTCCATGGGCGCCAGCATCGACGCGGTCACCGAGTTCGAAGAGGTCGCGGAGTCCGCCGGCGACGCGCCCACCGCCATCCTGCCGATCGGCTGATCGGTAGTCCGGCTCACCTGACGATCGGAGAACGCCGTGCGCGTGGTCATCGCCCCTGACAAGTTCAAGGGGTCCCTGTCAGCCGACGGTGTCGCGCGAGCGATCGCAGCAGGCTTCGACGCCGTCACCCCGTCCGACATCGATCTCGTGCCGATGGCGGACGGTGGTGACGGCACCGTCGACGCCGCGCTGCGTGCCGGCTTCTCGGCGGTGCGGTGTTCGGTCACCGGGCCGGACGGCGCGCCGGTCGAGGCAACCATCGCCATCGGCGACGGAACAGCGGTCGTCGAGCTGGCGACCGCGTCCGGGATCGCCCTGCTCCCGCGGGACGGACTGCTGCCGCTGAGGGCGACCAGCCGGGGCACCGGCGAACTCATCCGCGCGGCCCTGGACGCCGGGTGCTCGCGGATCGTGCTCGGCCTGGGCGGCAGCGCCTGCACCGACGGCGGGGCCGGCCTCGTCGCGGCGCTCGGCGGAAGGCTGCTCGACGCGGCCGGTGCCGAGGTGCCCGACGGTGGTGGGGCACTCGCCGGCGTGGCTCGGATCGACCTGTCCGGACTGGACGTTCGGCTGGACGAGACCGAGATCGTGGTCGCGCTCGACGTCGACAACCCGTTGCTCGGCAGCACGGGTGCGGCATACACCTTCGGTCCGCAGAAGGGCGCCGACCCGGCCCAGGTCGCCCAGCTCGACGCCGCCCTGGCCACCTTCGCGGAGGTGCTCGGCACCGCTCTCGGCAGGGACCTCCAGGACGCGATCGACGCGCCCGGTGCCGGAGCGGCCGGCGGTGTCGGCTTCGCCGCACTGGCGGTGCTCGGCGCCACCCCGCAGACCGGCCTGGAGCTGGTTGCCGACCTGGTCGGCCTGGCCGACCGGGTCCGGGGCGCAGACCTGGTGATCACCGGTGAAGGAAGCCTCGACCGGCAGAGCCTGTCCGGAAAGACGCCCGTGGGCGTCGCCCGGATCGCGCGAGCGGGCGGCGTCCCGGCGGTCGTCGCCGTGTGCGGCGTCAGCTCGCTCAGTCCCGAGGAGGCGCGGGCCGGCGGCATCGACGCCGTCTGGACCCTTGCCGAGCTCGAGCCGGACGTCGCCCGCAGCATCGCGAACGCCGCGCCGTTGCTCTCCACGGTCGGTGAGACGATCGGCGCCTGGGCGCGCACCAACCTGCACACAGCAAGCCCCGAACCCGCCATCGAGGAGGTCCGATGACCGACACCACCGTCGAACTCGCCGACGTCAACCGGCCCGAGGTCGTCCAGCGACAGATCGCCGATTTCCTTACGGCGCACGGCGATCCACGGCCGTCTGCGGCGCAGCCGGCACGTTCCACCACACCCGGTGACTTCGACGTCGTCGTGCGAGCGGCTCGCGCCGTCACACCCGAGGGCGTCATCGCGTGCGAGATCGGCGTCCGCGACGGCCGCATCGTCGCCGTCGAGCGCCTCGGCAGCAACCTGCAGGCGCCGGAGGTCATCGAGCTCGCGGACGACGAGACGCTGATTCCCGGCGTGGTCGACGCCCACGTCCATGTCAATGAGCCGGGACGCACCGACTGGGAAGGGTTCTGGACCGCCACGAAGGCAGCGGCGGCGGGCGGCGTCACCACCATCATCGACATGCCGCTCAACTCGATCCCGTCGACCGTGACGCCGGAGGCACTGGAGTTCAAGCAGCTGGTCGCCACCGGTCAGACCTTCGTCGACGTCGGCTTCTGGGGCGGAGCCGTGCCGGGCAACCGGGACTACCTGCGCGCCATGCACGATGCCGGTGTCTTCGGGTTCAAGTGCTTCCTGCTCGACTCGGGCGTCGACGAATATCCGCCGCTGACACCGGAAGCACTGGAGGAATACCTGACGACGCTGGCGGAGTTCGACGGTCTGATGATCGTCCACGCTGAGGATGCCGAAACCATTGCCAATGCGCCGGAGCCGCACGGCGGGCGCTTCGCGGACTTCCTCGCGTCCCGCCCGCGGGAGGCGGAGAACCTCGCGATCGCCCAGGTGATCGAGCGCGTACGGCGCACCGGTGCGCGCACCCACGTCCTGCACCTGTCCTCGTCGGACGCGCTTCCGCTGCTGCGTGCTGCGAAGCAGGACGGTGTGGACATCACGGCGGAGACCTGCCCGCACTACCTGACCCTGCTCGCCGAGGACGTGCCGAACGGCGGCACAGCATACAAGTGCTGCCCGCCGATCCGCGAAGCCGACAACCGCGAACTGCTGTGGGAAGCACTGGCGGACGGGACGATCGACTACGTGGCGTCCGACCACTCCCCCTCCACCGTCGAGCTGAAGGACCTGGAGCACGGCGACTTCGGCGCCGCCTGGGGCGGCATCGCCTCGGTACAGCTCGAGCTCGCCGCCGTCTGGACCGAGGCCCGGCGCCGCGGCCTCGGTCTGGACCAGGTGTCCGGCTGGCTCTCCGCCGGACCCGCGGCCCGGATCGGCCTCCAGCACAAGGGAAAGCTGGCCACCGGGTATGACGCGGACCTTGTGGTCTTCGCGCCCGACGAGGAGTTCAGCGTCGATGCGACGCAGCTGCACCACAAGAACCCGGTGTCGGCGTATGACGGCAAGCGGCTGACCGGTGTCGCCCGGCGCACGTTCGTCCGGGGCACCGAGGTCGATTTCGACCAGCCGCGCGGGCGTCTGCTCGCCCACGGCACCGACTGACGAAAGCGGACCCCCATGCGATTGCTACGTGTCGGCGCTGCCGGCTCTGAACGCCCAGCGGCCATCGCGGCCGACGGCACTGTCGTCGACGTGTCGTCGGTCGTGCCGGACTACGACCACCGGACGCTCGACGACGAGTCGCTGGCGCGCGTTGCGGCAGCAGTGGCAGCAGGCGGCTTGCCGGTCGTCGACCTCGCCGGGACCCGGATCGGCGCCCCGGTCGCACGACCCGGGAAGGTCGTCTGCATCGGGCTCAACTACCGCGACCACGCGGCGGAGACCGGCTCTCCCATTCCGGCCGAACCCATTGTGTTCATGAAGGATCCGTGGACGGTGGTGGGACCGAACGACGACATACCGCTCCCCCGTGGCAGCAGCAAGACCGACTACGAGGTCGAGCTGGCGATCGTCATCGGCCGGACCGCGCGCTACCTGGACTCGCCGGATCAGGCCGCCGGACACATCGCCGGTTACGCGGTGGCGAACGACGTGTCGGAGCGCGAGCTGCAGCTGGAGCGCGGCGGCCAGTGGGACAAGGGCAAGAGCTGCGAGGCGTTCAACCCGCTCGGACCGTGGCTCGTCACCCCCGACGAGTTCGACCCGGCGAATGCTCCGATCCGGTTGCAGGTCAACGGCGCTGACCGGCAAGTGAGCAACACCGACCAGTTGATCTTCGACGTGCCAACGGTGGTGCACTACCTGAGTCAGGTGATGGTGCTCTACCCGGGAGACGTGATCAACACCGGCACGCCGGGCGGTGTGGCGATGGGTCAGCCGGATCCCAAGCCCTACCTGCAGGACGGCGACGTGGTCGAGGCGGAGATAGCCGGTCTGGGACGGATGCGGCAGGTCTTCCGGAAGGCGTGACCTGTCGGCCGGACGCTGTCGGCCCGACGCTGGTGGTCCGGGTGCGCCGTGGCTCAGGCGCGCAGCTGCTGACGCAGGCTGATATCCCCGCACGCCTCGCAGGTGTCCTCGGGGATGACGCCGGCCCGCATCAGCTGCCCGAAGACGAAGCAGCCGGCGCAGAAGCCGAACACGCTCTCCAGGGTCGCGAAGACAGCGAGGATCACCAGCAGCACGGACGAGACGCCCTGCAACCCAACAAGATTGAGGACGAGTGCCCCGCCGGAGAAGGCCAGGCCGATCGCCTGCGCGAACCGCTTCGGCGGCCCCGGGACGAGCTTCGGCGTGCCGAGCCGAGGTGCGACGACACGAGTCGCGAACTGCCCGAGCGGGCTGAGCTTCGGCCCGGTCGCCACGCGTGCGGCGAAGCCATAGGCGAGCAGCGCCAGCACCAGCCACCAGCCGGTGATCGCGGCCACCACACTGAGCACCACCACGCCGGCAGCGACGGACCGAGCTGCCTTTTCGTTCACCGGGTTCGGGAAGCCGAAGATCTGCGCCACCCGGCTATCATAACGTTCGCTTTTGACTCCGGTAACTCGGCGTCACGCCGGCGCACATCTGGCTCGCGATTTTCGCCCCGCGCGCGGCTCGGCAGTGGGACGCTCGAAGGACGGAGGAAGGTGCCTTTTCCGTCAACAAAGGAGCCTTCAATTGTCCCGACAACAACGCACCGTCCTGTGCGGTGCCATCGCCGCAGCGGCGCTGTGCATCGGATCCACTGCGCCGGCTCTCGCCACCGGCCCCGCGCCGGAAACCTCGCCGGCCACTTCGCCGGTGAGCGGATGCCACCTGTCGAACGGCATCAAGCACGTCGTCCAGATCGATTTCGACAACGTGCATCTCACACGTGACAACCCGAACGTCCCGAGCGATCTGGAGCAGATGCCGGCGCTGCTGAACTTCCTGAAGCGTCAGGGCGTCGTGCTGACCAACACGCATGACGACCTGGTGCACACCGGCACCAACATGATCTCCAACGCGACCGGGCTCTATCCCGACCGCAACGCCATCACCCAGTCCAACAGCGGTGACCTGTATGACGCGAGCGGCAACCCCACGGGTTACTCGTCCTTCTCCTACTGGACCGACAAACTGTCGACGTTCAGCGGCACCACGACCAACCGCTACAACCTCGACTACCTGCCGTCCCGCACCGCCCCCGCACCCGCACGGAGCGTGAACGTGCCCGCCCCGTGGGTGCCGTTCACCGCGGCCGGCTGCAACGTCGGTGAGGTCGGCAGCCCCAACACCGTCCTGGAGAACACCGGCACCGACGTCACGACCGTCTTCGGCGCAAACTCGCCGCAGGCCGCCGAGGCCAAGGCCGACCCGGTCAAGGCGCAGGCCGACATGGTGGGACTCGCCGTGCACTGCGCCAAGGGAGCTGCCCTCTGTGCCTCCGGCCAGCACGATGTGCTGCCCGACGAGCCGGGCGGGTATGCCGGCTACAAGGCACTCTTCGGCAACGCTCAGATCCAGCCGCAGGTCAGCCCCGGCGGGCCGATCAAGGCCACGGACGGCTCGGTCATCGCCGACGGCAAGGGAAACTCCGGCTTCCCCGGCTTCGACTCCGAGACCGCGAACAACTCGCTGGGTTACACGGCGCAGCTGCTCGAGCACGGCGTACAGGCGGTGAACCTCTACATCTCCGACGTGCACGGCGACCACACCGCGGCGCACACCGGTGACATGGGCCCCGGTCAGCAGACCTACGAGGAGCAGCTCGCGGCGTACAACACCGCGTTCGCGACGTTCTTCAAGCGGCTCGCCACGGACGGCATGACCGCCAAGAACACCCTCTTCACCGTCACCACCGACGAGGGCGACCACTTCGCGGGCAGTGCGCCCACCCCGGCGAACTGCACTGGGCTGAACGGGAACTACTGCAGCTACGCGACCCGCTCGGAGGTCAACGTCAACCTGCCGGGGTTGCTCGCGACCCAGCGCGGCAACACCACGCCGTTCGGCATCCACTCCGACCCGGCGCCGGCGATCTGGCTGAACGGCGATCCGGACCGCAGCTCGCCGGTGGCGCGCACCTTCGGGCGCGACCTCGGTGCGCTGCGCATCACCGATCCCTACACCGGCGAGAACCAACCGGTGGCGTACGACATCGCCGACCCGGTCGAGGAGCACATCCTGCACTTCGTCAGCGCCGACCCGTCACGCACACCGACCTTCACCGCCTTCTCCGGTGAGGACTCGTATGTCGGCGGCGGCGCAGCCAACTGCAGTCAGCCGTGCGTCTACACGACGAACGCCGGATACGCCTGGAACCACGGCAGTTACTGGCCGGACATGCAGGACATCTGGGCCGGGTATGCCGGGCCCGGCATCTCGGCACGCGGCACCGACGGCACGTTCACCGACCAGGTCGACATGCGGCCGACCGTGCTGCTGCTCACCGGACTGCGGGATCGCTACCAGGTCGACGGCGTGCCGGTGCTGCCGATCATCGCCGACTCGGCGTTGCCGCCGGCCGCCCGGGCGCACCGCTCCCAGCTGACGGCCGCCGAGGCGGCATACAAGCAGCTGGTCGCGCCGACCGGTACCTTCGCCATGCGCACACTCAAGGCGTCGACGACCGCGATCAAGAGCGACAGCCCCGGTGACGCGCAATACACCAACACCGAAAACGCCTTGGCCGCACTTGGATTCGAGCGCGATGCCATCGGACAGGAGCTGGCGGCGATCATCCTCGGGGCGACCGAGGGCCACAATGCGCAGGCGGTCGGCCGGCTGCGGCACGTCGCGTCCAACGCATACCGGCTGGAGGTGAGCGCTGCGACGGTGAGCTGAGAATCGACCGCGAAAGGGCTTCCCGCCCCGCCACCCGGGGTGGGAAGCTCTGACACGGAGGAAGGCGACCTTTTCGTCAACCAAGGAGCCTTCGAGTTGAGCCAACAAGCAGGGATCACCGGCATCGAGGTCCGGTCGATCGACTACGTCCCGCTCGAGGAACGCCACGGGAAGCTGTGGCACCTCGGGCCGTTGTGGTTCATGTCCAACGCGCAGCTGGCCACCCTCGCCGTCGGGCTGACCAGCATCAGCTCGGGCGGCACGCTCTTCTGGTCGGTCGTGGCCATCGTGCTCGGCATCCTGGTGGGGACGCTGTTCATGGCGTTCCACTCAGCGCAGGGGCCGCAGCTCGGTCTGCCGCAGATGATCCAGTCGCGGCCGCAGTTCGGTTACCTCGGGGCCCTGCTGGTCTGGTTGTTCGCCTACGTGCAGTACGCGGGCTTCAACGTCTTCAACACCATCCTGGCCGCCGACGCCGTCAAGCGGACGGCACACGGCTCCGACAAGCTGTGGATCGTCGTCGTGACCGTCCTCGCCTTCCTGGTCGCGCTGGTCGGCTACGACATCATCCACAAGGCCGAGCAGGTGCTCACCTATCTGATGCTGGTCATTTTCGGCATCTTCACCGTCGCGCTCTTCCTCATCCACTACCCGGCCGGCACCTTCGACGTGGGCACCTTCCACGCGACACCGTTCCTGGCGCAGTTCGGTGTCGTCGGCGGATACCAGATCAGTTGGGCCATCTACGTTTCCGACTATTCGCGCTACCTGCCGCCGAATGTGACGGTCCGGCGCACCTTCCTGTGGACCTACTGGGGTTCGGCGATCGGCGGCGCCTGGATGATGATCGTCGGGGCCGTGCTCGCCGCCTGGGCGGGAAAGAGTTTCAGCGGCACCGGCATACCCGAGATCGCGTCCGTGGGCGACCACATCTTCCACGGCTTCGGCCCGATCGTGTTGCTGCTCACCGCACTCGGACTCATCTCGGTCACCGCGCTGAACATGTATGGCGGGTCGCTCACGCTGATCAGCGCGATGGACTCGTTCGTCACGATCGTGCCGCGTCTGTCGGTGCGCGTGGTCACCATCGGCGTCACCGCGGCGTTGTCGCTCATCGGTGCCCTGGCCGCGACGGCGAACTTCCTGAGCAGCTTCAACGACTTCCTGCTGCTGATCCTCTACCTCTTCATCCCGTGGACCGCGGTCAACCTGGTCGACTACTACCTGGTCCGGCGCGGACACTACGTGATCACCGAGATCTTCAATCCGCGCGGGATGTACGGCCGCTGGGGCTGGAATGGCATCATCGCGTATGTCGTCGGCTTCGCCGCGATGGTGCCGTTCTTCGACGTCGGCACGCTCTACACCGGTCCGGTGTCCAAGGCGATGAACGGCGCGGACATCTCGTTCTTCGTCGGCCTGCCGGTCGCCGGCGTTCTCTACTGGCTGCTGTCCCGCCGCATCGATCTGGCCGCCGAGCGCCGAGCGTCCGACGCCGAGCGAGCGGAGCTGGAGACCGCCGCATCGGAGCACGTGCTGCCCTGACCGGCCCTGGTGTTCAGGCTGGTCGTGAGCGGGTAAGTGGCGTGAACACACGCCTGATTCGGAGGTCGACCATGACAGCTGTCGTTCGCGGACTGATATCGAAACTCGGCGAAGCGCAGGCACTGGACAAACTCGGCACGCCGGCCTCGACGTTCGTGCAGCGCGTCACCGGCCCCACACCGGTCAAGAACGCCTTGTCCGGCGTCTGGCTGGGGCATCAGTTGCATCCGATGCTCACCGACGTGCCGATCGGTGCCTGGTCGATGGCGTCGCTGCTCGACCTGACGACGGGTCGCGCCGGATCCGCGGCGGCCCGGCGGCTGGTGGGTGTCGGCATACTGGCCGCGGTGCCGACAGCGGCGAGCGGCGCATCGGACTGGTCGTCGACGTATGGCGCCGACCAGCGTGTCGGGCTGGTCCACGCCACGGCCAACGCGACGGCGACGACCCTGCAGGTGACCTCGTGGCTGCTGCGGCGACGCGGCAGGCGCGGTGCGGGGGTTGCGCTGAGCACCCTGGCACTCGGCTTGACGGCCGGCGCCGGGTACCTCGGCGGCCACTTGTCCTACACGCGCGGGATCGGCGTCAACCACGACGCGTTCGAGTCGCCGGTCACGGAATGGACTGACGTCGCAGCGGTTTCGGACCTGACCGACAGCACCCTCGTCCGCGTGGAGGCGGCCGGCGTGCCGGTGCTGCTGGTACGCCGGGGCCAGGCGATCCACGCGCTCTCGGCAACGTGCGACCATGCCGGCGGCCCGCTCGACGAGGGCAAGCTCGACGGCGAATGCGTCCAGTGCCCGTGGCATTCCAGCGTCTTCCGGTTGTCCGACGGCCAGGTCGTGCGCGGGCCGGCAACAGCACCGCAGCCGGTGTGGCAGGTGAAGGTCGAGGGCGACCGGGTCCAGGTGCGCTCCGCGTGATGTGATGCGTCAGCGAACATCGCCACCCTCGAGGAGCAATGGCATTGAAGGTCACGACCACCACGTTGGAGATGCTTCGCCCGCCCACCGGGTCCGCTCGGCCGTTCCCCGACGAGGTCCGGCTGGATCGGGCGACCGAGGTCGCGCCGGAGTACGCCCGGTTCCTCTACGGCCTGATCGGCGGACCGTGGCACTGGACCGACCGGCTGGGCTGGTCGCGTTCGGAGTGGGTCGATGACCTCGCGGTCCCGGGCACCGAGTTCTGGATCCTCTACGGCAGTGGCGTGCCGCTGGGCTACGTGCAATTGCAACCGGTTCGGCATACCGACGGAACTCACGTCGAGGTGCGCTACTTCGGTTTGACCGAGCAGGCGATCGGTCGCGGGCTGGGTGGCCGCATGCTCGAGCACGGCGTGCGCGCCGCCTGGTCACTGCCGGAGCGATTCGAGCTGCCCGCCGTGACTCGTGTCTG
The DNA here is from genome assembly GCF_058148645.1 of Flexivirga sp. YIM B11880. NCBI lineage: Bacteria > Bacillati > Actinomycetota > Actinomycetes > Micrococcales > Dermacoccaceae > Flexivirga > Flexivirga sp. YIM B11880. The sequence continues at coordinate 74,627 of NZ_JBMAMH010000013.1, forward strand.
GGTCCACACCTGCAGCCTCGACGGCCCCGCCGCATTGGCCAACTACCTGGCTCGGGGCTTCGTCGTGTGCCAGGTCGAGGAAACGGACGAACCCACCACCGACACGCCGCTCGGCTCATGGGTCGCCACGGGTGGTCCGGCCGGTTGATGCGTCGGCAAGCCTGCTCGGCCACCCTCCGGCGGACCAGTTCGCGCAGCGACGATAATGGTGTTCGGTCCCGCCCGCGCTTCGCCCTTCATCCCGCCTACGCAGAAGAACAGTGACAACCAGACCGCCGCAACCGGCCCCCTGCGCTCAATCCCACCCCGACCACCCACCCACCGGCACACCCCGTCCGCGACGCCTCGACGGACTCTTCGCCTCGCTGAGCAACCGCAACTTCCGCTGGTTCGCCTTCGGGCAGGCAGCATCGACCTCCGGGCTGTGGACGCAGCGCGTCGCCCAGGACTGGCTGGTGCTGACGCTGACCCACAATGCGTTCATCGTCGGGATCGCCACGGCCGTGCAGTTCGTGCCGACGTTGGTGTTCGGAATGGCCGCCGGCCTCGTTGCCGACCGCTTCGACAAGCGGCACGTCCTGATGGGCACGGTCTCGACGCTGGGGCTGTGTGCGACGGTGCTCGGGGTGCTCTGCGTCACCGATACCGTCCGGTTGTGGCACGTCCTGGTGCTCGCCTTTCTCACGGGCACCGCGGCATGCTTCGACAACCCCACGCGCGCAGCGTTCATCCACGAGATCGTCGGCCCGGAGAAGCTGCGCAACGCAGTCAGTCTCAACTCGGCGATCTTCCAGCTCGGCGCCCTCGCCGGCCCGGCGGTGTCCAGCGGGTTGATCACCGCGCTGGGCACCGGCTACGCGTTCATCGCCACGGGTGGCTGGTACGTGATCGTCTTCCTGGCCTTCCTCGCCATTCGAGCAGCGGAGCTGCGCATCGCGCCGCGACTTCATCCGGGCAAGGGCCAGCAGCGGATGGCGCTCGCCGAGATCCGCCGGCGTCCGGTCCTGCTGTGGCCGATCGTGCTGGCCGGCGTGTGCGCCTTCTTCACCACCAACTTCGCCGTCACGCTCACGGCATTCGCGAAGGACTTCCACCTCGACGCGGGCGGTTACGGCTTCCTGACGATCGCTCTGGCGCTCGGCTCGCTGCTCGGCGCGCTGGCCTCCGCGAAATGGCCGGGGTCGCGGTTGCGACACATCACGGCATTGGCCGGGGGCCTGGCTGCCGCACAGCTGTTGGCCGCCTTCATGCCCAACATGGTGACGGTCGGCGCGGCGTTCCTGCTCATCGGTGCGATCGGTATGCCGTTCCTGATCGCCACCAACACATCCATCCAGCTGGCGTCGAGCGACTGGATGCGGGGGCGGGTGCTGGGCGTGTACATGCTGGTCACGCTCGGCTCGGCCGCAGTCGGCGGACCGGTCGTCGGTCTGCTGGATCAGACCGGTGGCGCGCCGCTCGGTCTCGTCAGCGGCTCAATCGTGATCGGTGCCTGCTCGGCACTGGTCAGCCGGCGGTTGGCTCGCGTGGCCGGGATCGACGTCCGCGACGGCCTGCTGCTGCGCGCTGCGGAGATGCGCGCTCGGGTGGTCGAGTCCACACGCCTGAAATGAGAGCGCCTGGCTGACCACACAGCGCAAAAAAGCCGAAGAGCCACCTCCCGGAAACGGGCGGTGGCTCTTTCGGTAGGCCTCGATCGGCCGAACCGGACGTTGCGAGTGGAGCATAGGGGATTCGAACCCCTGACCTCTTCCATGCCATGGAAGCGCGCTACCAACTGCGCCAATGCCCCGGGAGGGTGTCGGACCGGAGAACCGGCGACCGCCATACTGTAGCCAGCGGGAGGCTGCTGCACCAAATCGAGGCGGACAACATCGCCACACTGACGGTCCAATTCATCGTTTGACGGCCGAATTCGACCGTCAACGGTGAATGCGGCCGTCAGAGTCGGATCCGATGCGGCGCTCGGCCACCTCGGGGCGGCGCTTGCGGATGTAGACCTGCCGGCGCACGTGCGCGACGACGGTGCCGTCGCCGAGGGTCAGGTCGGTCTCGAACCAGTGCAGCACCTTCTGGCCGGACTCCGCGTCCGTGCGGATCTGCTCGGCCACCTCACGCGGCACCTCGAAGCGCCCGTGCACCGTCGAGGTGCCGGGGCTCAGGTAGTCGATCTCGGCCTTGGCGTCCCAGACGTAGTAGCCCCTGCCGAGCTGGTTCCACAGCAGCAGCGCGAAGAACGCGTCGGACATCGACCCGATGGATCCGCCGAACGCGGTGCCCTGCTGGTTGCGGTTGAAGCGGTTGAGCCGCAACTCGGTGCGGCACACGGTCCAGTCGTCGGAGAACTCCACGACCCGGATGCCGGCACCCAGCAGCGGTGGCTAAATGCTCATCGCCCGGGCCAGCCAGCGCGGCGAGATCGTCCGGCGCTCAGCGAATCTCGAGGATTTCCGGCCGCGTCGCCGGGTCTTGGTCTCACTCATCGTGATCGGGCTCCGGCCATGACCTCTGCCGGCTGCCGCAGGTTCCAGCCCGCGATCTGCCAGCCGCCGGCGTGCTCGACCAGCTGCGCCCAATGGCAATTGCCGAGGCCCTGCAGCGCGTGCATCGCCACCTGCTGCGGTATGCCGGTCAGCGCTGCCACAAGGGCGCGGGCAGCGAACCCGTGCGTCGCGATCACGGCCGTCTCACCCGGTTGCAGCTCTGTCAGGATGTCGCGCGCGCCGGCCAGCACCCGATCGGCCACCTCGGCGACGGTCTCACCGGTCTCGCCACGACGGAGGTCCTCGCCCGCAGCGATCCGGTCGAAGACCGCTGCCTGGGTGGCACGAATCTCCGGCGTGGTCAGTCCCGCCCACCGGCCCACGTTGATCTCCCGGAAGCGCTTGTCGAAGCGCAGCGGCAGCTCGGCATACTCCGCGAGCGCCTGCGCGGTCTCAGCCGCGCGGCTCAGGTCCGACGCGACGATCAGCGACGGCCGGTATGCCGCAACGCTTTCCGCCGCCTCCGTGGCCTGCTGCCGCCCACGGTCGGACAGCGGTGCGTCGAACTGTCCCTGCCAGCGCCCGGTCGCGTTGTAGGTGGTCTCGCCGTGCCGCCATACGATCAGGCGACGGGCCGTCGGCACCGTCACGAGCTCAGGTCGATGGTCGGGCAGTCCCGCCACAGCCGGTCGAGCGCGTAGAACTCGCGCTCCTCCTCGTGCTGGACGTGGACCACGATGTCGCCGAAATCGATGAGCACCCAACGGTCTTCGCGATTGCCTTCCCGCCGGATCGGCTTCGCCCCCAGCTGCTGGAGACGCTCCAGGACGGCATCGACGATCGCCGTCACCTGCCGGTCGGTCTCCCCCGACGCGACCACGAAGACGTCGGTGAGCGCCAGTTGGTCGCTGACGTCGATCGCGAGGACCGAGGTCGCGAGCTTGTCCTCCGCTGCAGCGGCTGCGGCCCTGGCCAGGTCGACGGCCCGTGCGGTCGCGGTCACTTTCATCCTCCTGTGGCTTCGCCGGCGTCCGGCGTGTAGAGCTGATATTTGCCGATGTACTGGACGACGCCGTCCGGGACGAGATACCAGACCGGTTCGCCGTCGGCCACCCGTTGCCGGCAGTCGGTGGAACTGATCGCCATCGCCGGAACCTCCATCAGTTCGACGTGGTCGCGCGGCAGACCCTTGTCCGACAACTCGTGACCCGGGCGGGTGACGCCGATGAACCGGGCGAGCGGCCACATCTCGTCGACGCCCCGCCAGGAGAGGATCTGGGCGAGCGCGTCGGCGCCGGTGATGAAGAACAGCTCCGCCTCCGGGCGCAGCCGGCGGAGATCGGTCAGCGTGTCGATGGTGTAGGTCGGCCCCGGCCGGTCGATGTCGACGCGGCTGACGGTGAATCGCGGGTTGGACGCGGTCGCGATGACCGTCATCAGGTAACGGTGCTCGGCGGGGGTGACGTCCCGGCCCTGCTTCTGCCACGGTTGTCCGGTCGGCACGAAGACGACCTCGTCGAGGCCGAGCCGCGCCTGGACCTCGCTGGCTGCGACCAGGTGGCCGTGGTGAATGGGGTCGAACGTGCCGCCCATCACCCCCAGCCGGATGGTCAGTGGTCCTTCTCGCCTTCGGTGCCGCGCCGCTCGTCGGCCGCGGTGTTGCGGAAGGTCCACAGGATCCCGAGCAGGATCAGGAAGACGAGCATCGCGATGCCGCCGTACATCCAGTGCGGCATCGGCAGGTGGTTCTCCTCCAGCTTGGGCACGGTGGAGTCTGCGGCGAACTGGACCAGGGACGACCTCATGGCGCACAGCTTATCGGGTATGACGAGTGCCGTTTCACCGGCCGATCCAGCAGACCATCAGTCGGCGCGGATCGTCTGGCGGTGCCACCTGAGCGCCTCGTCCAGAGCTTGCGGCAGGTCGGCGAGCTCCGGGTGCCACAGCTTCTCCCACTCCAGTGACCACCACAGCTCCGCACGGTGCGGCAGCTCCGCGGCTATCTGGTCGAGCGGCAACTCCCCCGCTCCGACGACCCGCAGCCGACCATCGGGGCCGGCCTCGGCGTCCTTGATCTGCACGTAAGCCAGCCACGGTGCCAACGCCTCGAGTGTCTCGGCCACGCCCTCGCCGGCCCGCCACGGGTGCAACACGTCCCAAATCGCCTCAACCCCATGACCCGGGACGCACTCATCGAGCGCCCAGAGGATCGCCGCAACATCCGTCCCGCGCGGATGGGAGTCATGTGTTTCCAGAGCGATCCGCACGCCCAGGGCACCGGCCACGGGCGCCAGCTCCGCCAGCCTGCGCACCGCGCGGGCGTCGCCGTCCGCGAGCGTGTCGCAGGGACCGGCGAAGACGCGCAGGTATGACGCACCCACGTCGGCAGCCAGTCGCACGTGCTCCTCGGCGGCGCGCGCGAAGGCGTCGTCGTCCCCCGGCTCACAGAGCCGCAGGTAGCTCGCCACTGCCAGCACAGCAACGCCTGCCCCAGCGCAGCTGTCCCGAATGACGCGCCGACTGCGGTGGTCCAGGCCGGGGTGGACGAACGTGTCCGGGGCCGCACGCAGTTCCAGGCCGTCGACACCGCGCGACACGGCGAGCTCCAGCACTTCCGGCAGGGAGCGATCCGGACAACCGAGCGTTGAGAACGCAAAGGGCATCGGATGATCTCCTGGTGAGGCTGCTCGTCCCAGTCTGCCGGTGTGCCACGCTGATACCAACCCCCATCGCAGGTCTTGCACGAGGAGCCGCGTCATGACACCGACCGTCGCGTTCGCGATGCCGCTCGAGACGTTCCGGCGGGTGTTCCCCGAGGCACAGGTCGAGCGGATCCGGCGGGCCGGCCGGCTGCTGCAGGAGGCGCCGCTGCAGTCCTTCGACGACCCGGCAGCCGGGGCGGTACTGGCCGAGGCGGAGATCCTGGTCACCGGGTGCGGAACTCCACTGATCGACTCCGAGGTGCTCGACCAGGCGCCGCGGCTGCGGGCGATCGTCCACGCCGCCGGGTCGGTCAAGCACCACCTGACGGCGCCGTGCTGGGAGCGCGGCATCGTGGTGACCTCGGCAGCGGAGGCGAACGCACAGCCGGTCGCGGAATACACCGTCGCGATGATCCTGCTCGCCGGCAAGAGCGTGCTCCCCCTGGCGCAAGCTCTGCGCGAACGCCGCAGCGCACTCGACGCCGACTCGCTCTTCCCGCGAATGGGCAACTACCGCAAACGGATCGGCATCATCGGGGCGTCGAAGATCGGCCGTGCCGTCATCGAGCTGCTGCAGCCGTATGACGTGCAGGTCGTCGTGTCCGACCCCTACCTGAACCGCGCCGAGGCCGACGCACTGGGCGTTGAACTGATGGAGTTGCCCGACCTGCTCGCGACCAGCGACATCGTCAGCCTGCACGCGCCGTCCCTGCCCGAGACGCGGCATCTGCTCGATCGTGCGGCGCTCTCCCTCCTGCAGCCCGGCGCGACGCTCATCAACACCGCACGGGGCGAGCTCATCGACCAGGACGCCTTGGTCGAGCGGGTCCAGCGGGGCGACCTGTTCGCCGTCCTGGACGTCACCACACCATGGACGCTGCCGCCGGATCACCTGTTCTACGACCATCCGAACGTGCTGCTGACGCCGCACATCGCCGGATCGCTCGGTGTCGAACTGGCCCGGTTGGCCGCGACGGCTGCCGGCGAGGTCGAGCGGATCGCCGCGGGCCGTCCGCCGGCGCATCCGGTGGACGCTGCCACCCTGTCGATCACGGCCTAGTCACCCCACCCGTCGACACATGGGATCCACTTCAGCGGATCTGGCCGTCTCCCTCGACGACCCACTTCGTGCTGGTCAGCTCCTGCAGACCCATCGGCCCGCGCGCGTGCAGCTTCTGGGTGGAGATGCCGATCTCGGCGCCGAAGCCGAACTCGCCGCCGTCGGTGAACCGGGACGACGCGTTGACCGCCACCACGGCCGCGTCCACCTCGGCGACGAATTTGCGCGCCGCCGCACGGTTCTCGGTGACGATCACCTCGGTGTGCCCGGAGCCGTAGCGGTCGATGTGGGCGATCGCCGCGTCCAGGTCGTCGACGACCGCGACACTGAGCTGCAGGTCCAGGTATTCCGTGGCGAAGTCCTCCTCCGTCGCCGGTGTGTATGGCGTGCCGCCTCGCTCGGCAACGGTCGACGCCCGCTCGTCCGTGTGCAACTGCACATGGGCGGCGTGCAAGGCGTCATACAGGGCGGGCAGCAGGGTGTCGGCGACGTCGCGGTGCACCAGCAGGGACTCGGCCGCGTTGCACACGCTGGGCCGGTGCGTCTTGGAGTTGAGCGCGATCGCCATGGCCTTGTCCGGGTCGGCCGCCGCGTCGAGGTAGACGTGGCAGTTGCCGACGCCGGTCTCGATGACCGGCACCGTGGCGCCGTGCACGACGGCCTGGATCAACCGGTCGCTCCCCCGTGGGATCACCAGGTCGACGAGACCGCGTGCCGTGATCAAGGCGTCGACGTCCTCGTGGCCGCCGTCCAGCAGCTGCACCGCGTCGGAGGGAACGCCGTTGGTCGCCAACGCTTTTCGCAGCACGTCGACGATCACCCGGTTGGTGTCGGCGGCGGCCGAGCCACCGCGCAGGATCATCGCATTGCCGCTCTTGAGGCCGAGCCCGGCAGCGTCGACGGTCACGTTGGGCCGTGCCTCGTAGACCATGCCGACCACACCCATCGGCACCCGGACCTGCCGCAGTTGCAGGCCGTTGGCAAGCGTCGAGCCACGCACGACGTCGCCGACGGGATCGGCTAACCCGGCGAGCTGCCGCAGTGCGTCGGCGATCGACGCGACCCGCTCCGGGGTGAGGCGGAGCCGGTCCTGCAGGCCGTCCGGCATACCGGACTCGCGGCCGCGCAGCAGATCCGCCTCGTTGGCGGTGACGATGCGGTCGGTCGCGGCCACCAGCGCGTCGGCGAGCGCGTGCAGCGCGGCATCCTTGTCGGCCCGGGTGAGGACCGCGAGCCGCTTGGCGGCGGCGCGGGCCGCGCGGCCGGCCTCCTGGACACGGCCGACGGTGCCCGCGGGCTGCTGGTCGATGGTGGTGCTCATACCTCCCAGGGTACGAGCGGAGGAATGACGCGCGTCATACCATCCTGGGTCATGGACACCGCTCACGCTTCCCCGATCGGCCGGCTCGGCCGGCTGACGGTGGCGACCCGCGGGGACGCCGGTCCCGGAGAGGTGATCGTGCCGATCCGCGGCGGGAGCGAGACGTTCACGGCATACTCGGCGGTGCCACTGGCCAAGGGGCAACAGGTCTACGTCGTGGAGGATCTCGGCGGGCGCGGGGTGACCGTGGTCGCGTGGGGTGAGCGCGAGGAGCCGTTGCTGACCCTGTGAGCAGCTGCCAGTGGTATGCCAGTGTCACAACTCGGCGGCCGCCGAGCACTCAGGGGAAGTGAAGGACGAACATGTTTGGTTATCNTCGCGTGGGGTGAGCGCGAGGAGCCGTTGCTGACCCTGTGAGCAGCTGCCAGTGGTATGCCAGTGTCACAACTCGGCGGCCGCCGAGCACTCAGGGGAAGTGAAGGACGAACATGTTTGGTTATCGGGTCCCGCAGGCCGATCAGGCGATGCTGATCTCCGGTGGTCGAGGCGGTGCGGGCGCAGCGCCGTTCAAGGTGGTCACCGGCCACGGGGCGTTCGTGGTCCCGGTCTTCCGCAAGGTGCAGTTCCTGACGCTCTCCCTCTTCGAGGCCGAGGTGGAGGAGCCGTGCGTCACCAAGCAGGGCATCGCGCTCACCGTGCGCGCGGTCATCGCCGCGAAGGTCGGCAACGACACTGAGTCGATCGTCAACGCCGCGCAGCGGTTCCTGTCCGACCAGACGCAGATGCCGACGCTGACCGGCCGCATCTTCGCCGGCCACCTGCGCTCGATCATCGGCTCCATGACCGTCGAGGAGATCATCACCGAGCGGCAGAAGCTCGCGACGGAAGTCCTCGACGGGTCGAAGGCGGAGATGGCCAAGATGGGCCTGATCGTCGACGCGCTGCAGATCCAGGGCATCGACGACGGCGGGCTCGGCTACATCAAGGCGATGGCGGCGCCGCACAACGCCCATATCCAGCAGCAGGCGCAGATCGCCCAGGCGAGCGCCGACCAGGCCGCCGCGGAGGCGCAGCAGGAGTCGCTGCGTCAGCAGGCGAAGTACGAGCGCGACACCGCGATCACCCAGGCCGGCTTCGCCGCCGAAACCCAGGCGGCCCAGGCCAAAGCGGCCCAGGCCGGACCGTTGTCCGAGGCGCAGGCCCAGCAGGAGGTCATCAACGCCAAGACCGAGCTCGCCCAGCGGCAAGCGGCGCTCCGCGAGGAGCAACTGGTCGCGGAGGTGATCAAACCCGCCGAGGCCGACGCGGAGAAGCTGCGCATCCTGGCCCGGGCCGAGGCCGAGCGCACCCGGATCCAGGCCGAGGCGGCCGCGAGCAGCAACCGGGTCGCCCTGGACCAGGCGCTGATCGACCAGTTGCCGCAGATCGTGGAGAAGGCAGCTCAGGGCCTCTCCGGCGCGAAGGTCACCATGCTCAACGGCTCCGACGGCCTGTCCGACATGATCTCCGGGCTGGCCGCTCAGGGCGTCGCCATCTTCGACGCGCTGCGCAGCGAGGTCGGCTCGGAAAAACCGGTGCAGGACCTGCCGCCGCGTCAGGAGCGGAAGGGCATCACCGGCAAGGGCGGCGTCAACGAGTTGCCCACCGAGTGAGGTGGCGGGAGACGCGTCCCGGCATACCTGATCCCGCACACACGTCGCGACCGTCGCGAGTTACACGCGCGTCCGGCCGGAATCCCGCACACAAGTCGCGACCGTCGCGAGTTACACGCGCGTCCGACCGGAATCCCGCACACAAGTCGCGACCGTCGCGAGTTACAC
>NZ_JBMAMH010000014.1:0-81998 GCF_058148645.1 Flexivirga sp. YIM B11880
GATCCGCCGGGTGGCGGTGCGGGCGATCCCGCGCGCCTGGTCGGCAGCCTGTTGCCGGGCGTGCACCGTCACCGCCAGCCGGGCTTGCCGGGCGCTGATCGCGTGACGCAACTCCTCCAGCGCCCGCAGCTCGGCCAGCAGCCCGTGGGTGCCGGCCGGGTCGTCCAGGTCCGGTGCCGGTGAGTCGTCGACGGTGATGGGTGTGTCCAGCCGGTCGTGGAACGCGCGCACCGCGGACACGTCCAACACGCCCGTAGCGTCCTGTTCGTCGTCCCACGGTTTGCCGTTCATGTGTTCGAGTATCTCATGAACCCGCCTGATGCACAACGTTTTTCGGCATAAGGTGCCGTCCACATCCCCCTCACCTGGCGCGGTTCGTGCACAGGGGAGGACGAATGATCAGCGCAGCGACTGGGATCCGAGTAGCGATGCCGGCGCCGTCGTGCGACGATCCGCACATGGCCGCCGACGTCACTTCCGCACCGATCCGACTGATCGAGCCGACTGTTGCGCTGCACGAGGCATTCCTGGACTGCGCGTTCGAATTCGGCGACGGCCACCGGGACGGGTTCGCGACCGACTCCATCACCGACGACGAACTGAAAGACCCCGACCGTTTCGCGGACTGGGTGGCCACGCGTGTCTCGTACGCCGACGAAAGCACCGAATTGCCGCCGGACCGCGTACAGGACACGCTCTCCTGGATCGTCGACGATCGGGAGCCCGACCGAATCCTCGGGTCGATCTCACTCCGTCATCACCTGAACGACTTGCTCCTCGCGATCGGTGGCCACATCGGGTATGGCGTGCGCCCGAGCGCGCGCCGCAGGGGCGTCGCAACCACGGCGCTTGCCCTGGCCTTGGAACAGGCGAAATCGCTTGGCCTGCAACGTGTTCTCGTCACCTGTCAGGACGGCAACCTCGCCTCGGCGCGAACCATCGAGAGCAACGGTGGCGTCCTCGAGGACGTGCGCGAGACGGCCAACCACGGCATGGTCCGCCGCTACTGGATCGACCTGCCCGAGGCCTGAGCCGGCGCGGCTGCCTCACTCCTGACGACGCACTCGATATTGCAGGTCGACTCGCTGGCCGACCCGCCGCACGTCGACGAGGGACAACCGGTCCGAGGTGATCCGCCGAGGGAGCACCGGTGCGCCCTCGCCGAGAGTGACGGGCACCATTCCGAGACAGATCTCGTCGAGGGCACCCGCATCGTCGAACGCGCCGACCAGCTCACCACCCCCGACCAGCCATACCTTTCGTTCCCCTGCCGCCTTGGTCAACGCCTCGAGCTGGTCACGAACATCGCCCGCGACGAACCGGATGTCCGCTCCCGGGATGGCAGGCAGCTCGCGGTGGGTGAACACCCACGCCGGCCGACCGCCATACCAGTCGTGCCACTTGTCCGGGTGATCCAGCACCTTCTCGTGATCGAGCACCCAGGCGTAAGTCGTCGCTCCCATGACGAGGACGCCGACGCCTTCGATGAAGTCGGCAATCGTCGAATCGGATTCGGCCGCGGGCACGTCGAACAGCCATTGCAGCGAGTTGTCCGCGTCAGCGATGTAGCCGTCGATCGTGCATGCCGTGAAATAGGAGAACTCGGTCATCGACCGAACGGTAGCCGGGACGGCGGACAGTCACCGATGATCCACGATGACGGCCGCGTGGTCACTCCATCGTTCGCCGTATGCCGCCGCGCGGCCGATCGTGTACCGGTCGACCCGGGCGGCAAGGGACGGCGAATCCAGCACGTAGTCGATCCGCCAGCCGCTGTCGTTGTCGAATGCCTTCCCCCGCCAGGACCACCAGCTGTAGGGACCGTCCACGTCGCCGGCCAGCACCCGCACCACATCCACCCACCCGGACTCGAACCAGCTGGTGAGGTGCTTCTGCTCCTCGGCAAGAAAGCCTGCCTTGCCGCGATTTCCCTTCCAGTTCTTGAGGTCTCGCGTGCTGTGGCAGATGTTGAAGTCGCCCGTGATGACCGCGTGACGCTCGAACAGGTGCGCCATACGCTCACCCATCGCCTCCAAAAAGGCGAACTTCTCGTCCTGCTTCGGGGTGCCCGCCTCACCGGTGTGCACGTATGCCGACACGACGGTGACCGGCGCGCCGGCGACCTCGACCGTCGCCTCGACCCAGCGGCCCTGATCTTCGAAACCCCGCAGTCCGCCAACGGTTTCGCTGACGGGGTGTTTGCTCAGCACGGCAACACCGGCGCGACCCGCAGCTGCCGCCGGCGCATGAGCAACGTGCCACGACTCGAAGGCGGTACCCGCGAGGGAGGCGCGCAGTTGATCGCCGGTCGCCCGGACCTCCTGCAGGGTCAGCACGTCCGCGTCCTGGGCGGCCAGCCAGGCCAAGCCGCCACGCCGGACGGCCGCTCGGATCCCGTTGACGTTCGCTGAGACAACACGCACGGCACAGACTCTCTCATCGAAGGCACAGACGCGATCTGTCAGGATCAACGTCATGGCTCTCGACCCACACACCGCGCACCTCCTCGACGCCCGGTTGGCCGCGGCGCAGCGCACCAGCCGAGCGCCGTCCGCCGCAGCCGTCCTGATCGCCGACGGCGATGTTGTGTGGTCCGGCGCGGTGGGTCGCACGAACGGTCGACCGGACGGGGAAACCGCCACTACCTCCACGCAATACCGGATCGGCTCGATCACCAAGACGTTCACGGCGGTGCTCACCCTGCGCTTGGTCGACGACGGCCTGGTCGGGCTGACCGATCCGATCGCGCAGCACCTGCCGGAGCTCGCCGAACGACTCCCCGGCGTGCGCGTCAGCGAACTGCTCACCCACGGCGCCGGTCTGCCCGCCGAGACAGAGGGCGCCTGGTGGGAGCGCAGCGCCGGCCGCACCTGGCAGGAACTGCAGTCGAGCATCCGGCTGCTGCACCGCCCAGGCCGCCGATTCCACTACAGCAACGTGGGATTCGCGATCGCCGGCGAGCTCGTCGGGCGACTGCGCGGCCGCAGCTGGTGGGAGTGTCTCCAGCAGGAGGTGCTCCTGCCGCTCGGGCTGCGCGACACCACCTACGCCCCGACTGAAGCGGCGGCACCTGGACTGGCCGTGCACCCGTATGCCGACCTGCTGCACGACGAACCGGCCACCGACACCTTGGCGATGGCGCCGGCCGGACAGCTGTGGTCGACCGTGTTCGACCTCGCGGCATTCGGGACCTTCCTCGCGCGCGGCGACGAGGCGGTCCTGTCCGACGAGCTACGTCGTGAGATGCAACTGCCCGCCCTGGTCAACGACGAGCCGGGTTCGGCATACAGCAGGGCCTACGGCTTCGGGCTGGACATCACCAACGTCGGCGGGCAACGCTTCATCGGTCACGGCGGCTCGATGCCCGGGCACCAGTCGGCGCTGCGCATCGACCCGGACACCGCGGACGGCGTCGTGCTCCTGGTCAACAGCACAGCCGGACTCGAGCTGGACCCGCTCTCGCTGGTCCGCGAGTTCCGCGAGCGCACCCCGCGCGTCGTGCCCGAGTGGACCGCCGAGCCAACCGCCACGGAGGCTGAGGTCGTCGGCACGTGGTTCTGGGGCCCGCGCCCGCACCTGCTGACCCGTGAAGGAGCCGGTCTGCGCCTCGCCCCGGTGGGTGGTGGTCGCGGTTCGCGCTTCGCCGCCGACGAGGCGGGCGGCTGGATCGGGCTCGACGAATACTTCGCCGGCGAGCGACTCACGGTGCACCGGGGAGACGATGGCGCTCCGGTATACCTCGACCTGGGCAGCTTCCGCTTCAGCCGCACCCCGTACGATCCTGCGAGCGACATCCCGGGCGGCCCCGGAACCGGCTGGCGCTGACCGACGTTAGGGGAACTCATGGACCACTGGCTGACGACGATCCCCCCGCTCGCGGTCTATCTGCTCGCCGGGTTCGCGGTCGGCATCGAGAGCCTCGGGATCCCGATCCCCGGTGAGACGGTCCTCGTCGCCGCCGCGATCCTCTCCTCACGGCACGAGCTGGCGATCAGCCCGCACGGCATCGCGATCGCCGCCGTCCTCGGGGCGGTGATCGGTGACTCGATCGGCTACACCATCGGGCGCCGGTATGGCGACCGTCTCTTCGGCTACCTCGAACGCCGCTTCCCGCACCACTTCAACCACGATCTCGTGGAGTATGCCGAGCACGTCTTCAAACGCTGGGGCATGGCCGCCGTCTTCGTCGGGCGATTCATCGCACTGCTGCGCATCTTCGCCGGGCCGCTGTCCGGCTCGCTCAAGATGCACTACCCACGCTTCCTCATCGCCAACGCGAGCGGCGCGATCTGCTGGGCGGGCGGCACGACATACCTCGTCTACTACCTGGGCACCACCGCCGAGAACTACCTGAAGAACTTCTCGTATGTTGCCCTCGGGCTCGCCGTCGTGCTCGGACTGGTCGCGTCGACCCTCCTGCGGCGCAAGCTCGAGCGCAACGTCGCGGCGTACGCGGCAGAGCGGGACAAGGCCCTGGAGCCAGGCGAGTAGCGCAAGGCCGATCAAGCGGCCGGGCGCCTGACGGCGCTACAGCAGGCGACGCTGCATCGCCCAGGACGTCAACTCGTGCCGGGACGACAGCTGCAGCTTGCGCAATACCGAAGACACGTGCGTCTCGACGGTTTTCACCGAGATGAAGAGTTCCTTGGCGACCTCCTTGTATTGGTAGCCGCGGGCGATCAACCGCATCACCTCGCGCTCCCGCGCGGACAGCCGGTCGAGCTCCTCGTCGACCTCGGCGATCTCCCCCGCGGTCGCTCCGAAGGCATCGAGGACGAAGCCGGCCAGCCGCGGGCTGAAGACCGCGTCGCCGTCGCGGACCCGGTGGATCGCCGAGATCAGGTCGCTCGGGCTGATCGTCTTGGTGACGTAGCCGCGTGCGCCTGCACGGATGACCGCGATGACGTCCTCGGCCGCGTCCGACACGGACAGCGCCAGGAAGCGGACCGGCTGTCCGGCATCGGTCTGCAGCCCGGCGCACCCCGCCACCACGTCGGATCCTCCGTTGCCATTGCCACCGGGCAGGTGCACGTCGAGCAACACGACGTCCGGCCGCTGGTGGCGCACCACCTGGATCGCGGCGTCGACGTCGGGCGCCTCGCCGACGACGGTCACCGAGTCGTCCAGTTCGGCCTTCACGCCGGACCGGAACATCCGGTGATCGTCCACCAACACCACACGTGCCGTCATGCGGGGTCCCCGTTCTCGAGTTGTTCGTCGGAAATCGTGGGCTCGGTCAGCGGCATGCGCAGCCGCACCTCGGTGCCGTCGTCCAGCCGGCGCACGTGCGCCTCGCCGCCGTGCCGCTCCATCCGGCCGAAGATCGACTCGCGCACGCCGAGCCGGTCCTCGGGCACCTCGGCCGGCTCGAAGCCCGGACCGTGGTCACGCACGAACGCCTCCGCCTCGGCCGGCCCGACCTCCAGGTAGACCGAGACCGGTGGCGCTCCGTGCCGCACGGCGTTGGCGAGTGCCTCCCGCAACGCCCGGACGAGCGCAACACCGGCCTCGCCGAGCGGCCGGTCACCCGTCACCACGACGTCGACCGGTATGCCGTGCAGCGTCTCGATGTCACTCGCCGCCTCCTTGGCCGCCGCCGCGAGCGTGGCGTCGGACGGCGCCGGCCCGGCATACAGCCACCCACGGAGCTCGCGCTCCTGGGCGCGGGCCAGCAGTTGCACCGCCTGCGGGTCGTCGGCGCGGCGTTGGATGAGCGCGAGCGTCTGCAGCACCGAGTCGTGCAGATGCGCTGCGATGTCTGCCTTTTCGGTCGCGCGGATCCGCTCGGTCTGCTCGGTGCGCAACGCGTCGAAGAATCGCGCGATGAACGGCGCCCCGAGGATGCCGGCGCCGAGCAGCACGACGAGGACGCCGACGGTCACGTCCCGCAGGCGGGTGAGGCCGCCGCCCTGGGACAGCAACAGGATCAGCCCCATCAACGCGATCACGACACCGATCACGGTGCGGATCCGCGTCTCCCGCCGGTCACCGGCGCTGATCCACTGGCGCCGCTCCGCGGTGCCCAACCGCGACCAGACCAGCACCAGACCGATGCCGATCACCAGCAGCGGGAGGGTCAGCGACAGGCGCGCGACCGACCGGATCGCACCGCTCACCGCCAGCCCACCGAGGATCAGCACCGGTATGCCGACGAGGAACAAGCGACCCCGCGAGATGCCGCTACCCTCCCGGTCGAACGGCTTGACCAACGGCGGACCGTCCGACTGCGGCATGGTGAGCCAGAGGAACGCGTAGACGGGCAGGCCGAAGACGAAGACGATCGAGATCGCGGTCATCAGCCGCAGACTGGCGAGCGGCACGCCGAGGTGCCGGCTGACTCCGGCGCACACGCCGGCGACCACCCGTCCCTCCGTGGGTCGGGTCAGCGGCGGACGCTGGACGCCGACCGTTTCACTCATGCTGCCAGTCTGACTCACCCGAGCGCCCGCGCCGCACGAAGAGCGCTCGTTTCGGGGGTCGCTCAGGGCATCCTCAGGGTCGACCCGCATGGCAGGGGGCGCCATACGACGCCATCGTTGTCGGTATGACGCACCAGACCTATCCGGGACCGCCGCCCCAGCCGACGAGGCGGTATGACGCGTTCGACCGGCTCTTCGCCGCCGCCCGCCGGATCGGCGTGCCGCGCGCCAGCGAGGAGAAGTGGTTCGGCGGCGTGGCGGCGGGACTGGCGAGACGCTGGGGCGTCGACCCGCTCATCGTGCGCGCGGCGTTCATCCTGGCGACCTGCCTCTTCGGCCTCGGTGTCCCGCTGTACTTCCTCGGCTGGGCACTGCTGCCGGACGAGCAGGGCGAGATCGCCGCCGAGAAGGCCGTGCGGCACGGGGATCCCGCGTCGATTGCGCTGTGCGTGATCGCGGCTGTGGTGTCGTTCGGCGGATTCGGCGCCTTCTGGTCGCTCGGCAACGGATGGGGCGTCGGTGGTCAGGCGATCGGGCTGGCGATCGTGGCATGGGCGTTCCTGGCCTGGAACGGTCACGGACCCGGCGCCCGCCGTCCGGGTGAGTCGACCCACGCGTGGACCGACCGGCTCGGCGACACGGTGCGCAGTCAGGCTTCCGGCAACCCACCGCACGAGCCCGCGCCACAGAGTCCCGGCAATCGGGCGGCTGCGGCTGGGGCGGCTGCCCGGGAGGGCGGCATCGACCTGCGCAAGCCGGAACCCGCGCTCAGCGGCACGCCGGCAGCCGGCGGTCCTGCCCCGTGGCTGCCGCCGGTGACGGCTCGGGTGAAGCGGCGCCGGCTGGGTGCCGCAGTCAGCTTCCTTATTCTCGGAATCTCGGTGCTGGCCGGCGCATTCACGGCGTTGGTGCTGGTCAGCACTTCCCACGGCGACAGTGCCCTGCAGTTGGGCCTGGCCGCCGGAGCCGCCGTCGCGGCGGTCGCGCTGGTCATCGGGGGACTGGCGGGCCGCCGCGGCGGGGTGCTCGGAGGCGTGGCGACGATCGTCGCGCTGCTGGCGGTGCTCACGTCGGCCGCGGCACCGAAGGGTATGCCGTGGACCGGCACCATCGGCGACGAATCCTGGACCCCGACGACGACCGCCCAGCACAACTTCGCGATGCGCATCGGCGAGGGCCGGCTCGACCTGAGCAGCCTGCACGCCGCCGAGCTGCCTCAGCACGCGCAGTTGCAGGCACGGGTCAACGTCGGGCAGCTGACCATCACCGTGCCCGACGACGTCACCGTCCGGGTGACGGGCTACGCGCACATCGGCGAGATCGAGCTCGTCCGACCCGGGGACACCGGCGCGCGGATCAGCGGCCATGGCGGCATCGACACGCGACACACGTTCACCGTCGGCAGCGGCAGCAAGGTCGTCGACCTCGACGCCCGCGTCGGCATCGGCAACATCACCATCAGGGAGACGTCATGACAACCAGCGAACGACCAGAACCACCACGTCCGGCCGGCTCCAGCGGGCAGTTGCCGGTGAGCGGCGCTCCGGTGGCGACCGCACTGCCCGAGACACCCCGCGGACCCCACGTGCCGACCGTCCTGCGCGGATTGTTCGTGCTGGCCCTGGTGGTCGTGGTGTTCGTCTGGCGACTGGTCGACGCCCCTGACTGGGCCGTCGTCGGCATCACGGTCGCGGTGGTGGCGGGTGCGCTGCTCCTGCTCGCCTCGGTCGTCAGCCTCGTCACCCAGCGGACACGCCGCGAGCGCGAGTTCGACCGCATGCTGTCGGGGTCATGAGAGATCAGTCACCGGACTGTGCGCGCCGGTATTCGGCGAGCACTGCGCCCACCACGTCCGGCCAGCCGAGGTCGGGCTGCACCTGCCGGCTGTATGCCGAAAGCCGCTCGTGCAGCGCCGAATCCGACGCGATGCGGCCCAGCGCGGTCACGAAGTCATTGTCGTCCGTGGCGAGCAAGCCGGTCCGCTCGTGCTCGACCAGGTCCGCCACCGCGCTCTGCGCCCGGGTCACGATCGGCAGTCCGCAGCACCGGGCTTCCGCCGCTGCGATCCCGAACGCCTCCAGCACGGTCGGGGCGGCATACACGTCCGCGGAGCGGTAGAGACCGCGGAGCGCGAGGTGGGTCAGTCGTCCCGGCAGCGCACACCATTGCGGTCGGGCGCGATTCAGCCGCTCCCAGAGCGGCCCGTCTCCCGCGACAGTGAGCCGGATGTCCCGTCCGGACCGGCGTCTGGCTTCGCCGACCATTTCGATGAGCTGCGCCGGCCGCTTGCGCCCGGCGAACCGCATGGCGCTCACGAGGTGCAGCCGGTCCTGATCGGCCGAACGCTCGCCGACGCACCAGAAGGAGGTGTCGATGCCGTTCGGGACAACCGCGACCGGCACACCTGCCGCCCGCTCCAGCGGTGCCGCCGCCACGCGAGACACCGCGGACAGCGCGACACCTCGGCGCGCCCACCGTGCGGGATAGCCGAGTGCCCGCACCAGCGCCTCCGAGCGACCCGTCACACTGTGCCAGGTCGCGGCGACCGGCACACCGACGCCGAGTGCGACGCGCACGGCCGCCATGGCGAACGGACCGACCACTCCCAGATGAGTGTGCACCACGTGAAAACTGCCAGCGCGCAACGCTTTCCGAAGCAACCCGGCAGCGGCGGGGTTGAACAACAGACCGCCCGGGAGCTCACGGGGCAGCCCCAGCCGGTGCACCGGCCACGCATCGTCCGACGCGCCCGGGGTGATGGTGAAGACCTCCACCTCGTGGCCCGCCGCGACCAGGGCACCGGCGAGCCCCTGCACCTGGGTCTCGATGCCCCCGAGTCTGGGCGGATAGCAATCCGACAGCAGCGCGACCTTCATCAATTTCCAAGGGTGCCATGGGAGAAGATGGGACCGATGCCCCAGACCCTGGTCGCGTTCCACGCGCACCCCGACGACGAAGCGCTGCTGACGGCCGGCACCCTGGCCAAGGCGGCGGCTGCCGGGCACCGCGTCGTGCTGGTGGTCGCCACCGACGGCGCGCTCGGTCTGACCTCCGGCGAGCTGCGCGACGGCCTCGGCACGCGTCGGCTCGAGGAGTTGCAGCGCAGCGCCGCAGCCATGGGAGTGGTCCGCGTCATACACCTCGGCTACGCCGACTCCGGCATGGTCGGTGATGTCCCGCCGGACCCGCCCGGCAGCCGCCGCTTCGTGCGCGCGACCGCGGCCGGCCGGCTGCTCGCCGACATCCTTACCGAGGAGAACGCCGATGTGCTGATGTCCTACGACGCCGCCGGCGGTTACGGGCACCGCGATCACCTGATGGTGCACCGGGTCGGCGCGGAGGCCGCCCGCCTGGCGGGGACGCGCCGCGTCGTGGAGGCGACCGTGCCGCGCGAGCTGCTGACCCGCGGCGTACGCCTGGTGTCCCGATTACACCGACTGCCCAGCGATTTCGACCTCGAGGTCTACGAGCGCGCGTTCACGCCGCGGTCCGCGATCACCCACCGCGTCAACGTCCGGAGTCAGATCTGCGCGAAGCGGGCCGCCATGGCGGCCCACGCGTCGCAGGCGGCCGCCGATGACGGCGCCGACCGCACGCTGGCGCTATTTCTGAAGATTCCGCGGCCAATTTATGATGTGGTGTTCGGTACGGAATGGTTTCGCGATCCTGCGCACACCGGCCCGGTCAGTAACGACATCTTTACGGGGTTGGCATGAGGAGCTCGAGGCGTGCCGCTTCGGGGTCCTCGCGAAGTATTCGGGGGAGCGAAGCGGAGGAGAAACTTCGTGGGGTGAATCGTGTTGCCGCCGAGAGCGGCGACGTCAACCGCACCGTGGAGCTGGACGAGATCGTCGCGGCCAACAACCTGTCCGGCGATGACGACGACAGCGACCCGCCGGTGATGCCGACGCTCAGCGCTCGGCTGATGATCCACGCCGTGCTCGGTATGGCGCTGGCGGCCGTCATGATCGCGGCGCTCCCCTGGTTCACGCACACGTCCTGGGCTCGGATCGGGCACCACCTCAATCTCGTGGGGCCGCAGGCGGCGCTCGAGTGCATCGGGATCATGCTGCTCGGCCTCGGGGTCTACACGTTCACGTTGTCGGCGGCGCTGCCCGGGTTGTCGCACCTGAAGGCGTCCATCATCAATGTGGCCGGGTCCGCGGTGAGCAATGTGCTTCCCGGCGGCGGCGCGGTCGGGATGGCGTCGACCTACATGATGTTGCGCTCGTGGGGGTTCGCCCGGCGCAACATCTCCACCGGCCTGATCGTGAGCGGCATCTGGAACGTCCTCTTTCGGGTCGGTATGCCGCTGATCGGCATCGCCGCGGTGTCCCAGTCGACCGACGCCATGCCGTCGATCATGCGCCGCGGCGCCTGGTGGGGCGGCGTCATCGGTCTGCTGTTGATGATCGGCTTCGTAGTCGCGCTCATCCGGCCGAAGTGGACCGCCTGGCTGGGCGACCAGCTCGACACCCGCCTCGCACCGCTCCTGTCGCGGATGCGTCGCGGCGAGAACAAAGGGAGACGCCCGCACATCAAGCACATCTTGCTCGACCAACGGGCACGCATCAGCACGGTCACCAAACACGGCTGGTTCCCGATGTCAGTGGGGGTGATCGGCCAGCTGGCACTGTGGTTCCTGCTCTTCTGGCGGGTGATGGCTGCCGTGCACGTCGACCTGCCGGTGGCCGACCTGTTCGCGGCATACGCGATCGGCCGGCTGATGACAGCGATCCCCTTCACGCCCGGCGGGCTCGGCTTCACCGAGGCCAGCGCCGTGGTGATCCTCGTCTTCTGGGGCGCGAACCCGGCAGCCGCCAGCGCCGGTGTCGTGGTGTTCGCGATCTTCACTCACATCGCGGAGATCCCCCTCGGCGCGCTCGGCTGGCTCGCCTGGTGGGCGATGCCGAAGGTCGGCGCGCCCTCCCGCGCGTAGCTACCCCACCCAGTGGTCGACCGCTGCCGACACCCAGCCGACGACGACGGCGAACATCGCGCCGAGCAGCGCCAGGGTGAAGGTCGCGAGCGGCAGATCGTGGATGCCGAAACTCGGCCGCACACCGATGACGACGAACGCCACGCCGGCGAGCACGACACCGAGCACCGAGGCGAGTGCGAGCAACGGCAGACGGCGGCCCGCCCGCGGCCGGCGATGCAGCCCACCGGCGATCGCCAGCGCCACCGCCGACCAGCCGAGACAGACCATGCCGGCCGCCAGCACGTCGCCCGGCCGGTGCCAGTGCGACGCGACGGTGCCCGCTCCCACGAACGTCGCGAGCGCGGCCGCCCCCGCGGTGACCAGGGGGCGCCAGCGGTATGACGCCACGACGACCGCCGCCAGCGCCAGTGACAGACCCACGGTGGTGTGCCCGCTCGGCAGCGAGTTGAAGCGTGAAACCGAGTGCAGCACCTGGTATTTCAGGATTTGAGTGGTGACGTTCGCACCCGCGATGAGGACACCCGCGGCGACGGCGACCGCCCAGCGGCGGCGCAGCAGCGCCACGACGACACACACCAGCAGACAGACGGCGACGCCCGCATCGGTGACCAGGCCCAGGACGTCCATGATCCGGGACCAGCCCTCGGCGGTGACGCCGAGGGACGCCATCATCCGGTCGTCCCAGCGGAAACCGGTGACCGAGTGGATGGTGAGGCGCACCAGGACCGCGAGTCCGACGATCGCGCAGCCGGCCATCACCGCGGCATGCAGCCACACCCGCCAGCGCGGCCCGCTCGGCCTGGTGGCAGCACCGCGCGCGAACTCCGGATGCACGAGAGTCGTCGGTGTGGTCATCGGGTGATCGTCACGGGCGCGCCCGTGCGGTTTCCCGGCAAGACCTGTGCGGCGGCTGTGGTGATGCTCACGTACCCTTCACTCCCACTCGATGGTGCCCGGCGGCTTGCTCGTCACGTCGAGCACGACCCGGTTGACCTCGGCGACCTCGTTGGTGATGCGGCCCGAGATGCGCGCCAGCACGTCATACGGCAGTCGCGTCCAGTCGGCGGTCATGGCGTCCTCGGAGGAGACCGGCCGCAGGACGATCGGGTGACCGTAGGTGCGCCCGTCGCCCTGGACACCCACCGAGCGCACGTCGGCGAGCAAGACCACCGGGCACTGCCAGATCTCGCGGTCCAAGCCTGCGGCGGTCAGCTCCTCGCGCGCGATCTTGTCGGCGGCGCGGAGGATCTGCAGGCGCTCGGCGGTCACCTCACCGACGATGCGGATGCCGAGGCCCGGCCCGGGGAACGGCTGCCGCTGCACGATCGCGTCGGGCACGCCGAGCTCGGTGCCGACCTGCCGGACCTCGTCCTTGAAGAGCAGCCGCAGCGGCTCGACCAGCTGGAACTGCAAGTCGTCGGGGAGTCCGCCGACGTTGTGGTGGGACTTGATGTTGGCGGCGCCGGTGCCGCCACCGGACTCGACGACGTCGGGATAGAGCGTGCCCTGCACCAGGAACTTCACCGGGTGCTCCTCATCGCCACGATCGGTGACGATGTCGCGGGCTGCCTGCTCGAAGACGCGAATGAACTCGCGCCCGATGATCTTGCGCTTCTCCTCCGGATCGCTCACTCCGGCAAGGGCGTCCAGGAACTGCTTCGAGGCGTCCACGACGACGAGGTCCACCCCGGTCGCGGCGACGAAGTCCTCCTTGACCTGCTCGGCCTCACCGGCACGCAGCAGACCGTGATCGACGAAGACACAGGTCAGCTGGTCGCCGATGGCGCGCTGCACCAGCGCCCCGGCAACCGAGGAGTCGACACCCCCGGAGAGAGCGCAGATGGCGCGCGCGTCGCCGATCTGGTCGCGGACGCTCTCGACGAGCTCCCCGACCATGGCCTTGGGTGTCCAGTCGGCCTTGAGCCCGGCGCCGCGCAGCAGGAAGTTCTCCAGCACCCGCTGGCCGAAGGTCGAGTGCATGACCTCGGGGTGCCATTGCACGCCATACAGCTTGCGCTCGTCGTCCTCGATCGCCGCAACGGCGGCGCCGGGCGTCGTCGCGGTGACGCGCAGGCCTTCGGGCGCGGCGGACGCCGAGTCGCCGTGGCTCATCCACACGGACTGCTCCGGCGGCTGGCCGTTGAACAAGGTGGAGGCCGTGTCCTCGATCTGGGCCTGGGTCGCGCCGTACTCGCGCAGCCCGGTGTGCTCCACGGCGCCTCCGAGCGCGCGCACCATCGCCTGGAAGCCGTAGCAGATGCCGAAGACCGGCACCCCGGCCTCGAGCAGGGTGGGGTCCAGGGACGGCGCGCCCTCGGCATACACCGACGAGGGACCGCCGGAGAGCACGATCGCGGCGGGGTTCTTCGCGAGCATTTCGCTCGCGGGCATCGTGTGCGGCACGACCTCGCTGTAGAGCTGGGCCTCCCGGACCCGGCGGGCGATCAGCTGGGCGTATTGTGCGCCGAAATCGACGACGAGGACGGGTTTCTCGGTGAGCGGCGCTGTCACCTGCCCGATTCTATCGGCCGGACTCCGCCTGCTCGACCAGTGCACCGACGCCCCGGTTGACCTTGTGCTCCAGCCAGAACGACAGCACCGGCACGAACGCCGTGCAGATGTAACCGATCATCCGCAGCGCGGTCCAGCGCAGCTTGGTGCCGAGGTTGTAGACCGACGCCATGAAGATGATGAAGAGCACCCCGTGGATCGGCGACCACCACGACAACGCCTCGTTGTGGAAGCCGTAGTGCAGGATCAGCTCGACGCACAGGATGAGCAGCGCGACACCGGCGACGATGGCCATCACCCGGAAGAACTTCAGCGCGGTCGCCACCTTGGTGAGGTCGTCGGTGGCGCGCAGTTCGCCCGCCGGGGTGGTGAGGGCCTGAGTCTCAGACATGGCTTCCTTCGGTCTTCTCGGTCGGTATGGCGGGGTCCTCTCGATTGTCCGGATCGGCCGGACCGGCACGTAGCTCGGGGTGTGCTTCGCGGCGCAGCTCCCGGAAGTAGATGAAGATCGCGAATCCGGCGAAACTCCACCACTGGAGCGCATATCCGGCGTTGACCAGGCTGAGGCCGGTGTTGCCGGGTGTGGGCGGCGGGAACGCCTGCACCGACGGCGTGTGCATCGCCGGCTGCTCGTGGGTCAGGAAGACGAAGCCGTTGTAGATGTTGCCGCCCCACGTGGTCAGCAACGCGGCGAGGTCGACGGTCGTCAGTTGCCCGGCGGGCGAGTTGCCCGCCGAGGGCGCTTCGCCGGGGGCCAGCGCGCCGGTGATCGTGAGCGGGGTCGCGGCGGGTTTCATCGCCGCGGACGGTGTCGCGACGAAGCCGCGGACGACCGGGATCCGGGCGCCGGTGCCGTCGACCACGGCCGGCGTGACCACCCAGTAGCCCTTGACTCCGTGCAGCAATCGACCGCTCACCAGCACCTGGCCACTCGGGTCGTAGTGTCCGTGGAAGCGCACCGGCTGCAGGGAGCCGTCGGACGGGAACGTCTGCTGGGGCTTCAACTCGGTGGTGAGGGCGACGACCGGGCGGTTGCCGTCGTTCTTCATCGCCTTGGAGCCGCGGTCCTGCGCGACGCCCCACTGCCACAACCCGGCGATCACGCAGCCGATCGCGAAGACGACCGCCAGCGCCAGCAGTCCCAGCATCCGGGGCCGGAACGCAGAACGAAACACGCCTGCAGGATACGTGTCCTACCTTGGCGCGGACTCAGCGCGCCGCAGCCACCCCCGGCATCCCGAGCTCGACGCCGGGGACGTGTGCTGCGGGCGCGTCGATGCGTTCGTATGGCGCACCCTGTGCCGGGCGCTCGTCGCGCGCACCCTTCGCCGGCCACATCGCGATGGCGCGCTCGGCTTGGGCGGTGATCGTGAGGGACGGGTTGACGCCGAGGTTCGCCGAGACGGCCGAGCCGTCGACGACGTGCAGGCCGGGATAGTTCCAGACCCGCTGGTAAGGGTCGATGACCCCGGTGTCAGCGCTGTCGGAGATCGCCACACCGCCGAGGAAGTGCGCGGTCATCGGCATCCCGAAGAACTCCGGCCAGCAGCCGCCGGCGACGACGTCGACCTTGCCGGTCGTGGTCAGCTGCTCGGAGATTGCCCGGATCGCCTTGTGTCCGGTGGGAATCCAGCGCGGATTGGGTTCGCCATACCCTGGTTCGGTGGTGAGGCCGATCCGGCCGAACCGGCGACGGGGGCGCACGGTGATCGAGTTGTCGATGCTCTGCATCACCAGCGCGATGATCGTCCGCTCGCTCCAGCGCGGGCCGAGCACGCGAGCAGCGCGGAGCGGTCTGCGCACCAGCTGGCCGAGCAGTTCCGCCGTCCGGCCGAGCGGCCCCTTGTCGCCGTTGACCAGGAAGGTCGACATCAGCCCCATCAGGTTGGAGCCCTTGCCGTAGCGGACGTTCTCGATGTGGGTGCGCTCGTCGATGTGGAACGACGTGGTGATCGCGACCCCGCGGGTCAGGTCGATGCCGTCCGGGACGGTGACGGCGGCCGCTCCGCCGAGTTCCTCGGAGTTGGTGCGGGTCAGCTCCCCCAGTCGATCCGACAGGTGCGGCAAGCGGCCGGTCACCTTCATCCGGTGCAGCAGGTTCTGCGTGCCCCAGGTGCCGGCCGCGAGGACGACCTGCTCGGCGGTCACGCTGCGGCGGTCCTTGGCAACCCAGGTGCCGGTGCGTTCGGTGGTCACGCGGAAGCCGCCCGCGACCGGCGCGACCTCGACCACCGTGCGCAGCGGCTCGATGGTCACGCCCCGGCGCTCGGCGAGCGCCAGGTAGTTCTTCATCAGCGTGTTCTTCGCGCCCACCCGGCAACCCACCATGCAGTTGCCGCATTCGGTGCAGCCGGTGCGGTCCGGTCCCTCGCCGCCGAAGTAGGGGTCGACCGCCTGCTTGCCAGGCTCGCCGAAGAAGACCCCGACCGGCGTCTTGCGGAAGGTGCCGCCCACGCCGAGCGTGTTCGCGGTGTCCTTCATCAGCCGCTCGACCGGTCCGTCGCACGGGTTGTGGTCGACGACGCCGAGCATCCGGCGAGCCACCTCGTAGTGCGGGCTCAGTTCGGCGTCCCAGTCGGTGATGTGCCCCCACTGCCGGTCGGCGAAGAACTCGGCCGGCGGCTTGTAGAGCGTGTTGGCGTAGTTGAGCGACCCGCCTCCGACGCCTGCGCCGGCGAGGATCATCACGCCGGGCAGCTGGTGGTAGCGCTGCACGCCGAAGCACTTCAGCCGCGGTGCCCAGACGTATTTCCGCAGGTTCCACGAGGTCTTGGCGAAGTCGTCGTCCTCGAAGCGACGTCCCGCCTCGTAGACGTGCACGTCATACCCCTTCTCGGCGAGGCGCAGCGCGGAGACTGCACCACCGAAGCCGGAACCGACGACGACCACGTCGTGATCGAAAGCCCTTTTGGGTGAAGGAGATCCGGTCATGACAGGTGCAGACCCTTCATCACGCGCATGCCGGCCGCCATCGATCGTGCCCACACCTTCTCGGGCACGCCGGGCGGCACCGTGAAGGGCGTGCCGCGCTGCACGGTGATGTTCTGCAACTCGGTGTATTTGCGGATCCCCTCGGCGCCGTGCCGGCGGCCCAGCCCGGAGTCCCCCATGCCGCCCATCGGCGAGCCGTTGCTGCCCCAGGCGGCGATGTAGCCCTCGTTGACGTTGACCGTGCCGCACCGGATCCGGGCCGCGACTTGCTTGCCGCGGCGGATGTCCCTGGTCCACACCGACCCGTTGAGTCCGTATGGCGTGTCGTTGGCCAGCGCGACCGCCTCCTCGTCGCCCGCGACGCGGTAGACCGCCACCACCGGCCCGAAGGTCTCCCCCATCCGGCAGTCCATCGCGCTGGTGACGCCGTCGAGCACCGTCGGCTCGTAGAAGTAAGGTCCCAGCTCGGGCCGGGGATGCCCGCCGGCGAGCACCGTCGCACCCTTGGCGCGGGCGTCCTCGACGTGTCGGACGACCCGGTCCAGTTGCGCCTCTGAGATGAGCGAACCCATGTCGACGCCCCAGCCGAGGTCGGCGCCCAGCGTCATGGTGCGGACCCGGCCCAGGAAGAGCTGCAGGAAGTCGTCCGCGATCCGCTCGTGCAGGATCAGTCGCTCGATCGAGATGCACAGCTGGCCGGCCGAGGAGAAGCACGACCGAATCGCGGCCTCGGCCGCGTGCTTCAGGTTGGCGTCGTCGGCGACATACATCGCGTTCTTGCCGCCGAGTTCGAGTGACGCACCCACGAGTCGGGACGCCGCACGCTCGGCCACCTTGCGTCCGGTGGCGGTGGAGCCGGTGTACATGACGTAGTCGGCGCGATCGAGCACCGCCTCGCCGATGGTGGGGCCGGGACCGAGGACCACTTGGAGGACACCGGCGGGCAGGCCGGCCTGGTCGAGCAGTTCGACCGCGCGCAGAGCGGTGAGCGAGGCCTTCTCGTCGGGTCGCAGCACGACGGCGTTGCCGGCGACCAGGGCGGGCAGGGCGTCGGTGATCGACATCGACAGCGGGTAGTTCCACGGGCCGACGACCCCGATGACACCGCGCGGCTGGTGCAATTCGGTCGACTGCGTCAGGCCCGGTATGGCGCCGAGGTGGCGCCGCGGCCGCAGGTAAGCGGGAGCCTTGCGCGCGTAGTGCCGGCAGACACCGGCCACGTCGAGGATCTCCTCGAACGCGTGCCGGCGCGCCTTGCCGGACTCCAGCTGGATCAGGTCGAGCAGCTCGTCGCGGTTGCTCAGGATCAGGTCGTGGTAGCGCAGCAGGATCTTCGCCCGGTCGGCCACAGACCTTGCCGCCCAAAGCTTTTGGGCGTCGCGCGCTGCGTCATACGCCTGCTCGACGTCGGCGACGGTGGACGTGGGCAGCTGGGCGATGACGCCACCGGTGAACGGCGTGACGCAGTCGAACGCGTCGGCATCCGCCGCCGAACGCACCCGCCGAGCGAGCCGGACCGAGAGCAGCGGATCGATCGTGTACGGCGCCGGACTCGGCGGGTTCGGCGCCGCCGGCGCGGCAATGTCCTGGGCGAGCTGGTCGGTCATTACTCAAGAGTAACGTGACCGCTCTCACAGCATGCGGTCGAGCGATCAGGACCGCTGGTACGGAGCGACGACCGCTTCGACGCGCTGGAATTCCTTCAGCTCGGAGTAGCCCGTCGTGGCCATTGCCCGACGCAGGGCACCCACCAGGTTGGTGGTGCCGTCGGCGGTCTGCGCGGGACCGGTGAGGATCTGCTCGAGCGTCCCGACCGTGCCGACCTCGACGCGCTCGCCGCGCGGCAGGTGCTCGTGGTGCGCCTCGCTGCCCCAGTGGTAGCCGCCGCCGGGCGCGTTGCTCGATCGGGCGAGCGAGGCACCGAGCATGACGGCGTCGGCGCCGCACGCGAACGCCTTGACGATGTCGCCGGACAGCCCCATGCCGCCGTCGGCGATGACGTGCACGTAGCGTCCGCCGGTCTCGTCCATGTAGTCGCGGCGCGCGGCCGCGACGTCGGCGACGGCGGTTGCCATCGGCACGTGGATGCCCAGCGCCCGGCGCGTCGTGTGCGCCGCTCCCCCGCCGAATCCGACGAGCACCCCGGCGGCGCCGGTCCGCATCAGGTGCAGGGCCGCCGTGTAGGTCGCGACGCCGCCGACGATCACCGGCACGTCGAGCTCGTAGATGAAGCGCTTGAGGTTGAGCGGCTCGGCGCGCCCGCTGACGTGCTCGGCCGACACGGTGGTGCCCCGAATGACGAAGAGGTCGACGCCGGCGTCGACGACGGTCTTCCAGTGCTCCTGGGTCCGCTGTGGTGACAGAGCACCGGCGCAGGTCACGCCTGCCTCGCGAATCTCGCCGAGGCGCAAGGTGATGAGGTCAGGCCGGACCGGCTCGCGGTAGATCTCCTGCATCCGGGAGATCGCGTCGGCCGGGTCGAGCTCGGCGATCTCGCGCAGCAGCGGCTCCGGACTCTCGTAGCGCGTCCAGAGGCCCTCGAGGTCGAGCACCGGCAGGCCGCCGAGCTTGCCCAGCTCGATCGCCGAGGCGGGACTCATCACCGAGTCCATCGGCGCGGCGACGACCGGCAGCTCGAAGTGATAGGCGTCGATCTGCCAGCCGACGGACACGTCCTGCGGATCGCGGGTGCGCCGCGACGGCACGATCGCGATGTCGTCGAAGGAGTATGCGCGGCGACCTCGCTTGCCTCGGCCGATCTCGATCTCAGTCACGGCAGCAGGCTACCGGCCGGGTGGCCGCTGGCACCGCGCGGAGTCCGAGGCCTGAGCTCGAGACCGGGGTCGGTGGGGCTCAGCGGCTTCCCATGCGGCCTTCGCTTGGATGGCGATGCCATAGGCGTGGTCGTCCAGGCCAGCCCTTCGAGAGCTGATGCAATTCTCGCAGGGCGGCGGCGACGCGACACCAGTCCGCTGCACTCCGCGGCGGCTCGCCCTCCACGTAGCTCATCACCACCAAACCGTCGACAAACCATCGACCGTCCGGAGTCGGGATCGGCACCGGCACCGCCATCCCGTGGCGGTCCAGGTGCCGTAACAGGTCCGTCTCCCAGGCGAGGTCGGCATCGCTGCGCTCACCGAGACGCGCGACCGCGCGTTCCCCGTTGATGCGTACGCTCCACACCTGGTTGACGCCGGCCCCGCCTGCGAGCGGTTCGCCGCGGACGACGTCCTCGCCCCATTGCTCGAGCGCCTGCCATCCCATCTGCGACATCCTCGCCGAGAGCCCCCGGTGCGATCGCGACCCTCTTCATCGTCTCAATGAGCGATGGTCTATCGAGACGTCCCGACTCGGCACATTGACCGGTACACATATGCGGCGGCGATCGTCAGTAGCGGCGGTCAGTCCCTCAAGGCACGGGTCATCATCAGGGTGGCGCCATCATCAATCGGGATGGACTGACCTGGCTCGACGGTGCGGTACTCATACATGACACCGCGCCCGTCGGGCAGATAACCCCGTCGCACATATAACCGCTGTGCGGCTCCGTAATCGGCGTAGAGACCAACGCCGAGCCCGACGACTGGACCGCGCTCATGCGCAGCGACTTCAACGGTGTCGAGCAGGGCGCCGCCGACGCCGTGACGGCGAAACGGCGGCAACACGTTCAGGTCCGCGATCTCCGGAATTCCGGCGGCTTTGAAGGGCTCATAATGCGACTCCCACAGCAGAGTGCAGTAACCAGCTATGGCGTCACCGACCTCAGCGACGTAGCACGCTCGAACACCGATTCGCTGCTCGTCGAGGTAGCCCTCGAACATCTCGACCGGTTTGTGCCACCCGTGTGATGCGAAGCTCTGGGCCAGACGACTGGCATCGACACGCTCGAAGAATCGGATCCGGACACTGCCGCTATCGACGAAAGTCCCCTCGGTCATCCCTGCACTGTTACAGACCGCAATGCCCTTTCACGCCGATTCCTTTCCCACGGGACGCCGATGCCACCCATCATCTCGATGGACGATCGCTTAACGCCGCTGATCGGGAGCCCGAAAACGCAGTTGCAGCAGGCAGTCTGAAGGTGCACATTGCGTCCCGTGGGCTTCAACCGAGACCTGTTCGACCGGGTCGCCACCCATCGGTCTCGTCCACACCCACGACGGCTGCGAGGAGTGTCCGATAGCTCTCGTCCGCGGCGCCAATACCGTCCATCACCCCACAATCGCACCTGCACGTGCTGGGTTTGCTGTACTCGTCACATGACCACGCCGACAGAACGCATCGTGACCCGCGAGCCGAGGCTGGGCAACTTCGTCCAAGACGGGCGGTTGACCCGGATCCCACGCAAGCCCTCTGTCGCGAAACTGCTCTATGCGGCCGTGGCCGCCCAGATCCCTGCAGGCGTGCTCATGTCAGAAACCGAGGTGAACAATGAGCTGCGGGCGATGTATGACGACGTCGCAACGTTGCGACGTGCGCTCGTCGACGAAGGGCACCTTCGTCGAACCGCGGACGGACTCAGTTATCAACGCCCGCAGGACAACTGAGACTTGGAAGACTCGGACGAGTCCCGATAGTCGATCGCCGCCGAGACAGTGATGCCCTGGAACACTGATGCCCGTGGAAGATCGCTGCATCTGCGCGAACTCGAGCACGACTAGAGCCAGGCTCAGACGCGTGTCGTTCAGCTAGCGACAACGACAGGGTTCGCAGGAGCTGGCTTTAGAAGCGTCGCCACATGTATGACGGCTACCGTCTGCGAACTTCACGGGATGGTGATCGACGTTTTCGCCGCCGATCCGGCGGACACCGGAGCGAGCCGTCGCGAGACAACGATCCCGAGCGCGCCGGTGAGCAACGCGAGCACGATTCCGCTGACGAACGCCGCGACGTGCGAATGCGGCGTCAAGCCACCGAAGACGATCGCCGACACCGCGAGCAGCACCGAGGTCATCAGCATCTCGCCGGTCTGCAGGGACGACGCGTTGCGGCCCTGCTCGTCGGGCGCCGACATACCCATCAGGAGCACGGTCAGCGGTGAGTAGGCCAGGCCGATGCCGCCACCGCCGACGAGCCACGCGACATACAACAGCCAGGACGGGGTGCCGGGCCAGGCGGCGGAGATCGCGCCGGCGATCCCGATTGTGAGCAGCACCAAGCCGATTCGCACGAGGCGCCGCTGGTCCTCGTGCCTGACGCGGCGTCCGGCGATCCAGGCGCCGAAGCTCCAGGACAGCGCGCCCACGGTGAGCACGAGGCCCGCCTCGGTCGCGCCCATGCCGTGCTGACGGGTCAGCATCAGCGGCAGGTAGATGTCGGTGCCGGAGAACGCGGCACCGAGCAGCGCCCGGGTCGCGACGACCGCCGGCATACCGCGCCGTGCCCGGAGCGTGCCCGATGGCACCAGCCGCGGCACGAAGATCCCGAGCAGCGTCACCCCGACGGCTGCGAGCACCGCAGCCAACACCGGAGGGCGGTCGGCGGCAACCGACAGGGTCGCCGACCCCACGGCAGCGGCGAGTGCCGCCGCGAGCCGGGGCCGCACCACGGCCGCCGGCTCACGGTCGGCACGAACCGGCGGGAGACGGCGCATCACCGGCAGCAACAGAGCAAGGGCCGGTATGGCGAGTACGGCCGCCAGCCAGAACACCCACCGCCACGACACGCTCGTCGCGAGATAGCCCGCCAGCGGTGGACCGAAGAGGGACGGCGCAACCCATGCGGCCGACGTACCGACGAAGACCTTGGGCCGCAACTGCTCCGGAAAGGCCATCGCGATCAGCACGTAGAGCGCGACGGCGTCCAGGCCGCCGCCGAGACTCTGCACGGTGCGTCCCAGGATCAGCACCGTCATCGACGTCGCCGAGCCGGCGATCAACAGCCCGACGACGAAGAGCGTGACCCCGGTGACGATGACGACTCGTGGACCCGCCCAGTCCGCCCAACTGCCCGCAACCACCATCGCCAGCACCGACGCCGCGAGCGGGACCGCGAAGACCACTGGATAGATGGCCAGGCCGTCCAATTGCCGCGCAACAGTTGGCATTGCGGTGGACACTGCGATCTGTTCGAAGGCGACCAGCACCACCAGCAGGACGGCACCGACCAGCGTCATACGACGGATCGGTGTCCACCGGTTGTCGCTCACAGGAGAACGCTAGGACCTCAACCGCCCTTGAGGGCAACCGGCTGCGGCTCTCCGTCGTACAGAAGTCGCGACGGTCGCGAGATATGCGCGGGATCGGGCGTCCCGACCGCACACAAGTCGCGACGGTCGCGAGTTGCGCGCGGGGCCGGGCGTCCGGACCGCACATAAGTCGCGACGGTCGCGAGTTGTGCGCACGACGCGCCGACCGACAACCCGCCGGACCAGCTCAGCGCGAGTAGTTGGGCGCCTCGACGATGCCCTGCACGTCGTGCGGGTGGGACTCCTTCAGGCCGGCGGTGGTGATCCGGACGAACCGGCCGCGCTCCTGCAGCTCCGGGATCGTGCTGGCACCGACGTAGAACATCGACTGGTGCAGGCCGCCGACCAGTTGGTGGATGACATTGCCGAGCGGACCGCGGTAGGGCACCCGGCCCTCGATGCCCTCGGGCACGATCTCGTCGTCGCTCGCGACATCGGCCTGGAAGTAGCGGTCCTTGGAGAAGGACTTCTTGCCCCGGGACGCCATGGCGCCCAGCGAACCCATGCCGCGATAGGTCTTGAACTGCTTGCCGGAGACCAACATCAGGTCACCGGGCGACTCCTCGCACCCGGCGAGCAAAGAGCCGATCATCACCGAATCAGCCCCGGCCACAAGGGCTTTCGCGATGTCGCCGGAGAACTGCAGGCCGCCGTCGCCGACGACCGGCACCCCGGCCGGCTTGCAGGCGAGTGACGCCTCGTAGATCGCGGTCACCTGAGGAACCCCGACCCCCGCGACCACCCGGGTGGTGCAGATCGACCCCGGTCCCACCCCGACCTTCACACCGTCGACACCGGCCTCGACGAGGGCCGCAGCACCCTCCCGGGTTGCCACGTTGCCGCCGAGGACCTGCACGTGCTTGGTCGCCGGGTCCGACTTCAGCTTGCGGATCATGTCGAGCATGAGGCGGGCGTGGCCGTTGGCGACGTCGGGCACCAGAATGTCGACGCCGGCCTCGACCAGGGTGGTCGCGCGCTCCCAGGCGTCGCCGAAGTAACCGATCGCCGCCGCCACGAGCAGCCGGCCGTCGGCGTCGTAGGAGGCGTAGGGGAACTGCTCGGACTTCACGAAGTCCTTGACCGTGATCAACCCGGCCAGCTTGCCCGCGTCGTCCACCAGCGGGAGCCGCTCCCGCTTGTGCTGCCGCAGCAGCGCGGTCGCGTCGTCGCGGCTGATGCCGACCGGTCCAGTGACCAGCGGCGCCGACGTCATGACCTCGGACACCTTGGTGGTCGCCCACTCGGCCACCGGGGTGAAGCGCAGGTCGCGGTTGGTGATGATGCCGATCAGGTGGTTGTCCACGTCGACGACGGGCAGGCCGGACACGCGGTAACGGCCGCACGTCTCGTCCAGCTCCTCGAGCGTCGCGTCCGGACCGATGGTGACCGGGTTGGAGATGATGCCGGTCTGCGTCCGCTTCACCAGGTCGACCTGCTCGGCCTGGTCGGCGATCGACAGATTGCGGTGCAGCACGCCGATGCCGCCCTGGCGCGCCATGGCGATCGCCATACGGGCCTCGGTGACGGTGTCCATCGCCGCGGAGACGAGCGGGACGCGCAGGCTGATCTCCCGGGTCAGCCGGCTGGTGGTGTCGACCTCACTGGGTATGACGTCGGTCTCCCCGGGCAGCAGTAACACGTCGTCATAGGTGAGACCGAGTTGGCCGAACTTGGCGGGAACGTCGAAGGAATGGGCGGGCGCGGGCGATTCCTCGAAAGCCATTGAGAAAGTGTAAGAGGAGAACCTGGGGGCGCCGACACAAGGTCAGTGGCCAGGATGCGACCTACTGGAGCCGTACGAGCTGGTGCTGCTCTCCGTCGAACTACTGGTCGAGGAGCCGGTGCTCGACGGCGTGCTGATCGGCGACCACGCCGGCGGGCTCGTCGTGCTCGTCCCCGACGGCGACGGCGATTTGGTCGGTTTCGGCGGCTTGGTCGGGTGCGGCTTCCGGGACGGCGAACTCGAGGTGCTGCTCGGGACGGGCCCGCTGGAACTCGTGGACGTGGTGCTCGACCCGGACGACGGACTCGGCGACGTGGACGAGGACCGCACCGGCGGGGTCGTCGTGCCCGGCGCGGAGGACGTCGGGCCAGCAGGCCGGGTGCTCGGGACGTGAAGGATCGCCCCGGGCAACACGCGCGGCAACGCGGCCGGATCGGAGCTCGACACGAAGCCGACGCCCGTGCTCGGCATCACGGCGGTGGTCGAAGCCGGGCAGGGCCGCGTCGACGCGGTCCCTGGGGCCGCGCTGGTGCTCACCGGTCCCGCCGCACCGGAGCCGAAGTCCGAGCTGCGGTGCACGAAACCCATCTGCTCGGCCACCCGTCCGAAGCCGGACAGACTGCTCATGGCCGCGGCGACGCCGGAGACGGAAAGCGTGCCGACCGTGATAACGGCGATCACGCCGGCCCGGGCCCGCGTGTGCTTGCGGCGGGCATAGCGCCCCGCCGGCAGGGGCCGGTCCGGAGCGTCGATCTCCCGCACCCAGGTGCGCAATGCGTCACCTGCGGCATCGGTATGCCGAGGCGCCCGCCGGCCGCCGATTGCGTCGAGCAACTCGTCATCGCGCCGGATGTCGTCGATGTTCGGGGTCACAGGTCGTGCTTCCGCTCATCGAGGAAGCCACGCAACCTGCCGAGCGCACGGTGCTGCGCAACCCGCACGGCGCCCGCCGACATCCCGAGGGCGTCCGCGGTCTCCTCCGCCGAGAGGCCGACGGCGACCCGCAGGGTGAGAATCTCGCGGTGTTGCGGCGACAGCCGGTCGAGCAGCGCCCACAACCGGCCGGACTGGTCGTCGGCGAGCGCGCGATCCTCCGGACCCAG
Source organism: Flexivirga sp. YIM B11880 (assembly GCF_058148645.1). Taxonomy (NCBI): domain Bacteria; kingdom Bacillati; phylum Actinomycetota; class Actinomycetes; order Micrococcales; family Dermacoccaceae; genus Flexivirga; species Flexivirga sp. YIM B11880. Next base: position 25,817 of record NZ_JBMAMH010000014.1, read on the forward strand.
TGCCTCGTCGACCGCATCCGGGATCTCGTCGGTGGGCGTCGGCCGACGGATGACCGCCCGCTGCACGTCCGCGACCTTGTGCGCGGCGACACGGTAAACGAACGCCTCGAAGGGCGCGCCGCGATCGGAGTAGTGCGGCAGCGCCGTCAGAACGGCCACGCACACCTCCTGCGCCGCATCGGCGGCGGCGTCCGCGGCAACCGAGAATCGGCCCAGCTTGCCCCGTGCGTAACGCACGGCCAGCTGGTGCACGGCTGCCATCAGTTCATGGGTGGCGACAGCGTCACCGTCCCGGGCAGCCGTCGCCAGATCACGCAGCGAATCGCGCGTGTCCGACCATGACATCGGTCGGGACGGCGAGAACGTTACGGAGGCAGCGTCGAGCGCGCCCACCAGGTCGTCCTGGCCGGCACTCGATCCCGACATCCCCGAGCTCACGTTCGTCCTGTCCGGTCGCGGGTCGTACGTACAAGTAACCGCGGCTGCCAGGGTATGACGTCGGGCGCCGCCACGCCCGACCACCCGGAAAAACCGCCGAGCTGCGACTCGGTCGCATCTGGCGGCGTGTCGGCGCCGCGCGGGAGACGAGAAGACCCCGTCATACCGCGCGGGTATGACGGGGTCCTCGAGAGGGCGGGAGGGCTCAGTGGCCGTGGCCGTGGCCGTGACCGGCCTCGGGCTCCTCTTCCTTCTTGTCCACGACGAGGGTGTCGGTGGTGAGGACCATCGACGCGATCGACGCGGCGTTGCGCAGTGCGGAGCGGGTGACCTTGACCGGGTCGATGACGCCCTGCTTGACCAGGTCGCCGTATTCGCCGGTCGCGGCGTTGAGGCCGCTGCCGACCGGCTCGTCCTTGACCCGCGACACCGCGACGTAGCCCTCGAAGCCGGCGTTCTCGGCGATCCAGCGCAGCGGCTCGACCGACGCCTTGGCGATCAGCGCGGCACCAGTGGCCTCGTCGCCGGTCAGGTCGAGCTTGTCGACCGCGGACGCGGCGTGCACGAGCGCCGAGCCACCGCCGGCGACGATGCCCTCCTCGATGGCCGCACGAGTCGCCGAGATGGCGTCCTCGATGCGGTGCTTCTTCTCCTTCAGCTCCACCTCGGTGTGGGCGCCGACCTGGATGACGCAGACGCCACCGGCCAGCTTGGCGAGCCGCTCCTGCAGCTTCTCGCGGTCCCAGTCGGAGTCGGTGCGCTCGATCTCGGCCTTGAGCTCCTTGACCCGGCCGCTGACCGCGTCGGCGTCGCCTTGGCCGTCGACGATCGTGGTGGTGTCCTTGGTGACGACGACACGGCGGGCCTGGCCCAGCATGTCGAGGTCGACCTGGTCGAGCTTGAGGCCGACTTCCTCGGCGATGACCTGGCCACCGGTGAGGATGGCGATGTCCTGCAGCATCGCCTTGCGGCGGTCACCGAAGCCGGGCGCCTTGACGGCGACGACGTTGAACGTGCCGCGGATCTTGTTGACGACCAGGGTAGACAGAGCCTCGCCCTCGATGTCCTCGGCGATGATCAGCAGCGGCTTGCCGGACTGCACGACCTTCTCCAGCAGCGGCAGGATGTCGGCGATCGCCGAGATCTTGCCCTGGTTGATCAGCACGTAGGCGTCCTCCAGGACGGCTTCCATGCGCTCCGGGTCCGACACGAAGTAGGGCGAGATGTAGCCCTTGTCGAACTGCATGCCCTCGGTGAACTCCAGCGCGGTCTCGGCGGTGGAGGACTCCTCGACGGTGATGACACCGTCCTTGCCGACCTTGTCGAACGCCTCGGCGATCAGGCCACCGATCGTCTGGTCCTGGGCGGACAGCGCGGCGACCTGGGAGATCTCTTCCTTGCCCTCCAGCTCGCGGGCGCTGGCGAGCAGCTGCTCGCTGATGGCGTCCACGGCTTGGTCGATGCCGCGCTTCAGCGCGGCCGGACCTGCGCCCGCCGCCACGTTGCGCAGGCCTTCCTTGACCATCGCCTGGGCCAGCACGGTCGCGGTGGTGGTGCCGTCGCCGGCGATGTCGTTGGTCTTGGTGGCGACTTCCTTGGCCAGCTGCGCGCCGAGGTTCTCGTAGGAGTCCTCGAGCTCGATCTCGCGGGCGATCGTGACGCCGTCGTTGGTGATGGTCGGCGCGCCCCACTTCTTGTCGATGACGACGTTGCGGCCCTTGGGGCCGAGCGTCACCTTGACGGCGTTGGCGAGCGCGTCGACGCCCCGCTCCAGCGCCTTGCGTGCGGAGTCGTTGAACTCCAGTTCCTTTGCCATGGTTGGCCTTTCGTCAATTCGTCCGGTATGGCGAGGCCCCGGCCCCGCTCGAGATGAGAGCGAGCCGGGGCTTCGTCATACACAAATGCGTGGGGGAATTACTTCTGCACGACCGCGAGCACGTCGCGGGCCGAGAGGATGAGCAGCTCCTCGCCGGAGTACTTCACCTCGGTGCCGCCGTACTTCGAGTAGATGACGCGGTCGCCGACTGCGACGTCGAGCGGGACGCGCTGGCCGTTGTCGTCGATGCGGCCCGGACCGATGGCCAGGACCTCGCCCTCCTGGGGCTTCTCCTTGGCGGTGTCCGGGATGACCAGGCCGGAAGCGGTGGTCTGCTCGGCCTCGACGGACTTGACGACGATGCGGTCCTCGAGCGGCTTGATGTTCACCGACACGGTGTGACCTTCCTGTTGAGAGGGCCCGATGTCTCGGGCGCGGATGCTTGCCCCGGTCGAGAGCCAACCTGTTGACTGTCGTGGGCGCCGTCGCGGGGGTCGACCACGAAACACGGTTGGCACTGTCCCAGGAAGAGTGCCAGCACCGAATCTAGGCGTTCGTTAGCACTCGCGCAACTCGAGTGCCAAAACCGGCGCGGCGGTCGCGGCGGTCAGCCGAGCGGCAGCGTTGCCTGCGGCGGTGCGTGCGAGGGGTCGACCCCGTCGAACAGGCTGCTCACCGACTCCCCGGCGTGGATCCGGGCGATCGCCTCCGCGAAGAGCGCGGAGACCGAACGGACCTGCAGCGCAGGCCAGTTGGGTGGCCGAGGCACGGTATCGGTGGTGACGACGTGACCGATGAGCGGATGTCCGGCCAGCCGCTCGACGGCCCGGTTCACGAAGAGGCCGTGGGTGCACGCGATGTCGGCCGAGGTGCAGCCGCGCTCGCCGAGCCGGTCGAGCAACTCGACCACCGAGCCACCGGTGGAGATCTCGTCGTCGAGGACGATCGCCCGCTTGCCGTCGACGTCGCCCACGATGGTGTCGATGACGACCTTCTCGTCGGTGATTCGCTTCTTGGAGCCGGCCGCCACGGGCAGGCCGAGCAACCGGGCGAACTGCGTCGCGGTCTTGGCATTGCCGAAGTCCGGCGACACAACCACCGAGTCGGTCAGTTCGCCGGCCCGGAAATGGTCGGCCAGCACGCCGATCGCGGTCAAATGGTCGACCGGCATCGAGAAGAAGCCGTGCACCTGCGGGGCGTGCAGTGCCATCGTGATCACCCGGTGCGCGCCGGCCGTCGCGAGCAGGTCGGCCACCAGCTTCCCGCCGATCGAGATCCGCGAGGCGTCCTTCTTGTCCGAGCGGGCGTAGGCGAAATAGGGGATGACCGCAGTGATGCGCTCGGCCGACGCGCCGCGCGCCGCATCGATCATGAGCAGCAGCTCCATCAAGTGGTCCTGTGTCGGCGGCACGAGCGGCTGCACCAGGTAGACGTCGCGCTGCCGGCAGTTGGCCAGGAGTTGCGCCTGCAGGCAGTCATTGCTGAAGCGCTTGAGATCGACATGCGACCTTGGGACGCCGAGATGGTTGCAGATGCTGTCGGCGAAGGCCGGGTGGGCTGATCCGGAGAAGACGACGATCTCGCGCACGGGCGGCAGACCCTTCGGAGGCGGCAGACTCGATGTGGGTCCACCCTACTGTCCGGCTACCCTCCGCCGGAGAACTTCTGCAGCCGCTCGGTCGAGCCGGTGATCACCAGCTGGTCACCCTTGCCGATGACCGTCTCCGGGCGGGCGTCCTCGAACGAGGCGCCGCCGGCGTGCTTCACGGCGACCACGGTGACGCCATACCGGCCACGCAGGTTGAGCTCGGTGAGCGACTTCCCGGAGAAGCTCGCGGAGGCAGCCATCCGGCCGATGCCGAAGCCGCTCTCCAGCTCGTAATAGTCGGTGAGCGAGCCGACGAGCAGCCGGCCGATCCGCTTGCCCATCTCCCGCTCGGGCAGCACCACGTGATGCGCGCCGATGCGCTCGAGGATGCGCGCGTGCTGCGTGGTCATCGCCTTCGCCCAGACGCTCGGGACGCCGAGGTCGGCGAGGTTGGCGGTGGTCAGGATGCTCGCCTCCAGGTTGGACCCGATCGCGACGACCGCGCGTTCGAAGTCGCCGGCACCGATCTGCCGCAGCGCCTCGACGTCGGTGCTGTCGGCCTGCACCACGTGGGTGAGGACGTCGGCCGACTTCTGGACGAGCTCGACGGATTGGTCCACCGCGAGGACGTCCCAGCCCTGTTCGGTGAGGGTGCTCGCGACCGCGGTCCCGAACCTGCCGAGCCCGATGACCAGCACGGTGTGCGCGTCCAGCGTCGGACGGGGTCTGCTAACCGACAATGGGCCACTCCTCCGGTAGTCGATAGCGCCGCTTCCTGCGCCGGGTGGCGAGCGCGGTGCCGACGGTCATCGTGCCGACTCGGCCGATGAACATCAAAGCGATCAGCACGATCTGTGCCGCCACGGGCAACGCGCCGGTCAGGTTCGCGCTCAGCCCGGTGGTGGAGAAAGCGGAGATCGTCTCGAAGAGCACCAGTTGCATCGGCTGGCCGCTGATCGTCAGGATCGCGATCATCCCGGACATCACGCAGCCCACCGCCAGCAGCGCCACCGTGAGGGCCTGCCGCTGCACGGGGGTGGGTATGGCGCGATGTCCGACCCGTGCCTGCGGCTCACCGCGGATCTCCGAGATGATCACCGCGCCGAGCAGGAAGAAGGTCGACACCTTGATGCCGCCCGACGTGCCGGCACTGCCGCCGCCGATGAACATCAGCACGTAGTTGACCGCCATCGTCTCCGGGCGCACCTGGGCGTAGTCGACCGTGTTGAAGCCGGCGGTGCGCGGGAAGACCGCTCCGGCCACGGAGTTCCACACCTTGTCGGTGGTGCCGAGCTGCGCGAGCGTGTCCGGGTTGCGCCACTCGAACGCCAGGAAGGCCAGCAGCCCGGCGGTGAAGAGGACGACCGACCCGTAGAGGGTGAGGCGGGTGTGCATCGACCATTGCTTCGGGCGGCGCCGGCGGGTCAGCTCGAACCACACCGGATAGCCGAGGCCGCCGACGAACACCGCGACACACAACAGGACCAGCACCCACGGGTCGCCGGCGAACCGGACCGCTCCCTCGCTGTAGAGCGTGAAGCCGGCGTTGTTGACGGCCGAGACCGAGTGGAAGACGCCCTGCCAGCCGGCGCGGCCGACGCCCTCGCCATACCCGAAGTGCAGCCGCAGCGCGAGCAGGACGGCCAGCAGGACCTCGAGCATCAGGTAGAACCGGACGATCACCCGGATCATCGATCGCGTGTGCGCCGGCGTGTCGGTGTGGGAGTCGGCCTGGGCGGCGAGCGTCCCCTCGATCCCGAGCCGGCCGTGCACCAGCTGCAGCAGACCGGCCGACATGGTGACGATCCCGAGCCCGCCCGCTTGGACCAGCAGCAGGATCACCACGTGCCCGAAGGGCGTCCAGTAGGTCGCCACGTCCACCGGCGACATTCCGGTGATGCAGGTGGCGCTGGCGGCTGTGAACAGCGACGTGCTGAACTGTGCATGCCCGTGCTCGGTGTGCGCGATCGGCAAGGAGAGCAGCACCGTGCCCACCGTCACCGTGATCGCGTAGAACGCGACGACGATGCGCGCCGGGCCGAGTCTGAACGCCTTCATGCGGAACACTTAACCGCATGACGCCCGCACTGCTTGCCAAGCTGATCAGTGGCGAGGGCGCGGCACTGCTCGCGTCCTTGCCGCCGTATGACGAGGCGCAGGCCTTCGTGCTGGCCGACCGGCTGCGGGCCGAGGGATTCGACCCGGAGCTCGTGGCGGCCGCGCTCACGCAGTCGCGGCTGCGAGCCCGGGGGGAACGGAAGTTCGGCACGGCGGCGCGCGAGATGCTCTTCACACCGGACGGGTTGGAGCAGGCCACCCGCCACCAGATCGCCCGGTTGCACGCACGGCGGCTCGACGACTCCGGCATCCGGTTGGTGCACGACCTGGGCTGCGGCATCGGAGCGGACGCGCGTGCCTTCGCGGGCGCGAGGTTGCGCGTCGCGGCGGTCGACGCCGACGAGGTCACGGCGTGCGTCGCCGACTACAACCTGCGGCCGTGGACGCACGCGGGTGCTCGGTGCGCCTTCGCCGAACGAGTCCGGCTGCCCGATCAGCTGACCGCACCGGACGCGGCCGTCTGGCTGGACCCGGCGCGCCGCACCCCGGGGGTGGGCGACATCGCGGGGCGCACGCGGCGCACCTTCCGGCTGGACCAGCTGACCCCGTCCTGGGACTTCGTCCGGGAGACCGGTGCGCGCGCTGCCGCCGGCGGCGTGAAGTTGTCCCCGTCGCTCGCACACGGCCAGGTGCCGCCCGGCACCCAGGCGCAGTGGACGTCATACGACGGCGAAGTGGTGGAGTGTGTGCTGTGGTGGAACGCCGCCGCGTGGGACGTCGGGCGGTCGGCGCTCGTGGTGAGCGACCAGTTCGCCTACGAAGTCCTCGAACGCGACGCCGAGGACACCGAACCGCGCACCGCTCGGTTGGACCGGCTGCACGGCTACCTCTACGAGGCGGACCGGGCGATCATCCGCGCCGGGCTGAGCGGCGCGCTCGTGCGCCGGGTCGATGGTGTCGAGTTGGACCCCGGGATCGGCATGGTGAGTTCGCCGCGGGACGTCGTCGTGCCGTGGGCCAAGAAGTACCTCGTGACCGACGCAATGCCGTTCAACCTGAAGGCATTGCGATCGTGGGCCCGCGACCACGGCATCGGTCGGCTGACGATCAAGAAGAAGGGCGCGTCGGTCGACCCGGACGGTCTGCGGCGGCAGTTGCGGCTCAAGGGTGATGCCGAGGGAACGATCCTGGTGACCCGCATCGGCGGCGCGCAGGCGGTCCTGATGCTCGTGCCGTTGCCGTGAGCGAGCGCCGCGAGCGACCGAACACACACAGGGCGAACGACAACTCACGACGGAGGAGGGAGTTGCCGTGAGTTACGGTCGCCACGTGCTTCAACTGCGTGCTGCTGCCCTGGCTGCCGTGACTTCCGTAGCGGTGGCCGGCTGCTCGTCGGGTGGTGCTGCCTCGACCACGCCGGCCAGTGCGGCATCCGGCAGTTCCGTGCCGACGTCGGCCACGTCGGCCTCGTCGTCGACGTCGGCCGCGCGCCCCGCATCCCCCGCTTCGTCCATGTCGTCGGGCGCTGCCACGTCCTCGGCGCCGCCGGCTCCGGGCAGCCGGTGTGTGCGGCGCACCTACGATCGCCTGTCCCCCGCTCAGCGCGCCGGGCAGCTGCTGATGATTGGCCTGGACGCAGGCGCTCCAGTCACCGCCGTCGACGCGGACATCTCGGCTCGGCATGCCGGCAATGTCATCTATCTGGGCGGTTGGACCGGTGCGGTGCGCATCCGGGAAACCTCGGATCATCTGCAGGAGCAGGCCGATTCGTCGGCGACGGGCGGCGTCGGACTGTTGATCGCCGCCGATCAGGAGGGCGGCGCCGTGCAGCAGTTGCGCGGCACCGGCTTCACCTCGCTCGTCTCTGCGCTGCGGCAGGGGACGATGAGCAGCGCGAGGCGCACGGCATACGCGACGATGATCGGCCGCCACCTGAAGACCGCCGGGGTCAATCTGAATCTGGCGCCCGTCGCGGACACGGTGCCCGCGGCGATGTCCTCCGCCAACGCACCGATCGGCCGGTTCGACCGGGAGTACGGGCACGACCCGGCGACCGTGGCGACCGCGGTCCACGACGTGGTGCATGGGCTGGATGCGGGCGGCGTCGGTGCGACCCTCAAACACTTCCCCGGCCTCGGTCGTATCACCGGCAACACCGACTACACCAGCGTCGGAACCACGGACCCGGTGACGACCGCGACGGATCCCTATCTCCGTCCGTTCACGGCGGGGACGAAGGCCGGGGCGGCGGCGGTCATGATCAGTTCCGCTCGTTACGCGAAGCTGGACCCGTCCGGCCCGGCGACGTTCTCGTCGAAGATCATCACCGGTCTGCTGCGCGGGAAACTGGGCTGGCACGGCGTCGTCATCACCGATGACATGAATGCCGTTGCTGTGGCAGGGATTCCCGTTGGTGAGCGCGCAGTCCGCTTCGTCGCCGCCGGCGGCGACATCGTGCTCACCGGACGAGCCGCGGACGCCGGACCGATGATCAGCGCGCTGCTGACCAGGGCACGGTCGGACACGGGCTTCGCCGCGAAGCTGACGACGTCGACGATGCGGGTGCTGACCCTCAAGCAGAAACTGGGCCTGCTCAGCTGCTGACGTCAGCTCGCCTTGACCTGGCTGACCGGCATCGACGAATCTGCTGGGAGATCAAGTGAGCTCGGTGCCAATCCGCGCTGCACCATCTGAGAGCCGAGCGCTGCGACCATCGCGCCGTTGTCGGTGCACAGCCGGACCCGCGGGACCCGGAGGCTGATGCCCGCGGCCGCGCAGCGCTCCTGCGCCATCGCCCGCAGTCGGCTGTTCGCGGTGACACCGCCGCCGATCTGCAGATCGCGCACGCCGTACTCCCGACACGCGTCGATCGCCTTGCGCGTCAGCACGTCCGCGACAGCTTCGTTGAAGCTGGCCGCGACGTCCGCGACCGGCACCGGTTCACCGGCTGCCTCGCGCTCCTGCACCCAGCGAACGACGGCGGTCTTCAGGCCGGAGAAGGAGTAGTCGAAGCGGTGCCGCTCCAGGTCCTTGCGGGAGGTCAACCCCCTCGGGAAATGTATGGCGGACGCCTCTCCGTCGGCAGCCGCGCGCTCGATGTGCGGGCCACCCGGATACGGCAGGCCGAGCACACGCGCGACCTTGTCGAACGCCTCCCCCGCGGCGTCGTCGATGGTGCTGCCGAGCTCCACCACGTCCGAGGCGATGTCGCGCACCAGCAACAGGTTGGTGTGACCGCCCGAAACGAGAAGCGCCACAGTCGGTTCCGGCAGCGGGCCGTGGTCGAGCACATCCGCGCACACATGCGCAGCGAGATGGTTGACGCCATACAGGGGCTTGTCGAGCGACCAGGCGAGCGCCTTCGCCGACGCCACGCCGACCATCAGCGCGCCGGCGAGGCCGGGGCCGGAGGTGACTGCCACCGCGTCGATGTCGGCCAGCCGGTGGCCGGCCTCCTGACAGGCTCGCGTGATGGTGGGAATGAGCTCCTCGAGGTGCGCGCGGCTGGCCACTTCGGGCACCACGCCACCGAAGCGGGCGTGCTGCTCGACGCTGCTGGCCACGACGTCGCCGAGCAGGGTGTTGCCACGCACGAACGCCACACCTGTCTCGTCACACGAGCTCTCGACTCCGAGGATCAGCGGCTCACTCATGGGCTTCTTTCAGGTTCGCGCGCATGATGTGCGCGTCGACGTTGTCCGGCCGGTAGTAGTTGCGGCGGGTCTGGATGCGCTCGAAACCCGCTGTCAGGTAAAGGTTCTGCGCCGGCTCGTTGTCGGCGCGCACTTCGAGCAGCAGCGCTTCGGCACCGGCGGCACGGGCCTGGCCGGTCAGGTGGTCCAGCAGCCGCCGGCCGATGCCGTGACCCTGGTGCGCCGGGTCGACGGCGATCGTCATGACGTCCGCGGTCGCACCGGCGTTGTCGATCCCGCCGTAGCCGACGATCGCGCCGTCGTCGGTTGCGACCGTGTAGCTGCGTCGCGGTCGCCCGGCGAGTTCCGCCCACCAGGACTGCGGCGACCAGGCATCTCGTCCGTAGATCCGCTCATCGAGCGCGGTGACCTCGGGCAGATCCGGCCACTCCAGCTCGCGCAGCTGCACTGTCATCGGGCCAGCACCGACTTCGGTCCGGCCGACGGCTTCGCGTCCGGTTGCCGCAGATAGAGCGGCTGCACCGGCAGCAGCTGGTGGCCCAGGCGCAGTTCCCGGACGGTGTATGACGCGAGCCCCCCGGCGGGCACGTCGAGCGGCTCGAGGGCGGCTGCGAAACAGTCCGGGTAGAGGAGCGGACCCCGGCCCGCGGCGGGCAGCGCGCGGATGTCCTCGGGGAGCTCGACCGGGCGCGAGACCTGCGGAATACCCGAAATGCGTTCTGCGGCTGCGGCGGTCACCCGGTAACGAGCCCAGTAGACCTCCTTGCGCCGCGCATCGGTCGCCACCACGAACTCCGACGGCGCACCCTCGCCTTCGGCGACCACGTGGGCGAGCGCGTCGAGGCTGCACACCCCGTGCACCGGGATATCGAGCGTCAGTCCGAGCGTCACGGCCGTCGCGAGCCCGACGCGCAGCCCGGTGAACGGCCCGGGACCCACTCCGACAGCGACGCCAGTGAGGTCGGCGGGCCGGCGGCCGGCCGATGCGACGACCGACGCGATCATCGGCGTCAGCGTTTCGGCGTGACGCCGGGAGTCGACCAATGACTCCTCCGCGATGACCCGGTCCCCGTCGTGGAGGGCGACGGTCACGGCCGACGTGGCGGTGTCCAGAGCGAGCAACAGCACCGCACAAGGGTACGGCGGCCTCCTCGCGTCACTGACGGCAGAGGCGTTCCACCAGGTGCTCGAAGCGTGCCCCGCTCGGCAGCAGGGTGAGCTGCCTGCGCTCACCGCTCGCGTCGGCGTCGAGCACGATCTCGAGGTGCTCGGCGGCGAGCGCCTCCGCCATACCGGCACCCCACTCAACGACGGTGACCGAGACCGCGATGTCCGCGTCCAGGTCCAGGTCGTCCAGCTCCTCCGCTCCCCCGAGCCGATAGGCGTCGACGTGCACCAGCGCCGGGCCGTCGGCCAGTGACGGGTGGATCCGCGAGATGACGAAGGTCGGCGACGTGATCGGTCCACGCACGCGCAGGCCCTCGGCGATGCCCTGCGTCAGCGTGGTCTTGCCGGCTCCGAGGCCGCCGGTCAGCACCACCAGGTCACCCGCCTGCAGCATCGAGCCCAGCCGCGCACCCCACGCGTGCGTGTGGTCAGCCGACTCCAGTGTCACGTGGGCGGTCGTCACGACGGCGACCCTCCGACGGAGCGCGCGGTGCGGCCGAGGAAGGCGAGCAGTTCCCGCGTGACGAGCTCTGGGTCCTCCAGCGGCAGCACGTGGCCGGTGTTCTCGACGACGACCAGCTCGGCGCCGGGGAGCGCCTGCGCCAGCTCCTCGGCATGACCGACCGGCGTGATCCGGTCCCGGCTGCCGTGCAGGATCAGCGTCTCGATGCCCGTGAACGAAGCGATGACCGCACGGCGGTCGTGTTCCATCAGCGTCGGCAGGAACGCCCCGATGACGTGCAGCTTGGTGGCGAAGATCATCTCGGCGACCTCGCGGATCACCGCCTTGGACACCGGTCCGCCGAACGAATAACGATGCACGAGAGCGGATTCGACGTTCCGGCCGATCAGCCGGGCGCTGTCGAAGAGGTCCTGCCGCCGGCCGGCGCGGCTCACGGCCGCCGGCCCGAGCCGGTGCACGACGCCGCCGAGCTGCTTGCCCAGCCCGTAGTTGACCTCGGCGAGCCCGCCGGCGCTGGTGCTGATCAGTGCGACACCGACGACCCGCTCGCGCATCAGCTGCGGCCGCTCTTCGGCGAGCGCCATGATCGCCATGCCGCCCATCGAGTGTCCGACCAGCACGATCGGGCCGTCCGGTGTCGTGTGCTCGACGACGGTCGCCAGGTCGCGGCCCAGTTGCGCGATCGTGTATGACGAGTCGTCACCCTCACCCGACCGGCCGTGCCCGCGCAGGTCCCAGGTGACGGCGCGATAGCCGGCGTCGTGCACGGCCTCCCGCTGGCGGGCCCACAAGCCACCGTTGTGCGCATAGCCGTGGGTGAATACCACGGTGGCCGTCGGCGCGTCGCAGTCGTCGATCTCGACGTAGAGCGGCACGCCGTCGTCGGCGACGACGACCGAGCCTGAGGTGTCCAGCTCGTCGGTGTCGACCGGCGCCGATGCCGCGACCTCGGCACGGCGCGCCCGCAGGATGCGGTCGGTCGCCAACCCGGCGGCGGTCGCGACCCCTGCAGCCGCGAGTCCGACGCCGACGCCGATGAGTCCTTTGTTGCGCGAGGTCATTTGCCGCCCAAGTAGACGCGCGGCAGCCGGGAACTCATCCGGGTCACGATCTCGTAGCTGATTGTGCCGGTGGCCTCCGCCCAGTCCTGCGCCGTCGGCTCGCCCTCGGCACCGCTGCCGAAGAGCACGACCTCGTCGCCGGCCTGCACCGGCAGGTCACCGACATCGACGACGAACTGGTCCATGCACAGACGGCCGGCCACGGTGCAGCGCTTGCCACCGACCAGCACCGGTCCGACGGAGGACGCCGCGCGCGGCACACCGTCGGCGTACCCGCACGGCACGTCGATGAGGGTGGTCTCCCGCGACGTCACGTAGGTGTGTCCGTAGCTCACCCCCTGACCGGGCGAAACGCGTTTGGTGACAGTGACGTTGGCCGACACCTTCATCGCCGGGGCCAGACCGAAGCGGGACGGTCCGCCGATGTCGGGCACCGGCGACAGGCCGTAGACGGCCAGACCCGGGCGGACCAGGTCGAAGGCGGCCTGCGGCCTGGTGAGCGTCGCGGCCGAGTTGGACATGTGCCGCACTTCGAGGGCGAAGCCGGCACGTTCGCAGTCCCGGACGGCGTCGGTGAACCTGATCTGCTGCGCCTCCACGGTCGGGTCGTGCGGCGTGTCCGCGCAGGCGAAGTGCGTGAAAACCCCTACGACGGTGATCGTTCCGTCCGCCGTATGACGCGCCGCCGCGTCGACGAGAGCCGGCCAGTCGGGGCCGTAGGCGCCGTTGCGAGCCAGACCGGTGTCGACCTTGAGGTGCACGCGCGCCGTCCGGCCGACCTCGCGTGCGGCAGCCGCGACCGCGTCGAGCTCCCAGATCGCCGGCACACCGAGGTCGATGCCGGCGCGGACCGCGGCGGCGAAGTCCACCCCCGGCGCGTGCAGCCAGCTGAGCAGCGGCGCGGTGACCCCGGCGGCCCGCAACGCGAGCGCCTCCTGCAGCTGCGCGACGCCCAGCCAGTCGGCGCCTCCGCGGAGCGCGGCGCGGGCACCGGGCACCAGCCCGTGGCCGTAGGCGTCGCCCTTGACGACGGCCATGACGGCCGCGTTGCCGGCATACCGTTGCAGCACCTCGACGTTGTGCGTGATCGCGTCGAGGTCGACGGTCACCCGCGCAGGGGCGAACACCTGAGTCTGGTCAGTCACAGGGGTCAGTCTGGCACTCACCGGAAGTGCGTCACGCCGGCAGTCGGAGCAGGTGCGCGACGGTCCGTCCGATCTCGTGTGCGACGTCCATGGCGCGCACCGGTCCGCCCGGATTGGCCCGGTGTCCGGCCACGCCGTGGACCAGCGCACCCAACGCCCCCGCCGCTGCCGGCGGCAGGCCGGCCGCGAGCAGCGCACCGCACACCCCGCCGAGCACGTCCCCGGCGCCGGCTGTCGCCAACCAGGCGGGACCGTCGGACTGGGTGAGGACCGGCACGCCGGCAGCCGACGGTGAGATGACCGCCGTGACCGCACCCTTGACCAGAACGGTGCAGTTCAGCCGGTCCGCCACCTGCTGGCCGACGACGGTGGGCGCACGGTGCACGTCGGCCTCGGTCAGCTCCGCACCGTCAGGACCTGGTATGCCGAGCCGGCTTGCCAGCCGCAGTAATTCGCCCAGGTGCGGCGTCAACAGGGTGGGCGCTTCACGCGGTGCGTCGAGCAGGTCGAGCCCGCCGGCATCGAGCAACACCGGCAGGTCCGACGCGAGCGCGTCGCGGGCCACGTCCAGCTGCTCGTCCGAGGCATCGGCCAGATCCATGCCGGAGCCGATCAGCCAGGCCTGGACACGGCCGGCGCCGAAGACCGCCTCGGGCACCGTCTGCCGCAGCAAGTCGGTCGGCGCCTGCGGTCCCACGTAACGCACCATGCCGACCCCCGCGGTCACCGCCGCGGTGACCGACATCAGGGCCGCGCCCGTGTAGTGCTCCCCACCGGTCACCACCCCGAGCACACCTCGGGAGTATTTGTCGTCACCCGGGGCCGGCACCGGCCAGAGCCCGGTGCCGTCGGCATGCGAGAACCGTTCGACCGCAACGACGTCCGGCTCCGGCACCCCGATGTCGACGACCGTCAGCAACCCGACAGCCTGCTCCGTCGCCGGCATCAGGTGGACCGGCTTGGCCAGGCTGAAGGTGACGGTCTCGTCGGCGTAGACGGCGTCGCTGCGCACCTCCCCCGCCGGGTCACAACCGGACGGCAGATCGACCGCGATCACCAGCGCGCCGTCGCCGATCAGGTCGGGCAGCGTGCGGAGGTGCTCGGGCAGCCCGGGCCGGCCACCGATGCCGAGAATGCCGTCGAGCACCACGTCGGCATCTCCCAGCGCGGTGAGCACCGAGTCGGACGCATCGCCGGAGCGCCATACGTCGATCGAGACACCGGCGGCTTCAGCTGCAGCCAACGCGGACTCGTGCGTGCGCGACCCGACCAGGACGGCCAGCACGTCGGCGCCCTCCGCCGCGAGCGAGGCGGCGGCATACAGGGCGTCACCGCCGTTGTCTCCTCCACCGGCGAGCACCACGATCCGCTCGCCGCCTTCCTCCGACAGCCGCGCCCGCACCACCGCCGCCAGACCGGATGCCGCCCGCTGCATCAACTCGCCGTCGGCCAGTTGTGCGCGCACGGCTTCCTCCGCGGCCCGCACCTCGGGAACGCCATACGCGCGGATCATGCCCGGACTCCTAGCTCTCGGCGACGACAACCGCCGACGCGATGCCCGCGTCGTGCGAGATCGACAGGTGTAACGAGCGTATGCCGAGCTGGTCCACCCGTGCCGCGACCGAGCCGTGCAGCTGCCACGACGGTTTGCCGGCCGCGTCCTTGACGACGACCGCGTCGACCCAGTGCAGGCCGACGGGCGCACCGAGTGCCTTGGCGAGCGCTTCCTTGGCCGCGAACCGCCCCGCCAGGGAGTTGGGCGGCAGTGCCCGCTCCGCCGGCACGAAGAGCCGCTCGGCCAGCCGCGGAGTCGCCGCCAGCTTCGCCACGAACCGCTCCACGTCGACGACGTCGATGCCGACCCCGACGATCATCGGCTACTCGACCGTCACGGACTTGGCCAGGTTGCGCGGCTGGTCGACGTCCAGGCCCTTGGCGTTGGCCAGCTCCAGGGCGAAGACCTGCAGCGGCACGGCCGTCACCAGCGGCTGCAGCATCGGCGAGGTGCGCGGCACCCGGATCACCTCGTCGGCGAACGGCTCCACCGCGGTGTCGCCGTCCTGCGCGATCACCAGCGTGCGCGCGCCACGGGCTCGGATCTCCTGGATGTTGGACACGACCTTGCCGTGCAGGCCGTGCGGTGTGTCCGGACCCGGCACCACGATGAAGACCGGCTGGCCGGGCTCGATGAGCGCGATCGGACCGTGCTTGAGCTCGCCGGCGGCGAACCCCTCGGCGTGGATGTAGGCGAGTTCCTTCAGCTTCAGCGCGCCCTCCAGCGCGACCGGGGAGCCGACGTGCCGGCCGAGGAAGAGCACCGAGCGGGTGTCGGCCATGAAGTGGGCGATCTCGCGGACGCGGTCCAGGCGGGTCAGCACCTCGGCGACCCGGTCGGGCGTCTCGTGCAGCTCGGTGAGCACGACGCGCGCGTCGTCAGCATACGACTCGCCACGCAGTTGCGCGAGATAGAGCCCGAGCAGGTAGCACGCGGTGATCTGGGACAGGAAACCCTTGGTGGACGCGACGGCGATCTCCGGTCCGGCGTGGGTGTAGAGCACGGCGTCGGACTCACGCGGGATGGTCGCGCCGTGCGTGTTGCAGATCGACACCGTCAGCGCGCCGAGGTCCCGCGCGTGTTTGACCGCCATCAGCGTGTCCATGGTCTCGCCGGACTGGCTGATCGACACCACCAGCGTGCGGCCGTCGACGATCGGATCGCAGTAGCGGAACTCGTGGGCCAGCGCGACCTCGACCGGGATGCGGGTCCAGCGTTCGATGGCGTACTTCGCGACCATCCCGGCGTATGCCGCGGTGCCGCACGCCACGAAGGTGATCCGGTCGACGCTGCGCAGCTGCTCCTCGGAGATCCGCAGCTCGTCGAGCGTCAGGGCACCGGTCTCGTCGGTGCGCCCGAGCAGGGTGTCCCGGACGGCCTGCGGCTGCTCGTGGATCTCCTTCTCCATGAACCAGTCGAAGCCGCCCTTCTCGGCTGCTTCGGCGTCCCAGTCGACGTGGAAGGGCTTGCCCTTCGCCGGGTCACCGTCGAAGCCGACGACGTCGACCCGGTCGGGAGTGATGGTGACGATCTGGTCCTGCTCCAGCTCCAGCGCGTCGCGGGTGTAGCCGATGAAGGCTGCGACGTCGGAGCCCAGGAAGTTCTCCCCCTCGCCGAGCCCGACGACCAGCGGGCTGTTGCGGCGCGCGCCGACGACCACGCCCGGCTGGTCGGCGTGTACGGCGAGCAGCGTGAACGCGCCCTCCAGCCGCGCCACCACGGTCTGCATGGCCCGGGTGAGGTCTCCGTCATACGCCCGCGCCAGCAGCTGGGCGACGACCTCCGTGTCGGTCTCCGACGCGAACTCCGTCCCGGACTCCACCAGCTCGGTACGCAGGACGTGGAAGTTCTCGATGATGCCGTTGTGGATGAGCGCCAGCTTGCCGTCCGGGCCGCCCAGATGCGGGTGCGCATTGGCGTCGGTCGGGCCCCCGTGTGTCGCCCACCGGGTGTGCCCGATCGCGGTCCGCGACTCCGGCAGCGGGTGCTCACCGATCTCGGCGACCAGGTTGGCCAGCTTGCCCGCGCGCTTCCGCACCGCCACCACGTCGTCGGCGACCACGGCGATGCCGGCGGAGTCGTACCCGCGGTATTCCAGCCTCGCGAGCCCCTCCATCACGACGTCCTGGGCTCGTGAACTCGGCGCTGGCCCGACATACCCGACGATTCCGCACATAGGCGTCATTCAACCCGATCGGTTCCGGACCGAGCCGACCCGACCCGCCGAAGGGCCGCTCCGCGGTGCTGTCGTGGACAATGGCCCGGTGACTCGCAGCCGCACGTCCGTCCCGTCGCCATACCTGGAGTTCGACCGAGCGGCGTGGTCCGGCCTCCGCGATTCGCATCCGATGAATCTCACCGCCGACGACATCCGGCGGCTGCGCAGCACCGGCGACCGCCTCGACATGCCCGAGGTCGAGGAGATCTACCTGCCACTCTCCCGGCTGCTCAACCTGTATGTCGGGGCCACTGGCCGGCTGCACCGGGTGACCACCGACTTCCTCGGCGAACGTCCGGCGCGCACGCCGTTCGTGATCGGCATCGCCGGCTCCGTGGCGGTCGGCAAGTCCACCACTGCACGCATCCTGCGCGAGCTGCTCGGCCGCTGGCCGGGCACACCCCGTGTCGACCTGGTGACCACCGACGGGTTCCTCTTCCCCAATGCGGAGCTGGAACGCCGCAACCTGCTGGAGCGCAAGGGTTTCCCGGAGTCCTACGACCGGCGGCGGCTCATCCGCTTTCTCTCGGAGGTCAAGTCGGGGGCGCCGAACGTGAGCGCACCGGTCTACTCCCACCTGACCTACGACATCGTGCCCGGCGAGCTGATCGAGTTGCAGCAGCCGGATGTGCTCATCGTCGAAGGCCTCAACGTGCTGCAGCCGTCCGCGCCGAGCACCGACCAGCGCGGCACGCTCGCCGTGTCGGACTTCTTCGACTTCTCGGTCTACGTCGACGCCCGCGAGGACCACATCAAGGAGTGGTATGTCGAGCGCTTCCTGCGCTGGCGGCAGACGGCGTTCGCCGACCCGAACGCCTACTTCCACCGCTACGCCGCGCTCAGCGACGAACAGGCCGTCGAGCGGGCCGGGCAGATCTGGGACACGATCAACGGGCCCAACCTGGAGCAGAACGTCGCCCCCACCCGCAGCCGGGCGACCCTGGTGCTCCGCAAGGACTCCAGCCACCACGTGACCCGGGTGCGGCTGCGCAAGGTCTGAGCCGGCCGACCGGTCCTAGCGACGATGCTTGGGCGGCGCCGCCGGCTGCTCGCTGGCGTCCTCGTCCTCGTCGTCGGTGAACATGTGCTCGACGTCGTCGACGGACATGCTGTCCTCGTCGTCCGGGTCGAAGTCGTCATACCCGCCCTCGAGCCGGCGGGCACGCACCCACAGGAGCAACCAGACGCCGGCGAGGACGGCGGCGACGATCAGCGCCAGCAGCACGCCGCCGAACACCTGGTAGAGCAGGTGCGAGACGCTCGTGGCCGGGACAGAGCCCTTGTCCTCGTTGTTGAAGGTCGGCGCCTCCGAGTCCCCCCACTTCGCGCCAAGTGCCCCACCGAGGCCGATGAGCACCACGGCGGCCACCCAGTAGACCGCGACGAACCAGCGCTTGTGCAGGAGCATGGTGCCCAAAATAGCCCGTTCGCCGATCCGGTCCGCGCCCCGCGCATCCTCGGCGAGTTGTGGCTTCAGTACCAAGTGGCGTCAGTACCGGCCGGAGGACGGACATCGACTTCAAGTACTGACGCGACGACGAGGGACGAGTCGGCGGGTCAGTACCAGCCGGTGGCTTGCGAGTGACCCCACGCGCCACAGGGTGAGCCGTAGGTCGACCTGATGTAGCCCAGGCCCCACCGGATCTGGGTGGCCGGGTTGGTGCGCCAGTCGGCGCCGGCGCTGGCCATCTTGCCACCGGGCAGCGACTGTGGAATGCCGTAGGCGCCGGAGCCCGGGTTGGTCGCGGAGGCGTTCCAGCCGGACTCGCGATTCCACAGGCTGACCAGGCAGCCCATCTGGTCCTGGCCCCAGCCGTAGGAGCCGAGCATCGCCGACGCGATCGCCTGCGGGCTGCCGGTGTAGGTCGGCCGCGAGCTGTCGCGCGAGGTGTAGGGCGCCGCCGCCCGCGCCGGCTTCTTCTTCGCCGCGGCCTTCTTCGCCGCGTCGGCGCTGAGCGCGTCCTTGGCGCTCGCTGCTGCCTTCGCCTGCAGCGTGGTCGCGGCGGTGGCGCGGGCGGCGGCCGCGGCCTTGCTCCTGGCGTCCGCGGCGGCCCGCGCCGCAACCGCCTGGTTGGCGGCCGCGAGCTGCGCCTGCGCGTCGCCGGTCACTGCCGCGTCGGCGGCACGCAGAGCGGTCGAGGTGGTGGGTGCATCGAGCACGATCTCGGTCTGGGCGGTGCCGGCAACACTTGCACTGGCGCTGGCGGCGGTGGAGTATGCCGCGGCAGCGACCGAAACCGTCGAGATCGCTGCGGTTGCTGCTACCGCGGGCCGACGAAGTGCGTGAATACCGGTGTCGCGACGGGCGCGGTGACGTCCCTTGGGACGAGACATGAAGCAGCAGCCTTTCGGGCGGGGACATGGCCGGCGCACCCGAACCACGCAGTCGCTCCCGGTGGGTGCGAGCTGCGGCCGGACATAGGGGTGCGACAGGACCGTGCAGCCCTGTCGCACCCCTATGTCGCACTCGAACGGGTCCTTACGGAACCCTCGTGTCAAGTGCGCCGCCAGGAAGGCTACCCCGAAAAGTCACCCGAGCGTTACCGAAACGAGATATCACGCCGGAAGAATTTGCGGCTCACGCGGAGCAATGGCGAAATGTTGTCCTCGGACCGGGGCCCCCACGAAGTATCGGAGCGAGCCCGCGAGCGGAGAACTTCGTGGGGATTAGGAGTCAGATCCTTCCAGCAGATCGGTCACCAGCGCGGCGATCGGGCTGCGCTCGCTCCGGTGCAACGTGACGTGCCCGAAGAGCGGGTGACCCTTCAACTTCTCGATGACGGCAGCCACGCCGTCGTGCCGGCCGACCCGCAGGTTGTCGCGCTGCGCGACGTCGTGGGTGAGCACGATCCGGGAGTTCTGACCGATCCGCGAGAGGACGGTGAGCAGCACCCCGCGTTCGAGCGACTGGGCCTCGTCGACGATCACGAACGCGTCGTGCAGTGACCGGCCGCGGATGTGGGTGAGCGGCAGCACCTCGAGCAAGCCACGATCGAGGACCTCCTCGGTCACCTCACGCGAGACCACCGCCCCGAGGGTGTCGAAGACGGCCTGCGCCCACGGACCCATCTTCTCGTTCTCGGTGCCCGGCAGATAGCCCAGCTCCTGGCCACCGACCGCGTAGAGCGGCCGGAACACGATGACCTTGCTGTGCTGGCGCCGCTCCATGACGGCTTCGAGCCCGGCGCACAGCGCGAGCGCCGACTTGCCGGTGCCGGCCCGGCCGCCCAGGCTGACGATGCCGACATCGGGGTCGAGCAGCAGGTCGAGCGCGATGCGCTGCTCCGCGGAGCGGCCGTGCAGCCCGAACGCGTCCCGGTCGCCGCGCACCAACCGCACCGACTTGTCGGCCATGACCCGGCCGAGCGCGCTGCTGCTGCCCGCGCCCATCAGCACGACACCGGTGTTGCACGGCAGGTCGGCGGCCTCGGTGAGGTCGAGACGGCCCTCGTCATACAGGCTGTCCAATTGCTGCCGGGAGACGTCCAGCTCCGCGATGCCTGTCCAGCCGGACTCGACGACCAGCTCGGCGCGGTATTCCTCGGCGCACAACCCGACCGCCGACGCCTTGACCCGCATGGGCAGGTCCTTGCTGACGATCGTGACGTCGCGACCTTCGTCAGCCAGGTTGCGCGCAACCGCCAGGATGCGGGAGTCGTTGTCCCCCAACCGGAAACCGCTCGGCAGCGACTGGGGGTCGGTGTGATTGAGCTCGACCCGCAGGGTGCCGCCGTCGCCGATCGGCACCGGCGCGTCGAGCCGGCCGTGCTCCACCCGCAGGTCGTCGAGCGCGCGCAGCGCGGTCCGGGCGAAGTAGCCGAGCTCGGGGTGGTGCCGTTTGGCCTCCAGCTCGGTCACGACCACCACCGGGAGCACGACCTCGTGCTCGGCGAACCGGCCCATCGCCCGAGGATCGGACAGCAGCACCGACGTGTCGAGCACGTAGGTGCGGATGCCGCGCGGCGTTGCCGTGGTGGACGTCGAAGGGGAGGGCTGGGAGCTGTGAGCCATGACGATCTCCTCCAGTCACGCGGCATGTGTCGCCGTGTGACCTACTCGCGGACCAAGTGCCGGGACCGGACCCTGAAGGGCCGGTGCCGGCCCTCCGTCCGGAGCGTTGATCGCTCCATCGTCGGGCCTCCCGAACGCAGCACGGGGATCGCGCTGCGTCACGGATGACACTTACCCAGGCGGCGGCCGAAGTCACCACAACACGCCGGTTGCGTCGCGTTTTCCGGTGTGCCGCAGGCGTGTCGGCCGCCCCGTGAATCGGTTTGCGGTCCGCCGCCCGCCGCCGGTTGGATGGGTCGTATGCCGACACCCGTGCTGCCGCATGCACTGCGACCCGGCGACCGGGTCGCCGTCCTCTCCCCGAGCTGGGCCGCGCCGGCGCACTTCCCCGCCATACACGAGCAGGCGCTGCGGCGGCTGCGCGACGAGATCGGTGTCGAGCCGGTCGAATTCCCCACCACCCGCCGGGACGCGACGCCGGCCGAGCGGGCGGCCGATCTCGACGCCGCCTTCGCCGACCCGGAGATCAAGGGCATCCTCGCGACCATCGGCGGCGACGACCAGATCGCCGTCCTGCCGCACCTCGACCCCGCGACCATCCGGGCCAACCCGAAGCGGTTCTGCGGCTACAGCGACAACACCAATCTGCTCAATTACCTGTGGTTCCACGGCATCGCCGGGATCTACGGCGGCTCCACCCAGGTCCACCTGGGCCCGGTGCCCGACGAGCTACATCTGGAATCCCTCCGCGCCGCGCTCTTCGGTGGTGACGTCCGGCTGACACCGCCGGCCCGCACCCGGGACGTCGGCATCCGGTGGGACGACCCGCGCGCGCTGACCGAGGCCGCGCCGGACCTGGCCGCCGAGCCGTGGACGTGGAACGGCCCGGGCAGGTCGGTCACCGGCCCGACGTGGGGTGGCTGCCTGGAGATCGTGGAGTGGACGCTCGCGGCGAACCGCTGGATGCACCCGGTCGATGCGTATGCCGGCACGGTGCTGCTCGTGGAGGCGCACGAGGAACTGCCCACCCCGGACCAGAACTACCGGCAGCTGCGCAACCTCGGCGAACGCGGGATCCTCGAGGTCGCCGCCGCGCTGCTCTGGGGCCGGCCACCGGTCAGCGACCACGAGCACCCGACGACCAAGGAGGCGGCGCGGTCACGCCGCGCCGAGCACCGGGACGCCGTGCTGCGCGTGGTCTCCGAATACAACCCGGACCTCGTCGTGGCGCTCGATGTCGACTTCGGGCACACCAGCCCGCAACTGCTGTTGCCGTATGGCGGGAGCGTGACCGTCGACGGGGAGAACCGGACGATCACCGCGCACTTCGACTCGACCGGAGACTACTTACCGAGGCGGCGGTCCCGCTCGGCATAGGCGCGCAGCGCTCGCAGGAAGTCGACGCGCCGGAAGTCGGGCCAATAGGCCTCGCAGAAGTAGAACTCCGAGTGCGCGCTCTGCCACAGCAGGAACCCGCCCAGGCGCTGCTCGCCGGAGGTGCGGATGACCAGGTCGGGGTCCGGTTGTCCCTTGGTGTAGAGGTGCTGCGCGATGTGCTCCACGTCGAGTGTCTCGGCGAGTTCTTCCAGGGAGGTGCCGCGTGCGGCGTGCTCCTGCAGCATCGCCCGGACGGCGTCGGCGATCTCGCGACGCCCGCCATACCCGACGGCGACGTTGACGATCATCCCGTCGACGGTCGTCGTGGCATCCGCTGCCTGCTTCAGGACCTGCGAGGTGGAATCGGGCAGCAGGTCGAGCGCGCCCACCGGGTGCAGCCGCCAGCGCTGCTGCGCCGCGAGGCTCTCGACGGCGCCCTCGATGATGCCGAGCAGCGGGGTGAGCTCGGCGGGTGACCGTCCGAGGTTGTCGGTCGACAGCAGCCAGAGCGTGACGACCTCGACACCGGCTTCCTCGCACCACTCGAGCAGCGGCTTGATGTTGTCCGCGCCCGCCTGGTGACCGTCCGCGGTCTGTGCCCCACGAGCCTTGGCCCAGCGGCGGTTGCCGTCGAGCATCACACCCACGTGGCGCGGGAGGTTCTGCTCCGGCAGCGACTTGCGCACGTGTCGCTCGTATGCCGCATAGAGCAGATCACTGACGCGCATCGGCCGGCCCCGCTTCCCTCATCACTCGACGAATCCCACGCACCACACTATGCCGAGACACCGGTTTCGGCGTGGCAGCGCGACAGTTCCGGTCCCAGCCGGCTCACTTATTCTTGACCGCATGATCCAGCCATCCCCGGCCGGGCGCTCGCTGCAGCAGGACGCCGCCGACCTCATCCGGGCGGTCAAGCCCAAGCTGCGGGGCTGGCTGCACGCCGGCATGACACCGCTCGCCGTGGCCGCCGGCATCGTGCTGGTCTGCCTCGCGCCGACGACGCGCGGCCGGATCGGCGCGGCGGTGTTCGCGGTGACCGCGGCGGTGCTGTTCGGCACGTCCGCGACATACCACCGGGGCACGTGGAGTCCACGCGTGGAGCGCACCCTCAAGCGGATGGACCACTCCAACATCTTCCTGATCATCGCGGGCACCTACACGCCGTTCGCGCTGACGCTGCTGCACGGCCGCGCTGCGGTGACCCTGCTCCTGCTGGTGTGGAGCGGCGCCGCGCTCGGCGTGTTGTTCCGGGTCTGCTGGGTGGGCGCACCGCGGTGGCTCTACACCCCGATCTACGTCGCGCTCGGCTGGGTCGCGATCTTCTACTTCGGGCCGCTGATGCGCTCCGGCGGCCCGGCGATCATCACCCTCATCGCGGTGGGCGGTGCTTGCTACACCCTCGGTGCGATCGTCTACGGCACCAAGCGGCCCGACCCGTCACCGCGGTGGTTCGGCTTCCACGAGGTGTTCCACTCGTTCACCGTGATCGGGTTCATCGCGCACTACATCGCGGCGTCACTCGCGATCTACGGCCACGCAGCCGCCTGACGCGTCAGCCGCGCGTCGGGTCGTCGGGTTCGCCGATCGGCGGCGCCGTGTCCTGCTCCGCGGTCTCGGGCGGTTCGGGCGTGCGCCGCGGCGCCGTCGGGATGCGCTGCCGCACCGGGTGGTCGTGCTCCTGCTGCCACTGCGTCTTGCGCAGGTGGTTGTTCATGCTGCGGAAGAGCAGCCAGCAGGCGATCGCCAGCGCGAACAGCACCACGAATCCCCAGATGCCCGCCGTGACCGCAACGCTCTCGTTGCCACCGTCACCCATGGGTCGCCTCCTGCGCCACTCGCTGTCTCACATCATCGACGACCGGCGGGCCGAGCGGCCCGGTCGCCATCGCGTCGGCCTCCGCCACGTCCTGTGGCAGGCCGGCGAAAAGGTCGTCCTCGCCCTCGGCGATCGGCACATAGGACCGGGCGATGTCGAACTCCTCGGTCGGCCACACCCGCGCCTGGTCGGCGGGCGACAACGCGAAGAAGGTGCCGTCCGGGTCGATCTGGGTCGCGTGCGCGAGCAGCGCCTGTTCCCGCACCGGGAAGTACTTGGAGCACTCGACGCGGGTGGTCACCCGGCCCTCGGGGCGGTTCTTGCGGTGCTCGAGCCACTCCGCGTATGGCGACTCGCGCCCGTCCTCGAGCAACGCCTCGTGGAACGCCGTCATCTTGGCCGCGGAGAAGCCCCGGTCGTAGTAGAGCTTCAGCGGCTGCCACGGTGCACCGGCGTGCGGGAAGGCCTCCGGGTCGCCGGCGGCTTCGAACGCTGCGATGGTCACGTCGTGCGTCATGACGTGGTCCGGGTGCGGGTAGCCGCCGTTCTCGTCATACGTCGTGACGACGTGCGGCCGGAAGTCGCGGATCGCCCGCACGAGCGCCTCGGTGGTGATGTCGAGCGGCTCGAGCGCGAAACAACCCTCCGGCAGAGGCGGCAGCGGGTCACCTTCGGGCAGGCCGGAGTCGACGAACCCGAGCCAGGTCTGCTGCACGCCCAGGATCTCGCGCGCCTTGGCCATCTCCGCCCGCCGCACCTGCGGCAGGTCCCGTGCGATGTCGGCATTGCCCATCAGGCGGGGGTTGAGGATGTCGCCGCGTTCGCCACCCGTGCAGGTCACCACCATCACCGGGTGTCCCTCGTCGACGTAGCGCGCCATGGTGGCCGATCCTTTGCTGGACTCGTCGTCGGGGTGGGCGTGGACCGCCATCAGGCGCAGGCCCTGATTCACGTGCTGCACTCCTCGTGGAAAGGCTGGGGGTTGGGCGGCGCCGTCCGGCGCACGGGGGCGACCAGCAACCGCCGCAAGGTCGAGATCTATCCTCTCACTTCATGGCGATCCCCCGACCCGCACCCGAGCAGCGCAAGTGGTGGATCATCGGCACCATCGGCGTCCTGATCGGCATCGGCCTCGCCAGCTGGTGGGGCATCTCCGCCACCCGCGGGGTCAGCTGGGAGAACGGACCGTACAAGGTCAACGGCTCGCGCAGCGTCGACATCACGTTCTTCGTGACCAACCAGGACGGCAAGCCGGTCCGGTGCACCCTCGAGGCGCAGGACATCACTCACAACCGGGTCGGGGTGCTCACCGTCGATCTGCCACCGAGCCACTACACCACCACCTCGTACACGCGCACCGTCAAGACGGTCTCCA
This sequence comes from Flexivirga sp. YIM B11880, assembly GCF_058148645.1. NCBI lineage: Bacteria > Bacillati > Actinomycetota > Actinomycetes > Micrococcales > Dermacoccaceae > Flexivirga > Flexivirga sp. YIM B11880. The sequence continues at coordinate 51,561 of NZ_JBMAMH010000014.1, forward strand.
CAGCGGTCACCGGCATCGTGGACCACTGCGAATACCGCTGAACGCAACTGCGGCGCGCCGCGCGTCGCGTGGTTCCGCAACCGATTCGGGACAGCCGGTTTCCGATGCTATGGTTGATCGCTATACCCAAGGTCTGGGACCAGCATCCGAGCCACGAGCCGGAGCGGCCCCGGACCTAATTGTTTGACCAAGGTCCGACGACCTGAAGGAGAACTTCGTCATGAGCAGTGCTGATGCATCGGCCAGCTTTCTGACCCAGGAGGCTTACGACCGCCTCAAGGCCGAGCTGGACCATCTCTCCGGCGAGGGCCGCGCCGATATCGCCGCCAAGATCGAGGAAGCGCGCGAAGAGGGCGACCTCAAGGAGAACGGCGGCTACCACGCGGCCAAGGAGGAGCAGGGGAAAATGGAGGCCCGCATCCGCCAGCTGGAGGAGCTGCTGCGCAACGCGGTCGTCGGACAGTCCAAGGCCACCGAGGGTGTCGTGAGCCCGGGCATGGTCGTCACCGTCGAGATGTTCGGCGAGCAGGAGAAGTTCCTGCTCGGCAGCCGCGAGATCGCCGGCGACTCCGACCTCGACGTCTACAGCGAGAAGTCACCGCTCGGCGGAGCCATCAACGGCGCCAAGGTGGGCGACCAGGTCTCCTACGAGGCACCGAACGGCAAGACCATCGACGTCAAGGTGCTCGAGGCCACGGCCTACACCGGCTGAGTTCGACAAGCCACGAAGGGGCGCCGCGACGATCGTCGCGGCGCCCCTTCGTGGCTTGTCGAACTCAGCCGGTGTAGGCCGTGGCCTCGAGCACCTTGACGTCGATGGTCTTGCCGTTCGGTGCCTCGTAGGAGACCTGGTCGCCCACCTTGGCGCCGTTGATGGCTCCGCCGAGCGGTGACTTCTCGCTGTAGACGTCGAGGTCGGAGTCGCCGGCGATCTCGCGGCTGCCGAGCAGGAACTTCTCCTGCTCGCCGAACATCTCGACGGTGACGACCATGCCCGGGNTCGGGGTGCTGCAACGCCCAGGTGTATGCCGTCTGCCTGTCGACCTGCGCGTGGGTCTGCCCGGGCCCCTGCATCGCGTAGAGGTTGCCGAAGTTCTGGCGGGCCGATTGGGTGATCGCCGACACGGGGTTCCAGCCGGCGACCTGCCGGAGGATCGAGGGCATGTTCTGCGACGGCACGAAGGTGTTGGCGATGAACGTGACGGGGAAGATGATCATGAACGACGCGTTGTTGACCACCTCCGGCGAACGCACCCGCAGGCCGACGTAGGCGAACACCCAGGACAACGCGTAGGCGAACAGCAGCATCAGCAGGTAGGCCCACACCGCGCGCAGTGGGCCGTTGTGGATCCGCCAGCCGATGACCAGCCCGGTGAGCGACATGACGACCAGCACGACCACGTTGTTGACGACGTCGGTGAGGGTGCGGCCGAAGAGCACCGCGCTCGGATGCATCGGGAGGGTGCGGAAGCGATCGATCACTCCCTTCTGCATGTCCTCGGCCATCATGTAGCCGGTGATCGTCGCGCCGAAGATGATCGTCTGACAGAAGATGCCGGCCATCATGAACTCGCGGTAGCCGGCCTGCACCGAAGCCCCGGCACCGGCCAGCGAGCCGAACACGTAGCCGAAGAGCAGCACGAACATGATCGGCTGCAACGTGGTGAAGATCAGCAGATCGGGCACCCGGCGGATCTTGATCAGGTTGCGCTTGGCGACGGTCAGGCCGTCGCCGATCAGGCTGCCGGTGCGGGGTTGCTCCTGCCGGTCGCGGGGCACGGCGGTGACGGCCTCCGTCGCTGCGTCGGTTGGGGTCTTCATGCGGACTTCCCCACGAGCGCTTCGAGTTCGTCGTCGGCCTCGGCCTTGTGGCCGGTCAGGCTGAGGAACGCGTCGTCCAGGGTGGGACGACGAATGCCGATGTCCTGCACGGTGATCGACTGCTCGTCGAACGACCGCACCGCCTGCAGCAGCGACTGGGTGCCACCGGTGACGGGCACGATGAGGCGGCGGGTGTGCTCGTCGGACTCGACCGCGCCGGACCCCACGAGCTCCATGACGCGGGCCGCGTCGGCGATCCGTGTCGCGTCGGCAACGGTCACCTCGAGGCGCTCGCCGCCGACTTGCGCCTTGAGCTCGTCGGCCGTGCCCTCGGCGATGATCCGGCCGTGATCGATCACCACGATGTTGTCGGCGAGTCGGTCGGCCTCCTCCAGATATTGGGTCGTCAGCAGGACCGAAGTGCCTTGGCCGACCAGGTCGTTGATGACCTCCCACATGTCGCCGCGGCTGCGCGGGTCGAGTCCGGTGGTCGGCTCGTCGAGGAAGATCACCGGTGGCCGGGCGACGAGCGCGCCCGCGAGGTCGAGGCGGCGCCGCATGCCCCCGGAGTAGGTCTTGGCGGGCCGGCCTGCCGCGTCATCGAGGCGGAACTGACGCAGCAATTCGACCGCACGCGCCTTCGCCTCTTTCGCCGGCAGGTGGTAGAGGCGGCCGACCATCTCCAGGTTTTCCCGCCCGGTGAGGTATTCGTCGACCGCCGCGTATTGCCCCGACACCCCGATGCGGCGGCGCACCGACTGCGGGTCGCGCAGCACGTCGGCGCCCGCCACCGTCGCGGCACCCGCGTCCGGCCGGATGAGCGTCGTCAGCATGCGCACCGTCGTCGTCTTGCCCGCGCCGTTGGGCCCGAGCACGCCCAGCACGCTGCCCTCCGGCACCCGCAGGCTCACGCCGTCGACCGCCTTCACGTCCTTGTAATGCTTGACCAGCCCATCGGCTGTGACCGCGTCGGCCATGTCGTCTCCCTTGTCCCAGCTGCCCGATTCAACGGTCTCACGGACCTCGGACAATCGGCTCCTGGTTAATCGCGACATATCGCGACTTCCGGAATGACGATATATCGCGTTTGTGTCGCCGTCAACGCCAAGCCGTACGCCGATTGACCGGCATACCTCAGCATTGAGCGGCGTACGGATTCGTGTCGATTCCGTACGCCGCTCAATCAGTTGGTATGCCGCTCGATCAGGAGAGTGCTTGCTCCAGGTCGGCGATGAGGTCGTCCGCGTCCTCCAGGCCGACCGAGAGCCGGATCAGGTCGGCCGGTACCTCGAGCTCGGTGCCTGCGACGCTCGCGTGCGTCATCCGGCCGGGATGCTCGATCAGCGACTCGACACCGCCGAGCGACTCCCCGAGCGTCCAGATCTTGGTGCGGCCGATGACGTCGACGGCGTGCTGCTCCCCACCCTCGACCTGGAAGCTGACCATGCCGCCGAAGCGCCGCATCTGCTTCGCCGCGATGTCATGTCCCGGGTGGCTGTCCAGGCCCGGGTAGTAGATGTGCGTGACGTCCGCGCGGCCACGCAGGAACTCGACGATCTTCTCGGCGTTGTCGCAGTGCCGCTCCATCCGGACCGACAGGGTCTTGAGGCCTCGTAGTACCAGCCAAGAGTCGAACGGTCCGGCGATCGCGCCCATGGAGTTCTGGTGGAAGCCGATCCGTTCCGCCAGGTCCGAGAACGCTTGAACACCAACGTTTTCGGCCACCACGACCGCGCCGCCGACGACGTCGCTGTGCCCGCCGGAGTATTTCGTGGTCGAGTGCACCACCAGGTCGGCACCCAGGGCGATCGGCTGTTGCAGGTATGCCGACGCGAAGGTGTTGTCCACGACGAGCAAGGCCCCCGCCTCGTGCGCGATCTGCGCGATCGCCGCGATGTCCGCGATGCCGAGCAGCGGATTGGTCGGGGTCTCCAGCCAGACGAGTTTGGTGACGCCCGGCCGGATCTCGCCGCGAATCGCGTCCGCCTGGGAGACCTTGGCGAGGCTGTAGTCGACGCCCCAGACGCGCTGCACCTTGTCGACCAGGCGGAAGGTGCCGCCATACGCATCGGTCGGAATGATCATGTGGTCGCCCGGTCGCAGCACCGCCCGCATGATGCAGTCCTCGGCGGCGAGGCCCGAGGAGAACGCGAAACCCTTTGCGCCGCCTTCCAATGCCGCGATGCACTCTTCGAGGGCACTACGGGTGGGGTTGCCGGAGCGGGAGTATTCGTAACCCTCCCGGAGCCCCCCGACGCCGTCCTGCTTGTAGGTGGAGGTCTGGTAGATCGCGGGCACGACCGCACCGGTGCGGGGGTCGGGCTCCTGACCCGCATGAATGGCGCGAGTGGAGAAACCTGTCATGCCGTCGAGTCTACGGCGCGCTAGAGAGCCGAATTGAGCGCCCGCCAGTCGATGCCGCGCGGAGCCCGCTCGACGATCGTCTGCACCAGACCGAGCCGTGCCGCACGCAACTGCTCGTCGTCGACCATCAGCATGACGTCATCGAAGAACTTCGAGAGCGGCGCGACGACGGGCAAGGCGTCCGGAACCCATTGCGGCAGAGTGTCGTTGGCGTGGTCGGGCAGTTCGTCGACGTAGACGACCAGGGCCTGCTCCGGCTCGGAGGCCAGCAGTGCCCGGTCGTATGACGCTGGCGTGCCCTCCGGGACGATCCGGGTGATCCGCTGCACCGCTTCGACGAGCCCGGCGAACCGGTCGTCCGTGCGGGCTTCGTCGATGTCCGCGAGCGCCTGCGTGGCGACGCCCGGCGCGCCTGCCAACGGCGTCACCGCGGCGACCAGTCCCACCGGCACACTCTCGTCACGCAACTGCTGGGCGAACCGGCCGATGATGAATTCCTTTGCCGAGTCGATCGATTCGTCCGATACGTCGATGCCCTGTTCGCGCAGTCGCGCGGCCGCGGCGGCAAGACCGGCGTCGACGGTGATCACTCCGAGTTCCGGGTGCTCGCGCAGGATCGACACCAGGCCGAGCGCGGCGCGACGAAGCGCGAACGGATCGGACGACCCGGACGGCTTGGCGCCGATCGCGAACATCGCTGTCAGCAGGTCGAATCGGTCGGCGAGAGCGAGCAGGGCGCCGGGCGTGGACTGCGGCAGCGCATCCCCCGCGGAGCGTGGCAGCTCCATCTCCCAGAGCGCCTGCGCCACCTGTGGGCTCTCCCCCGCTCTGGTGGCGTACTCGCGAGCCATGAAGCCGGCGAGGGCGGACAGCTCGATGACCATCTGTGACGAGAGGTCGAACTTCGCCAGCTCGCCGGCCCGTGCCAGTGTCTGCCGCTCATCGTCAGAAAGCTCGACGGCGGAAGCAATGTGGCGTGCCACGGCGTTGATGCGGTCGGCACGCTCGGCAACCGAGCCGAGGCGGTTCTCGAAGGTCAGCTTGGCGATGCCGGCTCGGAGATCGGCGAGCGGCACCTTCAGGTCGGCGTCATAGAAGAACGCGGCATCCTCGTAGCGCGCCCGCAACACCGTCTCGTTGCCGGTGCGCACCAGCTCGTCGTCACAGTCGCCGTTGGCGACCGTCACGAAGTAGGGCAGCAGGCTGCCGTCGGCACCGCGCACCGGCAGGTAGCGCTGGTGCTTGCGCATCACGGTGGTGAGGATCTGCTCGGGCAGCGTGAGGTACTTCTCGCCGTAGCTGCCGAGGATCGGGTGTGGCTCCTCCACCAGGTTGGTGATCTCATCGACGAGCGCCGACTCGCCCTCGAAATCGATAGTGCCCTGGACGGATTCCGCGAGCGCGCGAGACTGCTCGATCACCTGCTGCCGCCGAGTCGCCGGGTCCACGACGAGGCCGTGCGTTTCCAGAACCGGACGCAGCCGATCCGCGCTCGGTACCCGCACCAGCGGTGTCGCGTCGGTGCGGTGGACGTAGGTGGTGCGACCAGACGTCAGCTGGGACGCGTGCACCGGCACGACGGTCTCGCCCCAGAGCGCGACGAGCCACCGGACCGGGCGGCTGTAGGACAGCTGCGGGTCGCACCAGCGCATGTTCTTGTCGGCTCGCAACGTCTCGACGATGTCGCCGATGATCTCGCTGGCAACGGTCAGCACGTCGCGGCCGACCTCCGTCACCTTCACCGCCACGTGCTCCGCGCCGTCGAAATCTGCGCGCACGAGGTCGGCCACGTCCACGCCGTGTCCGCGCGCGAACCCTTGCGCCGCCTTGGTGGGAGCGCCCGAATCATCGTACGCAGCAGCAACTTTCGGGCCCTTGCGAAAGCTCTCGGAGTCCGGCTCGTGTGCGGAGAGCGACGCGACGGTCGCGACGATGCGGCGCGGGGTGCCGACGACGTCGATCGGCCCGTGCGTGAGCCGGCTCGCGGTCAGGCGTTCGGTGAGGGACGACCGGACGAAGTCGATCGCCTGGTCCACGACGTGCGGCGGCAACTCCTCCACGCCGATCTCGACCGCCAGCGTCTGTGCGTCCGCCGGCAGCGCGGCCCGGTCGCCCTCCTCCGGCGCGTCGGCCGGGTGCTGCACCGCGGTGCCGGCCAGCACCTTCGGCGCCTCGGTCTTCAGCAGCGGGAAGTCGAGTTCGCCGCGCCGCTCGACCCATAGCTGGGAGACCTCCCGGGCCAGGCCGCGCATCGTCGAGAACGCCTTGGCGCGTTCGGTTGTCGAGATCGCGCCGCGCGCGTCCAGCACGTTGAACGCGTGCGACGACTTCAGCACATAGTTGTATGCCGGGACGGGCAACCGCTGCTCGATCATCCGCTTCGCCTCGGCCACGTAGTGGTCGAAGAACTCCTGGTTGGCCGCGACGTCCGCGTCGTCCAGGTAGTAGCGGGACATCTCGTACTCCTGCTGGCCGAAGGCCTCGCCATACGTGATGCCCGGGGCGTACTGCATGTCCTTGAAGTGTGAAACCCCTTGCTGCGCCATCATGATGCGCTCGATGCCGTAGGTCAGCTCGACCGGGATCGGGTCGAGGTTCTGCCCGCCGACCTGCTGGAAGTAGGTGAACTGGGTGATCTCCATCCCGTCCAGCCAGACCTCCCAACCGAGTCCCCAGGCTCCGATGGCCGGCTGCGCCCAGTTGTCCTCGACGAAGCGGATGTCGTGGGCGTGGATGTCGATGTCCAGCGCCTCGAGCGACTCCAGGTAGAGCTCCTGCGGGTTGCCCGGCTCCGGCTTGAGGATCACCTGGAACTGCGTGTGCGTCTGCAGGCGGTTGGGGTTCTCGCCATACCGGCTGTCGTCGGGGCGGACCGACGGCTCGACGTACGCGACGCGCCACGGCTCCGGCCCGAGCACCCGCATCAGGGTCGCGGGGTTCATGGTGCCCGCACCGACCTCGGTGTTGAACGGCTGCACGATCATGCAGCCGCGGTCGGTCCAGAATTTCTGGAGGCGGATGAGGGCGTCTTGCACGGTCAGCACCGGGACAGGCTACCGAGCGGCAGGGCGCCGCCTCACCTCACGGTCGCTGCAGCTCCCGGGTGAATGACCACGCAGCACCGGCCGGGCTCGGGCGCCAGCTCGGCGCGGTCGGGGTCGTCACCGCAGCCGGCGAGACAGCCGCGCAGCAGCGCCTCGTTGAGCCCGCACACGAGCTCGGTGTGCTGCCGCGCGATCCGATGGAACGGGCAGTTGCGCAGGACGATGTCCCCGTCGGGCGTCTCGACCGGTTCGTAGCCCTGCTCGCGCAGGCTCCCGACGAGGTCGGCCCCGCCGGCCGCCGCCGTCCGCCCCTGCTCGGCCGCCGCGCGCAGCAGCGCCGCCCGGACCTCACCCGACGGATCCGCCGTCATCGCGCCGGCGAGCAGGTCGGCCAGCAGCCGGTAACTCCGGGGCGGCACCGAGACCGACACCTCCTGGTCGGCCCGCCGGTAGTGCTTGGCCGGCCGGCCCGCTCCGGGACCGGACCTGCCGCCGGTCCGCGCATAGCTGGTCGTGAGCAGCCCGGCCTCCGCGAGCCGATCGAGGTGGTATGCCGCGAGGGTGCGACTCAGCCCGGCCGCCTTCGCCGCTTCTTCCCGGCCGACCGGCGACTCACGAGTGGTGACGTAGTCGTACAGCTGCCGGCGCACCGGGTCGGCAAGCACGTTGAGGCGTTCCCAGTCGTCGTCCTCGGTCGTCGCGGGCATGCCGGAAATTCTAACATCAAGAATGTTTGACAAATGGTTCACGGTGGCTCCATGCTTCTAAAAGAAGCTCGATCATTCAATAGAAGGGAAGGCCGCCATGACCTCGTCAACCGCCCCGACCATGGCCTCGGGAGTTCTGCATCGGGCCCGCCGCGAGCCGGCGTTCGCCGCGTTCTGGATCCTGCGCATCGGATTTTTGGTCCTGCCGCTGTGGATGGGACTGGACAAGTTCGTCAAGGTCCTCAACCCCGACTGGCCCGGCTACCTCGCCTCGTGGATCGTGGACATCCTGCCGTTCTCCGCCCAGACCGCGATGTATGTCGTCGGCGTCGTCGAGATGATCGCGGGCATCATGGTCGCGCTCAAGCCTCGCTATGCGGCATACGTCGTCGCACTATGGCTGGCCGGCATCATCGTCGACCTGCTGACGGTCTCCGGCTTCTACGACATCGCGTTGCGCGACTTCGGGCTGTTGCTCGCAGCCCTGGTGCTGGCTCTGCTCGCGTCCGTGTATGACGCGCCGCTCCGTCGGCACCGGGTGACCGGCACGGCCACCACGACCGATTCTGCTCGTTCGCTGGACGCGCACTGAACTGTTCTTTACTCTTTGCTTACTCGGCGGGTACGCCGGACATCGTCTCGCCGAAGGAGCTTGTTCATGCGTCGCCTCGTCCCCGGCATCATCGCCACCGCGGCCGTCACCGGTTTGGCGCTGCCTCTCGCGGCGCCGGCGCAGGCGGCCACGACGCTGAAGTTCGCCCGGTTCTACGCGGACCAGCCGGGTGCGGACACGCCATACACCACGACGAAGCTCAACCGCGAGTACGTCCAGGTCAAGAACGTGACTCGCACGACCATCAGCCTGTCCGGCTACCTGATCCACGACGGGAACAACTACCACGTCTATCGCTTCCCGGCGACGTTCCGGCTCGGCGCCGGCAGGACGGTGACGCTGCACACGGGCAAGGGGCGCAACACCGCGACGGATCTGTATTGGCAGCGGGGCTCGATGGTGTGGAACAACGGCACGAAGGCCGGCGTCCTGGCGGACACGGCCTATCTCATGAAGGGTTCGACCAAGGTCGCCTCGTGCAGCTACGTCCCGACCAAGGCACAGCTGGCCGCGAAGACCGGCTACCGGGACTGCTGACCCGGGAAGGCTTCGGGCCCTGGGTTCGTTGTGCTGGGCATGAGCTTCCTCTTCGGCCGTAAGACCACGATGGTGTCCCCCGATGAAGCACTACCCGGCCGGCAGACGCCGTTGCCCGGCATACCCGAGAAGCACGAAGTTCTCGGCACACCGCTTCGAGGACCCTGGCCCGACGGCACACAGCTCCTGTATGTCGCCATGGGCTGTTTCTGGGGCACCGAGCGCATCTTCTGGCAGCAGCCGGGCGTTGTGGCGACGGCCGCGGGCTACATGGGTGGCTACACCCCCAACCCGACGTACGAGGAGACGTGCACCGGCCGGACGGGACACACCGAGGCAGTGCTCGTCGCGTACGACCCGGCGAAGACCTCCCCGGAACTCCTGCTCAAGGCCTTCTGGGAGAACCACGACTCGACGACCGCCAACCAGCAGGGCAACGACATCGGCACGCAGTACCGCTCGGCGATCTACTGGACCACGCCGGAGCAGGGGCAGGCGGCGACCGCCACGCGTGACGCGTTTCAGAAAGTCTTGCGCGACAACGGTTTCGGCGAGATCAGCACCGAGATCCGGCCGGCGTCCGAGGCGGGACCGTTCTATTACGCCGAGGACTACCACCAGCAGTACCTGCACAAGAATCCCGGTGGCTACTGCAACCACGGTCCGAACGGTATGACGTGCCCCGTCGGTCTGCTCCCCCAGGACCAGCTGCCCAGCCAGGAGTCGGTGCTGCGGCGCGAGTGACCGCTACGTCGCGGCCACCGCATTCAGACCGGCGCTGCGTCATACCAGCGCAGCACACGAAGCGCCCGCAAGGTGTTCCAGCGGCTCGGTCTGCCGTCGCCGTCCTCGAGCTCGAAGTGCACCAGGCCCGGGTGCGTGTTCTCCAGCAGCCAGGTGCCGTCGTCCTGCCGCTTGGCGCGAAGGAGTTCGACGGCCTCGGCCAGCCGCGGGTCAGGCGTGCCGCCGGCACTGCGGAAGTAATCCAGTCCGCGCAGCACGTCGTAGTGCCACTGCGTGGGGAAGGAGAACTGCAACCAGTCCTCGTCGGCCACCTCACCAGTGCTCAACCGCCGAAACAGGTTGCGTTGCAATAGGTATTCGGCACCACGCCGGCGCGCACCCGTCACGTCGAGGCGGCCCCCGGCGCGCTCGTAGTCGAGCAAGCCCTCCAGCACGCAGATGGTCGTGTGGAAGGAGGAACGGGTCGAGCCGTTCTCGGCCTCGCAGTTCCACCCGCCGTCGTCGAGCTGTTCACCGAGCAGACGCTCGACGATGCGGTCGACGTCCTGGCCGAAGTAGGCACCGATCGAGACGGTGCCGCCGTTGATGCACGGCTCGACCTCGCCGTCGAAGAACGCCGACCCGTCATACTGCCCAGCGGCAGCGTTCACGAACACCGTCGACGGCCGCGGCCATCCGGGAATCGGCTGGGTTGACACCGAACTCGCGCAGCAACCGCAGGGTCGGCAGCGTGGCTGTCCACGGCTGACCCTCCGGGTCACCGACCGGGCCGTCCGGCGGTCGCCAGTCCTTGCTCGGGAAGCACGCCCCGCCGGCCCACGCGCCGTCGGCATGCAGGTCGAGCAGACGCTTGCCATGGCCCGACGAGGCGACGCGCGCTCGCTCGGCGGTGACCTCGTCCGGCGGCGCGTCGGTGAGATCGCGCATCACCTGCCACCGGATCGACGGATCGCCCTCCAGCAGCCATGTCGTCACGTCGCGCATCCGAGCACCTCCCAGTGTCGCCGTGTTCACCACGGTAAGGGCCGACACCGACACCGCGCGTTCTGTCGGAGTGATCAGGTCGTATGCGCCCTCACAAGGCAGGGGTCCAAGATGGAGCCATGAGTGACGACATCTCCGTGCGCGACAACCCCGACCAGCACCGTTACGAGGCGCGTATCGGCGGCGTGCTCGCCGGCTTCGCGGTCTACGAACTGTCCGACGACACCATCACCTTCGTGCACACCGAGGTCGACACGAAGTTCGAGGGCAAGGGCGTGGGCTCGGCGATCGCCCGCTATGCACTGGACGACGTGAGATCCCAGGGCGGACGCTCCGTCGTTCCGCTCTGCGCATTCATCCGGGCCTGGATCGGCAAGCACCCCGAATACCAGTCCCTCGTCCGGCCGGACTGAGCCGCACCACAGGGCGGCTGGGCACACCGTGCTGGTGGGGCGCGACGGGCCCGGCATACGCTGGCCCGCATGAAGATGAGCGCCGCCCTTGAGAAGAAGTTCAACGCGCAGATCACGCTGGAGTTCGAGTCCTCGATGGTCTACCGCCAGCTCGCGATCGAGATGGAGGACCGGGACCTGCCCGGCATCGCCGCGTGGCTGCGCCACCAGGCGGACGAGGAGATCGTCCACGCCAACAAGTTCATCGATCACCTCAGCGCGCGCGACAACCATCCGCTGATCGGCGCCATCAATGCGCCCAAGGCCCGGGTGAAGACCGTGCTCGAGGTCTTCGAGTCGGCGCTCACCCACGAGCAGAAGGTCTCCGCGTCGATCCGCGACCTCTACGCGGCGACGGAGAAGGCCGGTGACCTCGACTCCCGCCCGCTGTTGCTGTGGTTCCTCGCCGAGCAGGTGGAGGAGGAGGCCACCGTCGACGAGATCGTCGGCCGGATCAAGCTGATCGCGGGTGACGGCCCTGGACTGTTGCGCCTGGACGAGGACCTCGCGCAGCGTCCCGCGACGACCACGGAGAGCACTCCCGCCTGACGACCGCACCGGTGCCGGTCACGACACCAAGCCGCGCAGCGTTTCCAGCCACGCCTGTGGCTGGTCGAGGTGCAGGTCGTGGCCGGCACCGACGATCGTCGTGTGCTCGACCTGCGGTCGCCGGCACATGCGTGCCACCTGTTCGGCCGGTATGTCGCTGTGCTCGGCCAGCACCAGCTGGGTGGGGACGCACACCGACTCCCATGCCCGCCAGCGCGGCAGCACGAGCACGGCACGCAGCGCCTCGACCAGCACGTCGGTGTCCCAGCACGGCACCAGCCCGCCGGTGTCGAACTGCAGGCCGTCGGCCCACACCTCGGCCGTGCCGGCGCTGCCGCCGAAGAAGTCGACGAACGCGTCCCGGTCCGCGAAGGACGCAGGCCAGCTGCGCAGCCAGCGCTCCACCGGCGCGAGCGCGGCATCTCCGCCCCCTCCCACGCCTGCTTCGACCATCACCAATCGGCTGACCAGGTCAGGGTTTTCGGCCGCTACGAGCATCGCCGTGTGGCCGCCCATCGACTGCCCGACGAGCGTGACCGGTCCGCCGCCGAGCCGCTGGATCAGCGCCACGACGTCGCCGACGTAGGCGGCCCGGGTCACGTCCCGCGGCATCCGCGTGGAGTGACCGTGACCCCGCTGCTCGAGCGCGACGACGTGGTGGGTGTCGCTCAGCGACCGCATCGTCGCCGACCATTCCTGCGCGGTTCCGGCCAGCCCGTGCAGCAGGACGACCGGGTGATCGCCGGCTCCGGCCTCGGCATACGCCAACTCGGCCGGACCCCGCGAGAAGGAACGCCAGGCAGCAGAACCGATCACCCGAGCGATTATGTCCGTCCGCCCCGGGGCCGCTGACACCACCCAACGGATAGCGTCTGGCGTGGTCGGCCGGCGCGGTTGACTTTTCTCGAACGCATGTTCGATCATGGATCGATGAGCGTTTCGACTGCGACCCGCATCACCGAGTTGCACGAGCTGTTGCGGCGCCACGAGACGGGGCCTGCGGCAGGCAGCGTCCCGGTGCATCCGGCGCTGGCCGGGCTCTTCCCGGGAGGGTTGCGGGCCGGTGCGGTCTACGCACTGCACGGTTCGATGAGCGCGGCACTCGCCCTGCTCGCCGGCCCGTCGACCGCGGGCTCCTGGTGCGGCGTCGTCGGCGTTCCCGACCTGGGCATCGAGGCGGCGGTCGACTGGGGCGTCTGGCTCGACCGGCTGGCGCTGGTCCCCCGCGTCTCCGCCGACGACTGGACCACGGTGGTCGCGTCACTGGTCGAGGTCTGTGCCCTCGTCGTCGCGGCACCGCCCGCACACATCACATCCGGTGAGGTCTCCCGGTTGCTCGCCCGGCTGCGCACCAGCGGCAGCACCCTGGTGGTGCTCGGTGACTGGCCACGTGCGACCGCCACGCTCACCGGCCGGATCGTGCGCTGGGACGGCTTGTATGACGGGCACGGTCACCTGTCCGCGGCCACCCTGCGGCTCGAGGCGACCGAGCGCCACCGCACCCGCCACCTCGAGGTGGAAATGCCGGTGCGGCCATGATCAGCTCTTCCCCGGTCCGCGTGATGATGCTCTGGTGCCCCGGCTGGTCGGTGCTGGCGGCGCGTCTCGTGCAGGGCATCGCCGCCGACCAGGCCCTCGCGCTCACCGACCGCGGCATCGTGGTGGCCTGCTCGGCCGCCGCCCGACTCGAGGGAGTCACCGTCGGCCTCCGCGTCCGCCAGGCACAGCACCGCTGCCCGGACCTCATCGTGCTGCCGCACGACGTGGTGGCGGAGGCACGTGCCTTCGAGCCGGTGCTGCGGGCCGTCGAGGAGAAGATCCCGGACGTCCATGTCGTCCGTCCCGGCCTGGCCGCGGTGCGCGCGCAGGGCGCCCGCCGCTTCTACGGCAGCGAGCCGGCGGCCGCGCACGCCCTGCTGAGCCATCTGCACCGCTTCACCGAGCACGAGTTGCGGTTGCCGGTCGACCTGCGGGTCGCTGTGGCGGACGGGCTCTTCGCCGCCGAGCAGGCAGCGTGCACCAGCGCCGAGACCGACCCGCTCACGATCATCCCCGCGGGCGGCTCCGCCGAGTTCCTGGCGAGCCTTCCGGTCGCCGTCGCCTGCGACAAAAAACTGGAAAACCTGCTGCAGCGCATGGGGATCCGCACTCTCGGCGATCTGGCGAAGCTGCCCCGCGGACAGGTGCACGCGCGGTTCGGAGCAGCCGGGCTGCGCGCGCACCAGCTCGCCTCCGGGGAGGACGCGCCGGTCCTCACCCCCCGCGTCATACCTCCGGAGCTGGGCATGCACGTCACCTTCGACCCGGCCGCCGCCGAGATCGACCGGATCGTGCTGCGGTGCGAGCCGGCCGCCGAAGGTTTCGCACAGTTGCTCACCCGGTTCGGGCTGATCTGCACGGAGATCCGGGTCACCATCCAGTTGGAGCCGGACACCCTTTTCGAGCGGGTGTGGCGGCACCCGTGGCAGTTCGGCAAGGTCGAGGTGCTCGACCGGATCCGGTGGCAGCTCGAGGATCTCGCCGCCGAGGCGGCCACCGTCAACGACGACTCGCTGGGTGCGTCGGTGCTCTCCGTGCAGGTTCTGCCGGAGTCGGTGGACAACGCCGAGCACCACGCGCAAGGACTCTGGGGCGACCGGCCGGACGAGAAGGTCGAGCACGCCCTGACCACGTTGCAGCACCGGCTGGGTCACGAGGCCGTCCTCACCAGCACCGTGGCCGGCGGCCGCCTGCTGCACGAGCGACGCGTGCTGCGTCCGTGGGGCGACGCGCTGCCCACGCTCCGCGAACGCCGGCTCGAGCAGCCCTGGCCGGGCACCGTGCCGGGCCCCGCGCCGGCCACGGTGTTCACCAGCGCCCGCCAGGTGCAGGTCCTCACCGCTGACGGCGAGCCGGTCAGCGTCGACGGACGCGGAGCGGTCAGCGGCACACCTGCCTGGTTGCAGCTTCCCGGGGGGTGGGGTTCGCGGCGCATCGCGCAGTGGGCCGGGCCCTGGCCGATCCTGCAACGCTGGTGGCGAAAGCGCGTGCGCCTGAGTCGGTTTCAGCTGATCGACAACCAGTCGACGGCCTGGCTCCTGCTGTCCGACGGCGACACCTGGTTCACCGAGGCGAGGTACGACTGATGGGCTGGAGCAACCCCGCCATACCCTGGTCGCAGCTGGAGCAGGCGCTCTCCCGCGGCATCCGACCGGAGGAGCGGAGCGTCCGGGGACAACCCGCGGACGGCGGCGACGGGCCGGGCTTCTCCCGCAAGCGCAAGCCTTTCCGGCCGGCCGCGCTCGACGAGGAGGCCGGGCCGGTCGTGCCGTATGCCGAGCTGCACGCCCACTCGCACTACAGCTTCCTGGACGGCGCCGCCGCCCCCGAGGACCTGGTCACCGAAGCCGCGCGGCAACGGTTGCACGGCATCGCCATCACCGACCACGACGGGCTCTACGGCATCGTGCGTTTCGCCGAGGCAGCCGAAAGCTATGGCTTGCGAACGGTTTTCGGTGCCGAGTTATCACTCGGTCTCAGCACACCACAGAACGGCGTGCCCGACCCCGAGGGCACCCACCTGCTGGCGCTCGCGCGTGGCACCGAGGGCTACCGCCGACTGGCCAAGGCGATCACCGAGGGCCAGCTCGCCGACACCGCGGAGAAGGGCATGCCGCGCTACGACCTGGGTGCGCTCGCGCAGGAGGCGGCCGGGCACTGGGTGGTCCTCACCGGATGCCGCAAGGGCAGCGTGCCGAGGGCACTCGCCCGACACGGCCACGGCGCCGCAGTCGCCGAGTTGCAGTCCCTGCAAGAACTTTTCGGCAAGGACAACGTCTTCGTCGAGCTGACCGACCACGGCGATCCGGCCGACAGCGCAACCTGCGACCGGCTCGCCGAGGTCGCGCGAGCCGCGGGCGCGCTCACGGTCGCCACCAATGCGGTGCACTACGCCGACCCGGAGCAATACCCGCTCTCCACGGCACTGGCCGCGGTCCGGTCGCGCCGCAGCCTGGAGGAGCTGGACAGCTGGCTGCCGGCACACGGCGCGGCCTATGTGCGCAGCGGCGCCGAGATGGCGGACCGGATGCGGCGCTTCCCGGGTGCGGTGGAGCGGACTGTCGAGATCGCCGATGACCTGGCGTTCAGCCTGCGCGCCGCGTCCCCGCATCTGCCCCGGCAGGAGGTGCCGGCCGGGCACACCCCGATGAGCTGGCTGCGCGAGCTGACGATGCGCGGTGCGGCCGAGCGTTACTCGCGGGACGATCACGCGGCATACGACCGCATCGAGCGAGAGCTCGATGTCATTGCGAAGAAAGACTTTCCGGGATATTTCCTGATCGTGCACGAGATCGTGCAGTTCGCGAAATCACGCGGCATCCTGTGCCAGGGGCGCGGCTCGGCGGCTGCTTCCGCGGTTTGTTACGTCCTCGGCATCACCGTGATCGACCCGATCTTCTACGAGCTGCCGTTCGAGCGGTTCCTGTCCGAGTTGCGCGAGGAGGCACCGGACATCGACGTCGACTTCGACTCCGGCCGGCGCGAGGAGGTGATCCAGCACGTCTATCAACGCTACGGACGCCGCAATGCCGCACAGGTCGCCAACGTCGTGACCTACCGGCCGAAGAACGCCGTGCGCGACATGGCCAAGGCACTCGGGGCGAGCCAGGGCCAGCAGGATGCGTGGTCGCGACAGGTCGAGCGGTGGGGCGCGGAGATCTCCAGTGCCGACCACGACATACCGGCTCCGGTGATCGAGCTGGCGACGCAGGTGCTCAGCTTTCCCCGGCACCTCGGCATCCACTCCGGCGGCATGGTGCTCACCGACCGACCGGTCAGCGAGGTGTGCCCGATCGAGCATGCGCGGATGACGGATCGCACTGTCCTGCAATGGGACAAGGACGACTGCGCCTGGATGGGACTGGTCAAGTTCGACCTGCTCGGCCTCGGCATGCTGGCCGCCCTGCAGCACACGTTCGACCTGGTCGAGCGCCATACCGGCGAGGAATGGCGGATCGAGACGCTGCCCCGCAACGAACCCGGTGTCTACGACATGCTCTGCCGCGCCGACTCGATCGGTGTTTTCCAGGTCGAGAGTCGCGCACAGATGGGCACCCTCCCCCGGCTGAAGCCACGCTCCTTCTACGACCTCGCAGTGGAGATCGGGCTGATCCGGCCGGGCCCGATCCAGGGCGGCGCGGTGCATCCCTACATCCGGCGGCGCACCGGCAAGGAGCCGGTCACCTACCCGCACCCGCTGGTCGAGCCGGTGCTCGAGCGCACGCTCGGTGTGCCGCTCTTCCAGGAGCAGCTGATGCAGATGGCGATCGCGGTCGGCGACTGCAGCCCGGCCGACGCGGACCAGTTGCGCCGGGCGATGGGTTCCAAGCGCGGGGTCGAGCGCATCGACAGCCTGCGCACCAAGCTGTATGACGGGATGGCGCGCAACGGCATACCGCCGGAGACCGCGGAGGAGATCTACAACAAGATCGAGGCGTTCGCCAACTTCGGGTTCGCGGAGTCGCACGCGCTCAGCTTCGCGGTGCTGGTCTACGCCAGCTCATGGCTCAAATTGCATTACCCCGCAGCGTTTTTGGCTGGTTTGCTGCGCTCACAGCCGATGGGGTTCTACTCGCCGCAGACACTTACCGGCGATGCGCGCCGGCACGGTGTCGAAGTGTTGTCGCCGGACCTGACGCGGTCCGCCGTGCACGCCGATCTCGAGCCGGACTCCCCCGATGCGGTCGATCGGCGTGGCGGCACCGATGAATGTCTGCGGGACCACACGCAGGAGGAGATCGGCGACTTCGACGCAACCGCACCACCGGATTGGCAGGAGCATCGCCGCGACTGGCACTTCGCGGTGCGGCTCGGTCTGGCGGACATCACCGCGCTCGGCGAGAGCGCCGCCGAGCGCATCGTGCGGACACGCGACCTCGACGGCCCGTTCACCGATCTGGCCGACCTCGCGCGACGCGCCGACCTCAACACCGAACAACTGGAAGCGCTTTCGCTGTCCGGAGCACTCGACTCACTGACCGGGTCCCGGCGTGATGCCCTGTGGCGATCGGCGGAGGCGGCATCGATCCGTGGCGACCAGCTCCCGGTCCGGGTCGCCTACCAACCGCCGTTGCTGCCGGAGCTGTCGATCGGCGAACTGCTGATGCACGACCTGCAGGCGACCGGGATCAGCCCGGGCGACCACCCGATCCGGCACGTCCGGGCCGATCTGGACGCGCGTGGCGTGCTGCCGGTGTCGCAACTGCAGGGTTTCGAGACCGGTCGCCGGGTGGAGGTCGGTGGGGTGGTCACCCACCGGCAGCGGCCCGCGACCGCCGGCGGGATCACCTTCGTCAACGTGGAGGACGAGACTGGGATCCTGAATGTCATTGTCTCCAAGGGTGTTTGGCATCGTTACCGGCGCATCGCGCGTGCTTCGCCGGCCATGGTGGTGCGCGGCATTCTCGAGCGCTCGGAGGACGGCGTCACCAACCTGATCGCGGATCGCCTGGAACACCTCACGATTCACGTGCAGGCAAAGTCCCGCGACTTCCAGTGACAACGCGCCAGGAGGAGCCACTCCTTGCCGAGGCGCTGCTCGGCGCAGCCCATTTCTGTCTCGACGTCCCGCGCGCCGAGCCGCACACCTATCGCCGAGTGGCACACCTGCTGCTGTGCCACTCGGCAGTACGTGTGCCACTCGGCATCAACTGAGCCACTCGCGGGTCGGAGCCGGCCCGGTCGTGTCGCCTTCCCGCAGTGTCACCGGCACCACCAGGTCCGAGACCTCCTCACCGGCGAGCAGCGCGCGGACCGTCTCGCCCACGGCCCGGCCCTTGTCGATCGGGTGCTGGTCGATGGTGGTGAGCGTCCGCGGGAACCACGGCAACGACACACCGTCGTACCCGGTGACCGACAGGTCCTCCGGCACCCGCACCCCCCGGTCCACGGCGGCCTGCACGATGCCGGCGGCGAGCAGGTCGCTCTGCGCCACGATCGCGGTCGGCCAGGGCGAGGAGTCCAGCAGCAGTGCCGCGGCGGCATACCCGGCGTCGAAGTCCGGCTCCTCCGCCTCGACCAGCGGCGCGTCCGGGAAGACGTCACGCACGCCGAGCGCGCGGTCCCGGGTGTCCGGAAAATGACTCGCCCGCACGTCGGCGATCGTGCGCCGACCAGTCCCGGCACCCCAGCGCAGCGGCATCATCACGTGCGCGACGCGCCGGTGACCGAGATCGTGGAGCAGCTGGGCGACACTGCGGGACGCCGCGCGCTCGTCGGCGGTGACCTGCACGATGCCTTCGCCGCACGGAGCGCCGGTCCCGACGATCGGCGTGCCTCGGGCCGCGAACTGGGTTGCCAGCTCGTTGTTCTCGTCCCCGCACAGCATGAACACCGCAGCGTCGGCCGCGACGCGGGAGATCTGCGGTCCCCGGTCGCCGTGCCCCTCGGCCGTGTCCGGCAGCAGCAGCAAACCGCAGCCCATCTCACCGACCACCTGGGAGAGCCCGTCCAAGACCGAGACCACGTACGGATCGCGGAACGCATGCAGGATGCGCCGCTCCACGATCGCCGCGATCACCCCGCTGCGGCCCTGGCGCAGGGAAGATGCCATCGGATCCGGCCCGCCATACCCCAGCTCGGCGGCAGCCGCCCTCACCCGGTCCGCGGTCTCGGACGCCACCGGCTTGTTGCCGCTGAAGACCAGTGACGCGGTCGAGACGGCGACGCCGGCGTGCTCGGCGACATCGCGCAGCGTCACCCGCGCCCCGCTCCCGGCTTGACCACGCCCTGTCATGTGGAGCAGACTATCGAATCGATTCGATCGAATCGATTCGACGCAGCATCGCACGCGACCGCAGGAAGGACTGTCATGACGATGACCGAGCGCGCGGCAGCACCTTCGGCGGTCCGCGCGACGGCCCCCGAGGTCCGCCGGACAACGCTCGCCGTCACGGTGATGTTCGCGCTCAACGGCGCGGCCTTCGCCACCTTCGCGTCCCGCCTCCCGGACGTGAAATCGCTGCTGGCGCTGTCCGCCGCCGGTCTCGGCCTCTTCCTGATCTCCGGATCCATCGGCAGCGTGATCGGGCTGCCGATGTCCGGCTGGATCACCGGCCGCCTCGGCTCACGCGTCGCGGTGCGGCTCGCGGCACTGATCACGACGGCGGCATACCTCGGCACCGGCGCAGCCATCGCCGCCCACCTGCACTGGGTCGCCGTGCCGTGCCTCCTCGTCGCCGGCTGGGGCATCGGCCTGTGGGACGTCTCGATGAACCTCGAGGGCGCGATCACCGAGCGGCACCTCGGCCGCTCGATCATGCCGCGCTTCCACGCGATGTTCAGTGCCGGCACCGTGCTGGCCGCGCTGATCGGTGCCGCCGCCACCGCGGCGCGTGTTCCGGTCTGGTTGCACGTCGGCGTGATGATGTGCCTCATCGCCGGCGCGGGAATGTGGGCGGCGCGCGCCTTCAACTCCCTCCCTCGGCTCGACGAGAAATCCGTGGACTGCGTTGACGTTGCGCCCGTTTCACACTTCAGCGTCTGGCTCGACCCCCGCGTGCTCCTCATCGGCGTCGTGACGCTCGTCGCGGCATTCACCGAGGGCACCGCGAACGATTGGCTCTCGCTCGCCTTCGTCGAAGGCCACCACGTGCCCACATGGGCCGGCGTGCTCG
The DNA here is from genome assembly GCF_058148645.1 of Flexivirga sp. YIM B11880. Lineage (NCBI taxonomy): Bacteria > Bacillati > Actinomycetota > Actinomycetes > Micrococcales > Dermacoccaceae > Flexivirga > Flexivirga sp. YIM B11880. Next base: position 72,030 of record NZ_JBMAMH010000014.1, read on the forward strand.
CGTTCGCCCTCTTCCTGGCCTGTATGACGGCAGGGCGTCTCGTCGGCACGACCCTTCTCGACCGGTTCGGGCGCGTCCCGGTGCTGCGCGCGTGCTTCGGCCTCGCGATCATCGGCTGCCTGATCGTCGTCCTCGGGCCCACTCCCCTGGCGTATGCCGGCATCCTCGTCTGGGGCGCGGGGGTCTCGCTCGGCTTCCCCGTCGGCATGAGCGCGGCGGCTGACGACCCGGTCATGGCCAATGCGCGCATCTCGGCGATCAGCACGATCGCCTACAGTGCCTTCCTCGCCGGACCGCCGTTCCTCGGGCTGCTCGGTGAGCACGTCGGCGTGCTGCACGCCCTGCTCGCGGTCGGCGCCGCCGCGACGGTCGCGCTCGCTCTGGTGCCCGTGGTGCGGGAACCCGCGCCGCCGGCTGACGTTCTGCCCTGAGCAGAAACCGTGGAGTTCACACGTGACCGGAGCTACCGTCGGGCTCATGGGTGACGTGCGACAGCTCCGACAGCGTCCGACGGTCGAGCCGCTGTGGCGGGACGTGCTCGGCGGACAACTCCGCCGCATCCGGTTGCACCGCCGGTTGACGATCACCACCACCGCCGAGCGAGCCGGCATCTCGGCGCAATACCTCTCCGAGGTCGAGCGCGGCCGCAAGGACCCGTCCTCGGAGATCGTCGCAGCCATCGCAGGAGCGCTGGACTGCACGCTGGCCGACCTCACCGAACTCACAGTCCGCGAGTTACGGCGGGCCACCGCTCCGGCCGTGCTCGAACTGCGCAGCAGCACGAGCACGCCGGCACCGGTGAGCCTGCGCGGCCCGGTCGCGCTCGCCGCCTGAAGTCACGTCCGGTAGGCCATCACCTCATCCGCGAGCCCGTAGTCGACCGCGGCCTGCGGGGTGAAGATCCGGTCCCGATCGGTGTCCTTGCGCAAGGCCTCGACGGTGCGGCCGGTATGCCGCGCCAGCACCTCCTCGGCCTCGGAGCGCAACCGGATCACCTCGTCGGCGGCCAGGATGATGTCAGGTATGGCGCCACGGCCGCTCCCGGACGGTTGGTGCAGCAGCACTCGCGAGTGCGGCAGGACGCTGCGTCTGCCCGGTGCACCGGCCGCCAGCAGGATCGCCGCCGTCGAACACGCTTGCCCCACACAGGTCGTCGCGACGGGTGAGCGGACGAACTGCATGGCGTCATACACGGCGAACGTGGCGGTCAGCGAGCCGCCGGGTGAGTTGATGTAGAGGTTGATCTCCTGGTCCGGCGAGGTGGACTCCAGATGCAGGATCTGCGCGATCAGCGCATTGGACACACCGTCGTCGATCTCGGTGCCGAGATAGACGATCCGCTCGGCCAGCAGGTGGCTGTAGACGTCCATGATCCGGTCGCCGCGCGGTGACGGTGCCACGACATTCGGGATGGTGTATGTCGTCATGACGAAACTCCTAGTCCGACAGGCGTTTTCCGCGGTTTGATGCTCTCCAGATCGGTGATGACCTCGTCGATGAAGCCGTAGTCGGCCGCCTGCTCGGCGGTGTACCACCGATCACGGAGCGAGTCCTCGAAGATGCGCTCGAGCGGTTGACCGGTCAGCTCCGCGGTGATCCCGAGCACCGTGTCGCGGGTATGCCGCAGGTCGTCCGCCTGCAACTCGATGTCGACGGCGGTCCCGCCGAACCCGGCGCTGCCTTGATGCATCAGGATCTTGGAGTGCGGCAAGGCATACCGCTTGCCCTTCTCCCCCGCGGTCAACAGGAATTGCCCTGCGCTGCAAGCCATTCCGAGCGCCAACGTCGACACGTCATTGGGAATGGCACGCATGACGTCCATGATCGCGAGCATCGCCGGCACCGATCCTCCCGGCGAGTTGATCCAGAGACTGATGTCGGCGCGCGGGTCCGCCGCCGACAGGAGGTAGAGCTGGGAGATCAGCCGGGTGCCGATCTCGTCGTCGAGAGCGGTGTCCAGCACGATGACGCGCTGGTCGAGGAGATGCTCGGCGATCTGCCGGCTCAACGGATGGGGCGGTCGTGGCTGTTCATCGGTCATGCGTCGAGCATCACCGAAAGCGGCTGCACTGCACCAGGTTTCGCTGCTGTCGGCAGCAAGCGAGCCGATCACCGTACGATCACGAGCATGACCATCACGCAGCAGCTGACCGATCTCGCCCCCGACGGGAGCCTGGTCGCAGCCATCAACCTCGGCAACCCGGTGCTCGCCCAGGGCGCGCCCGACGATCCGCGTGGCGTGACGGTGGACCTGGCACGCGAGATCGGACGCCGGCTGGACGTCGAGGTGCGTTTCCTGTGTTTCGACGCGGCGCGCAAGTCGTTCGCGGCGCTCACCTCCGGATCTGCGTCCATCGCGTTCCTCGCCGACGAGCCGGCCCGCGCACGCGACGTCACGTTCACCGAGCCCTACGTGGTGATCGACGGTGTGTATGCCGTGCCGGACTCCTCGCCATACCGCACCCCCGCCGAGGTCGACGCGCCGGGCGTGCGGATCGGCGTCAAGGAGGGATCGGCATACGACCTGTTCCTCACCCGCACGCTGGAGCACGCCGACATCGTCAGAGGCAGCGAGGGCACCACGGTGTTCGCCGAGCAGGCGCTCGACGTCGCCGCCGGGATCCGGGAACCGGTGACGTCGTACGTCGCCGAACACCCAGGCCTGCGCCTCATCGACGAGCCGTTCATGCAGATCCGGCAGGCGATCGCGACCGGCAAGAACGTCCACCGGCAGACCACCGCGTGGCTGGACCACCTGCTCGACGAACTGCTCGCCGCGGGTTTCGTCCGCGACTCGCTGCGCCGCGCCGGGAAGTCGGAGGGCCTCGCTGCACCGCGTACCTGAAGGTGACAGGCTGGACGGCATGGCCAACCGACTCCGGGACGCACGGTCCCCCTACCTCTTGCAGCACGCCGACAACCCGGTCGACTGGCAGGAGTGGGGCCCTGAGGCACTGCGCGAAGCCGCGGACCGGCAGCTGCCGATCCTGCTGTCCGTCGGGTACGCCGCCTGCCACTGGTGCCACGTCATGGCGCACGAGTCCTTCGAGGACCCGCAGGTCGCGGCAGCGATCAACGACTCGTTCGTCGCGGTCAAGGTCGACCGCGAGGAGCGGCCCGACATCGATGCGGCCTACATGACGGCCACCACCGCGATGACCGGCAACGGCGGCTGGCCGATGACCTGCCTGCTGACGCCGGACGGCAAGCCGTTCTTCGCCGGCACCTACCTGCCGAAGGCCCAGTTCCTCCAACTGCTTTCGGCCGCGCAGCACGCGTGGGAGAACCAACGGGACCAGGTCCTGGCCTCCGGCGACAACGTCGCGACCCAGCTCGCGGCGGCAGCCGGCCGGGGCACGCCGGTCAGCATCACCGACCAGATGACGAGGTCCGCCGTCGCCACGCTCCGGCAGTCGTATGACGCCACGCACGGCGGCTTCGGCGGGGCGCCGAAGTTCCCCCCGAGCATGGTGCTGGAGTTCCTGCTGCGCCACCACGCCCGCGCCGGCGACGAGGACGCACTCCGCATGGTCGCGCACAGCTGTGAGTCCATGGCCAGGGGCGGCATCTACGACCAGCTCGCCGGCGGGTTCGCCCGCTACAGCGTGGACGCGACCTGGACAGTGCCGCACTTCGAGAAGATGCTCTACGACAACGCGCAGTTGCTGCGGGTCTACGCGCATCTCTGGCGTGCCGACCGATCCGCCTTCACTGCCCGGATCGCCACCGAAACAGCGGAATTCATCCTGCGCGACCTCGGCACGCGCGAAGGCGGATTCGCGAGCGCGCTGGACGCAGACACCGATGGAACCGAGGGCGCGACCTACGTCTGGAGTCCCGCAGAGCTCCGCGACGCGCTCGGAGCCACCGACGGCGACCGCACCGCGGAGTTGCTGGGCGTCACGCCCGAGGGGACCTTCGAGCACGGCCGGTCGACCCTGCGGCTCCCCCGCGACCCCGACGACGAGGAGTGGTGGACGGCCACCAGAGCCACGCTGCTCGCCGCGCGAGCCCGGCGGCCCCAGCCGGCACGCGACGGCAAGGTGGTCACCTCCTGGAACGGCCTGGCGATCAGCGCCCTCGCCGAGGCGTCGATGGTCCTGCGCGTGCCCGAATGGCTCGACGCCGCAGTCCGATCCGCCGAATATCTCCTCGATCGCCACCTGATCGACGACCGGCTCCGGCGCGCCTCGCTCGGTGGTCACGTGAGTGCGGCGCTCGGTGTCGCCGACGACTACGGCAACTTCGGTGAGGCGCTGCTCGTGCTGCACCAGGCAACCGGCGACCACCGGTGGCTCGCCGACGCCCAGCAGGTGCTCGCAACGGCGACCGAGCTCTTCACCGACCCGTCGGGCGGTTTCCGGGACGCCGCCACAGACGGCGAGCAACTCTTCTTCACGCCACGCGGGGCCGGCGACAACGCCGAACCCTGTGGCACCTCGAGCCTGGCCGGCGCGCTGCTCACGCTCAGTGCGCTCACCGGAGAGACGCCGACCCGGGAGCGCGCCGAATCCGCCCTCGCGGCAATGGGCGAAATCGCCACCCAGGCACCGAGATTCGCTGGCTGGGCGCTCGCCGTCGCCGAGGCCGCACTGGCCGGCCCCACGCAGGTCGCGATCGTCGGCGACGACCGGGCCGCCCGCGGACTGGCGCGGGCCGCCTGGGAAACGCCCGGGGCCGGACCGGTCATCGTGCGGGGCGCGCCCGACTCGACGCAGAGCCCGTTGCTCGCCGACCGCCCGCTCGTCGACGGCCACGCCGCGGCATACGTCTGTCACGGCTTCGTCTGCGCGGCTCCGGTCACCGATCGTGACGCACTGGTGGCCGACTTGCGGCATCGCTGAGACCCAGCAAACGAGCACCGTTGTGCCACAGCACTTTCCGCATCCAGTCGGCACCGAGGTCCAGCTTGGCCAACGCTGCGATCTGGTGCGCGTAGGGATAGGGGATGTTCGGGTAGTCGGAGCCGAGCACGACGCGATCCGGCAGCTCGCGAAGCCGGCCGGCATACCCGTCTGGCAACGGCGCGAACCGGTCGGTGAAGTCGGTCGCGACCATGGTGGTGTCCACGTGCACGTTGCCGTAGCGCTCGACGAGGTCCGCGAACTCGTGATATTCGGGCATGCCCGCGTGCGCGACCACCAGGGTCAGCTCCGGGTGCCGGCTCAGCACACGCGCAATGCGCTGTGACCCGGTGAACTCTCCGGCAATGGGCGCGGACCCGGCATGTATGACGACAGGCACACGCGCCTCCGCCAACAGCTCCCACGCCGGGTCCAGCAGTCCGTCGTCCGGCGCATACCGCCCCACCTGCACGTGCATCTTGAACAACCGCGCGCCCGCCGCCAACGCCTCGGCGACGTAGTCCGCCACGTCCGGCTCCGGAAACAGCGTCGCGCAGTGCACACCGTCCGGCACCCGTGCGGCGAAGTCGCGACACCAGGCGTTGAGCCAGCGCGCCATACCGGGCTTGTGCGGATAGGTCAGTGCTGGGATCGCCCGCACCCCGAAGCCCCGCAGCACGGCCAGCCGGGTCGCCTCGTCGAACCGGTAGGTGATCGGCCACGCTGTCCCGTAGTGCTCCTCTGCACCGTCGAAGTAGGCCCAGACCTTGCGCAGCATCGGCTCCGGCAGGAAGTGAACATGAACGTCCGCCAGGCCGGGAAGACCCAGCGACGCCAGGTAATCCGGGATGTCGCCGTCGGTCGCGGGCCCAGGCGTGGTCACGGGAGCACGTTCGCACGACCGGTCACGAGGGCAGCCTAACGACCCGGCCGTCGTCGCCCTGGAGTTGAATGGCCCCCATGACACAACAACCGGCCGCGGAACAGTCATCGCCACCGCGGGAAGTGCTCACCTGGGACACCTTCGGCGCCGCAAGCCGGGAGCTGGCGCAAGCAGTCTTCGACGACGGCTATCGCCCCGACCTGATCATCTCGATCGCCCGTGGCGGCCTGATCCCCGCCGGCGCGATCAGCTACGCCCTCGGCATGAAGAACGTCCATGTCCTCAACGTCGAGTTCTACACCGGCGTCGACGAGCGCCTGCCGATGCCCGTCATGCTGCCTCCGGTGCCGCAGCCGGTCGACCTCTCGGGCGCGACCGTGCTCGTCATCGACGACGTCGCCGACACCGGTGGCACGCTCGACCTGGTCCGCAAGTTCTGCGAGGGGCACGTCAAGGAGACCCGCTGCGCGGTGATCTACGAGAAGTCCCGCTCGGTCGTGAAGTGCGAATACGTCTGGAAGCGCACGGATCAGTGGATCGACTTCCCTTGGTCGAGCCTGCCGGAGATCAACTGAGCGGCGCTGCACCCTGCGGGCGCACGAACGGAAAGGCGAGGGTCGCCTTGATGCTCTGCCCGGTGAGCATCATCACCGTGCGGTCCACGCCGAGGCCGAGCCCCCCGGTGGGCGGCATCGCGTATTCCAGCGCGGTGAGGAACGCCTCGTCCAGTTGCATGGCTTCGACGTCGCCGGCCGCGGCGGCGATGGATTGCTGGGTGAAGCGCTGCCGTTGGTCGACGGGGTCGGTCAATTCGCTGTATGCCGTGCCGATCTCCGCACCGAACGCCACCAGGTCCCATTGCTCGGTGAGCAGCGGATCGGTCCGGTGCCGGCGCGCGAGGGGCGACACCTCCACCGGGAAGTCACAGTAGAACGTCGGATAGGTCGTCTGCTTCTCCACGAGTGCTTCGTACAGCTCCATCACGAGATGCCCGGCGGCATGCTCGGTCCGCACGGCGACGCCGTGCGCGTGACACAGCGCGGCGAGTTCGTCGCGCGGCGTGCCGGTCGTGACGGAGGTCCCGACGGCCTTGGAGACTGCGTCGTGCACCGTGATGACCGGCCACGGCGGCGTGAGATCGATCTCCTCGAGATCGCCGCTCTGGTTGGGACGCAACGCGATCGGGCGGCCGTGGATGCTGGTCGCCACCCGCAACAGTGTCTCGCGGGTCAGCTCGCGCATGGTGTTGTAGTCGCAGTAGGCGGCATACGCCTCGAGGGAGGTGAACTCCGGGTTGTGCGTGGCGTCCGCGCCCTCGTTCCGGAAGTTGCGGTTGATCTCGAAGATCCGCTGCATGCCACCGACCGCGAGCCGCTTGAGGTAGAGCTCCGGCGCGATGCGCAGGTAGAGCTCCATGTTGTAGGCGTTGATGCGGGTCTTGAACGGCCGGGCGGCCGCGCCGCCATGGACGGGTTGCAGCATGGGCGTCTCGACCTCGAGGTAGTCCTGCTCCGTCAGTACCGCGCGGATCTCGCGGATCGCCACCGAGCGTTGGACGAGGAGTCGCCGGGCCGCGGGATCCATGATGAGCTCGAGTGAGCGGTTGCGCGCCCGGAGGTCGTCGCGCAAGCGCGTGTGCAGACCCGGCACCGGTCGCAGACACTTGGCGGCCATCTCCCAGCTGGTCAGCAAGACCGACAGCTGTCCGTTGCGCGAGGTCGCGACCGGCCCGGTCACGCTCACCAGGTCGCCGAGGTCCACCGTGTGGCGCCACAGCTCGCGGGCGGCCCGCGGTGAGCCGGCCGCGGTGACCATCACCTGGATCCGGTGGTCGTCGTCCTCCAGCACGGCGAAACACACTCCGCCGAGGTCGCGGATCGCACGGACCCTCCCGGCGACCGAGACGATCTGGTCGGTGACCTGGTCCGCCGGCAGGCAGTCGTATGCCGCGAGGATGTCCCACACCCGGTCGGTGCGGGCGACGGCGACCGGGTAGGCGTCGACCCCGGCCTCGTCGAGGGTCTCCAGCTTCCCGCGCCGGACCGACTGCTGCTCGGAGAGCCGGACCGATGGCGGCGCGGGCAGCAAGAGGGCTTCCTCCTGCTCGCGCACCCGCTCGACGAACCACGGCTCCGGCCGAGGGGCCTGCACGTCCGACGGCCGCGGCCCGGTGAGGACGCGGGGACCCACCATCGGGACGAAGCCTTCGGCGATGCCCATCGCGAGCCCGGCTCGCGGCACGGTGAGTGCGGGGTCGTAGCACAGCAGCCGCGGTACCCAGGTCGGCTTGTACTTGTCGTTGGACCGGTAGAGCGTCTCGAGCTGGAAGAACCGCGACGCGAAGGACAGGGCAGCGTCGTTCAGCCGGGTGATCGGACCGGCACCGACCTGGTCGGCGCTGCTGAAGATCTCCCGGAACACCGCGAAATTGAGCGAGATCCGTCGTATGCCGTGCTCGGGCGCCGCCTCGATCAGCTGGGAGACGAGGTATTCGTTGAGCCCGTTCTCCGCGTCGCGGTCACGGCGCATCAGGTCCAGCGACACACCGCGCACCCCCCACGGCACGAACGACAGGAACCCACGGATCCGACCGGTCGCGTCCTGCGCAGTGATGATCACGCACCGACCGTCGGCGGGGTCGCCCAGCCGGTTGAGCGCCATCGAGAACCCGCGCTCGGCCTCCTCACCCCGCCATTCCTCGGCAAGTTCAGCGATCCGGTCCAGTTCGCTCGCGGTCAGCTCGGCGTGTCGCCGCACCCGCGTGGTGTAGCCGGCGCGCGTGAGCCGGGTCGCGGCCTGGCGCACCGGCCGCATCGAGCGACCACGCAGCGAGAAGGACTCGACGTCGATGATCGCCTCGTCGCCGAGCGCGAAGGCCTTCAGACCCGCCTCGACGTATTCGTGGGTGGCTCGTTCGGAGCTGGCCAGCACCGCGGGATACAGCCCGTGCTGGCGGCACTGCTCGAGCCAGGCATGGATCGCCGGCTGCCAGGAGCTGGGTCGGCCGATCGGGTCGGCACTCGCGACGCTGACACTGCCCTCGTTGCGGTAGGTGATCGCTGCCTGGCCGTCGGCGGAGAAGACGACGCTCTTGTCGCGTCGGGTGGCGAAGTAGCCGAGCGAGTCGTTCTCGCCATACCGGAGCAACAGCCGCCGTATGGCGAGCTCCTCGTCCGCAGTCTGGAACTGCCGACCGCGGCCGGACCGGACGAAGACCAGGCTGGCGAGCAGGAGCGCGATGGTGGACATGATGCCGGCCAGACCGTAGATCCAGGTGTGGCCGAGATGTCCGTCGAGGCCGGGCGTCGCGGTGTCCGACGTGAGCCCGAAGGTCGATCGCAACGCAAACCGGATGATCTCACGCGTGCCGTGCAACGTTTGCGGGGCCGCCATGGTGACGACGGCGGTGACCACGAATGACACCGCGAGTCCGGCGACCAACACCACGAATGCCGCCACGCGACTTCCCGGGGCAAGCCGTGCCGGGAACGCTCGCCGGCTGGCGGCCACGGCGACGAGCACGATGCACCCGACGGCGAAGGCGAAGGTCGCGGCCGGCACGCTGGTGACGAACGTGTGGTAGTCCCGGTCGAAGCCGCTGAGCCGGGAGTCCTGGAAGATGTCCTGCCGGAAGACGGCGCCGATCAGCAACAGTGCGCTGCTGATGACGCTCAGTGCCATCAGCAGAACGACGACCGCGTGTGCGAAACGCAGCCTTCGGCGGATCGCGCCGGCGAGCACGAAGAGCAGGCAGACGATGAACAAGCTCGGCTCGGCGGGGACGTTGAGCAGTCCGAGGGCGTCGTTGACGATGTCGACGACGATGTTGCCGTGCAGCGGCACACTGATCAGCGACCAGGCAGCGGCGAACATGAAGGCGCGCCCGACCCAGCGAGCGACCTGCTCACGCCAGGGAGTTCCCCCGCGATGACGTTGCGCCGGACCGCCATAGGGATTGAACGAGCCGCGCAGCACCTTGGGCGTCCACACTCTGCTGCCGCTCACCTGGCCCCCTTCGCCATGTCGTGCTTGTCAAAACACTGTGATCCTAGCCAGCGCACGCGCGAGAACGCTGAGTGCAGCTTTATCGGCCGCTCACAATTACCCGAGAAATTCCCGAACCGGCACAGTCGTCCCCGGGCATGAAAATGGCCCCGCCTGAATCAGGCGGGGCCACTTCATAAATGATGTTCGGCGGTGTCCTACTCTCCCACACCCTACCGAGTGCAGTACCATCGGCGC
>NZ_JBMAMH010000015.1:0-77451 GCF_058148645.1 Flexivirga sp. YIM B11880
GCGAGGTCAGCGCCCGTATGACGCCCGGCGCCGTCCCCCGCGTCGTCGTCGCCGGGGACGAGCGGGAAGTCGCCCGAGCCGGCGCCGCCGCACACGCGCACCTGCCGCCGGTCGCCTGGTCCACCGCGCACGCAGCGCTCGCCGACGGGCCGGTGCTCGTCCAGGTGCCCCGGCGCGGCTATCTGCCGACCCTGCGCTGCGGCCAGTGCCGGCAGATCGCACGGTGCGGCCACTGTCACGGCCCGCTCGGCCTGACCGCCCCGACCGCGCCGGCGGCGTGCCGGTGGTGTGGCCGGACGGCGAGCCCGTGGCGCTGCCCTGAGTGTTACGCCACCACCTTGCGCGCAGCCGTCGTCGGGGCGCGACGCACCGCGGAGGAGCTGGGCCGTGCGTTCCCCGGCACGAGCGTCGTGCGATCGGGAGCGGGTGAGGTCATCGGCTCGGTCGGACCGGAACCCAAACTGGTCATCGCCACCCCCGGGGCCGAGCCGGTCGCCAGATCCGGTTACACCGCAACGCTGTTGCTCGACGCGTGGGCCTTGCTCGATCGCTCCGCACTCGACGCCGGCGAGGAGACCTTGCGGCGCTGGCTGGCCGCCGCGGCGCTGACCCGGCCCGCCGCCGACGGCGGCACGGTCGTGGTCTGCGGTGCGGCATCCGGCGTCACCCTGCCGCCGGTCGAGGCGCTGGCCCGGTGGGCGCCCGCGGCGTTCGCCGAACGCGAGCTGGCCGCGCGCCGCGAACTCGACCTGCCACCCGCGTCGTGGATGACGCTGCTCAGCGGCGCCGCCCCAGACCTCGACGCGTTCGCGGACGCGGCCGGAGAGACACTCGGCAGCGACATACCGCTCGAACGCATCGGTCCGATGCCGGCGCCCGGCGGCGCGGAGGGCACCACGCTACTGCTGCGCACACAACCGTCCCACGCCACTGCCGCGACCCGGGCGGTCAGCGCGGCGCGGGCGGTTCGCAGCGCGCGCAAGCTGCCGGGCACGGTCACCGTGCGCGTCGATCCGAGCGGCGCACTGCTGTGATCGCGGCGGGAGCGCACTCCCGGCCGCCCGGCCAACCCGAGAGCAGCGACATGCGTCGACATCGCTAGTGTCTGGATGGTGAGCCAGCAGCAGTCCCTGTCCGCCGCGGAGGCAAACCTGAACCCGTCGCCGGTCGACGCCGTGGTCTTCGACCTCGGCAATGTGCTCATCGACTGGGACCCGCAGCCGGCGATCGCCGCAGGCGTCGGTGAGCAGCGTGCCCGCGCGTTCCTGGCGGCGGACGACTTCGATTTCGGCGCCTGGAACCACGAGCAGGACGCCGGCCGCAGCTTCGCTGAGGCGGAGGAGGCCGCGGTGGCGGCATACCCGCACTTCGAAGACGAAATCCGTTCCTACCGTGTCAATTTCGCCAAGTCGCTGCGCGGCGCCATCGACGGCACGGTCGCCATCCTGAAGCAGTTGCATGCCGCCGGCATCCCGTTGATCGCGCTGACCAACTGGTCGGCGGAGACCTTCCCGGTGGCGCTCGAGACCTATGACTTCCTCGACCTGTTCGACGACATCGTCGTCTCGGGCGAGGAGGGCGTCGCCAAGCCCGACCCGGAGATCTTCGAGGAGCTCGGCGACCGGATCCGGCACTTGGGCAGCCTCGACGACTGCCTCTTCATCGACGACAAGCTCGCCAACGTGCAGGCGGCGGCCCAAGCGGGCATGGACGCGATCGTCTTCACGACGCCCGAGGAGTTGCGTGCCGACCTGCTGGTGCGCGGGCTCCCGGTGGAACAGTAGGGACCACGCATGTCGATCACGCCGATCCGGCTGTACGGCGATCCGGTCCTGCGGACACCGGCCGCGCCGGTCACGACGTTCGACAAGGAGCTGCGAACGCTCGTGGCGGACCTGACCGAGACGATGCTGGACGCGCCCGGCGCCGGTCTCGCCGCGCCGCAGCTCGGTGTCGGCCTGCGCGTTTTCACCTATCACGTCGACGGAGTGCTCGGGCATCTGGTCAACCCCGACGTGGACCTGTCGGCCGAGCTCGAAGTGGACGACGAGGGCTGCCTGTCGATCCCGGACTTCTCCTGGCCGACCCCGCGGTCGTTGTCGGTCGTCGCCCGCGGTTTCGACATGTATGGCGAGCCGGTCGTCCTGGAAGGCAGCCACCTGCTGGCCCGGTGCATTCAGCACGAGACCGACCACTTGGACGGGATCCTGTTCATCGACCGGCTGGACAAGGAGCAGCGCAAGCTGGCCCTCAAGGAGATCCGCGCCGCCGAATGGGCCGGACTGCCCGGCCCGATCATCCGGGACAGCCCGCACACCAACCCGGCCTACGGAGCCTGACATGCGCGTCGTCTTCGCCGGCACACCCGACGTGGCGCTGCCCAGTCTGCGCGCGATCGCCGGCTCACCGCACGAGATCGTCGGCGTGGTCACCCGGCCCGACGCCCCGGCCGGTCGCGGCCGCAGCCTGCGACCGTCACCGATCGGCGAATTCGGCGCCGAGCTCGGTGTGCCCGTGCTGAAGCCGCGGTCGGCGAAGGACCCCGCCTTCGCCGCAGAGCTCGCGGAGCTCGAGCCCGACGTCTGCCCGGTCGTCGCCTACGGATCGCTCGTGCCGCGCAAGGTCCTCGACATACCGCGGTTCGGCTGGGTCAACCTGCATTTCTCGCTGCTGCCCGCCTGGCGCGGCGCGGCGCCGGTGCAGCACGCGATCCTGCACGGCGACGAGGTGACCGGCGCGACGGTCTTCCTGCTCGAGGAGGGAATGGACACCGGTCCGGTGCTCGGCACGATGACCGAGACGATTCGCCCGGCCGACACCAGCGGCGAGCTGCTCGGCCGGCTGGCGGACGCAGGCGCCGGCTTGCTGGTTGCCGCGCTGGACGGGTTGGAGAACGGCTCGATCACGCCTGTGCCACAGCCTGCCCAGGGCGTGTCGATGGCACCCAAGATCACCGTCGCCGACGGCGAGATTCGTTGGACTGAGCCCGCATTCGCGATCGACCGCCGCGTGCGCGCCTGTACTCCGGCGCCGGGTGCGTGGACGAATTTCCGGGACACCCGGCTGAAGATCGGCCGCGTCACCCTCGCCGCGCCGGATGACGTCCAGCTCGCACCGGGGGAGTTGCTCGCCACCAAGAAGGCGATGTATGCCGGGACCGGCACCACGCCCGTCCGGCTGGACGTCGTGCAGCCGCACGGCAAGAAGGCGATGTCTGCAGCGGACTGGGCGCGCGGCGTGCGTGTCGCAGAAGGAGAGACTCTCTCGTGACCGATGGTGACCGACGCGGTGGTTTCCGCGACGACCGCGGCCGGCAGCGCCCGGCGTCGCGACAAGCCGGCGGCAAGAACCGCACGGCAGTGCGCCCCGCCGACCGCAGGCGCGGCGGCGACCCGACCCGCAAGGCGGCCTGGCAGGTCAGCCGCGCCGTGGCCGACGGGGCCTACGCCAATCTGGAGTTGCCGAAGGTGCTGCGTGCGGCCGGCCTGCACGGGCGCGACGCAGCCTTCGCCACCGAGCTGACGTATGGCGCGATCCGGATGCGTGGCCTCTACGACGCCGTCATCGAGTTCGCGGCCGGTCGGCCGGTCGGGCAGATCGACCCCCCGGTCCTCGACACGTTGCGGATCGGCGCTCACCAGATCCTCTCGATGCGCGTCCCGCCCCACGCAGCCGCGTCCGAGACCGTCGCGCTCGCCCGTGAGGTGAACGGCACCGGTGCGTCGGGTTTCGTCAATGCGGTGCTGCGCCGGATCACTGAGCGCACCCGTGACGAATGGGTGCGGGAGGTGACTGCCGGCCGTCCGCGCGACGAGGCGCTGGCCGTCGAACACTCGCATCCGGCGTGGGTGGTGCGTGCCTTGCGCGGCGCGCTGCGCGCCGGGGGAGTGACCGACGAGGCGGAACTCGACACCGCGCTCGTGGCCCTGCTCGAGGCCGACAACGCGGCGCCCGCCGTGTCGCTCGTCGCCCGGCCCGGGCTGGCCACCGTGCAGGAGCTGGTCGACGCCGGAGCCGAGGCCTCGCAGCTGTCGCCGGTGGGTGCGACTCTGCCCGGCGGCGACCCGGCCGACATACCCGCCGTGCGGCAGACGCGAGCAGCGGTGCAGGACGAGGGATCCCAGCTCGTGGCGCTGGCGTTCGCCGCCGCTCCGCGCGGCGGTGCGGGCGCGCAGGAGTGGCTCGACCTGTGTGCCGGACCTGGCGGCAAGGCGGCGCTGCTCGCGGCCCTGTCGTTGGAGCAGCCCGACGTCACCGTTTTCGTCAACGAGCTGAGTGAGCACCGCACTGAGTTGGTACGCCGCACCATGCGCGCGGCGCTGGACGCGGGAGCCGAGGTGATGATCGGCACCGGAGACGGACGCGAGCTCGGTGCCGAGGAACCGAACACCTACGACCGGGTGCTGGTCGACGCGCCGTGCACCGGCCTCGGGGCCTTGCGCCGCCGTCCCGAAGCGCGCTGGCGGCGCAGCCCGTCCGACGTCACCGACCTGACGGCGATCCAGACGCAGTTGCTCGGCTCGGCGCTGGACGCGACCAAACCCGGCGGTGTGGTCGCCTACGTGACCTGCAGCCCGCACGTCGCCGAGACGACCGAGGTGGTGCGGTCGGTGACGCAGAACCGGAGCGACGTGACGATCGAGGACGCGCGTCCGCTCTTCCGCGACGCCGCCGGTCAGCAGCTTGCCGACCTCGGCGGCGGCCCGACCGTGCAGCTGTGGCCGCACCTGCACGGGACCGACGCGATGTTCTTCGCCTTGTTGCGCAAGGGCTGAACTCCTAGATGATCCAACCCGATTCGCTATGACACATCTGGAGGGCGCGTGTTGATCGCACCGAGCATCCTGTCGGCCGACTTCGCCAACCTCGAGCGCGATCTGCACGCCATCGCGAATGCCGACTGGGCGCACGTGGACGTCATGGACTACCACTTCGTGCCCAATCTGACCATCGGCCTGCCGGTCGTCGAGGCACTGCAGCGGGTCAGTCCGATCCCGCTCGACTGCCACCTGATGATCGACGACCCCGACCGGTGGGCGCCGTCGTATGCCGAGGCGGGTGCGCACAGCGTCACCTTCCACATCGAGGCCGCCCGCGACCCGCGCAAGCTGGCCAAGGACCTGCACGCCGCCGGCGCCAAGGCGTGTATGGCGCTCAAGCCCGGCACCCCGTTCGCGCCATACGAAGAGCTGCTCGACGTCGTGGACATGGTCCTGGTCATGACCGTCGAGCCCGGCTTCGGCGGCCAGAGCTTCATGGCCGACCAGATGCCGAAGGTGCGCGAGGTGCGCGAAGCGATCAACCGGCGCGGCGGCGAGATCCGCGTCGAGGTGGACGGCGGAGTGGCCGCCTCGACCATCGAGCAGTGCGCGGAGGCCGGGGCCGACGTATTCGTCGCCGGCTCAGCGGTTTACGGCGCCGATGACGCCGCGGCTGCGATCGACCAGCTGCGTGAGCTCGCCACGTCCTGCGCCCAGCACCACTGAGTGCCATCCCATCGCCGCGTGCCAGACGCGCGCCCACTGTGCCGAGAGGCTCACAACCACATCGACAGGCTCAGAACAATCGGGCGAGACGCCCGATTTTTCTGAGCCTGTCGGTCATTGCTGAGCCTCTCGGCAGGTATGCCGGTCGGTGAGGCTTGACTGGCCGTGGCATACTTGCTGCCGAACGTGCTCCGGGGTCGGTGAAATTCCGAGCCGGCGGTGATAGTCCGCGACCCGGCTGCTTCGGCAGCCGGTTGACCTGGTGAAACTCCAGGACCGACGGTTAAAGTCCGGATGGGAGGCGCACGTGGGGTGTGCCCTCTGGCAGACCCCGGCGGCAGTGCAACGTCAGCAGTTCTGGCGGATCGCGACCGCTCGTCATCCCCGGAGCCGGTGAGACCGGACCGGGAAGGAGTGGCGAGGCGGTGCACAATCCCTCAGTTTTCGAGCAGCCGATGCGTGCTGCGCTCGAACTCGCCGCGCGCGGACCGTTTGCCGACCCCAACCCACGGGTCGGCTGCGTCCTGGAACTGGACGGCGTCGTGGTCGGTCGTGGCTGGCACGCGGGTGCGGGCACGCCGCACGCCGAGGTCGTCGCCCTGGCCGACGCGGGGGAGCGCGCGAGAGGCGCCACGGCATACGTGACCCTCGAGCCGTGCGCCCACCAGGGCCGCACCGGTCCCTGCGTCGACGCCCTCGCCGCCGCCGGCGTGGCTCGCGTCGTCTACGCGCAGGCCGATCCCAACCCGGTGGCGCAGGGGGGTGCGGCGCTGCTGCGCGCGCGTGGCATCGAGGTGCACGGCGGCGTGCTGAGCGCGGAAGCGGGCGCGCTCAACGAGGTCTGGTCATTTGCCGTCAGGAACCAACGCCCTTGGCTGACCTGGAAATTCGCGATGAGCCTGGACGGTCGGTCCGCGGCTTCGGACGGCACCAGCCAGTGGATCAGCAACCCGCAGTCACGCGCCGAGGTGCACGAGCTGCGGACCCGGGTCGGCGCCGTCCTGGTCGGGACCGGCACCGCCCTGGCCGACGACCCGCACCTCACCGCGCGCTCCGCGACCGAGCGTGTCACGGGCCGCCAGCCGTTGCGCGTCGTGGTCGGGGAGCGGGAGCTGCCGGCCGGGGCAAGAGTGCTGGACGATGCGGCGCCCACCGTGCAGTTGCGCAGCCACGAGCCCGACGTCGTCCTCAAGGACCTGCACACCCGCGGCATCCGCTCGGTGCTGCTCGAAGGTGGCGCGACGCTCGGCGCGGCGTTCCAGCGGGCCGGGCTGGTCGACGAGGTGGTCGCCTACGTCGCTCCGGTGCTGCTCGGCGCGGGCACGGCCGCCGTCGGTGACATTGGCGTCGGAACCCTCACCGACGCCGCAACCTGGACCCTGCACGACGTCCGACGGCTCGCCGACGACGTGCGACTCACCTATCGGAGGAAGTGACGTGTTCACCGGCATCGTCGAAGAACTGGGTATGACGAAACAGATCACGCGAGAAGGAGACTCGGCTCGCCTCACGCTCGAGGCACACGCCGTGCTCGAGCAGGTCGAGCACGGCGCCTCGATTGCGGTCAACGGCGTCTGCCTGACGGTCGTGGAGCACAGCGCCGACGCATTCACGGTCGACGTGATGGCCGAGACTCTCGACCGGAGCAGTCTCGGGGCGCTCGCTCCGGGCCGGCCGGTCAACCTGGAGCGGGCGATGCGCGCCGACGGCCGGCTGGACGGCCACATCGTGCAGGGCCACGTGGACGGTGTCGTCGAGGTGGTCGGCCGGGAGGAGCACGAGCACTGGACCGAGGTCCGGCTGTCGCTGCCGGCGGGTCTCGCGCCATACGTCGCGGAGAAGGGCTCCGTGGCGCTCGACGGCGTCTCGCTGACCGTCGCCTCGGTCAGTGACGACGACTTCACCGTCTGCCTCATCCCGACCACGCTCGCGCTGACGACCTTCGGCGAGCGAGCGGTCGGCGATCCGGTGAACCTCGAGGTGGACGTGCTCGCGAAATATGTCGAACGAATGGTCGGCCTGCGGGCCGCGGAGGTGGCTGAGTGAACTTCTGGGAACATCTCTACGACGCGTCGATCACGATCGGCGGTCACGGCATCACGTGGCGCGAGATCATCGGCAACCTCTTCGGACTCGCCTCCGCCATCGGCGGCATGCGTCGCAAGGTCTGGGCCTGGCCGGTCGGCATCATCGGCAACGTCCTGCTCTTCACGGTCTTCTTCGCGCTGGGCTTCACCGCGCACGGTGGCCAGGTGATGTTCGGACAGGCGGGGCGCCAGGTGTTCTTCGTCCTGACGTCGATCTACGGCTGGTGGCTGTGGCAGCGCAACAAGGCCGGCCGGCGGACCGACGCACCGGCGGTGCAGCCACACTGGGCAACCTGGCGGCAACGTCTCACCATCCTCGGGTTCGTCGTCGTTGCAATCATTTTCGTGCAGTGGATCTCGCGCATCATCGGCGTCGGCTGGCCGGCCCCGAGCTGGTACTACTGGGCGGATGCCTGGATCTTCGTCGGCTCCATCGTGGCGACGTACGCGATGGCACGTGGCTGGAACGAGTTCTGGCTGGCCTGGATCGCGGTCGATCTCGTCGGCGTGCCGGAGCTGATCCATTTCCAGTACTACCCGTCGGCGGCGCTCTACGCCTTCTACGCCTGCTTCGTCATCTGGGGCTTCTTCGTGTGGTTGCGAGTGAGCCGTGCTGACCGGGCTGCCGCCGTCCACGAGGAGTTGGTGACGTCATGACTGATCGGATCGAGGCCGCGCTGGCCGAAATCGCTGCCGGTCGACCGGTGCTCGTCGCGGACGACGCGGACCGCGAGAACGAGGTCGACCTCGTGATGGCGGCGCAGCACGCCGACGAGCGGTGGATCGGCTGGGCCGTCCGGCACGGCTCCGGCGTCATCTGTGCGCCGATGCCCCATGCAACCGCCGACCGGCTCGGACTGCCGCCGATGGTGCGCGACAACCAGGACCCGAAGGGCACGGCATACACGATCTCGGTGGACGCGGCCGGGCTGGCCACCGGGATCAGTGCCGCTGAGCGCGCGAAAACGCTTGCGACGCTGGCAGATCCTGCCTCCGACGTGGCCGATTTCACCCGGCCCGGGCACATCTTCCCGTTGCGGGCGCGCGACGGCGGGGTGCTCGAACGAACCGGTCACACGGAGGCTGCGGTGGACCTCGCGCGGCTGGCCGGTTGCTCGCCGGTAGGTGCGATCGTCGAACTCGTGCACGACGACGGGTCGATGATGCGACTCGGCGACGCCGAGGTGCTCGCGGGGCGGGACGGCCTGGTGATCATCACCATCGAGGACCTCGTCGCGTGGCGCAAGCTGCACGACCGCGTCCTGTGCCGCGCCCGCACCAAGCTACCGACGTCGAACGGCACGTTCACGATGTTCGGATACACCGACCTGCTCACCGGGCACGACCATCTCGCGCTGGTGTCGCCGCACGGCATACCAGACGAATCTCCCCTGGTGCGAGTGCATTCCGAGTGCCTCACGGGCGACGCGTTCGGCTCGACGCGGTGTGACTGCGGGCCGCAGCTCGACGAGGCGATGCGCCGGCTCGGCGTCGAGGGGGGCGCGCTGGTCTACCTGCGGGGACACGAGGGCCGCGGGGTGGGACTCCTGGACAAGCTGCGTGCCTACGAGTTGCAGGACACCGGGTTCGACACCGTCGATGCCCAGACCGAACTCGGGCTGCCCGTCGACGACCGCGAGTTCGGCGCGGCCGCCGCGATCCTGCGTGATCTCGAGATCACCAGCCTGCGGCTGCTCACGAACAACCCGCAGAAGGAGAAGCAGTTGGAGGCTCTGGGCCTGCAGGTCCACCGGGTGCCGCTCGTCACCGGTCGGACCGTCAACAACAGCCGTTACCTCGACACGAAGCGCGACCGCCTGGGCCACCGGCTGGGAGATATTGCATGAGCGAGCGAAGCGAACGACCGAACAAGCACAGGGCGAATGGCAAGACCCGACGAAGGAGGGGCTTGGCATGAGCGAGCGAAGCGAACGACCGAACAAGCACAGGGCGAATGGCAAGACCCGACGAAGGAGGGGCTTGGCATGAGCGGGCACGGTGCACCGGATGCCGCGGCGGTCGATGGCAGTGGCCTGCGGGTCGCGGTCGTGGCCGCGTCCTGGCATGAACAGGTGATGGACGGACTGATCGACGGAGCACGTCGCGGTCTCGAGGCATGCGGGGTCGCGGACGCACCGGTGGTGCGCGTGCCGGGAACGTTCGAGCTGTCGGTGGCGTGTGCGCAACTGGCTCCGTCATACGACGCGGTTGTCGCGCTCGGTGTCGTGATCCGTGGTGGCACACCGCATTTCGACTATGTCTGCACGGCGGCCACCCACGGGTTGACCGAGGTCTCGGTCCGCACCGGGACGCCGATCGGTTTCGGTGTGCTCACGTGCGACAACGACGAGCAAGCACTCGATCGCGCAGGTCTGCCGGGATCCGCGGAGGACAAGGGATTCGAGGCGGCAACGGCGGCCGTCGCCACCGTCGTGGCGCTGAGCGGCCGATGAGCCGGCTCGTCATACGGCTCGACTCAGAGTGTGGTCCAGCTGCCGCCCTGGGGTGCGGTGCAATTAGCCTTGGCTGACGTGAAGACGTTCGATCAGCTGTTTGCTGAGCTACGGGCCAAGGCCCAGGACCGGCCGGCGGACTCCGGCACTGTGCGCGAACTCGACGCCGGCGTGCACTTCATCGGCAAGAAGATCGTCGAGGAGGCTGCCGAGGTCTGGATGGCCGCGGAGCATGAGGGTGTCGAGCGCACCGCCGAGGAGATCAGCCAGCTGCTCTACCACCTGCAGGTGCTGATGGTCGCCCAGGACATCGCGCTGGAGGACGTCTATGCCCACCTCTGAGCTGCTGCGGGTCGCCATGCCCAACAAGGGTGCGCTCGCCGAGTCGAGCGCGCAGATCATGCGCGAGGCGGGTTACCGCGTGCGGCGCGAGTCGAAGGAACTCGTCGTCGTCGACAGCGAGCAACGCGTCGAGCTGTTCTATCTGCGGCCACGGGACATCGCCGTGTATGTCGGCCGTGGCCACCTCGACGTCGGCATCACCGGCCGTGACCTGCTGCTCGACTCGGGCGCACCGGCAACCGAGGTGATGCAGCTCGGCTTCGGTGCGTCGACCTTCCGCTACGCGGCGCGCCCGGGCGACACCTCGTCCGTGGACGACCTGGCCGGCAAGCGCATCGCGACCAGCTTCCCCGGTCTGGTCCAGAAGGACCTGGCGGACAAGGGAATCGACGCGTCGGTCGTCCGGCTGGACGGCGCGGTGGAGACGGCGGTGACCCTGGGCGTCGCGGATGTCATCGCCGACGTCGTGGAGACCGGGACCACGTTGCGCAACGCCGGTCTGGAAGTGTTCGGTGAGCCGATCCTGCAGAGCGAGGCGGTGCTGATCCGCCCGCAGGACCGCCCGGATTCGGACCCGGCCGTCGAGGTGCTGATCCGGCGCCTGCAAGGCGTGCAGACGGCGCACCGCTACGTGATGATGGACTATGACATCCGCGTCGAGCTCGTCGAGGAGGCGTGCGCCCTGACACCCGGTCTCGAGTCACCGACCGTCTCACCGCTGCACCGCAAGGGGTATGTCGCAGTGCGCTCCATGGTGCCGCGCACCTCGACCAACTCGGTGATGGACCAGCTCTACGAGATCGGCGCACGCGCCATCCTGGTCACCGAGATCGCGGCCTGCCGATTGTGACTGCCGACCATAGTTCCGCCTATGCGACGTTCCGGCCGCGACGGTCGCGAATCGTCAGCATCGCCGTGGCGATTGCGGTCGTGGTGGTGTTTGCCGTCGTCGCGGTGCGGATCCCGCAGGGCGGCGTGACCGGCTGGACGACAGCCGACTCGGCGGCGCTGATCGCCTTCGCCGTGGCCGTCGCTGCGTTCCTGTTGCGGTTCGCGTTCGTGCGCGCCACACCGACGCCGAACGGTCTGCACGTCAGCAACCTGGTGGTGTCCCGAGACCTGGACTGGGCCCAGATCGTGAACGTCCAGTTCGGCAACGGAGCGCCCTGGCTCGTCCTCGAGCTGAGTGACACCGAAACGCTGGCCGTCATGGCGATTCAGCGGTCCGACGGTGACTTCGCGAATGCGGAGGCACGCCGTCTCGCGGCGCTGGTCGAAGCCAACAACCGCCCGCTCCGCGACGACTGACGGGTCGAGCGCCCGCCTGCTCGCTGAGTGGCACAGCAAACGCCGACCGGCACAGCTGCAGGTGTGCCACTCGGCGGTACCTGTGCGAGTCGGCCGCCAATACGGCCCGGCTTCTCCCGATCACTGGGTGCGCAGCACGAGGTGCGCTCGTTCGCGGGTGCGGTCGGCGGCGAAGAGTAGTTCTTCCTGGTCCGCCCAGCGTTGCCAGTGCGGCCGATAGGTCTCACCATCCCGGGCCAAGGCGCGGCGTTTGCGAACCGCTTCATCGGCCTCGAGCCAGACACGGACATCGGCATACCGACGCGCGGGACCGACACTGCTTCCGGCACCTTCCACGACGACAACGGCGGCAGCGGGCACACTAACAAGGCGCCCGAATTCCTCCTGCTCCCAGTCGAACTCACGGAATGCGGCAGGCTCACCGCGCCGGAGTGGCGCGAGCACCTGGGCGGCCACCAACGCCGGTGTGGGAGCAAGGCCGTCCCAGCCGGGGTAGATGTGGTCGAGGTGCACCACGGCGGCATCGACGAGCCGGTCGCGCAGCACCTCCGCGAACGTCGTCTTGCCGGAGCCGCTCCGCCCGTCGATCGCGACGATCACCGGCCGGCTGTGCGCTGCGAGGGCGAGTGCGGCGACGCGTTCCACCTGTTCCGGGGCCGGACCGTCTGTCACACCGAGCAACCTAGCGCCGCGGGCTGCACCGGCCGCGCGGTCCTGGCATCGGAATGCAGCTGAGCCGCCGACTAACCTTGTCGCTCATGACGGTTGCCGTGCGTGTGATCCCGTGCCTCGACGTCGACGCCGGACGCGTGGTCAAGGGAGTCAACTTCGAGAACCTGCGCGATGCGGGTGACCCGGTCGAGCTGGCCGACCGCTACGACCGGCAGGGCGCCGATGAACTCACCTTCCTCGACGTGACCGCGAGCTCCGCCGGGCGGGAGACGACATACGAAGTGGTCGGTCGCACGGCCGAGCAGGTGTTCATTCCACTGACCGTCGGTGGGGGAGTGCGCACCGTCGACGACGTCGACCGCTTACTGCGCGCCGGTGCCGACAAGGTGGGCATCAACACGGGTGCGATCGCGCGACCGGAGGTGATCTCCGAGATCGCCGACCGGTTCGGCTCCCAAGTCCTGGTCCTGTCAGCCGATGTACGACGATCCCAGCACGGCAATTTCGAGGTGACGACACACGGCGGGCTCAAGTCGGCCGACCTGGACGCGATCGAGTGGTGTGCTCGGGCGGCCCGACTGGGGGTGGGCGAGATCCTGCTCAACTCGATGGATGCCGACGGGACCAAGGACGGCTTCGATCTGGAGCTGATCCGCGCGGTGCGCGCGGAGGTCGACGTGCCGATCATCGCCAGCGGGGGTGCCGGCCGGGTCGAACACTTCGTGCAGGCCGTCGACGCCGGCGCGGACGCGGTTCTGGCGGCGTCCGTCTTCCACTTCCGGGAGCTGACCATCGGCCAGGTCAAGGACGCGCTGCGCGCCGCGGGCCACGAGGTCCGCTGAGGACGCCTCGGCGGACGCTCAGAAGCCGAGCGGGCTCTCCCGGAAGGCGTCGACGTCACCGGCCGAGCCGTCCAGCTCCACGTCGGTGACGGCGCGGCGGCCGGAGATGTAGAGCAGGACCTCGGCGGGAGAGGCGCTGAGCACCACGCTGCCGTGGTCGTCCCGGGCGGGGCGCAGGGTACGCCGCCCATGCCCCGCGCACTCGGCGACGACGCCGGTGCGGACATTGCGGAGCGTCAGTTTCCCGACCCGCGGCAGGATGCGCCAGAACGCGGTCTGCTCGCCCTCGGGCAGCTCTCGCCGTGCCTCCGGATGGTCGCCGGCCCGCAGCACGTCCTCGTGATGGATGAAGAACTCGGAGAGGTTCGCCTTCTCCCCGACACCGGGCAGCCGGAAGATGCTGAGCCGCGGCGGACCGGTGCGCACCGTCTCGACGAGCTGCTCCCAGGGCATCGCGGCGACCTTGCGCTGCACCGACTCGAGATGGCCGGCGAGCACCGGCAGGAACATTCCGGCAGCGGCGTCCGGGCGACCCTCCCGCACGACGAGGTGCGCCGCGAGGTCGCGAGTGGTCCAGTCGCCGCACAAGGTCGGCGCCTCCGGCCCGGTGGCGACGAACGTGTCACACAGTGCGATGCGTTCGGTGTGGGCGAAATTCGGCATGCCCCGATCATGGCGCAGTCGAGCACCCGGCACCGCATTCGGCCACGCACCGCGCGCGAGGCGCGCTGAAATCGGTGCGGCAGAATGACGGTCGTGAGTTCAACGGCGCTCGACCCAGGCATTGCGACGCGGCTGAAGCGGGATGACGCGGGCCTCGTGCCCGCGGTCATCCAGCAGCACGACACCGGTGAGGTGCTCATGGTCGGCTGGATGGACGACGAGGCGCTGCACCGCACGCTCACCACCGGACGGGTCACCTTCTGGTCCCGCAGCCGTGGCGAGTACTGGCGCAAGGGCGACACCTCCGGTCACGTGCAGCATGTGAAGTCGGTGGCGCTCGACTGTGACGGCGACACCCTGCTCGTCAAGGTCGACCAGGTCGGACCGGCCTGTCACACCGGCGCGCGCAGCTGCTTCTTCACCGACCTCGAGGCGGTCAAGGCGTGAATGCATTGCGAGCCGGTGAAGATGACCGGGGTCCCCACGAAGTATCGGGGGAGCGTAGCGGAGGAGAACTTCGTGGGGTGGACATCCACGCCGAGACCGGGTGGGGGCAGACCTGGCCGGGTCTGCCGCAGTTCCTCGAACTCGCGGCCGACCGGCGCGTCATACCCGTGGTGCGACGCCTCCTCGCGGACGGGGAAACCCCACTCGGCATCTATCGCAAGCTGGCCGACAACCGGCCGGGCACCTTCCTGCTGGAGTCTGCCGAGCACGGCGGTGTCTGGTCCCGCTATTCGATCATCGGTGCACAGAGCCGGGCGACGCTCACCGAGGAGGACGGTGAAGCCGTGTGGCTGGGCTCCCCGCCGGTCGGCGTTCCGCTCGACGGCACACCCACGGACGTGCTGCGCGACACGTTGCGCACTCTCGCGACCCCGCGCATCCCGGGCCTGCCGCCGCTGACCGGCGGACTCGTCGGAGCTATCACGTATGACGCAGTCCGGCGCTGGGAGCGGCTGGAGCACCCCGGCGTCGACGACCTGCAGCTGCCCGAGATCGGCATGGTGCTGGCGTCCGACCTCGCGGTGCTCGACCACACCGACGGCAGCGTGCTGCTCATCGCCAACGCCATCAACTACGACAACACCGATGCGCGTGCGGCGGAAGCGTGGAGGGACGCCGTCGACCGGTTGGACGCGATGCAGGAGGCGCTCGCGGCGGATGCGCCGAGCACCGTGTCCGTGCCCGAACCGGTGGAACTCACACCGGTGAGCACCCACACCCGGGAGCAGTACCACGACATGGTGGAGGCTGCG
This sequence comes from Flexivirga sp. YIM B11880, assembly GCF_058148645.1. Taxonomy (NCBI): domain Bacteria; kingdom Bacillati; phylum Actinomycetota; class Actinomycetes; order Micrococcales; family Dermacoccaceae; genus Flexivirga; species Flexivirga sp. YIM B11880. The sequence goes on from NZ_JBMAMH010000015.1 coordinate 15,113, forward strand.
AAGGAAGACATCCGCGACGGCGAGGCCTTCCAAATCGTTGTATCTCAACGGTTTTCGGTGCCGTGTGCGGCGGACGCGCTCGACGTCTACCGTGCGCTCCGCGTCGGCAACCCGAGCCCCTACATGTATCTGTTGCGGCTGCCGCACCCCGACGGCTCGACATACGACATCGTCGGCTCCAGCCCGGAGGCCCTCGTCAAGATGACGGGGGAGCAGGTCATCACCCACCCGATCGCCGGTTCCCGGCCGCGTGGCAAGAGTCCCGAGCAGGACGAGGACCTCGCCGACGAGCTCCTGGCCGACCCCAAGGAGCGCGCCGAGCACCTGATGTTGGTCGACCTGGCACGCAACGACCTGCAGAAGGTCTGCGACGCCGGCACCGTCGACACCGTCGAGTTCATGCAGATCCGCCGCTACAGCCACATCATGCATCTGGAGTCGACGGTCGTCGGCGAGCTCAGCGAGGGGCGTTCGGCATACGACGTGCTCGTCGCGACCTTCCCCGCCGGCACGCTCAGCGGTGCGCCGAAACCGCGCGCGATGCAGATCATCGACCGGCTGGAGGGCATCCGCCGCGGTGTCTATGGCGGGGTCGTGGGTTACTTCGACTTCGCGGGCGACCTCGACATGGCGATCGCGATCCGCACCGCGCTCATCAAGGATCACGTCGCCCACGTGCAGGCCGGCGCGGGGATCGTCGCCGACTCGGTGCCGGAGAGCGAATACCAGGAGACCCGCACCAAGGCCGCGGCCGCGCTGCGCGCCGTCGCCATTGCGGGTGGGATGCGGGGGATCGGGTGAGCGCCGACCGAGCCGAGGACACGAACGAAGTGAGGCCCGGAGGCGAGGGCAGAGGCGCGACAGAAGACGTGAGCGCCGACCGAGCCGAGGACACGAACGAAGTGAGGACCGGAGGCGAGGGCAGAGGCGCGACAGAAGACGTGAGCGCCGACCGAGCCGAGGACACGAACGGTCGGGGTCCCCGCGAAGTATCGGAGGAGCGCAGCGGGGGAGAACTTCGTGGGGTGGCTGGTGTAAGGCCCGGAGACGAGGGAAGCGGCGCGACCTCGAGAGTGAGCTCGAAGCGGTCGGTGCTCGTCGTCGGCGCGGTCGCGGTGATCCTGCTGGTAGCGGCCAACACGCGCACCTGGGTCACCGGATCGGTGACCGACGCCGTTCTGCAGCACGCGCGTACGACCGCCTCCGCCAGCAAGGCCGCACCGGCCCTGCTCGCCTCTGCGCTGGTCGGCGCTGCCGCTGTCCTCGCGACCCTGACCACCGGGCGGGTGCCGCGCTGGATCGCCTCGGTCATCACCCTCGCCGCCGGTGTGGTCTGCGTCGTGGCGACGCTCGCCGTCGTGCGCGACCCGGCGCGGTCGCTCGGCGACGTCGCGACCTCGATGACCGGTCACACCGGCGACCGGACCGTCGACGCGACCCTGACGATCTGGCCCTGGGTGGCCGTGCTCGGCGGCGTGCTGCTCGTGCTCACCGGGGTGCTCGCGATCATCGGCGCGCGGACCTGGTCCGGCCTGTCCAGCAGGTATGACGCACCGGGTGCGGCACCGGTCCGAAAGCGCTCCGACTGGGACATGCTCTCCGAGGGTGAGGACCCGACGGACGTCTCGGACGGGTCTGACACAATCGGCAACGAAGATCGTTAGGCCGCTCGCGAGGAGTCGCGACCAATAACTCACCTAAGGAGCACCGGCTGATGGCCGAAGAATTCCACGAGGACCACGGACACAGCGTCGCTGCCTGGACCACTGTGGTGTTCCTGCTCGTCGCGTCCGTGTGTGTCGGCATCGGTGTGGCATGGGGCATTCACGCGCTCTACTACACCGGCGGCTCGCTCGCGGTGGTCGGTGTCGCGGTCGGCAAGATCCTGGCCAAGATGGGCTTCGGCAACCACCACCGGCTGACCTCCCCTCCGCTCACCCCGGAGGAGCAGGGCAACGTCGACGCGCGACGGGCGTCCTAGGTGTCCACGGTCCTCGACGAGATCATCGTCGGCGTCCGCGAGGACCTCGCCGGCCGCCGGCGGCAGACGTCCGCCCAGGAGATCGCCCGACGGGCGCAGGACGCGCCGGCGCCGTTGGACGCGTTGTCGGCGTTCCGCGCGACCGGTCCGGTGAAGGTCATCGCCGAGGTCAAGCGGCGCAGTCCGAGCAAGGGTGATCTCGCAGCGATCCCGGACCCGGCGCAGCTGGCCGCGGCATACGCCCGTGGGGGTGCGACGGCGATCTCGGTGCTCACCGAGCCGCGCCGCTTCGGCGGCTCGCTCGCCGACCTGGACGCGGTGCGTGCTGCGGTCTCGATCCCGGTGCTGCGCAAGGACTTCATGGTCGAGCACTACCAGCTCGACGAGGCACGCGCTCATGGCGCGGACATCATCCTGCTGATCGTCGCCGCTCTCGACGACGCGCAGCTGCGTGACCTCTTCCAGCACGCGTCCGCTCTCGGGATGACGGCGTTGGTCGAGACCCACGACGAAGCCGAGATCGACCGGGCGCTCGCCGTCGACGCCCGGCTGATCGGCGTCAACGCGCGCAACCTGAAGACTCTCGACGTCGACCGCGCGGTGTTCGCCCGGTTGGCGCCACGGGTGCCCGAGGACCGGGTGCGCGTCGCCGAGTCCGGCATCCGCGGCCCGCAGGACGTCGCCGACTACGTCGCCGCCGGTGCGGACGCCGTGCTCGTCGGCGAGGCGCTGGTCACCGGCGGTGACCCGGAGGCGTCGGTCGGCGCCATGCGCTCTCACACCGAAGGATCAGCATGAGTCAGACCACCCCCAAGCTCGGCCGGTTCGGCGCGTATGGCGGGCGCTATGTCCCCGAGGCGCTGGTCGCGGCGCTCGAGGAGCTCGACGAGCAGCGCGCCAAGGCAATGGCCGACCCGGCGTTCATCGGGGAACTGACCCGGCTGCAGCGCAGCTACACGGGCCGGCCGAGCATCATCACGCCGGCCCGTCGCTTCGGCGACGAGCACTGCGGCGGTGCCCAGATCGTGCTGAAGCGCGAGGACCTCAACCACACCGGGTCCCACAAGATCAACAATGTGCTCGGGCAGGCGCTGCTCACCAAACGGATGGGCAAGACGCGGGTGATCGCCGAGACCGGTGCCGGTCAGCACGGAGTCGCGACCGCGACCGCGGCGGCGCTGATGGGCCTCGACTGCACGGTCTACATGGGCCGGGTCGACACCGAACGCCAAGCGCTCAACGTCGCGCGGATGCGGCTGCTCGGCGCCGAGGTGGTGCCCGTGGACCACGGCTCCCGCACGCTGAAGGACGCGGTCAACGAGGCCTTCCGCGATTGGGTCGCCAACGTCGCGCACACCCACTACGTGCTCGGCACCGTCACCGGTCCTTACCCGTTCCCGGAGATGGTCCGCGACTTCCACCGGGTGATCGGTGTCGAGGCCCGCGCCCAGATGCTCGACGAATACGGCCGGCTGCCGGACGCCGTGCTGGCCTGTGTCGGCGGCGGCTCCAACGCGATGGGCATCTTCCACCGCTTCATCGACGACGCCGGCGTCCGGCTGATCGGCCTGGAAGGCGGTGGGGATGGGCCGGACAGTGGCCGGCACGCGTCGCGGTTCAGCGGTCAGGCGATCCCCGGTGTGCTGCACGGCGCCTACACCTACGTGCTGCAGGACGAGGAGGGCCAGACCATCGAATCCCATTCAGTGTCAGCCGGTCTGGACTACCCCAGCGTCGGCCCCGAACACGCCTACCTGCGCGACTCCGGTCGCGCGGAGTACTACCCGATCACCGACACCGAGGCGATGACCGCCTTCGAGGCGCTGTCCCGGACGGAGGGGATCCTGCCCGCGATCGAGAGCGCCCATGCGCTCGCCGGCGCGATGAAGATCGGCCGTGAGCTCGGTCCCGACGCGCTGCTGCTGGTGAACCTGTCCGGCCGGGGCGACAAGGACGTGCACACGGCCGCCCAGTGGTTCGGCCTGCTCGACGACGACGCGCGGGATACCCAGGTATGACGAGCACCGACCGCCTCACCCCGGTGACCACGACGCTCGCTCGCACCCGCGCGGAGGGCCGTGCGGCCCTGGTCGGCTACCTGCCGGTCGGCTACCCCGACGTGGACACCTCCATCGAGGCCATGCTGACGATGGTCCGGGCCGGTGTCGACATCGTCGAGATCGGCCTGCCCTACACCGACCCGCTCATGGACGGCCCGGTGATCCAGACCGCCGCGACCGGCGCGCTCGCCGCGGGCGTGCACGTGCGCGACGTCTTCCGGGCGGCCGAGGCGGTAGCCGGTGCCGGCGCCGCGTGCGAGGTGATGACCTACTGGAATCCCGTGCTGCGCTACGGGGTCGATGCGTTCGCGCGTGACCTCGCGGCCGCGGGCGGGTCCGGACTGATCACCCCCGATCTGGTGCCCGACGAAGCGGCCGACTGGATCGCCGCCAGCGACGCCCACGGCCTGGACCGGGTTTTCCTCATCGCGCCGAGCTCCACGCCGGAGCGGCTGGTGACGACCACGGCTGCATGCCGGGGCTTCATCTACGCCGCCTCGCTGATGGGTGTGACCGGCGCTCGGTCCGCGGTCGGCAGTGAAGCAGCCGCGCTCGTCCAACGTGCTCGGGCGGTCACCGAGACGCCGGTGTGCGTCGGCCTCGGGGTGTCCACGGGCGAGCAGGCCCGCGAAGTGGGCGGCTTCGCGGACGGCGTCATCGTCGGCTCCGCGCTGGTGGCCACCCTGGTCGATGCGACCGATCGGCAGGAGGGACTCGCCGCGCTGGCGAAGAAGGCCGCGTCGCTCGCCGACGGGGTGCGCGGGTGATCGCCGGCTCGTCATACTTCCCGAGCCCGACGGTCGGCGTCTTCTGGCTCGGCCCCTTCCCCATCCGGATGTACGCGCTGTGCATCCTGACCGGGATCGTGCTGGCCGTCTGGGTCGCCGGCCGGCGACTGGAGGACCGCGGCTACAAACGTGAGGTCATCTACGACATCGCGTGGTGGGCGGTGCCGTTCGGCATCGTCGGCGGCCGCATCTACAACGTCATCACCTCACCGCAGCCCTACTTCGGCAAGAACGGCAACCCCTGGGACGCGCTCGCCATCTGGCACGGCGGCCTCGGCATCTGGGGCGCAATCGCGCTCGGCGCGCTGGGTGGCTGGATCGCCTGTCGCCGCAAGGGTGTTCGCTTTCTGGACTTCGCCGACGCCGGCGCTCCCGGCGTCGCACTGGCGCATGCCATTGGCCGCTGGGGCAACTACTTCAACAACGAACTGCACGGCCGCAGCACCGACCTGCCCTGGCGGCTGAAGGTCTACCAGTGGGACGAGAGTGCCGGTCACGCGGTCAGGGACAGCGCCGGCCACCCGATCGTGGCCGGTTACTTCCAGCCCACCTTCCTCTACGAGTCGCTCTTCCTGCTGCTGCTCGCTCTGCTCATCGTCTGGCTGGACCGCCGCTACACGCTGGGTCGAGGCCGGTCGTTCTTCCTGTATGTCGCGCTCTATCCGTGCGGCCGGGTGTGGATGGAGCTGTTGCGCGACGACCCGGCGAACCACATCCTCGGCCAGCGGGTCAACGTGTGGGTCTGCCTGCTCGTCTTCATCGGCGGCGTCATCGGCTACGTCCTGTGCGCTCGGCGTTTCCCCAACGGCGTGCGCGAGCCGATCCCGGCCGCGACGCCGGCGGGCGCCGACCACGACGACGATTCGGATGCGGACGCGCCGGACCCGACCGACGCCCGCGTCACCGAGGAGCGTCCGACCGCGGAGACCGAGCACACGGCGGACCGCCGAGAATGACGGCCGAACCCATGGCTGACACCGCCGGGCCGGACCCCGGTCCGGCCTTCGGGGTGGTCGTCCTCACGCAGGGCAAGCGCCCCGAGGAACTGCGGCGTGGCATCGAGTCGGTGCTGCGCCAGCAGGGCGTGCGACTCGACGTCGTGGTGGTCGGCAACGGCTGGCAGCCGGTCGACCTGCCGGACGGTGTGAAGACGCTCGCCATACCCGAGAACGTCGGCATACCGGCCGGACGCAACGCGGGCGTCGACCAGGTCTCCGGCGAGCTGTTGTTCTTCCTCGACGACGACGCATGGCTGCTGGACGACGACTTCCTGGCGAGTTGCGCGACGGAGTTCGCGGCCGATCCGACGATCGGCATGATCCAGCCGCGCATCGAGGACCCGGCGGCCGGTGAGTTGCCCACGCGCTGGATCCCGCGGCTGCGCAAGGGCAGTCCCTACCGTTCGTCCAATGTCTTCTCCGTGGTGGAGATGGCGGTCGCCATCCGGCGGGACGTCTTCCAGCGGACCCTCGGCTGGCCGGCGCCGTTCTTCTACGCGCACGAGGGCATCGAGCTGGCCTGGCGCGTGTGGGGTGCGGGATATCGAACCGTCTACCTCGGACACCTCCGGGCGGGGCACCCGGTGATCGACCCTCGCCGGCACGACGACTACTACTCGAAGAACGCCCGCAACCGTGTCTGGCTCGCGCGGCGCAACCTCCCGTGGCCGGTCAGTTGGGGGTATGTCGGCACGTGGAGCGCCGTGCAGCTGGTCCGGTCCCGCACCGCTCCGGCGACGCTGCGTCCCTGGCTGGCGGGATGGCGCGACGGCTGGCGCTCGCAGCCGTGGGCACCGGGCGAACCCCAGCGGAAACTGCCCTGGTCGGCCGTATGGCGGATGGGTCGCCACGGCCGCTGGCCGCTCGTCTGAGTCTCATTATTCGAGACTGCCGGTCCACTTTGTGGGCACGCGAGAAGCCGGGTATCCTGAACGGGCCTTGGTGGCCAGCGTCGTCCTCGCAAGGTTCGGTTATCTCATCAGAACGGCGCTCCCACTGCCGTTCGCGACGACTGGACGGTGAGTTGGTTGACGGCGCAGGGAAGCTTTTCCGCGGTTCCGGCGGCACAGGGGCTCTACAACCCCCTTCATGAGCACGACGCGTGCGGCGTGGCGATGGTGGCCACGATGCGCGGCACGCCCGGGCACGACATCGTCGATCACGCCCTCACGGCACTCCGCAATCTCGAGCACCGCGGTGCGACGGGCGCCGACCCGTGCGTCGGCGACGGCGCCGGCATACTCACGCAGATCCCGGACGACTTCTTCCGGGCGGTCTGTGAGTTCGAGCTGCCGGCCAAGGGCACGTATGCCGTGGGCATCGCCTTCCTGCCGACCGACCCGGACGAGCAGTGGTACATCGGCGAGCGCTTCGCGCAGCTCGCCAGTGAGGAAGGACTGCGCGTCATCGGCTGGCGCGACGTCCCGACCGACCCCTCGCTGGTCGGCGCTGCGGCGCGTGAAGTCATGCCGGTCTTCCGGCAGGTCTTCGTCGCGGCCGCCGACGGCGCGCTGTCCGGCGTCGAACTGGACCGCAAGACCTACGCGCTGCGCAAGCGCATCGAGAACGAGCGCGAGATCTATTTCCCGTCCCTGTCCGGCCGGACCATCGTCTACAAGGGCATGCTGACCACCGGTCAGCTGGAGCCGTTCTACCCGGACCTGTCGGACCGGCGGTTCACCACCGAGATGGCACTGGTCCACTCGCGCTTCTCGACCAACACCTTCCCCTCCTGGCCGCTGTCGCACCCCTACCGGCTGATCGCCCACAACGGCGAGATCAACACCGTGCGCGGCAACCGCAACTGGATGCGCGCCCGCGAATCCACGCTGCACAGTGAGATTTTCGGCGGGGACATCGAACGGCTCTTCCCCATCTGCACGGAGTCGGGGTCCGACTCGGCGAGCTTCGACGAGGTACTGGAGCTCCTGCACCTGGGCGGCCGCAGCCTCCCGCACGCGGTGCTGATGATGATCCCCGAGGCCTGGGAGAACCACGAGACGATGGACCCCGCGCGGCGGGCGTTCTACGAATACCACTCGGCGATCATGGAGCCGTGGGACGGCCCCGCGTGCGTCGCCTTCACCGACGGCACCGTGGTCGGCGCCGTGCTCGACCGCAACGGGCTGCGACCCGGGCGCTACGCCGTGACCGACGACGGCCTCGTCGTGCTCGCCTCCGAGGCCGGTGTGCTCGACCTGGACCCCGCGCACGTCGTCCGCAAGGGCCGGCTGCAGCCGGGCCGGATGTTCCTCGTCGACACCGCCCAGGGGCGGCTGATCAGCGACGACGAGATCAAGCGCGACCTGGCTGCCCAGCACCCCTATGAGGACTGGCTGCACGCCGGCGTCATCAAGCTCTCGCAGCGGCCGGAGCGCGAACACGTCTGGCACACACCCGCGTCCGTGGTTCGGCGACAGCAGACGTTCGGCTACACCCACGAGGAGCTGCGGCTGCTGCTGACGCCGATGGCCACCTCCGGTGCCGAGGCGCTGGGGTCGATGGGCACCGACACCCCGATCGCCGTGCTGTCCGACCGGCCCCGGCTGCTGTTCGACTACTTCAGCCAGCTGTTCGCGCAGGTGACCAATCCGCCACTGGACGCGATCCGTGAGGAGCTGGTGACCTCGCTCGGCACCCTGATGGGTCCGGAGCACAACGCCCTCGAGGTCGGCCCGCAACACGCGCGCCAGGTCGAGCTGGACTTCCCGGTCATCGACAACGACGAGCTGGCCAAGCTGGTCAACCTCAACAACGAGGGCGACTTCCCCGGCTACCAGACCTACGTCATTCGCGGCACCTACCGGGTCGCCGGTGGCACCAGCGCGCTGCGCTCGCGGCTCAAGGGCATCTGCGCCGAGGTGTCTCAGGCGATCGAGGAGGGGCACCGCTTCGTCGTGCTGTCCGACCGGGAGAGCACCGCCGCGTTCGCGCCGATCCCGTCGCTGCTGCTCACCGCCGCGGTCCATCACCACCTGGTGCGGGAGAAGACCCGCACCCAGGTCGGTCTGATCGTGGAGGCGGGTGACGTGCGCGAGGTGCACCACGTCGCCTTGCTCATCGGGTATGGCGCCGCAGCCGTGAACCCTTATCTGGCAATGGAATCGGTCGAGGACCTGGTCCGCCGGGGCTTGATCTCCGAGGTCACTCCGGAGCAGGCCGTCAAGAACCTCATCAAGGCCCTCGGCAAGGGTGTCCTCAAGGTCATGTCGAAGATGGGCATCTCGACCGTTGCGTCATACCGGGGCGCGCAGGTCTTCGAGGCCCTCGGGCTGTCCCAGGGGGTCATCGACGAATACTTCACCGGCACCGTGTCCCGACTCGGCGGCATCGGGCTGGAGGAGATCGCCCGCGAGATCGCCGAGCGGCACCAGACGGCATACCCGAAGAACGGCCAGCAACTGTCGCACCGCACCCTCAACACCGGCGGCGAATACCAGTGGCGCCGGGAGGGTGAGCCGCACCTCTTCGACCCGGAGACCGTCTTCCGCCTGCAGCACTCGACCCGGTCACGGCGCTACGACATCTTCAAGAAGTACACCCAGCGGGTCGACGACCAGTCCGAGCGCCTGATGACGCTGCGCGGATTGTTCTCCTTCAAGCAGGCTCGGCCGAGCATCCCGATCGAGGAGGTCGAGCCGGTCAGCGAGATCGTGAAGCGCTTCTCGACCGGCGCGATGAGCTACGGCTCGATCAGCAAGGAGGCGCACGAGACGCTCGCCGTCGCGATGAACCGCCTCGGCGCTCGGTCCAACACGGGGGAGGGCGGTGAGGACCTCGACCGGTTGCTGGACCCCGAGCGCCGCTCGTCCATCAAGCAGGTCGCATCCGGCCGCTTCGGGGTGACCTCGGTCTACCTGACGCAGGCAGACGACATCCAGATCAAGATGGCGCAGGGTGCCAAGCCGGGGGAGGGCGGTCAGCTGCCGGGCCACAAGGTCTACCCGTGGGTGGCCAGCACGCGGCACTCGACACCAGGCGTCGGGCTGATCTCCCCGCCCCCGCACCACGACATCTACTCGATCGAGGACCTCGCCCAGCTGATCCACGATCTGAAGAACGCCAACCCGGCCGCTCGGATCCACGTCAAGCTGGTCTCCGAGGTGGGCGTCGGCACGGTGGCGGCCGGGGTGTCCAAGGCCCACGCGGACGTCGTGCTGATCTCCGGCCACGACGGCGGCACCGGAGCCGCGCCGCTCACCTCGCTCAAGCACGCCGGTGGGCCGTGGGAGCTGGGCCTCGCCGAGACGCAGCAGACGTTGTTGCTCAACGGATTGCGCGACCGCATCGTGGTGCAGACCGACGGTCAGCTGAAGACCGGCCGCGACGTCATCGTGGCGGCCCTGCTGGGTGCCGAGGAGTTCGGTTTCGCCAGCGCGCCACTGGTGGTCAGCGGCTGCATCATGATGCGGGTCTGCCACCTCGACACCTGCCCCGTCGGTGTCGCGACGCAGAACCCGGAACTCCGGGCCCGGTTCACCGGCAAGCCGGAGTTCGTGGAGACGTTCTTCGAGTACATCGCCGAAGAGGTTCGAGAACTGTTGGCGCAGCTCGGTTTCCGAAGCCTGGACGAGGCGATCGGCCAGGTCGATGTGCTGGACACGGAGCGAGCGGTCAAGCATTGGAAGGCCGCAGGGCTGGACCTGGCGCCGATCCTGGCGAAGATCGACCTGCCGGAAGGCACACCGCGCCGGCACGTCGTGCCCCAGGACCACGGTCTGGCCAAGGCGTTGGACCAGCAGCTCATCACGATGAGCCGCGACGCCCTGGAGGACCGGGCTCCGGTGCGCATCGAGTTGCCGGTCGCCAACGTCAACCGGACGGTGGGCACGATGCTCGGGCACGAGGTGACCAAGCGCTACCCGGACGGGCTGCCCGACGACACGATCGACATCACCCTGACCGGCGCAGCCGGCCAGTCGCTGGGGGCTTTCCTCCCGGCCGGCATCACGTTGCGTCTCTTCGGAGAGGCGAACGACTATGTGGGCAAGGGACTTTCGGGCGGCCGTGTCGTGGTGCGACCACTGCGCGACGCTTCGCTGGTTGCCGAACAGAACGTCGTCGCCGGCAATGTGATCGGCTACGGCGCGACCAAGGGCGAGCTCTTCCTGCGCGGTGTGGTCGGCGAGCGCTTCTGCGTCCGCAACTCGGGCGCGACCGCGGTCGTCGAGGGTGTCGGGGACCACGGGCTCGAATACATGACCGGCGGGACGGCGCTCATTCTCGGCCCGACCGGTCGCAACCTCGGCGCTGGTATGTCGGGCGGTGTCGCCTATGTGCTCGACCTCGCCGACCAGCTGGTCAACCGCGAGCTGGTGGACGTCAGCCCGCTGCGCGAGCAGGACCTGGCCGTCGTGCACCAGCTGCTCGAGAAGCACCGCGAATGGACCGGATCCGCAGTAGCCGCAAGGCTCCTCGCGGAGTGGCCGGTCAGTGCCGACCGCTTCTCGCTGGTGTTGCCGCGGGCTTACCAGCAGGTGCTCGACGTGCGAGCGCAGGCGGCCGACGAAGGACTCGATCCGGACGGCGATGCCGTCTGGGAACGCATCATGGAGGTGTCCCGTGGCTGACCCACGCGGCTTTCTGAAAGTCCGGGAGCGCAGCCTCCCGCAGCGTCGTCCCGTGCCGGTGCGCATCCGGGACTGGAAAGAGGTCTACGAGGAGCAGCAGCTCTCCGACCTGCAGCAACAGGCCGGCCGCTGCATGGACTGCGGCATACCGTTCTGTCACTCCGGATGTCCCCTCGGCAACCTCATCCCGGAATGGAACACCCTTGCCTGGCGCGGCGACTGGGCCGACGCGATCGACCGGCTGCACGCCACGAACAACTTCCCGGAGTTCACCGGCCGGCTGTGCCCCGCGCCCTGTGAGACCGCCTGCGTGCTCGGCATCAGCGAGCCGGCGGTGACCATCAAGCAGGTGGAGCTGACCACGATCGAGGAGGCGTTCGCGGCCGGCACGGTCGAGCCGATGCCACCGGAGCGGCTCACCGGACGGACCGTCGCAGTCGTCGGATCCGGCCCAGCTGGACTTGCGGCCGCCCAGCAGCTCACCCGCGCCGGACACACCGTCGCTGTCTTCGAACGCGCCGACAAGCCGGGCGGATTGCTGCGCTACGGCATCCCCGAGTTCAAGATGGAGAAGTCGGTCGTCGACCGCCGCATCGAGCAGATGACCGCCGAGGGCACCCGCTTCCGCTGCAACACCGAGATCGGCAAGGACATCACCTGGGCGCAGCTGCGCGCGCGGTATGACGCCGTCGTGATCGCGGTCGGCGCGACCGTCCCCCGCGACCTGTCCGTGCAGGGCCGGGAACTCGAGGGCTTCGTGCAGGCCATGGACTTCCTGCCGCCGGCCAACCGGGTCGCACTCGGCGAAACGGTGTCCGGCCAGATCACCGCGGAGGGCAAGCACGTGGTGGTCATCGGTGGCGGCGACACCGGTGCCGACTGCATCGGCACGTCGCACCGGCAGGGCGCCGCATCGGTGACCTCGCTGGAGATCCTGCCGCGGCCCGGTGAGGAGCGGTCGCCCCAGCACCCGTGGCCGACCTACCCGATGATCTTCCGGGTGGCGAGCGCCCACGAGGAGGGCGGCGAACGCGTCTACTCGATCAGCACGAAGGAGGCGCTCGACGACGGGAACGGACGGATCCGGGCGCTGCGTGTCGTCGAAGTGCGTTCCGGCGCGGGCGGTTTCGAGGAGGTCGAAGGGACCGAGAAGGAACTGAAGGCCGACCTCGTCCTGCTGGCCATGGGCTTCCTCGGTCCGTTCACCGAAGCACTGGTCGAGGAGTTCGGCGTCGAGCTGGACGAGCGGTCCAACGTGCGCCGGGACAGCGACTTCATGTCGTCCGTGCCCGGCGTGTTCGTCGCGGGTGACGCAGGACGCGGCCAGTCGCTGATCGTCTGGGCGATCGCCGAGGGGCGCGCCGCCGCCCGCGGCGTCGACGCGTTCCTCTCCGGCGGTCACTCCGATCTGCCCGCGCCGATCGCGCCGACGGACCGGCCGCTGGCCGTCTGACCGAATCCCACCCCGGAAACCCGTTCCGTATCCCGGACCGTATGCCGGACCTCGTGTCCGGCATACGGTCCGCTCACTAAGGTTGAGGTATGCGTCGAGCCAAAATCGTTGCCACTCTTGGACCTGCCACTTCGTCCCCGGAGAAGGTGCGGCAGCTCGTCGACGCCGGGATGGACGTCGCACGGCTGAACCTCTCGCACGGCGCCTACGAGGACCACGAGAAGGTCTACCGGGCGATCCGGGCGGCGGCCAAGGACTCCGGTCGCGCCGTGTGCGTCATGTGCGACCTGCAAGGTCCGAAGATCCGCACCGGCCGGTTCGCCGACGGGCCGGTCGAGCTGGCCAGGGGCGACGAGTTCACGATCACCGTGGACGACATCCAGGGGGACCGGCAGCGAGTCTCCACCACCTACAAGGGTTTGCCGGGCGACGTCGAAGCCGGTGACATGCTGCTGATCGACGACGGCAAGGTGTCCCTGCGAGCGAAGGAAGTGACTGCGAGCGAGGTGCGTGCCGAGGTCGTCGAGGGCGGCACCGTCTCCAACAACAAGGGCATCAACCTGCCCGGCGTCGCGGTGAGCGTGCCGGCGTTGTCCGGGAAGGACGAGGCCGACCTGCGCTGGGCGTTGCAGCTGGGCGCAGACGTCGTTGCCCTGTCGTTCGTGCGGGACGCGTCCGACATCCGCCGTGCGCACGAGATCATGGACGAGATGGGCCGCCGGGTCCCGGTGATCGCGAAGGTCGAGAAGCCGCAGGCCGTGGACAATCTCGAGGCCATCATCGACGCGTTCGACGGAGTCATGGTCGCTCGTGGCGACCTGGGCGTCGAGTTGCCGCTCGAAGAGGTGCCGATCGTCCAGAAGGTCGCCATCGAGATCTGCCGGCGCAACGCCAAACCGGTCATCGTCGCGACCCAGGTGCTCGAGTCGATGATCGACAACTCCCGCCCGACCCGGGCCGAGGCGAGTGACTGCGCCAACGCCGTGCTCGACGGCGCGGACGCGATCATGCTCTCCGGCGAGACCAGCGTGGGCGCGTGGCCGATCGAGGCCGTGCAGACGATGGCCCGGATCATCGACAGCACCGAGGAACACGGCCTCGACCGGGTCCCGCCGCTCGGCACCCGCCCGCACACCAAGGGCGGTGCGGTCACCGCTGCGGCCGCCGAGGTCGGCGACCTGCTCGACGTGCGGTTCCTGGTGACGTTCACCGAGTCCGGTGACTCCGCCAAGCGGATGGCCCGGCTGCGCAGCCCGCGGCCGATGCTTGCGTTCACGCCCAAGGAGTCGACACGGTCGCAGCTGGCGATGGTCTGGGGCGTCGAGACCTATCTCGTGCCGCAGGTCAAGCACACCGACATGATGGCCATGCAGGTCGACGAGATCCTGCTCGGCTCGGGCCGGGTCGAGGAGGGCGATGTCGTGGTCATCGTCGCCGGCTCGCCGCCCGGCATCCCCGGCTCGACCAACGCACTGCGCGTCCACCGCATGGGCGACGCCAAGAACAAGGTCGCCCCTGCCTACCACTGAGTCTTCTGCTTGATTGAGCGGCATACCCGCGCATCGAGCGGCATACCGATCAGCGCCCAATCCGTATGCCGCTCGATCATGCGGTGTGCCGCTCGATCAGTGCCGGCCTCCACCGCGGCCGCGGACGCTGCTGGCTTGAAGCGGCCGATTGGAGGCGCGAGCGGCATCTCCCGTACACTGGCGCCGCACTCCCGCCGGAGTGGTGGAACGGCAGACACGGAGCACTCAAAATGCTTTGCTCGCAAGGGCGTGCGGGTTCAAATCCCGCCTCCGGCACCAAGATTTTCCAGTTCTGAGGTCCAGTAGAACGTGCGCCATACCGCACCTTCTACTGGACACAAAGTAAGGGCGACGCCACCTTCGCTCGTGTCGGCTGACGGCCTCGCCTCGCGCGTCGCAATTCCGGCGTGCGGACGTCGTCGGCATCGGTCGCTACAGTGCGACGGGTGGACGTGTTGGCCTGGAGCGCGTGGACCGGCAATGCCATCGCGCTCGCCGGCATCGGCTACACGTGGTGGTCCGGCCGGGGCACGAAGCAGGCGGCAGCAGCAGCCGGTGAGCGGGCCGACGAGTCACTGCACACCGCCCAGGAGGCGGCCGCAGCGCAGCAGCGGATGGCCGACGTGCTGGAGAAGATGTACGAGGCTCAGGAACGGCATACGACCGGCGCCTTGCGCTCCCAGGCCATCGCGCCAGGAGCCGCGCCCTCAGCTGCAGCCTCGCGTCCGCCTTGGCTGGTGGAACGCACCGGTGCCGAGGAATACGCGCTCACCAATGCCGGCCCGGACACGGTGTATGACGTGCACGTCGTAGCGGCCAGTGGTGTCGCGCGGCTCGATCCACCGCTTCCCGAGGGTGATTCCTGGGTAGCTGGAACTTCACGGTCGTTCGAAGTCGTCGCCTCCTGGCAGACCGGCACACCGCAGATCGTGGTGACCTGGCGGGACGCGCCGGACGGCGCTGAGCGTCGCTGGGAGCGCGTCGTACCGCAGTGACCGGGCGATCAGAACGACCGGGCCACAACAGGTTCGACGACACGAGAGCTCCGGAGGTGCGACGGACGTGATGCACACGATGCTCGGTGCGGCTCACGGCCAGGGCACGCTCCAGGTCGGCGAGCTGTTGCTGGCGTTCGTCCTCTCCGCGGTGGTGGGGTTGGAGCGACAACTGCGCGGCAAGGCAGCCGGCCTCCGCACGCAGACCATCGTCGGCACGTCGTCCGCGTTGATCCTGCTGGTGAGCAAATACGGGTTCAGCGATGTCCTCGGCGAGCACGTGACGCTGGATCCGTCCCGTGTCGCCGCGCAGATCGTCTCCGGGATCGGCTTCCTCGGCGCCGGCCTGATCATCACCCGCCGCACGACGGTCCGCGGCCTGACCACTGCGGCCTCGGTGTGGGAGACCGCGGCGATCGGCATGGCCGCCGGAGCCGGGCTGCCGCTGCTCGCGGTGGTGGTGACCGGGCTGCACTTCGTCGTCGTGCTCGGCTTCACGCCGCTGTCCATCTGGCTGGGGGACAGGGGCAACGGCGAGCGCCGCTTCCTGGTCACGTATGCCGACGGCCGCGGCATCCTCCGCGAGGTGCTGGCCGCGTGCTCACGCCACCAGTGGGTCATCGGCTCACTGTCGGTCGAGAGGGGCCGCAAGCCGATCGGCGAGGAGGAGGGGGACGGCTGGGACGACACCGCGGTCGTCGCCGTGGCCATCACTCTCTCGGGACGTGCTCTGGACCGGGTGGTTCCGGTGCTGGGAGAGGTGGACGGCGTCATCCGGATCGATCGGGAGGAAGCCGATGACGACTGAGCCGTGCCGCCGGCGTACGGCAAGTCAGCCGCTGACGATGCCTGCGACCAGGTTGATGGTCGCCGCCAGGATGACCGTGCCGAACAGGTAGGACAACAGGCAGTGCCGCAGCACCACGGAGCGGAAGGCCGAGCCGGAGATGCTGGTGTCGGAGACCTGATAGGTCATGCCGAGGTTGAAGCTGAAGTAACTGAAGTCCTTGTATGACGGAGGGTCGTCGTCGTTCCAGTCGATCCCGCCGACCGGCTCGGTGTAGTAGAGCAGCGCGTAGCGGGCGGCATACATCAGGTGCAGCATGGCCCAGCACATGAAGACGCCGAGCAGGCCGACCGCGGCCGCCGCGTGGCCGGTGGTCGAGCGCCCCAGGATCAGCAGCACCACGATCCCGGCCAGGGCACCGAGCGCCGTTGCGACGATGACCAACTCCTCCACGACCGGCCGGAAACTTTCCCGCCGTGTGTGGCGCCGCGTGGCGGCCGCGTCCATCGGCCACAGCGCCACGAACCCGGTGACCACGAATGTCGTTGCCATGGCGGCGATCCCACTCAGGACGGCAAGCGGCAGATTGGTCACCAGCGCCACGGCGACGCCCGCCAGGATGCCCACCAGGACCGCTGTCCCCAAGCGCGGCAACGGCGTGCCGAGCAACCGCATACCTTTTCCTCTCCTGCGCAGCGCGCGAGCCGGCGCTACGCGCAGCCTAGGTGCACGCGCTGCACAGCGGACGAGACCGTCGCAGCAGGGCGGTGGCGCCGGTGTTGTTGGATGACCCCATGGCACTTTTCGGCAAGCGGCGCGACACGAGTGGCGAGGCGATCCAGGACTTCTGGGCGTGGTGGACCGACGGTGGGTCCGGCCAGGTGGCGATGGCCGACGCCCCCGCTGACCAGGTCGCCCTGCTCGGACCTCGGGTCTCGGCGATCGCGCCGGGGCTCGCTTGGGAGCTGGCGCCCGGGAGCGAAGCCGCGCACCTGCTGGTGGTCACCGCCGACGGTGATCCGGAGCTACGAGCGATCGCCCGGCGCTGGCTCGCTGCCGCCCCGCCGGCCGACTTCGTATGGTCGTATGCCGACAGCCGGCAGCCCGCCGCCGCCATCGACGGCCGGCGGATCAGCTTGGAAGGGCACGAGATCGACCTCGGCGGGGTGCAGGTCGGCGTGCGACGCTCCGGCAGCCGGCTGGACGTCACGGTGTTCCACCCGGACATGGAGCAGGTGCCCGAGAACAAGCGGATCACCCTGTGTTTCCTCGCCCTCGACACGGCGCTGGGCGAGGAGATGACCGAGACCTGGATCGGTGAGCTGGCGCCGGTGACGGCTCCGCCGTTGGACGGCTTCGGCCTCGCCGGCCTGCGTGCGGTCGTTCGCGACCTGCGTGAGGAGTTCACCGACGAAAACGGTGACCCGCAGTGGATCTCCTTGCAGGGCAACGGTCCTCGGGGTCCCGTGATCGCCGGTGCACAGGTGCCGCTGGCCGCTGCGTGGGCGCCGCAGCTCGATCAGCACATCGTCGTCGCGGCGCCATACCGCGACCGGGACGACGACGGGTTGCCCGGTGAAGCGGCCAGTGAAGAGCTCGACCGGTTGCGGCACCACGTGTCCGACCGATTGGAGGGTCAGGGCCGCGTGGTCGCCTACGAATGCAGCGGCGGACTGTGCCTGGTGCACGTGTATGCCGACGGCTCCACGCCGGCCGCCGACCAGATCAAGGCCGCGGTGACCGGCTGGGCGGACGGCGCCGTGAAGGTCAACGTGGAGGCGGACCCGGGCTGGTCCGGGGTAGCGCACTTGCGGGGGTGAGCTGTCCCACACCGCGAGTAGCCGGGCGGCACCGCCACGGGCAGCGTGCTTAGCTGGTCGCCGTGAGCAACGAACAGGCCGCTGTGCGAGTGCTGGTCGCCGAGGACGAAGCGATCATCCGGCTCGATCTCGCCGAGATGCTCCGCGAAGCCGGTTACGACGTGATCGACGAGGTCGGTGACGGGCGGCAGGCCGTCGACCGGACGCGCGAGCTGCGACCCGACCTGGTGGTCCTCGACGTCAAGATGCCCGTCCTGGACGGCATCAGCGCCGCGGACGAGATCGGTCGCGACGGCATCGCACCGATCGTGATGCTGACCGCGTTCTCGGACAAGGAACTCGTCGAACGAGCATCGGACGCGGGCGTGATGGCGTATGTGCTCAAGCCGTTCACCATCGAGGACGTCCGGCCGGCCATCACCGTGGCGCTCTCCCGCTGGTCGGAGCGCAAGGCGCTGGAGAAGGAGGTCGCCGACCTCGGCGGCCGGCTCGAAACCCGCAAGCGGATGGACCGCGCGAAGGGCATCCTGATGCAGCAGCTCGGCCTGGACGAGCCGGGTGCGTTCCGGTGGATCCAGAAGACCGCGATGGATCGCCGCCTCGGCATGCGGGAGGTCGCCGATGCGGTCATCGCGGGGGCGGTCGGCGGAGACGAGTGATCGGGCGGCGAGCAGCAGATGTTGGCGATCGGCCCGGCCCTGACGGCGCGCCCGAAGCTGCTGCTGCACGGTGAGCCGTCGATGGGTCTGGCGCCGGGTGCGTCTCGCGGTTCGGACGCCGAGGGCGTACGCTTCGGTCTGCATCTGCTCTTCGGGGGCCGGTTACGACGGAGGAAAGTTGAATGGCCAGATCGGCCGTGCAGGTCACCCGGGTGACGTCCGGGGACGAGGAGTCCTTCATCTCCTTGTGGCGGCATTCCAAGCTCACCGAGGGGCACTCTGACGACCAGATCGAGCGCGCCTTGCGCGAGGGCCGGCTGACCCGTGCGTGTGCCCGCTCCGATGTGCGGATCTACGCCGCGTCGGTCGACAGCGAGCCGGTCGGTTACACCGTGGTCATGTCCGGGCCGGTCTCGGCGCTGCAGGAGACACTGGCGGTCTGGGTCGACGTGCTCTGGGTCAAGCCGGGTCGCCGGCAGCGTGGCGTCGCGGCCGCGCTGCTGAAGGCCGTTGCGGCATACGCGGAGCACATCGGTGCCCCGGAGATCATCTCCTGCGTGCCCTCGTCCAGCCGGGACGCCAACCGGTTCTTCGCCCGACTCGGTTTCGCGTCGGTGGTGACGGAGCGCACCACGACACCGGCAGCGCTGCGGCGCCGGCTCGCCGGCCCCGGGCTCACAACGGTGAGCGACGCGGTCCGGTTGCGCCGGTCGCTGCGCGCCCGGTCCCGCGCCCGCGGGCGTGAGGTGCTCACGCCCGCGGACTGACGCGGCCGGTCCGAGCCCTACTTCGCCTTCGGCGCGCCGTCGCGCAGCAGACAGGTGATCCGGCTGGTGCACAGCCGGTTGCCGTCCTCGTCGGTGATGACCACTTCGTATGACGCCAGCGTGCGCCCCAGCGACAGCGGCGTGGCGGTGCCGGTCACCAGGCCCGACCGGGCGCCGCGGTGGTGAGTGGCGTTGATGTCCAGGCCGACGGCGATCCGGCCCTCGCCCGCGTGCAGGGCCGCGCCGACCGAGCCGAGCGTCTCGGCGAGCACCACGCTGGCGCCCCCGTGCAGCAGTCCGTAGGGCTGGTTGTTGCCCTTCACGGGCATGGTGGCGACGATGCGCTCCGGGCTCGCCTCGACGAAGGTGATGCCCATCCGCTCGCTCAGCGTGCCGGCGCTCAGCTCGTTGAACAGCGCGACCAGGTCGGTGCCGGCGTCGGCGGCGGGGGACTGCGTGGTGTTGTCGGTCATGACCAATAGGCTGCCAGGTGTGAAACGCCTGCTGCTCCTCGACGGTCACTCGCTCGCCTACCGCGCCTTCCACGCCCTGCCCGTCGAGAACTTCTCCACCACCACCGGGCAGCCCACCAACGCCGTCTACGGCTTCACCTCGATGCTGATCAACGTGCTGCGCGACGAGGAGCCCACCCACGTCGGCGTGTGCTTCGACGTGTCCCGGCAGACGTTCCGCGCCGACGAATACGCCGAATACAAGGCCGGTCGCGCCAAGACACCGGACGAGTTCAAGGGGCAGGTCTCGCTCATCCACGAGGTGCTCGACGCGCTCCGGATCCGCTATGTCGAGCTGGCCGGCTGGGAGGCCGACGACCTCATCGCGACGCTGTCCACTCAGGCCGAGGCGCAGGGCTTCGACGAGGTGCTGATCGTCTCCGGCGACCGCGACGCGATGCAGCTGGTCACCGACAAGGTCACGGTCCTCTATCCCGCCAAGGGTGTGTCGGACCTGTGGCGGATGACGCCGGCCAAGGTCGAGGAGCGTTATCTCGTCACGCCGCAACGCTATCCGGACCTGGCTGCGCTGGTCGGCGAGAAGTCCGACAACCTGCCGGGAGTGCCCGGCGTCGGCGCCAAGACCGCCGCGAAGTGGATCACCCTCTACGGTGACCTGCCCGGCATCGTCGACCATGTCGGCGAGATCAAGGGCAAGGTCGGCGACGCGCTGCGCGAGCACCTCGACGGAGTGCTGCGCAACCGCCGGCTCAACCAGCTGGTCCGTGACGTGACGCTCGACGTCACGCCGGACGACCTCGAGCGTCAGGTGTGGGACCGCGACCAGGTGCACCAGGTCTTCGACGGGCTGGAGTTCCGGGTGCTGCGCGAGCGGCTCTTCGCGACTCTCGAGGCCGCCGGCAACGAGGCCGAGGGCGCGGTGGAGGTCGAGGGTTCGGTGCTCGCGCCGGAGGAGGTGGCCGGCTGGGTCGCGGACAACCTCGCGACGCAGGAGCGTGCCGGGCTGCACGTCGTCGGCGACTGGGCGCGCGGCACGGGGGACGTGCGTGCCCTCGCGGTCGCGGTCGGGGAGGAGGAGGCCGCGCGCGCGGCATACATCGACGTCGCGGAGCTGACGCCGGCCGCCGAGAAGGCGGTCCGTGACTGGCTCGCCGATCCGGGCCGGCCCAAGGTGATGCACGATGCGAAGGGCCCGCTCCAGGCACTGTATGCCGCGGGCCTCCCGCTCGCCGGGCTGGTGAGCGACACGGCGCTGGCGGCATACCTCGTGCGGCCCGACCAGCGCGCCTACGACCTCGGCGACCTGGTGTTGCGCTTCCTGCGGCGCGAGCTGCGCCCCGAGCAGGACAACCCGGCCCAGGGCATGCTCGACCTGGACGGGCACGACCACCAGGCCGACGAGGCGATGGTGCAGGCGCGTGCCGTGCTCGACCTGTCGGTGGCCCTCGACAGCCAGGTCGCCGACACCGGCGGCACCGACCTGCTGCGCGATCTGGAGCTGCCGCTGGTCGAGCTGCTCGCCCAGATGGAGCGGGTCGGCATCCACGTCGACCCGGAGCTGCTCGACCGGCTGGAGGGCGACTACGCCGATGCGCTGGACCGCGCGGCCGAGGACGCCTACGAAGCCGCGGCGGGTGAGCGGATCAACCTGGGCTCCCCGAAACAGTTGCAGGTGTTGCTCTTCGACAGGCTCGGCATGCCCAAGACCAAGAAGACCAAGACCGGTTACACCACCGACGCCGACTCCCTGACCGAGCTCTACGCAAAGACCGAGCACCCGTTCCTGGAGGCGCTGCTGCGGCACCGCGACGCGTCCCGGCTGCGGGTCACCGTCGAGGGGCTCACCAAGTCGATCGCCGACGACGGGCGCATCCACACCACCTACCAGCAGACGATCGCCGCCACCGGCCGGCTGTCGTCCACCGACCCCAACCTGCAGAACATCCCGATCCGCACCGAGGAGGGCCGCCGGATCCGGGAGGCGTTCGTCGTCGGGGAGGGTTACGAGTCGCTGATGTCGGCCGACTACAGCCAGATTGAGCTGCGCATCATGGCGCACCTGTCCGGTGACGAGGGGCTGATCGAGGCGTTCCGCAGCGGCGAGGACCTGCACCGCTACGTCGGGTCGCGGGTGTTCGGCGTCGAGCCGGCCGCGGTCACGCCCGAGATGCGCGCCAAGGTCAAGGCGATGTCCTACGGCCTGGCCTACGGATTGTCGGCATACGGCCTGTCCAAGCAGCTGGCGATCAGCACCGGCGAGGCGAGCACGCTGATGGAGGAATACTTCCTGCGGTTCGGCGGCGTGCGCGACTACCTGCGCGAGGTCGTCGACGTCGCGCGCAGGACCGGATACACCGAGACGATGCTGGGCCGTCGGCGCTACCTGCCCGACCTCACCTCGGACAACCGGCAGCGTCGTCAGGCCGCCGAACGTATGGCGCTCAACGCGCCCATCCAGGGCTCGGCCGCCGATGTGATGAAGCTGGCGATGCTGCACCTGCGGGCCGCGCTCGACGCGGCCGACGTGAAGTCACGGATGCTGCTGCAGGTCCACGACGAGCTCGTCATCGAGATCGCGCCGGGCGAGCGCGAGCAGGTCGAGCAGATCGTGCGTCGCGAGATGGGCGGCGCCGTCGACCTCGACGTGCCGCTCGACGTCAGCATCGGCATCGGCGACTCCTGGCACGCCGCGGCGCACTGACGGCGCGGCGCGACTGTTTCGCCAGAGCCGGCGACTCACTTCTCGTCGCTCAGGATTCGCTGGATCTGTGGCGCCAACCAGCCCCACAGGATCGCACCCGATTGTGCGGTGTAGTGCAGGCCGTCCTGGTAGAGCGGGGTGCCGTTGATGGTGTCGTCATACCCCTTTCCGCACAACAGCTGATGGAAGTCGATCACCGGTGTGCCGCTGGATGCGCCCCAGCGGCGGACCTCGTCGTTGATCGTGGCGACCCGCCGGTCGTTGTTGACGTCACGTAAGTCGTCGGTGAGAGCCGGCAGTCGGTGACAGCTCAGCGTGCCGACGGCAAAGTGCGTGGCACCAGCGGCAAGCGCCTGACGACGCATCGTGGACAGCATTCCGCCGAGCCAGTGCAGGTAACCCGGACTGCCGAACTTCAGGACCGCCCCGCGGACCGACATGTCGCTGGTGATGCTTTGCGGCACGGTGAAGATCGCGAGGTCCGGCCGCACCGTGCGGAGTAGCTGCTGCCATTTCGTTCGAAACCCGGGGCAGGACGCGAGCACCGGTTGCGCTTGCCCGTCGACCACCTTGGTCCCTTCGAAGGGATCACAGCCGAAGTTGACGTCGGGCGTCACCGTCAGATCCGGGAACCGGGCCTGCGGGAAGGCGGTCTCCAGGCTGGCCGGGATCGAGTTGCCGATCAGCGCGACCGGGTGCTTCTTTCCCGGGTGGTACGGCGGGATCGTGACCCGGATGCCGACACCATGTGCTGCGGCGGCGCCGACGCTCGACCGTGGGAGGGCGACCAGGGCGACGGTCAACGCGGCGACGGTCAGTGCGGCGACGGGTCGCCCCCATCGGGGTCGGTGCGGGACCAGCGCACGGAGTCCACCGGCGCGCACCGGTCGTTCCACATACCGGTGGGTGAGGTAGGCGAGTGCCATCGACACGGCGAGTTCGAGGATCCCCCGGGGGATCGCGGGCAGGTCCACCCGGCCGTCGTTCAGGAACACGATCACCGGCCAGTGCCAGACGTACAGCGCGTAACTGAGCAGACCAATGCGACGCAGCGGCTCGCTCCCGAGAAGCTGCTGGACACGTGAGCGGATCAGCGAGGAGGCCGCGACGATCGGGGCGACGGTGAGCACGCACAGGGCCGCCAATCCGCCCTGGAACGGGACCGGCGAGGCGTCGTCGAGGACGACGAAGCCGAGCATCAGGATCAGCAGCACGGGACCCGCCAGCCATCTCGCGATCCGGTCGATGCCGGCGGCGAGCCGGTCCCGTTGACCGCCTCCGTCGCCGAAGCCGCGTCCGGCCATCAGCACAGCGAACACGGCACCGAGGAGCAGCTCGAAGGCCCGGGTGTCGGTGCCGTAGTAGACGCGGCTCGGATCGGCGCCGGGGACATAGAGGACCGCCATCCGCCATACCGACAGAGCGGCGAGCGCGGACAGCGCTCCGGCGACGATCCAGTGCCGTCGTTTGCTGCGGCCGGCCAGCGCGAGCAGGCCGATCAACAGCAGCGGGAAGACCAGGTAGAACTGCTCCTCGATCGCCAGCGACCAGGTGTGCACCACCGGGGACGGCATCGACAGGGAGCTGAAGTACTGGTCGTCGGAGAGCAGCAGTCGCCAGTTGGCGACGTAACAGAAGGCGCTGAGGATGTCCCAGGCTGTCGCGGTTCGCCGGGACGCGGGTGCCCAGAACGCCGCGACCATCGAGGTCGCGAGCAGCATCAGCACCAGTGCCGGCAGCAGTCGCCGGGCTCGTGCGAGCCAGAATCCCGGCAGGTCGATCCGTCCCCACCCGCGACGTTCGTGCAGCAGCAGGGAGGTGATCAGGAAGCCGGAGAGGACGAAGAAGACGTCGACGCCGAGCCAGCCACCGTGCAGCCACGGAATGCCGAGGTGATAGCCGACGACCGCGAGGACGGCAACGCCGCGCAGTCCGTCCAGCGCCGGACGGTAGGACAGTCCGTGACGGGGTCTGCGGTCGCGCGCGACCGTCAGCGGTCGCCCGGGATGCTTCGGCGTCGCTCGCGGTTGTCGTCGCGCAGGTCGTCGGTCTCGCGTCGTCGGCTGGATCGCTCGTCATCCTCGTCGTCGTATCGCCGATAGTCGGCGCCCGGCTGCCCGGATCGACCATCGATGTCGTCCCGGCGGCTGTGGCGCCGGTCGGGTTCGTCCTCGGGTTCGGTGGCGTAGCGCTCTCGCCGGGCCCGGCGCTCGCCGGGCCAGTCGTGGTCGAGTCGCTGGTCATCGAGGTCGGCACCACGGAGGCCGTGGTGGTCGTGCGGGATCTGCCGCTGTTCCTCGCGGCGGTCGACTCCGAACAGCGCACCACCGGCGACGATCGTGATGAGTCCGACGGCGAGTGCGGCGAACGCGCGGTAGCGGTTGGCGTCCGCGACCCGCCAGCACACCCCGTCGGCGAAACTGCCGTGGCTGGGGCTCATCGCCGTGCCACAGCCGAAGACCGCGCCGGACGTCGTGCGAACGCTGGTGATCGGGACGACGAAGAAGTAGATCGCCAGCACGATGAAGGCCAGACCGATCAGCACGCAGATCTTGGTCCCCGTGCGCAGGGTCAGCACCGTGCGCGTCTCGACGTCGTCCATGGCGCGTATGTTACTCAAGAGTTGCCTTCCGTTGGTGCCTATGCTCGCGCCGGCTCACCTGCGCCCCGTTGCCGGTATGGCGATCCAAAGCCGAATGCTCGCGGCGGGTCCCGAGGGCAGCGGGACTTCGACGGCGTGTGGTCCGGGATGAGCGTCGCCCACCGACCCCGCGTCGGCGAGTGTCACGACCACGGCGTCCCGCGGTGCGGTGGTGACGTACCAGGAGGCGTTGTCCTCCGGATACGGCCAGGTTCCGAGGTAGTGGGCGGGGTGGTCGTCGCGGACCAGCTGGAACGCCAGCGCGGGGGCCAGACTGATCCAGGACTGCAACCCGTGCGAGTCGATCCGCACAGCGGCGCTGCGCTGGTCGTGGGTGTCGAGGTATCCGGTGACGGCGTTCGAGACGGCGCGGGCCCGGTCGGAGTTCTCCGCCGACGGCGCAGTCGCGAGCGCGGACGCGCACACCGCCGCGATGCTGACGGCGACGACGCCCGCGATCGGCGATGTCACACGCGCCAGGAGCGCCCGGTGCTTCGGGAAGCGCTCCGTCCACCGGAGACCGCGGACCACTTCGATCGCGCGGAGCGCGAGGACGCCATACACCAGCGGCGTGATCACGAGCACCGGAAGCAACCAGAGCCGAGCTGACAGCGAGTCCGTCTTGGACGACACCGCCACCGACTCGGCCGCAATGGTGACCAACATCAGCCAGCTCGCCCGCGACGCGGCCGTGCGGGGCAGTCGTGGACCGGCTGCCGCGGCAAGCAGTAACGACACGAGGACGACCATCCCGAGAGCGACTGCCACCCCGTCCGGCGTGTGTTCGATGCTCGGGCCGAACCGGCCGAGTTCTGTGGGCGACAAACGCCCCACCAGGTAGCCGAAGCCGCCGGGGACACCCGTGGAGGTGCCCTGGGTGCGGGAGGAGTTGGTCAGGAGGCGGAGCACGAGGTGGAGGTTGTTGGGGTGGATCAGCAGCAACTCGAGGAGTGCCGGGAGCCAGGCCAGCAGCACGGCACCACCGGTGAGCAGTCGTCGCCTCCGTTCCTTCCGGGTCCTGCCACGGGACGCGGTGGACTGCCACCCTCGGCTCTCCCGCCAGGCCCGGCGGCCGGCGACAACACAGGCGGTGCCGGCGACGACCAGCACCACCGGGCAGAACGCGAGTTCGGTCTGCGCGGCGAACGATCCGGCGAGCAGCGTGACGCACAGGCCGTGCGGATCCCGGTCGAGGACGGCCCAGGCGCCGACGATCATGAGGAGGAGCGGCAGGGTGCCCGCTGACGGGTTGAGCGGCCGGGCGAGCACGTCGGGCCCGAGCTGCCACTGCGCGAGGAGCAACGCACCGACGACGGGCAGTGCCGTGCGCATGCCGCGCATCCGATACGCCAGGATCGCCACGCCCACGACCGACATGATGTTCAGCAGCGCAGTCGCGGCGACGATGCCCGCGCCGGTGTAGCCGGTGACTGCCGCGATCGGCGCCTCCAGGTAGAACTCCAGCGGCCCCGGATGGTGCGTGCTGAGCTCGGCCCCGAAGAAGTTGCTGGTCGAGCGCATGCCCTGCAACGGCGGGTTGGCGGTGAAGACGTCGTGAATGCGGGTGGTGAGCATCGCGTCGTCGCCCTCGGGAATCCAGCCGATGGCCATCTCGCGCAGCGCGGCGATCACGACCGGGAGCGCGGAGCCCACGCACAACCAGGTGAGAGGCGAGCGCAGCAGTGCCCGGGAGCGACGCCGGATCGATGCACGGCTCGACCCGCCGGCCCGTGGCCGCCGGGTGATCGTCATCGATGCCATGGTGCGTGCAGGGTAACCGAGCGGCCGACCGGCCATAATGCGACCGTGACAGTCGGTGCGATCGTGCTCGCCGGGGGTGAGGGCAGCCGGATGCGTCCGCTGACCGACGACTGCCCGAAGCCGCTGCTGCCGCTCGCCGCGGCACCGCTGGTCGGATATCAGCTGCGCAGGTTGGCTGCCGTCGGTGTCCGGCGGGTCGTGATCGCCACCGGCTACTTGGCCGGTCTGTTCTCCGACGTCCTCGGGGCCGGCGACCGGTGGGGAGTCCGGCTCGGCTACAGCGTGGAGCGGGAACCGCTCGGCACCGGTGGCGCGTTGCGGGCCGCCGTCGCGCAGCTCCCCGACGTCGACCGGGTGATCGTGGTCAACGGTGATCTGCTCTCGAGCCACGACCTGTCGCAGCAACTGCTCGCCACAGCGGCGGGCGCAGTGTCGGTGCATGTGCGGGCCGTGCGCGATGTCGCGCCATACGGACAGGCGATCTGCGACCAGACCGGACGGGTGAGCGCGTTCGCGGAGAAGAGCGGTACTGGTCCCGGGCTGGCCAACGCCGGGACGTATGTCGTGCCGGCCGCGCTGCTGCGTTCGCTGCCGACGGGTCGGTCCTCCTGGGAGCGAGACCTGCTGCCCGCGTTGATCACGGCCGGCGAGGTAGTCCTCGGGTGGCGGGGCGACGGATATTTCCGCGATGTCGGCAACCCCGAGGCCTATCGGCTGGCGTGTGTGGACGCAGTGACCGGCGCGTTGCCGGGAGCGGAGTCCTTCCCGGATGGGTCGTATGTCGGGACCGGTGCGTCGGTGTCACCCGATGCCCACCTGTCCGGCGGCACCAGCGTTCACGAGCGCGCGGTCGTGGAGACCGGTGCTCACCTCGACGGCTGCGTCGTGCTGCCCGGAGCACGCGTCGGTGCCGGCGCCCGGCTCGAACGGTGTGTGGTGGCGACCGGTGCTGCGATTTCGCCCGGCTCGAGCTGCCAGGACCGCGTCCTCAGCGGCATACTTACTCATCGGTAAGCCCACGCATGTGACCCAGGTCGCGGCAAGTATGCTGACGCGACCCCGAGCCCCGAGCACCCCGTGACCAGATGAGCCCACGACCCACCGGCAGTCAATACCGCCCGGCGCTCGATGGACTGCGCGCGATTTCGGTGCTGACGATCCTCGCCTATCACGTCCCGATCTCCTGGGCGAAGGGTGGTTACTGGGGCGTCAACACTTTCTTCGTCGTCTCCGGCTACCTGATCACCGGCCTGCTGTTGCGGGAGTACGACCAGTGGGGCTCGATCGACCTACCGGGTTTCTATCTCCGGCGGGCCCGCCGCTTGTTGCCGGCACTGTTGCTGCTCCTGACGTCCGTTTCCCTGGTCGTCCCTCGGCTTCTCGGCGAGGACACCCCGTCCACGATCCGGGGCGATGGGCTGGCGTCGCTGTTCTACGTCGCCAACTGGCGCTACATCATCACCGGGCAGTCGTACTTCGCGCAGTTCGGCAATGTGGTTCCCTCGCCGTTCAAGCACACCTGGTCGCTCGCGATCGAGGAGCAGTACTACCTGCTCTTTCCGTTGGTGTTGCTCACCGTCCTGCGGCTGGGTGGCCGACGGGCGAAGTCCCGAGCGCTCGTGGTGGTTGTCCTGTTGGCGATCGCGTCCGCCATCGCGATGGCCGTGCTGTACACGCCCGGTGGCGATCCGTCGCGGGTCTACTACGGCACCGACACCCGCATGCAGGATGTGCTCGTCGGCGCAGCGCTTGCCATCGGGCTCTCGCGGCTGCCCGTTCACCGTCTCCAGGTATGGGCGGCTCGGCACCGGGCGGCGCTCGGCGCAGCGGGCTGGTCCTGCCTGGCCGGAGTCCTGGCGTGGTGTGCCACCGTGCCGGTGTCCGGCTGGGTCTTCGACGGCGGTTACCTGACGTTCGACCTCATCGCGGCCGGCCTCGTGCTCGTGGTCGAGTTGCTGCCGGCCGGTCCAGTGGCACGGGCCCTCGGCTGGCGGCCGCTGGCCTGGATGGGGATGGTCTCCTACGGGTTGTACCTGTGGCACTATCCGATCTTCGTCGTGCTGACGGCCGATCGCGTCCATCTGTCCGGCATACCGCTGCAGTTGCTGCGTTTCGGTCTGACCTTCGGCATCGCCGCCGCCTCCTACTATCTGGTGGAGAACCCGATCCGGACCGGCGCGCTGCGCAGGTTCGGATCGAAGCTGCGGCGCGCGCTTCCGCTGGCTGCCGTTGCCGTGACGGCCGTCATTGTGGCGGTCTCGGTCAACGGCATGCGGCTCGCGCCGACCGCGCAGGCCGGCTCGAACACCGTGGTCAGCGGCGCAGGCGACGGGCGCTACCGCGTGCTCATCGTCGGTGACTCGGTCGGCTTCTCACTCGGTTACAACTTCCCGGCAGCCGTCTTTCCGGATGTGAAACCCACTGCGGACGTCGACTTCGGCTGCGGCACGGCCGAGCAGCACATCGTCGTCGACGGCACGGCGCAGCCCGCGGAGCAGGGCTGCGACAACGTCTTCCTGCAATGGTCGGACGGTGTCGCCAGCACTCGGCCGAATCTTATCGTCTGGAGCTTGGGCGCCTGGGAGGTCTACGACCACGACGTCGACGGCAAGATCCTCACAGTCGGCAGCGCCGCCTATGCGGCATACCTCAGAAGCAGGCTCGACGACGGGCTCGCCGCGATGCAGCGGGCCGGTGCACGCGCCCCGATCATCATCCCGAAGGTGCCCTGTTACGGGCAGCCGAAGTATGTCGTCGGTGGCGTCAACATGGCGACCGCGCGCAACGATCCGAGGCGGGCGGCAGCAGTGAACAGGGTGCTGGAGGCGTTCGCCGCCGATCACTCCTCATCGGTGCATCTGGTCGATCCGGACGAATTGGTCTGTCCGGCCGGGAAGTTCACCGAGAAGGTGCACGGCGTGCAGTTGCGAGACGACGGCGTGCACTACACCAAGGCCGGGGCAACAGCCTTCTGGAAGTGGCTCATGCCGCAGCTCGTCAAGTGGGCGCCCAACGTCCCGAAGGCCGCACCGTGAGAGGAACACCTGTCATTCGTCGCCTCGCAGCCCTCGACGGGATACGCGGCGTCCTCGTCATCTTCCTGCTCTGCTACCACTTCGGGTTCACCCAGTTGAGGGGTGCCTGGCTGACCCTCAACGTCTTCTTCGTGCTGTCCGGCTTCCTCATCGTCCGGTTGCTGGTCCAGGAACGGGCCCGCACCGGGCGGATCAGCTTCCTGGCGTTCTACGCCCGACGCGCCCGTCGACTGTTCCCGGCGCTCGCGGTCCTGCTCGCCACCGTCGTCGGCTACGGTCTCCTGTTCGCTCCCGGCACAGTGCGGAGTTCGCTTCGCTGGGACGTGCTGGCGACCATGGGCTACTTCATGAACTGGCGCCTGATCGCCCAGAGCAACCAGTACTTCGCCCAGTTCGCCGAGCCGTCCCCGCTGCAGCACGCGTGGTCACTCTCGGTGGAGGAGCAGTTCTATCTGGTTGTCCCGGCGTTGGTGCTGCTGCAGATGGCGGTGCTGCGCACCCGCCGAGCATTGATGCTGACCCTGCTCGGGCTGGCGCTGGTCTCGGCGGCCTGGATGGCGTACGTCGGGGTCGGCAACGATGTCGCCCGCTCGCACCTCTACTACGGCACCGACACGCGCGCGCAGTCGCTCCTCCTCGGAGCGGTGGTCGGTGTCCTCACTGCACAGCTGGGAACCGGTGAACGGCGGAACCCGTTGCCAGCGAAGACCGTTCAGCTGCTCGGCTGGACCGGCCTAGCCGTCACGGTCGTCGGTTTCGTCGTCGCGGTCCCGCAGACGCCACTCATGGCGGACGGCGGGATGTTCGCCCTGTCCGTGCCGGCCGTCGCCTGGGTCTGGGCAGCAGCCGACGAGCGGATCGGGCCGCTGCAGCGAACACTCTCCGTATGGCCGCTCGCTGCGCTGGGCCGGATCTCCTACGGCGCGTATCTCTGGCACTGGCCGATCGGCCTGTGGCTCGACGAGCTCTTGCCGGACGGCACGACCGTGCTGCGGGTCGTGCTGGGCTTCGTCCTGACCATCGGTGTCGCGACCGTCTCCTACCAGCGCATCGAGCGGCCCATCCACGACCGCGGCTGGCGCTCGATCGCCGGCGGCGTCTTCCGGGCCCGGTCGATCGCAGCCGCCACAGTGGCTGTTCTCGCGATTGCCGCAGCGGGCATCGGGGTGGGCGCACCGAGTGCCGGTGCCGGTCAGCCGGCGCTCGCCAGCACGGCACGGATCATCCCCCTGCTGCCCGGGCAGCCGGCGTTCCACGAGCCCGCTCACCCCTACACCGTTGCGCTGTATGGCGATTCGGTGCCATACCTGTTGGTCAAGAACTACCCCTCGGGTGCATTTCCCGGAGTCACCGCGCGAGCTGTTGCGCTGCCGGGTTGCGACTTCTTGCCACAGCCGTGGATCGACCCGGCCCACGGGGACCCGTGGCCCGCCTCGTCCGAGTGCCGGAGCTTTCAGCAGACCCTGAATTCGAACGTCGCCGATGCACACAGCGATCTGCTGGTCATTTTCCCGGGCGCCCTCCTCGCGTTTCGGCACGAATTCGGCAACGACGTCCTCTGGTGGGGGGACAAGCGGTATGAGGACGCCGTCGCGCAGCGGCTCGATGCGGTCGTGAACGCCGCGCACCGTGCCGACTCACGAGTGGCCGTGGTGACCGGAAGCTGTCGCAGCACCGTACCCAAGGACCTCCGAGCGATCATCGGCTCCCTGCAGAAGACCGACCCCGAGCTGATGCGCGAAGTGAAGTCCGGCGACAAGATGAACGCGTTCATTCGTCGGTGGGCCACATCGCGAGGGGTGCCATTGGCAGACCTGCACCGGGCTGTGTGCCCGAACGGCACGCCACGCTCCATCCCCGGCATGCCGATCTTCGGCGATGACATCCACTTCTCGCCACAGTTCACGCCGAGCGTCTGGGCCTTTCTGATCGCGGAGTTGGGCAAGGATCGATGAGCCGACCGGGCCTTCGCGCTGCGCCGAGCCGCCGGCGCTACGACGCCATCGACGGCTACCGGGGGCTGTTCGTCGTCCTCGTGATGCTCTATCACGTCGGCGTGACCGCGCTGGTCGGCGGTTGGGTCGGCATCAACCACTTCTTCGTGTTCTCCGGGTTCCTGATCACCCGCATGCTGGTGAAGGAGTTCGGGCGGACCGGGCGAGTCAGCCCGCTCGACTTCTACCGGCGCCGGGTCCGGCGCATCGTGCCGGCGATGGTCGTCCTCGTCGTCGCGGTTCTGCTGCAGGCCGCGCTGTTCGCGGATCCGGTGGACCGGGAGCAGACCGGCGGCGACTCGGTCGCCACCCTCGGGTTCTTTCTCAACTGGCGACTGATCAGCCGGCACGACGCCTACTTCAGCATGTTCGGCGAGCCGAGTCCGTTGCGTCACGCCTGGACGTTGTCCGTCGAGGAGCAGTTCTACGTCGTCGCCCCCTTCGTGATCGTGCTGATCTGCTGGTTCCTGCGCTCCCGCCCGTCCCGGGCGGCGTGCGCGTTCGCACTCGCCGTGCTGTCGGCGGCGTGGTCGGCACATCTGCACTATGGCGGACTCGGCGACGAAGCACGCTTCTACTACGGCACCGACATCAGGGCCCAGGCGCTGCTCGTCGGCGTCGCCGCCGGTCTCCTGCTGTCCGTGGATCGCCATGGAAAAGAGCCCATTTCACTGCCGCGCGGCACCACCCATGTGCTCGCGTGGATCGGCTTCGGCACGTCGCTGGCGGCATTGTTCGTGCTCAGCCCGACCAGTGCCTGGGTCTACAACGACGGCGGCATGCTGCTCTTCGCGGTCGCCGCCGCGTTGATGGGCTTCGCAGCGATCGACCAGCGGGGGCTACTGATCAACCGGATGTTCTCGTGGCCGCCGCTGGTCTATCTCGGGCGGATCTCCTATGGGCTCTACCTCTATCACTGGCCGATCCATCTTTGGCTCACCATGCCGGTCCTACCGCGCTGGCTGGCCGGCGCGATTCAGCTCCTGCTGGCGCTTGCCGTGGCATCGGTCTCGTTCCGCTACCTGGAGCTGCCGATCATGCGCTCCGGCCTGCGCGGTGTATGGCGCCGGCGGCGCGCCCGCCGGACGATCCCGATCGGGATGCTCATCGCCTCGCTGCTCGGCGGCATGGTGCTGTGGCAGGGGAGCGCGGGAGCAGCTGCGTCGACGCCCGGCCTCGTCCCCGGACAAGCGGCGTACCGCCCGAGCGACACCGTCTATCGGGTGGGGGTGCTCGGCGACTCGGTCGGTTCGTCGCTCATGGCGGGCTGGCGACCGGCCCAGTATGGCGATCTGCGGCTGACCGATCAGACGCTCATCGGTTGTGATCTGATCGCCGACCCCACCTGGCACGACGGCTCGGTGGGCGAGCCGGAGCCGCAATGTGCCTCGTGGCGGCGCGACTGGCCCCGGCAAATGCGCGACGCGCACGACGGCTCGATGATCCTGGTGGCCGGTGCGCAATTCCTGACCGGGCACCAGGTCGCCGGTCACGCGGTGCGACCCGGCACGACCGCCATGCGCGACCTGATCGACGGCACCTTGACCGGTATCCGCGATCAGGCACGCCGTGCCGGTGTCGCGACGATCACGCTGGTGAACCTGCCGTGCCGGCGCATCGACCCGAACGAGCTGGATCCCTCGTTGCGTTTCTTCGCCGCGCAAGGAAGCAACGACACCACGGTCGAATGGACGAACGACGTAATGTCTCAATGGGTTTCCGCGCACGCTGGGGTACGTCTCGCCGACCTCCACGCTCGGCTGTGTCCGCACGGCTTCCAGCCGGCGGTCCACGGTGTGCAGCTCTACCACGACACGCTGCACTTCACGCCGGACGCCGCCACGATGATCTGGACCTGGCTCGCACCCGTCGCACGGTCTGCGGCTCAGCGCTGAATCTCCCCGGTGAGTGATCCGGGACCGGTCGCACTGCTGCCCGCGGAGTGGCATCCTGCGCTGGTGAGCGAACTGAGCGCCGACGAGCGGCGCGTACTGGAGCAGCTGGACGACGCGGCCATCCTGGCCGATCTCGCGGCGCTCGTCGGTATTCCGTCGGTCGGCGGCACCGCCGGTGAAGTGGCTGCGCAGCGGTGGTGTGCCGAGCGGTTACGGATGCTGGCGTTCGACGTCGACGAGTGGCGGATCGACCTTCCGGAGTTGACCGCGGATCCGGATTTTCCGGGCGCGGAGGTGGACCGGACAGAGGCACTGGGTGTCGTCGGTGTGCTTCCTCCGACGAGTGCCGCCACGGCAACACAGCTTCCGGCACTCGCCTTCTGCGGACACACCGACGTGGTGCCCCCGGCCAGCGTCGGCGCGTGGACGAGCGACCCGTTCGTGCTGCGGATCCAGGACGGCATCGGCTACGGCCGAGGGGTCTGTGACATGAAGGCCGGAGTGGTCGCGATGATCGCCGCCGTCGATGCGCTGCGGCGAGCAGGCATCGACCGGACCCGACCGATCGCGATCCACTGCGTGAGCGGCGAGGAAGACGGTGGTCTCGGCGCGTTCGCGACGCTGCGCAGGGGGCACCGGGCAGCGGCGTGCGTCATCACTGAACCGACCGCGGAGGCCGTTATCCCGACCAATGCCGGCTCGTTGACCTTCCGGATCGAGGTGCCGGGTCTGGCGACCCACGGCTCCCAGCGCTGGCAGGGGGTGAGCGCTCTCGACAAACTGGACGTGGTGCAAGACGCGCTTCGTCGCCTGGAGAGAGATCGAAACGCTGAAGTACCAACGGAGTTCTCGCATCTCGAACTGCCCTGGCCACTGTCGATCGGAGTGGTGCGCGCAGGCGACTGGGCGAGCACCGTTCCGGACCTGTTGGTCGCCGAGGGTCGTTACGGAGTGCGGCCGGGGGAGGCGATCGGGGACGCGCAGCGGGCCTTCGAGCAGGCGGTGGCCGCAGCGTGCGAGCAGGACCAGTGGCTGCGCGATCACCCGGTGCGCGTCAGCTGGCCCGGCGGCCGGTTCGCGGCCGGGCGGTTGCCGGCCGGGCACCAGCTCCTCGGCCGGGTCAGCGAGGCGGTGGCTGCCGTGCGCGAGAAGGCGCCCGCGGTGGCCGGGGCGCCATACGGCTCCGACCTGCGGTTGTATGCCGCCGCCGGCGTGCCCACCCTGCAGTACGGCCCGGGACGCGTCGAGCAGGCGCACGCGGTGGACGAATCGGTCGAACTCGCCGACGTGCTGGCGTGCGCGCGGGTGTATGCACTGCTCGCCGCGCAAGCGGTTGCGAAACGGGACGGATGATCTCGCCGGTCGGTAGGTTTGGGGTGACATCCAGAAAGGCGGACGACGATGATGGGCCGACTGCCCGTGCTCGACTGGTTCGACGACAAACTCGGCAGCGGCGTCGAGGCCGCGGTCGCCGCCGAGCACCGGTTCCGCTTGCGGCGACACGGACACTCCGAACTGACCCGCCCGCCGGCTGCAGCCGATCCTCCTGGGTGGGTCGACGGCGTCCCGGTGCGCACGGGCAACCGGATGGAAGTTCTGGTCGACGGCGAGGAGGCGCTGGCGCGGATCCAGGACGCAATCGCGGGAGCGCGGTCGCACGTTCACATCGCGGGCTGGCACACCAGCCCCGACTTTCTCCTTCGTCCCGAGGGGCCGCCGTTGCGCGATCTCCTGGCCCAGAAGGCGGAGAGCGTTCCGGTCCGGTTGCTCATGTGGGCGGGTCCACCGCTGCCCGTCTTCTCGCCTTCTCGCGGCCACGTGGCGAAGGACCGGCTTGAGTTCCAACGGGATTCACGCATCGAGTGCGAGTTGGACAAGCGGGAGCGGACACTGCACTGCCATCACGAGAAGTTGGTCATCGTCGACGGCGAGGTCGCGTTCGTCGGCGGCATCGACCTGACGCACCTGGGCGGCAACCGGCTCGACGGCAACCGGCACCCGAAAGCCGGGCAACTGGGCTGGCACGACTGCGCGAGCGTCATCCAGGGACCGGCTGTAGCCGATGTCGAGCGTCACTTCGTGGACCGCTGGCGCGAGCTGACCGGTCACGAGCTAACCGTCTCGGGTCCGAGTGAGCCGGTCGGCGAGGTCGACCTCCAGGTCCTGCGAACGGTGCCGAATGACGTCTACGGCTTCCTACCCGACGGCGAATTCTCGGTCCTGGCCGCCTATCTGCAAGCGCTGCGCGGAGCACAGCGGTTCATCTATCTGGAGAACCAATTCCTGTGGTCCGTGGAAATCGTCGACATCCTGATCGACAAGCTGCGCAATCCACCGACCCCGGATTTCCGGTTGTTGCTGGTGCTTCCGCTGCGCCCCAACAACGGCAAGGACACCACGCGCGGGCAGTTGGGCCGGCTGATCGACGCCGACGACCACGGCCGAATGCTCGCCGCGACGGTGCTGGGCCCCACTGCGGCAAGCCCGGGCGTCTACGTGCACGCGAAGATCGGCATCGTCGATGACCGCTGGCTCACACTGGGCTCGGCGAACCTCAACGAGCACTCGCTCTACAACGACACCGAGATGAACCTGCTCACGCTGGACGGAGAACTCGCCCGCACCACCCGGATCCGGCTCTGGAGCGAGCACCTCGAGCTGCCGGCCGAAGAGCTCGATGGTGATCCGGCGTCGCTGATCGACACGGTCTGGCGCAAGCAGTGCGATGCACAGGACGCCATCTCCGACGAGCACGCAGACCCGATCCACCGAGTCCGGCACATCTCCGGGTTGTCGCACCGGCTGGACCGGTTGCAGGGCCCGTTGCGTGGGCTGCTCGTCGACGGGTGATCGAGCGACACGAATATCGAACTCGTCGGTAACCCGCCGGAGAGCCGGCGCTAGTCTCTGCGCTCATGCAGACCTCTCGCGTCTTCGACGCCTTGGCCGACGCATTCCCCGGTGACCCACGGTCGACCGACCCGGTCGACGCTCGCTGGCAGCAGCTGACCGAGCAGGTTGCCGGCTACACCGGCCGCAACGAGCTCGCGGTCCTCAATGCCGCGGCCGGCGCGCTGCCGGACGGCGAGGCCTACCTCGAGGTCGGCACCTTCAAAGGGCGCTCCCTCGTCGCCGCCGTCCAGGGCAACGAGGACAAGACGTTCTTCGCGATGGAGAACTTCCTGGAGTTCGGTATGGCGGGCCACGAGGCCCGGGCCGAACTGACCGACAATCTCAGCCGATTCGGCGGAGCAGCCGACATCCGGCTGCTCGAGGGTGACGCATTCACCCTGATGGCGCAGCCCGGCGTCGTCGACCGCCCGGTCGGCGTCTATTTCTACGACGGCGAACACACGCTGCTGGCGCACTACCTGGCACTCGCCGTGGTGGAACCGGTGCTGGCCGACGAGGCGCTCGTGCTGATCGACGACGCCAGCTGGCCGGTGGTGCAGCGGGCCCACCGGATCTTCCTGCGCCGCCACCCGGGCTGGCGCATCGCGGCCGCCTGGGATGCGGAGCACGCCGACGACCCGCGCTGGTCCAACGGACTGCACGCACTGGTCTTCCGACGCACCGACGGTCGTCGGCGCCCCAGCCGCACGGACGAACTGTTGCGCCACTACCAGACCTCGGTGCAGGACCGGGTCAACAAGGTCGCGTGGGGCTTCGCCGACCGGTTCCCGGGCCCGGTCAGGAGTCTCGCGGGACTCGTGCTATCCCGCTCGCGGGCCATCGGCAGCGACGATCACTGACTCGTCGGGCAGCGCGGACGCCTGATGCCGCAGCACGACACGCACCAAACCGGCCACGGCGACCACCAGCGCACCGACGAAACAGACCCCGATGATCTGTTCCGGTGAGTGATGCCAGACGCCGGCGATCGCGACGACCTCCGCGGCGATCACCGCCCAGGTCAGGCCGCCGAGCAGGCCTGCGTTGCTGCCCATCTCGGAGAAGAGCCACACCTGGGCCAGCGCCCACGCGACCCCGAGCACGACGCAGAGCAGCGCGAGATGACCGAACTCGCCGTAGTCGGTGCCGCCCGCGACGGTGATCCACATCCGCGGCGAGATGGCGACGACACCGAAGCCCACCACCCCGATGGCGGCGACCACGGCGCTCGCCCGGAGCAGTGTGCGGCTCGGCCGGGAGCCCTGCATGCGGGGCACGATGATCAGCGCGACGAACTGCGTCCCCCAGCACATCGCCCGCGCGAACGTCGACGCCAGCGCATAGCCGCCGGACTGATGCGGGTTGAGGAAGTGCCGGGCGAGCAGCATGTCGACGTTGGTCAGGGCGATGTATGCCGCCAGGGTGCTGTTGGACCGCAGCAGCTCGTGGGCGATCCGGCCGGAGCGCGGCAGCAGCCGCAGATCGGCACGGCACAGCCATGCTCCGACGAGCGCGGTGGCGCCGCCGGCGATCAGCATCGCGGCGAACACGCCGGTGACGTCGGCGCCGGCGAGTGCACTGGCCGCGGCGGCGAGCAACCGGGTCACCGCGTTGACGAGGTAGAGGCCGCCGAGCGTCCGCAGCCGGCCACGGCCGAGCAGGATCCCCTGGAAGCAGCCGGTCGCCATCATCGGCACGAGCATGCCGCCGAGCAGCACCGCCGCCCACCCGGACGGCAGGTGGAACCAGCGCGCGAGCGCGGGCGAGATCAGCGCCGTGACCAAGAAGCAGGCTGCGCCGATGAGCAACGCCGGTTGCAGCGCACTCGTCGGCTGCTCGGGATCGTCCCCCGAGAGACGTCGTGCCACCACGATCTGGAAGACGCCGGCCGGGATGGCCAGCAGCACGCCATACGTCGACAGCGCGGTGTAGCCGCCGAACTCGCCGGGGCCGAGTGGGCGCGACAGCAGCATCACGACGAGGTAGCCGAGCCCGTTCGCCATACCCATCGCCAGACCGAGCAACGCGCCCATGGTCGCCGTCGAGGACGGTGCCCGAAGGGCGCTGCGTGTGCTCACGACCACAAAGGTTACTCGCGAGTTATATTTGGGTGCTCGTAACCGCAAGCACCGCCGCTGCGCCGGCGACGAAAGCCGAACTCGACCCTGGGAGCCGACTCACGTGCGCCGACTGATGACCGGCTATCGGCTGGCCGTGTTCGCACTGACTGTGCTCCTCGCGCTCGTCGTCGTACTCAACGGACTCGGGCACTTCTACACCGACATCAAGCCCGAGGTCTATCTCGCGCCGGGTCGGATGATCCGCCAATACCTGTCCGCATGGACCGGCACGCCATACCTCGGCTCGCCGAACTTCAACGTCGGCCTGGTGCCGGTCCTGCTCGTCACCGGTGCGCTGCGCGGCATCGGCCTGTCGCCGGAGTGGACGTTCAAGGTCTTCCACTTCGCGCTCTGGCTGGCGACCGCTTGGGGGACTGCGCGACTGACCCGCCGGCTCCTGCCTCGCGGCGGAGTGTGGGCCGGGCTCGCGGCGGGCGTGTTCGTCCTCGCGAACCCGTACACGATCCAGGCCGGCAGCACCCTTGCGATCGCACTGCCCATGGCGCTGCTCCCGTGGTCGCTGCTCGCCTTCGTCAACGCGCTGTCGGAGCCGGGGGACCGGTGGTTCTCCTGGCGCGGGCTCCGCTGGCCGGCGGTGTTCGGGCTGGAGTTCTTCGCCATGAGCGGTATGAACGTCGCCGTGGTGCCGATCTTCCAGTTGCTCGGCCTGCTGCCGGTGCTCTGGGTCGCGCGGCGGGTATGGCGCCTCCGGTGGCCGGTGATCCTCGGTGCGCTGGCCAAGTGCGCGGTCTTCGTGGTGGGCGTGTCGCTCTACTGGCTGATCCCCGGCTTCGGTGCCATCGCGACCGGCAGCCAGATCGTCGAGGAATCGGAGTCGCTGACCGGCATCGCCAAAGTGTCGTCCTTCCCCGAGGTCCTCCGTGGCATGGGGCTGTGGTCGCTCTACGGGCAGGACAACCACGGCGCGTGGGTGCCGCAAGACGCGGTCTACTTCACCAGCACCACGGTCATGGTGCTGACCATGCTGTGGCCGGCGCTCGCGTTGCTCGCCATGCGCTGGCTGCACGGCGCGGCACGTGTGGTCGTCGCCGGCACGGTCGCTGTCGCGGCGGTGACGATGGTCGGCATGTTCCCGGCGGCCGGGCACGCGGCGTCACCGTTCGGCGTCGTCTTCCACTGGCTGGTCGAGTTGCCCGGCATGGGAGCGTTCCGGACGCCCAACAAGGCGGGCGCCCTGCTTGCCCTGGCTTTCGCGATCGCACTCGGTGCGGGCGCCGCCGCCGTCGGCCCCCGGGTGATGCGACGCGACGGGCTTGCGCCCATCGCCGCCGTCTCCGTCGCGATGCTGTTGATGGCATGGACACTGCCGGCGCTGACCGGCCGGCTCTACACCTCGCCGATGGACATCCCCGGCTACTGGAAGCAGGCCGCCTCGGCCATCGACCGTGGCAACCACGAGGCAGCCGTGCTCTTCCTGCCCGGACAAACCCGGGCGGCATACCGATGGACCCTCGACCGGCCCGACGACGTCGCCAACTCGCTCTTCGACCGGCAGGTGATCCTGCCGGAGACCAGCCCGAACGCCTCGCCGCCCGGCGGCAACTTCCTCGCCTCCCTGGACTCGACCCTCGAGAACGGTGTCGTGCCACCCGGCATGATTTCCGCCTACGCCCGCTACCTCGGCGCCGACACCGTCCTGATGCGACACGACACCGACTGGGAGGACACCGACGGCGTACGGCCCAGCGTGCTCTCGGCGATCGCCGCCCAGGACAAGGGCTTGTTCGGCGTCGCCAACTACGGCCTACCGGGTGAGTATGTCGCCAGCGGTGACAGCTCCGCCGAGGAACGCCAGCTGCCGCCGCTGCAGCGCTATGCGGTGAACAACCCGACGTCCAGCGTCCGGGTGGAGTCCACGAAGCACGCACTCGTGGTTGCGGGCGACGGCTTCTCCGTGCCGGCGATGGTGAGCGCCGGACTGCTGCGCAGCACACCGAGTTTCCGCTACGCCCAGGACCTGAGCGCTGCCCAGCTGGCCGACGACCTGGGCAGCGGACACACCCTGGTGCTGACCGACACCAACGCCCGGCGGGACGCCATCGCCAACCGGTTGTCGAACAACCAGGGTCCCCTGCTGGCCGCGGATCAGCCGCTCGGCGTGACCCGGACGCTCGGGAACGACCCGGACGACCAGACCGTCCTGGAACGAAGCGGCGCCACGGTGACGGCCACCTCCGAGGGTGGAGCGTTCTTCGACCAGCCCTACGCCGTGCCGGAGAACGCCGTGGACGGCGACCCCACCACGTCCTGGTTGTTCGGAGACTTCCGCCGAGCGCCCGGCAACCGGCTGATGATCACCGAGCCGACACAGCACGAACTCGGCACGATCCGGATCGCCCAGGCACAGATCGGCAGGGTGAAGATCGACAAGGTGACCGTCCGTGCCGGCGGCAGATCGGTGACGCGCCGGCTCCCGTCGACCGGCTACGCCGACTTCCCGATGGGCGGCACGACCGCCAAACAGGTCACCGTCACGATCGACTCCATCCGGGGCAAGGGCTACAACCTGGTGGGCCTCACCGACGTGCAGCTGCCCGGTCAGCCCGCGATCCGGTCGGCGCGCGCGCCGCTCACTTTCGACCGGCTCTACCAGCGACTGAGCCCCGCCGTGCGGACCGCGTTCGACGCCACCCCGCTGGACGTGTTGCTGACCCGGGAGCAGGGCACGTCCGACCCGTATGACGACTCCGAGACGCAGCTACGTCGGGTCGTCAGCCTTCCGGACAGTCGCACCTTCCACGCGACCGCCGCCGTCCGGGTCGACGGATCCCTCGAGCCGATCTACGACAAGCTGGCCGGCCTGTCGTCCGCTGTGCGGGCCACCTCGTCCGACTTCTACTTCCGGCTGGCGGGGACGCGGGCCGCGATGGCCGCCGACGGCAGCTCGTCCACGGCGTGGCAGCCCGGCGGGAAGCTCGTCGGAGCCTGGTGGCAGCTCGCCGGGCCGGAGCGGGACATCACCTCCGTCAAGGTCACCCAGCAGTCCGGGGCCGGGGACACCTCCAACCCCGCGGACCCCTATGCCAAGCACGTCACCATCACCGTCGACGGCAAGCAGGTCGCCACCGCCGTGCTCAAAGCGGCCGGCACCACGCGGATCGCCATCCCGAAGGTCAACGGAAAACCGGTGCGCGGCAAGAAGATCCGCATGACCATCGACTCCATCACCGGGAACGGCAGCGGAGTGCCGCCGCGCTTCCCGTCGATCGACACGGGCCTGCGGATGCGGCAGCTGAATCTCGGTCCGGTCGCCCACGCTGGCACGTCCGACCCCCGGTGCTTCACCGTTGCAACGGTGGACGGCGGGCCGATCCGGATGCGACTCACCGGCGCGCAGCTCAGCAGCCCGTCCGATCAGGGCACCAGCTGGGCGCTGTGCGGCTCGCTCCACCTGGCGAAGGGCACGCATCGCATCGAACCGGTCGCCGGCTTCACCCTCGACAACCTGCAGCTGACCGA
Source organism: Flexivirga sp. YIM B11880 (assembly GCF_058148645.1). Lineage (NCBI taxonomy): Bacteria > Bacillati > Actinomycetota > Actinomycetes > Micrococcales > Dermacoccaceae > Flexivirga > Flexivirga sp. YIM B11880. Next base: position 57,512 of record NZ_JBMAMH010000015.1, read on the forward strand.
CGCGCAACGAGCCGCGGCGCCGGTCTCGACCGGGCAACCGGTCACCCACATCAGGGATGACTCGAGCACGCAGAAGACGCTTCGCGTCACGACCGACGGGCCGGCAGCCATCGTGCTCGGTCAGAGTCTGGCGCCGGGGTGGCACGCGACCGCCAACGGCACAGACCTCGGCGAGCCACAGCTGATCGACGGCTACTCCACCGGCTGGCTGCTGCCGACGGCCGGGAAATACACCATCCGGATCAGCTACCGCCCGCAACTGCGTGCCGATGTCGCCCTCGGCATCAGCGTTGCGGTGCTGCTGCTCGCGATCGCGTTGGTGATGTTCCCGTTCCTGCGGAAGTTGCGCCGGGCCGAGGACGCGGACCCGGACGATGCGGAACTCGATGACGAAGACTTGGACCTGTTCTATCTACGGCTGGCCGACCTCGGGCCGGTCGATGGTGCCGTCGAGCGGCTGATGAGTATGTCCGGGCCGCGCAAGAGTGCTGCTGCCGGCCCCGGGCATCGAGAGAGTGCGGTGGGACGCAACCTCGGCATGAGTGACACGTGGCAGCCACGGGCGCCGCGACGCACCTCTGCGAACGTCCGGCCGCCACGGCGGACCAGCCGCATCGGGCGCACGCCGTTGCCCCGGCCGGTGCTGGAGGCCGGACTGATCCTGGTGGCCGGCTTCTTCGTCGGCTGGGCCGGCCTGGCCGCCGGCGCCATCGTCGTCGCGGTGCTGCGCCGACGGCGCTCGATCCCGTCCTGGTGGCTGCAGCTGGCCGGCGCCGTGCTGTTGCTGGTGGCGATGGGCGTCTACCTGCTGGTGCTCGGTGATGCTCGAGGCACGCTGAGCGCGGACGGTGTGGCACGCAGCATGTGGCCGCACTGGCTCGCCGGGGCCGGCCTGGTGATCGGCTTGGTCGGTGCCCTACGTCGGGCGGACGGGGCGACCGCCGATGAATGATCAGCCGCTGGTGTCCGTCGTCGTGCCCACGCGCAACAACGCACGGACCATTCGCGCGTGCCTGCAGTCGGTGCGCGACCAAAGCTACCCGCACGTCGAGCTGCTCGTCGTCGACAACGACAGCACCGACGAAACGTTCGATGTGGCAGTGGAACTGGCCGATGTCGCGGTCACGGGCGGCCCGGAAAGATCAGCGCAGCGCAATCTCGGCATCAAGAAGGCGCAAGGCCAGTGGGTGCTCTGGCTGGACAGCGACATGGTGCTGCCAGCACGGAGCATCGAGCAGGCCGTCGCGACCGCGGTGTCGACCGGGGCGACAGGGGTCGCGCTGCCGGAACGCACGATCGGCGACGGCTTCTGGACGGCGTGCCGCTCGCTCGAGCGCGCGTGTTACCTCAACCAGCCGTGGCTGCACAACCCTCGGCTGGTGCGTCGCGACTACTTGCTCGCCCAGGGCGGGTTCCACCTGCAGATGTCGGGCCCCGAGGACGCCGACCTGCGCCTGCGGATGCGCGCGGAGGGCCGCGGCATCGAACTCGCGCCGGTTGTCGTCGACCACGACGAGGGCCGGCTGACGGTCCGCGACGTGGTGCTCAAGCGTTACTACTACGGGCGCAGCATCCCCGCCTTCGCAGGGCAGCACGAGGGCGCAGTGGGGGCACAGGGCCGAGCGGTCCTGAAGGCGTATGCCGTGAACTGGCGTCTGCTCGCACGTGATCCGTTCCACGCGACCGGCATGGTGGTGCTGCGTGGCCTGGAGGTCCTCGGCTACACCGCGGGAGCGCGTCGTGGCAAGAGGGACAGGGCGCGGCGGAAGCCATGAGCCGCAGAATGTTGTGGGTGTCGCTGCCGGATCAGCGCCCTCGGCGGGAGCTCTACTGGATGAGTCGCATGCCCGGCACCGACGTCACCGCGCTGGCCGCTCAGGAGCCGGTCGGTGACATCACCTGGGTGCCGAGCAGCTACCGCCGGCCGGTCAAGCGCTTCATCGAGGCGGGTGCGCTCGCCTGGGTCAACGGGCTGCAGAAGCAGCGGCCGGCGGCATACGACTGGGTCACGACCCTGGAGCTCTGCTCACTGGTCACCGGTCAGGCCAGCCGCTGGCGACGCGGGAGTCGGGTGCGGCAGGCGGTCGTGAGCTGGGAGAACCTCTCCCGGCAGCCGCTCTACCGGATCCCGCCCTACAAGCAGGCGCTGGACTCGGCCCGCGACGCGGACCTCTTCTTGTGCATGATCGATGCCGCACGAACCCACTTGATCGACAACGGTTTTCCGGCCGACCGGATCCGCGTGGTCAAACCCGGCGTCGACACCGAGGTCTTCACCCCGGCCGCCGCACCGACGCACGATCCGGTCGTCGTGTTCTGCTCGCCCCTCGCGCCCAACAAAGGCATCGACCGGGTGCTGGACGCGATGCGGCTGGTGCGTGCAGAGGTGCCGGAGGCCCGGCTCGTCGTCGCGGGAAACGGCCCCCTGCGTGGCCTGGTCGAGCGCGCCGCGGCCGACCCCGCGACCGGGGTCCAGCTTGCCGGGCAGCTGGACTCGCACGGGGTCGCCGACCTGGTGCGCCATGCGGCGGTCTTCTGTACCGCACCACGGCCGACCTGGAAGTGGACCGAACAGTTCGGCCTCGCCTACCTGGAGGCACAGGCGTGCGGCATCCCGGTGGTGACGACTCGGTGCGGCACCAACGACGAGGCGGTGCGGCCGCCCAACGTGTTGGTGGACGACGACGCCGAGGCGTTGGCGGCCGCGCTGGTCACCCAGCTGACCGACCGCGAGCTGCGGCTGCGCATCGGCGCGGCCAACCGCGCCCGCATCCTTGCCGAGCACGACCTGGCCACCCAATGTGCCCGGATGGGAGCGGCATTCGCCGACATCGAGGCGCAAGGCACCCCATGACGCGGGTCGGGCGGCGCGGCATCGGCGCGATCGTCGGGTTGCTCTGCGGCCTGATCGTGCTCGGCCCTTCGCTCGCTCCCGGCTACATCCTCCGCTACGACCTGGTGTTCGTGCCGCACCTCGCGCTCAGCGATCGCACGCTCGGGGTCGACGGATCGGTGCCGCGGGCCGTGCCCAACGACTTCGTCGTGGCGCTGCTGTCGTATCTCGCGCCGGGTTGGGTCGTCGAAAAGCTTCTGCTGCTGGCTGTTTTCGTGCTTGCCGGAGCGGGCGTCGGTGCACTGCTGCGTAGCCGGCTCGGCGCAGCAGCGGCGGCGCTGGTCTCCTGTTGGAACCCGTATGTCGCCGAGCGGCTCTCGATCGGCCACTGGGGGTATCTGCTCGGCTACGCGTGCGTGCCGTTCCTGGCACGTGCCGCTGCAGCGGTCCGTGCGGGGCGGCCGCGCGCCCGCGGCAGGCTCGGTGTGTGGCTGCTGCTCAGCGCAGCCACCGGCTCGACCGGTGCGGTGTTGGGGTTGATCGCGGCACTGGCCGTGCTGATGATGCCGGCTCCCGGCGGCCGCGGCAGACCTCGTGTGGGCGAGTTCGTCTGGGCACTCGTGGTTTTCGTGCTCGCCAATGCAACCTGGTGGTTCTCCTACCTCGTCCTCGCACCGACCCGCTCGACGTCCCGTCTCGGTGTCACGGCGTTCATGTCGAAGGCCGACACACCGTGGGGTGTCGCCGGCTCGCTGCTCACCGGGGGCGGCATCTGGAACCAGGGCGTGTGGCCGGCCGAACGCAACTCGGCCGTGGTCTCCAGAGCGGCGCTGCTGGTCGTGCTGCTCGCGGTGGTCCTCGCGGTCCGTGATCGGGTATGGCGAGCCGCCCCCCTGCTCGCCGGGTTGACGCTGGCCGGGCTGGTGGGGCTGCTACTCGCGGCGGCCAGCGCGTTTCCGGTCGGTCGCGGCGCGGTGACGGCCCTGGTCACCGGCGTGCCCGGCGGCGGGTTGCTGCGTGACGCCCAGAAGTTCGTCGGTCTCTGGATGGTCCTGGTCGCGGTACTGGCCGGGCGGCTCGTCGAACGCGTGCGGTCCCTCGGGGTCGCGGCCGGCGTGGACCGCGCCGGTGCGGTCACCGTGGCCGCCCTGGTCGCGTGCTGGCCTGTCGCCACGCTGACCGGGCTGGCGTGGGGTGCCGGGGGATCCCTGAGCGCGGTCGACTATCCCTCGTCATACCTGCGGACCGCGGAGCGGATCAATGCGCTGCCGCCCGGTGCGGTCGCGGTCTTCCCATGGAGCCTCTACCGGCGGTACGCCTTCGACCAGGACCGGGTGCTGCTCGACCCCTGGCAGCGGCTGCTCGACCGTGACGTGCTCGTCAACGACGAGCTTCCGCTGGCCGGTGGCACCGTCGTGCCGGGGGAGAGCCCGCGCGCCGCCCGGATCACTGGAGCGGTGCGATCCGGTCGCCACGTGCTTCCCGCGCTGCGAGGTGCCGGTGTGCGCTACGTGCTGGTGCAGACCGACCAGCCGGTGGCGAGCGGGGTGCCCGACCTGCGCGGCACCCACCGGATCGCCGTCGACGGCACCCTGCGGCTCTATGACCTGGGCAGTGCGCAACCGCACCCGGCGAATCGCGGGGTCGACCGCTACACCGGCTGGGCGCTGGCCGGCCTGTCGCTCGTTGTCGTCGGCGCGCAACTCGTGGCGGAAGGATTGCCACGCAAGGACTGACTGATGGGTAACATGAGGTCGAACGGCGTCAACCGAGAGGGAAGCGATGGGCGAGTCCAACAAGAAGATCCTCTACAACGTGGGCGGAGCCGTCGTCGGCGCGGTCCTCGCGACGGTGGCGATCTTCGGCCTGATCGCGCAGCAGGGATCGGTCACCCAGCCGCAGAAGTTCTCCTCGACGATCAACTACAACCAGTAGGTCGCGACACACGAGGCAAGGGGCGGTCATCCGGTGGATGACCGCCCCTTCGGCCGGTATACCGCCCGAGGGTGAGGAGTATGCCGGTCAGAAGTTGGCAGCGACCGGTGTCTCGTCCTCGAGCCCGTCGTCGGTCCCACTCCCATCGGCCCGGGCGCCACGCCGATCGGCCACGATTTCCCGGACAGAGCGTAGTCGCGAGACCCGAACGGACGGCTGCTCCGGCCGCGGCGCCAGGCCGAGCACCGACTTGAGGGTGAGCTCGAGGGCCTTGCCGCTGCTGGCCCAGTCGAAGCTCAGCGCGTGCAGGCGCGCGCCGCGGCCCAAGGTCGTGCGCAGCTCGTCGTCCCGCAGCAGCACGTCGACCTGCTCACACATCTCCTCGGGTGTGTGCGCCAGCAGCCCGGTCGCACCGTGCTGGATCGACTCGGTCGGTCCGCCGGCGTGCGCGTAGGCGACCGCCGGCGTCTCGTGCAGGCCCGCCTCGACGATGGTGAGGCCCCAGCCCTCCTTCTGCGAGGGCATCAGCATCAACCAGGACCGACCGAGCAGGCGGTGCTTGGTCGCATCGTCGACGAACCCGTGGAAGTCGACCCGGTCGCGCACCCCGCGCTCGGTCGCGTGCCGCACCAGGTCGTCGCGCCAGTAGCCGGTACCGATGACGTCCAGTCGCAACTCCGGGTGCGCGGGTACGAGCTCGGCGAGAATGTCGATCGCGGTCTCCACCTGCTTGTGCGGCACCAGGCGGCCGAGCACGGTCAGCACCGGGGTCGGGCACTTCGGATGCATCAGACCGCTCTCCAGCTCCGCGGGCCGGTCGTTGCCCGAGTAGACGACGTCGATCCGGTGCTGCTCGATGCCCAGGCCCATCAGGTCGGCCCGGCTCGCCTGGGACACCGTGACATAGCGCGACTTCCGGTAGACCCGCGGCGCGACCTTGGACTCCAGGAACCAACCGAAGCGTGCCAGCCGGGGCCCGAAGATCACATGCCACTGGTCGCGGTGCACATGGTGCATCACGTTGACCACCGGGCAGCCGGCGAGCAGCGGAGTCCAGAACGGCACGCCGTTCTGGACGTCGATCACCACGTCGTAGTCGCGCCGGTGGCGCGCGGCATACAGCAGACCGGCGAGGTAACACGTGAAGCGGCCGCCGCTGCGCAGTACCCGCACGTCGCCGTGGTCCTCGACCGGCTTCGCGCCCGGGAAGCGGCTGGTGAAGATGGTGACGCGGTGGCCGAGTTCGGTCAGCACCTCCGCGGTGCGTTCGGTGAACGTCTCGGCGCCGCCCGCCTCGGGATTGTCACGGTCCCGCCACGTCAGGTAGAGCACGCGCAACGGTGAGCCTGCCATCTCCGGACGTGCACGCACGAAGTCTCCTCACGCGGGGAATGCGGTGCCCGACATGTCGTCCGAGCACCGGTACAGTAGCGTCGAATGCTACCCGTTGGTAACACCCGTTGGTAACTGGAGGACTTCCGTGTTTCGTCCGGCCGACGAGTGCTGCGAGATCTGCGGGGGTATGACGGGCCGCCGGCCGCTGCGCGGTGGCGGAAGCGTGCGGCAGTGCGGGACCTGCGGCCACCTCACGCGAACGCTCACGGAGGCACCGGCCGGCCATCGCGACCACCCCTACGGCGGCGAGCCCACCCTGGACGCCTGGCGGCTGGCGCTGACCTTCCGGACCCTGACGGCGAGCGGTGTGCCCCGGTCCGTCTTCGAGGTGGGTTTCGGCGCCGGCTTGCTGCTGCGTCGCTTCCTGCAGGCCGGCGCCTCGGTCGGGGGCACCGACCCCGACCAGCTCGCGATCGGCGTCGACCCGGTGGTGCGCGCCCGCGGCGATCTGCACAGCGAGCCGATCGAGGACCTGGACCCGACCGGGCGCCAGGTGGAACTGGTCTACGGCATCCATGTGCTCGAGCACGTCCTGGACCCGGTGCGCACGCTCGAGCACGCGGCCGCCCTGCTGCAGCCGGGCGGCACCGTGCAGTTCCTCACGCCGGCCGGTGACAGCGACGGCCTGCGCCTCTACGGTGCCGCCTGGTGGATGCTCGAAGACCCCACCCACGTGCGGTTCTTCAGCGCCGAGAGCCTGCGCCGCGCCGCCGCATCCGTAGGCTTGGCCGACGTGCGCGTGACTCGACCGGTGATGGACAGCCTGGTCACCGATGTCGCCAGCCTCGCCCGACGCGTCCGACCACGGACACGGCCGCACGGCATACTCGCCGAACGTCCCGTCCTGCTGGCCGGGCTGGCCAGCGCACCCCTCGTGCTCGGGGCGCGCGCCATCCGACCGGCACTGCGGCCGACCCTGCATCTGACCGCGCGGAAGGCTGGCTGATGGATCGCGGCATCGGCCGGTCGGTGCGGTTGTTCCGCGCCTTCCTCGTCGAGCAGTCCGAGCCGCACGTCTTCTACGGTGCGCTGGCCGGTGACTCGTGCGAGCTGCTCCGCGAGCTCATCCCGCTGGACGGTGCCCACGTCCTCGACGTCGGTGCCGGACCCGCCGAGTTCGCGCACGCGTTCCGCGCCGCCGGCGCGACGTACGTGCCGATCGACCACGACCCGACGGTGCCGTCGGTGCACGACGGCGGGGTGGTGGCGACCGCGGAGGCGCTCCCGTTCGCCGATCGAAGCGTCGACGTGGTGTTCAGCAGCAATCTCTGGGAACACGTGCGGCGTCCGGAGCACGCCGCCGACGAGATGGTCCGCGTGGTGCGCCCGGGCGGCCTGGTGTTTCTGTCCTACACCAATTGGCTCTCGCCCTGGGGCGGCCACGAAACCTCGCCCTGGCACTGGCTCGGCGGGCAGCGCGCGGCGCGTCGCTACGCCCGCCGGCACGGGCACCCGCCGAAGAACACCGTGGACAGCACGCTGTTCCGGGTCAGTGTTGCGCAAGGGCTGCACTGGGCGCGACAGCAGCCGGACGTGGACGTGCTGGTCGCGCGCCCGCGCTACCTCCCGGACGGGGCACGGCACGTGCTGCGTGTGCCCGGCCTCCGGGAGTTCGTGACGTGGAACCTGTTGCTGATCCTGCGACGCCGGTGAGCGAGTTGCAGACCGTGTATGACGAGCCGGCCGCCCCGCCCGCGCCCGATTTCCGGCCACTGCTCGACCGTGTCCGGCTGCTGCTCATGCTGGCCGTCTTCGTCATCCTGCCGTGGCTGGTCTCGTCGGGACGCACCGAGCCGGACACCAAGATCGACCTGACCATCTCGCCGTGGCGTTACCTCGGTCGCTCGCTCGACGCGTGGAACAACCACGCCGGGCTCGGCGAGCTGCAGAACCAGGCCTACGGCTACCTCTTCCCGATGGGACCGATCTTCGGGGTCTGCCGCTCGCTCGCGGTCCCTGCGTGGGCGACCCAGCGGATCTGGTGGACCGTGCTGCTCGTGATGTCGTTCCTCGGCGCTCACCGACTGATCCGCCGGCTCGGTGTTGCCGGCCCGCTGCCTGCGATCGCCGGAGGCGCGGCATACGCCCTGGCACCGCGGATGCTCACGGTCCTGCCCGTCATCTCGATCGAGGCCTGGCCGATGGCGCTCGCACCCTGGCTGGTGGTCGCGGTGCTGCCGTTGGTCCGGCGGGAACTCGGCCGGGCGGCCCTGATCCGCGCGCTCGCGCTCGCGGGTGCGCTGACCGCGGCACTGGGCGGCGTCAACGCCACCGCGTCCGGGATCGTGCTGGCGCTGCCGTTCGCCTTCCTGCTCACGCACCCGGTCGCGCGACGCCGGCTCGCGCTGTGGGTCATCGCCGTCCTGCTCGGCGCGCTCTGGTGGCTGCTGCCGCTGCTGGTGCTCGGCCGGTATGCCTACCCCTTCCTGGACTACATCGAGACGGCGTCGATCACCACCGCCGTGACGTCCGTGCCGAACGTGTTCCGGGGCGCCGACGACTGGATCGCGTACATCCTGGACAGCGCGGATCACCCTGTCTGGCAAGGAGGTTGGGTGCTGGCGCAGTCGGTCACCGCGATCATCGCTACTGGTGTGGTGGCGGCCGTCGGGGTCTGGGGACTGCTGCGGCAGCGTGGACATCTGGCGCGCTGGACGCTGTGGTGCGCGGTCGGGGCGGTGATGTTCTTGAGCCTCGGGCACGGCGGCAGTGCCGGCAGCCCATTCTCCGGGCCGGTCCGAGACCTGCTGGACGGGTCGCTCGCGCCGTTGCGCAACGTCCACAAGGCCGACCCGATCCTGCGGCTGCCCTTGGTGATCGGCCTCGCGGCGGTGCTGGACCGCGTCTCGGTGTCGGCGAAGACGCGTGACCGGTTCGTGCCGGCGGCGATCGCGCTGGCCATCGCGGTCGCCGCCACGCCCATCTGGCAGGGACGCGTGGGCGCCGCCGACGCGTATGCCGCCATACCGACGCAGTGGACGCAGGTTGCGCACCGGATCGACGCTGCGGCACGGGTTTCCGGTGGATCGACCATGCTGCTGCCCAACTCGCGCACGCCGACCTACACCTGGGGGTCGACGACCGACGAGCCGTTGTCCGCGCTCGCGATCTCACCTGTGGTCACGCGGGAGGCGGCACCGCTCGGCATCCCGGGGTCGACCCGGATCCTGGACGCGGTCGACCAGCTCGCCGCGTCGGGGGAGGCGCAACCCTCGCTCGCCGCCGGACTGGCCCGGCTCGGCATCACCCGAGTGGTATTGCGGCGCGATCTGGCGCCGTCGGTGCAGGCTCAGCCCTGGCAGCGCGTCGAGCGGACGCTGCGCTTGTCGCCCGGGTTCCGGGTCGCGGCGAGTTACGGCACGGGGGCCTCGTCGCTCACCGTGTATGACGTGGCGACCGGCGTCGCCCAAGGCGCCACCGTCTACGGCACCCCGCCGGTCACCGTTGCCGGCGGCCCCGAGTCGCTCTTCCCGCTGTATGCCGCCGGCCTGCTCGCACCGAGTCAATGGATGCAGCTGGAGTCGGCGACCTCGCAGCACCCGGACGTCGTCACCGACACGATGCCGTGGCGGGCGTACAACAACGGGGTACCAACGGCTTTCGCCTACAGCCCGGTGTTGACGCGCACTGACGCCGAGCCGACGAGGATCGGCGCGAAGGATCTGCCGCCGGCGACCGATGCTGCCGAGCAGCCGGCGCGAGAGTGGATCGGCTGGCAGGACGTCCAGGTCTCCTCGTCGGCAGCGGATCCGTTCACGCGGCACTACCTCGGCGTTCGGGACGGCCCGGCGGCCGCGTTCGACGGCGACGAGGGGACCGCGTGGCTGACCGGCGATCACGAGCGCACTGCGTGGCTGCGGGGGACGTTGCGCGCGACGGACGTCTCCCGTGTTTGGCTGCGGCTGGCCGGTCCGCCACAGAATGCGACGCTGCCCGACCGCCTGCAGGTGGTCGTGGGCGGACACAGCCGCACGATCGCCGTGCGCGGCCGCACAACCCTCAGCGTTCCGGTGCCGCGCACGAGTGCAACCTCGGTCGAGGTCCGGCTGTCGGCTCCAGGAGACGCGATCGACCCGGTGCTCGGCATCGTCGAAATGCGCGCCGCCGGAACGACTCTCGGATCGGTCATCGACGTGCCGCAGTCCGTCGTCCTCTCCACACAGACGCTGCTGCTCAGTCGGCTGCCGGAGGACGGGGCGACGATCACCCGGCAGGTGCACCTGACCGGTGACGCGCAGCTGCGCGGCGTTGTCTGGCTGCGCTCGACCGGTGCGGCCGTGCCGACGACGTGCGGTGCGGCGGGTTCGGTCGCGGTGCGGTCGATCGGCCGCACCGCGCGAATCCCCTTGCAGCTAAAGGGTGGACCAGCGAAGCGAGGAGCCCTCGTCGAGGCCACCACCTGTCAACGTCGGTCGAGCGGCGTGGGTGGAAGCGCTGGTCGAGTGCCGGAGGAGCGAAGCGGGGGAGGTGTATCGAGACCAAGCACCGAAACCATCACCATCACCGGATCGCGCGGTCTGGCACCGCAATTCGCGAGCTTCGNGAAGCGCTGGTCGAGTGCCGGAGGAGCGAAGCGGGGGAGGTGTATCGAGACCAAGCACCGAAACCATCACCATCACCGGATCGCGCGGTCTGGCACCGCAATTCGCGAGCTTCGGCAAGAACCCGGCGGCCGCGAGCAGCGCCCGCAGTGTCACCGCCGTCACCAGCGACTCCGGCAAACGCACCGTCGCGCTCGGCGCCGGACCGGCCGGAATCGTGGCTCTGCACGAGGGATTCAACGCCGGCTGGCAGGCGACGGACAGCACCGGTCACCGGCTCCGGCCCGTCGAGGTCGACGGCTGGCGGCAGGGCTTCCGCGTGACCAGCACCGGATCCGACACCGTCACCATGCGCTTCACGCCGACGACGCCACAGCGACTCGGGCTGCTCCTCGGCGGCCTTGTCGCACTCGCGTTGCTACTGATCTTCTGCGCCGCGGCGATGGTCTGTCGGCGAGCACGTGGTCCGGCACCCCACGTCGGTCGAGTATCGATGGGGGAGCGAAGCGGAGGAATTGCGTGTCGAGACCACGTGCATCGCCCATGTGGTCTCGATACGGCCTCCGCTGGCGCTCCGGCCTACCCTTCGACACGCCCGTCGCAAGCTCCGGGCTACTCAGGACGGCGCTCGACCGACGTGAGAGGCGTGGTCGCGGCGGTGCTCGTGGGTTTCCTGGTGGCGGGGCCGGCCGGCGTGCTTGCCGGCCTCGTCGCAGCGGTGACACCGTGGCGGTGGCTGCGTCACACCGCGGTCGGCGCGCTGGTGACGGCATGTGTGGCGCTGGCGTCCCTCGGTGTCGTCGATGCGCAGTCCGCCGGGGCAATCGCGGGTCAGCTGCTCGCGACGGTCACCCTTGCCGCGCTGGCACGCGCGGCGTGCGGGTCCGGCGGTGCACCTGTCGGAGCACCGGCTGCTCCAGCAGCGCCGCCGACGCCCACGCGATCAGCACGCTGAAGACGAGCACCGCGAAAAGCACCGCACTGAACGGCCCGGTGAAGAGCGCCCAGCCGGACGCCAGATAGATCACCTGCAGCACCAGCACGTGCCAGAGGAACACGCCGTACGAGACGTCGCCGGCGAAGCGGGTCGCCGGCGATTCGGCAACCGCCAGCCACCGTTCGTCCGACGGTCCGCGCACGGCGGCCAGCAGCAGGAGGAGGGCGATCAACGTGTAGAGCAGTTCCTTGGCCGTCGCTTGCCCGACGGTCGGCGCGTGCAGGTCGCGCGGACCGGCAATCCCGCTCGAGGCAATGAGGTAGACGACCGCCGCGGCACCCAGCCAGGTGCCGACACCGACGGCACGCAACCGGTCCAGCTGCCCGGTCTGCACAGCCACCGCGAGCACCGCGCCTGCCCCGAACCACGCGGCATGGCCGAGCACGCTCGTCCCCAGCACGCCGGCGTGCGAGGTGGGATTCGCGTGCGTCCACGCCGCCGTCGCACCTTGGATCCCGACGCCCGCCACCACGGTGGCCGCAAGGACGGCATACACCGCCCGCGGCGACCGCTGCAGCAATCGCCCGAGGGCAGCGCCGATGACCGGCACCAGCACGTAGAAGGTGACCTCGGTGGTGAGGCTCCACGTCTGGCTGAACGACTGGTATGACGTGTCGGCATACGCCTGCACCAGCAGCAGATGCGCGACCAGTTTCCGTGCGCCGCCGACCCCGCCGCCACCGACCGCACCCCACGTCCCGGCCACGACGACCACCCCGGCCAGCGCGAGCAAGTAGGCCGGCAGGATGCGCGCGGCCCGACGCACGACATAGACGCGCATCTCCTGCGGTGCCGCCACGCCTGCGCCCGCCGCGATCCACGGCCGTAGCAGCAGGAATGCGCTGATCGCGAAGAACACTGCGACCCCGCTGTCGCCCCGCGCCAAGAGCCCGCCCGACAGGTCCAGACCGTCCGCACCGGTCCAGAAACCGACGTGGGACAACAGCACGAGCAGAGCTGCGAGCCCACGCAGGCCGTCGATGAGGCGATAGCGGGTCACGCATCCTCCGTCGTCGAGTGTTCGGCAGCTACTCTGCAGTAGATTCCACCCGCCCGCATCTTCCGGAAGGCCGACACACGGGATGACCGCACGCGATGACCTGCTGCCGTCGGACGGAGCGATCGACCGCAGCCGGCCGGTGCTCCGCGCACGAGCACCGCTGCGCATCTCGTTCGCCGGTGGCGGCACCGACGTTACGCCGTTCCCCGAACGAGAGGGCGGCGCGGTGCTGTCGGCGACGATCTCGGCGTTCGCGTTCAGCACGCTACGGCCGCGCACCGACGGGCAGGTGACGGTCCGCTCACTCGACTACGGCACCGCGATCGACTTCGGCATCGACGAGCCGGTGGAGTACGACGGCAAGCTCGATCTGCCGAAGGCCGCGATCAAGCGGGTCCGTGACATCGAGGGCGCGCGGGCGTCCGGCGGGTTCGACCTCTTCCTGCACACGCAGGCGCCGCCGGGCTCCGGTCTCGGCTCGTCCAGCGCCGTCATGGTCTCGGTCATCGGGCTGGTCGCCCAGCACTGCGGCCTGGACCTCACGCCCTACGACGTCGCTGAGCTGGCCTACCGGCTGGAGCGCGAGGACCTCGCCATACCGGGTGGCTCCCAGGACCAGTACGCCGCCGCCTTCGGCGGTTTCAACTACATCGAGTTCAAGCCCGAGCAGGTGATCGTCAATCCGCTCCGCGTGCGGGACGACACGGTGCACGAGCTGGAGCACAACATGCTGCTGGCGTTCACCGGCAACACGCGGGTGAGCGACCACATCATCGACGACCAGCGGGCGCGTTACGAGACCGGCAACGCTGAGGCGCTGGAGGGACTCCGCGCGCAGAAAGAACTCGCCGAGCGGATGAAAGTCGCGCTCGTGCGCGGCGAGGTCGACGCGTTCGGGCGCCTGCTCGGCGAGGCGTGGACCGAGAAACGCAAGATGTCCGAACGCATTTCGACACCGTTGATCGACAAAGCAGTGACCACCGCGCTCGATTGCGGAGCGCTGGGTGGCAAGGTGACCGGTGCGGGCGGTGGGGGACACTTGGTGTTCGTGTGCGAGTTCGAGCGGCGGCACATCGTCGCGCAGAAGCTGCTCGCGCTCGGGCTGACGCTGTCGGAGATCACCTTCAGTCAGCACGGGGTCACCACCTGGAGAGGACAACACTGATGCCGGACGGTCACGCACTGCACGAGGTACCGCCCCAGCACCGCGGGCCGGCGATCTCCGACCGCCAGCGGATCGGGCTGGCCGCCTGGGCGGCTCTGGCCCGCGACCTGGCCGAGCCGGGACTCGTCGACCAGGTCGACGCTGCGGGGACTGCGCTGCTCGACGCGCTCGTCGAGGGCGGCACGCTGCTGGTCGCCGGCAACGGCGGCTCGGCAGCGATCGCCAGTCACGTCGCGGCGGAGTTCATCGGCAAGTGCATCCTGGACCGCGCGCCGCTGCCGGCGGTCAATCTGGCCGAATCGCTCAGCTCGATCACTGCCGTCGCCAACGACTATGCGTATGACGAGACGTTCGCTCGTGGCGTCGCCGCGCTCGGCCGGCCCGGGGACGTGCTGCTCGCGATGAGCACCAGCGGCGCGAGCAAGAACATCCTCCGGGCACTCGAGCTCGCCCGGGAGCAGGGTCTGCTCACGATCGTGCTGACCGGTCGGCGGGGGAGCGACCTCAGCGGCCGGGCCGACCACGTGCTGGTCGTCCCGTCGGACGAGACGCCGCGCATCCAGGAGGCGCACATGCTCTGGACGCACGTGTGGTGCGAGGCTGTCGACGTCGTCTGCCAGGAATGATCACCCCACGAAGTTCTCCCCCGCCCCGGCACCCCACGAAGTTCCTCCCCCGCTCCGCTCCTCCGGATACTTCGCAGGGACCCCGCCGCTCCTCCGATACTTCGCGGGGACCCCGATCGGCAGGGAGCAGTGTCTCCGTCGAGTTTCGGGACACTGAGCTGCTCGGCGAGGACCGCACCCCGATCGCACGACCGGCCGGTGCGGGCGGGTCGCCATACGACCTGGTCCTGCTGGACCGGGACGGGACGCTCAACGTGCACCGGCCTGGTTACGTCGCCGACCCGGACGACCTGGTGCTGCTGCCCGGGGCTGTGGATGCGGTCCGCGCGTGCAACGCTGCGGGAGCTGCGGTGGTGCTGCTCACCAACCAGCGCGGGCTGGCGATCGGTGAGCTGACCCGGACGCAGTTGCTCGCGGTTCACCGCCGGCTGGTTGCGGAACTCGCAGCGGGCGGCGCCCACCTGGACGGGGTGCAGGTGTGCCCCCACGCCGAGGCGACCTGCGCGTGCCGCAAACCTCGTACCGGCCTGCTGCGCGAGGCGTTCCGCAGGGCGCCCTGGGCCGATCCCGCCCGGTGTGTGCTGATCGGCGACCAGCCCTCGGATGTCGCCGCGGCGGAGGCTGCCGGTGTCGCCCCGGTCCTCGTGAATGCAGCGGAATCAGCCCTGGATGCGGTTGTCCGAACGCTGTTTGCAGAACGCGCGTCCGGGTGTGACACAACTCGCACGGATGATGCTACTGTCCGGTAAGTTCCAGTTCATACCCGGAGGTTCAGACAGTGCGGAAATCCGCGATCGTGATCGGATTCGGCGCGTTCTTCGTGACCATGGCGCTGCTCCTGAAGTTCTATGCGTTCGACAAGTTGGCCGTCATACCGCTCGACCAGAACACCAAACAGGTCGCCGTCGACAACAACGCCTACATCTTCGACGCGGGCACCCTGAAGTTCGTGCACACGACCCTGACCACGACGGTCGGCGCGGTCGCCCAGAAGGACGAGAGCAAGCAGTTCGGTCACAACGCGGTCATCTTCAACAGGTGGCAGTTCTCCTCGATCCCGGAGACCAAGACCGCGCAGGAGGCGTTCACCGAGAAGTACGCCGTGGAGCGCCACACCGGCAAGATCGTCAACTGGAGCGGTGACCAGGAGAACGGTCAGGCGATCGAGCACACGGGCTACACGGTCAAGTTCCCGTTCGGCACCCAGAAGACGACCTATCAGTACTGGGACGGCAAGATCGAGAAGACCATGCCGATGAAGTACGCCGGCACCGACACGATCGA
This sequence comes from Flexivirga sp. YIM B11880, assembly GCF_058148645.1. NCBI lineage: Bacteria > Bacillati > Actinomycetota > Actinomycetes > Micrococcales > Dermacoccaceae > Flexivirga > Flexivirga sp. YIM B11880. The sequence goes on from NZ_JBMAMH010000015.1 coordinate 73,288, forward strand.
CGGCCTGAGCGTCTACCGCTTCGAGGGCACGGTCCCGCGGCAGCGGCTGGCCATCTCACCATCGAAGGAAGTTCCGGGTTTTCTGTTCGGCGGAGCGCAGAACAGTCCCGGTGTGAAGGGTCAGTTCTCCTACACCAACCACCGCACCATCTGGGTCGAACCCCAGACCGGCGCCTTCATCAAGGTGCAGGAAAACCAGCAGGAATGGCTCACCGACCCCAAGACCGACAAGTCGGTCGTCGTCCTGAAGACCAACTCGATCTTCGACAACGCGACGGTGCAGTCCAACGTCGACGAATACAAGGGCAAGGCGTCCCAGCTGAAGGCGCTCAAGCTCGCTCCCTGGATCCTCGGCATCCTCGGTCTGCTGCTGATCATCGGGGGCGTCCTGATGGCGCTGCTGTTCGGCCGGGACGGTACCTCTGGTCGCCACCAGGCTACCGACGACTACGATGGCTCCGGCTACGGCGACGACACGGACGGCGGGATCTCCGGACTGCTCCACGACAACTCCGACAAGACGGTCCGGCTCGACAAGGACTCCTGACGGTCTCCGGCGGCGGTCAGCAGCCTCACCCGTTGCCGGCTGTGTGCGGCAACGACGGCGTGCGGGTCACGAAGATCGCGGTGCCCGGGATGACCCGCCCCCGAGTGGGCGACCAGCCGCCCCACACCTGCCGGTTGCGTTCCGGCCACTCGGGTTCGACCAGATCGACCAGGATGAGTCCGGCTGCGACGATCTCGCGCACGCGGTCGCCCAGCGTCCGGTGGTGCTCGACGTAGGTCGCGGCGCCGTCATCGCCCTCCTCGACATATGGCGTGCGGTCGAAGTACGACCGGTCCGCGAACAGCCCCTCCGCCCCGGGCGCGTCTGGGAACGCCCAGCGGATCGGGTGCGTGGTCGAGAAGACGAAACGCCCGCCGGGACGGAGGACCCGCGCCGCCTCGCGCATCACCGCGGCACTGTCCGCTACGAACGGCACCGCGCCGTATGCCGTGAAGACGACGTCGAAACATGCATCCGCGAACGGCAGCGTTGTCGCATCGCACTGCGCGAGGGGGAGGCCGACGTCGGCTCCGGCATCGATCGTCACGGCCTGGCGCAGCATCCCGGCGGACAGGTCGGTCGCCACGACGCGGGCGCCACGGGAGGCGACATACCGGCCGCCCTGCGCCGCCCCGCAGCCGATCTCCAGCACGTCCCGGCCGGCCAGCGGTCCGAGCAGTCCCAACTCGGTCTCGGTGAAACCTTCCGGGCCCCAGACCAGTTCGCGGTCGCCGAGGAAGCTGCCGTGCTCGGCGTAATAGGCGACCGCCTCGTCGTCCCACCAATCGCGATTGGCGGCCCGGGTTTCCGCAGAACCGGCCGATCGCCGTCCGACTCCGAAGGCGTCCATGTCCGAATTCAATTCCCTTCGCCACCCCGACTTCGTGGGGACCCCAGCCAGTTCGTGTCCTCGGTGCGGTCGGCGCTCTTCGTGTTGCCTCATGTCAAGATGCCCGCGTAGGGGTCTTTTGACCCAGCTGTGGACGGCCCGATAAGATCAACACGCGCACGCATGTGCGTGTGAGGGGTTCCATCTCGGCACTACGTCGGCGGCGGGGTTTCTCGCCGATGACGCGCCGGCACCGCTGATTTCCCGTCAGCTAGCGGACGCCATTCACATTTCAACACATTGTCCATCTCTAGTGTCCACCGAAGGTTTCCTACTACATGACTGCCACTACCACCTCCCAGGTCGCGATCAACGACATCGGATCCGAGGAGGAGCTGCTCGCCGCGATCGACGCGACGATCAAGCACTTCAATGACGGCGACATCGTCGACGGTGTCATCGTCAAGGTCGACCGGGACGAGGTCCTGCTCGACATCGGCTACAAGACCGAGGGCGTCATCCCCTCGCGTGAGCTGTCCATCAAACACGACGTCGACCCCGGCGAGGTCGTGGCGGTCGGCGATGAGGTCGAAGCCCTCGTTCTCCAGAAGGAGGACAAGGAAGGCCGCCTCATCCTCTCCAAGAAGCGTGCGCAGTACGAGCGCGCCTGGGGCACCATCGAGACCATCAAGGAAGAGGACGGGGTCGTCACCGGCACCGTCATCGAGGTCGTCAAGGGCGGCCTCATCCTCGACATCGGCCTGCGCGGCTTCCTGCCCGCGTCGCTGGTCGAGATGCGTCGCGTCCGCGACCTCCAGCCGTATGTCGGCAAGGAGATCGAGGCCAAGATCATCGAGCTGGACAAGAACCGCAACAACGTGGTCCTGTCCCGTCGCGCCTGGCTCGAGCAGACCCAGTCGGAGGTCCGCACGACCTTCCTCAAGGAGCTGCAGAAGGGCCAGGTCCGCTCCGGTGTGGTCAGCAGCATCGTCAACTTCGGTGCGTTCGTCGACCTCGGCGGCGTCGACGGTCTGGTCCACGTGTCCGAGCTGTCCTGGAAGCACATCGACCACCCGTCCGAGGTCGTCGAGGTCGGCGACGAGGTCACCGTCGAGGTGCTGGACGTCGACATGGACCGCGAGCGTGTCTCGCTGTCGTTGAAGGCGACCCAGGAAGACCCGTGGCAGCACTTCGCCCGCACCCACGCGATCGGCCAGGTCGTGCCGGGCAAGGTCACCAAGCTGGTGCCGTTCGGTGCATTCGTCCGCGTCGAGGACGGCATCGAGGGTCTGGTCCACATCTCCGAGCTGGCCGAGCGTCACGTGGAGCTGCCGGAGCAGGTCGTCCAGGTCGGCCAGGAGATCTTCGTGAAGGTCATCGACATCGACCTCGAGCGTCGCCGCATCTCGCTGAGCCTCAAGCAGGCCAACGACGACGCCGCTGCCGCGACCGAGTTCGACCCGACCCTCTACGGCATGGCCGCCGAGTACGACGAGCAGGGCAACTACAAATACCCCGAGGGCTTCGACGCGGAGTCCGGCGAATGGCTCGAAGGCTTCGAGGCCCAGCGCGAGAAGTGGGAGAAGCAGTACGCCGAGGCGCACGCCCGCTACGAGTCGCACCAGGCGCAGATCGAGCAGGCTCGCAAGGACGACGCCGACGCCGCGGCCAGCGCCGCTTCGGGCGGCACGTCCTACTCCTCGGACTCCCGCGACAGCGGCAGCTCGTCGAGCACCAGCGCGCCGGCCGCTCCGGCCGAGGGCACGCTGGCCTCGGACGAGGCTCTCGCCGCCCTGCGCGAGAAGCTCACCGGCAACTGATCGGCTGACCGTCGGTTGTAGCTCAACAACCAAAGGCCCCCGGAATCCTCGCGATTCCGGGGGTCTTTGCTGTGCGACGCGGACCATCAGTCCCGGGCCGAAGGACCGACGGTCGGTCTGTGGGGGCGCTCCCTGGCCTGCCGGCCACCCGCATCAGGAAGATCCCGCGGACGCACCTGGCGAGGCTCGCCGGCAGCTGACCGTTCACTAGAGTCGTCGGGTGCTCTATGTGGGACTCAGCGGCGGCATCGGCTCCGGAAAGTCAACCGTCTCGGCACGATTCGCCGAACTCGGAGCCGTCGTGATCGACGCCGACCGGCTCGCCAGGCAGGTGGTGGAGCCGGGCAGTGACGGACTGACGGAGATCGCCGCCCGCTTCGGTGCCGACGTGCTGCTGCCGGACGGATCACTCAACCGCGCCGCTCTCGGCGCGATCGTCTTCGCCGACGAGGGGGCGCGGCGTGATCTGGAGGAGATCACCCATCCGCGGGTCCAGGAGCTGACGACGCAGCTGCGCGATGCCGCGCCGCGCAACGCCATCGTGGTGCACGACGTGCCGTTGCTCGTGGAGGCCGGCCTGGCGCCGGACCACCACCTCTGCGTGATCGTGGACGCCGCGGAGCAGGTGCGCGCCGAGCGGCTGGCCGAGCTGCGCGGTATGACGGCGGGGGAGGCCTCGGCGCGGATCGCCGCTCAGGCGACCGACGAGCAGCGGTATGCCGTCGCCGACGTGCTGCTCGGCAACAACGGCACGCGCGCAGCACTGCTGGAGCAGGTCGATTCGCTGTGGCGAGAGCGACTTTCGCCATACAACGACAATCTGCTGGCCGGTCGTGGCGCAGCCAGGGCAGCAGGGGAGAGCGTTCAGCCGGACACACCGGAGGCCGCGCGCATCATCGCGCGGCTGCGCCGGCAGCTCGCCCGCGCCGGCCTCGGTGACCGGGTCCTGAGCCTCCGGTTCGCGAACG